>NZ_QYUN01000002.1:3000000-3600000 GCF_003590875.1 Noviherbaspirillum cavernae
CTGGCCGGGCTCAATTCCAAGGAAGCGAACGCGCTTGCCACCACCATCGCCGAGATCAACCGTCAGGGCGTGACGATCATCCTGATCGAGCACAACCTCGGTGAAGTGATGCGCATCTGCCAGCGCCTCGTGGTGCTGGACAACGGCCGCAAGATCGCCAGCGGCGAACCGCGCGCGGTGATGAACGATCCCGCCGTGCGCGCTGCCTATCTCGGCGGCGACACGATCGCGGAAGCAGGCGTGAAGGAAACAGCACACGCAGGAGACGCTCATGCTTGAAATCAAAAACATGTCATGCGGCTACGGCGCATTCGAAGCGGTCGGCGACCTGTCGCTGACCCTGAAGCCGGGCAGCATCACCGGCCTGCTCGGCGCAAACGGCGCAGGAAAATCCTCCACACTGATGTGCGTCGCGGGCCACGTCGCGATGAAAAGCGGCGACATGCTGTTCGAAGGCGAAAGCATCAGCAAGCTCTCGCCCGAGCAGCGCGTCAAGCGCGGCATCGCCATCTCGCCCGAAGGCCGTCGCCTGTTCAAGGACTTGACCGTGGAAGACAACCTGCGCGTCGGCGGCCTGATCCAGCCGGCCTCGCATTTCGCGAAGGACCGCGATTACGTGCTGAGCATGTTCCCGCGCCTTGGCGAACGCCTGACCTCGCTGGCGGGCAACCTGTCCGGCGGCGAACAGCAGATGCTCGCCATCGGCCGTGCGCTGATGACGCGACCCAAGCTGATCATGATCGATGAACTGTCGCTGGGCCTGATGCCCAAGGTCATCGACCTCTGCTATCGCGCCCTGAAGCAATTGCAGCAGGACGGCATGACGATTCTGCTGGTGGAACAAAACACCGACCGCGTGCTGTCGGTGGCCGACGATGTCTGCGTGCTCGAATCGGGCCGCACCGTCTGGCAAGGCAAGGCTGACGACGCGCGCAACGACCCAACTTTAGCTGCGGCCTATCTGGGTTTGCATTGATACCTGTATCGACACACTCAACGAGTTTGAAGGACACACCATGACTACCATCACCGAGAACACCACCCTGACCAACGACCCGCGCTGGGACGCATCCCGCGAGATCCGCGCGCCGCGCGGCAGCGAGAAGGTCTGCAAGAGCTGGCAGACCGAAGCGGCCTACCGCATGCTGCAAAACAACCTCGACCCCGAAGTGGCCGAGAACCCGAAGCACCTCGTGGTGTACGGCGGCATCGGCCGCGCCGCCCGCAACTGGGAATGCTACGACAAGATCCTCGACGTCCTGAAGAACCTGAACGACGACGAATCGCTCTTGGTGCAATCCGGCAAGCCGGTCGGCGTGTTCCAGACCCATGCCGACGCCCCGCGCGTCTTGCTCGCCAACTCCAACCTCGTGCCGAAATGGGGCAACTGGGAGCACTTCAACGAACTCGACCGCAAGGGCCTGTTCATGTACGGCCAGATGACCGCCGGCTCCTGGATCTACATCGGCAGCCAGGGCATCGTGCAAGGCACCTATGAAACCTTCGGCGAAGCCGGCCGCCAGCACTTCGGCGGCAGCCTCGCCGGGCGCTGGATCCTGACCGCGGGTCTGGGCGGCATGGGCGGCGCGCAACCCTTGGCCGCCACCCTGGCCGGCGCCGTCTCGCTCAACATCGAATGCCAGCAAAGCAGCATCGACTTCCGCCTGCGCACCCGCTATCTCGACAAGCAGGCGAAGGACATCGACGACGCCATCGCCCTGATCAAATACCACACCGAACGCAAGGAAGCCGTCTCCATCGGCCTGCTCGGCAACGCCGCCGAAATCCTGCCGGAACTGGTCAAGCGCGCCAAGGCCGGCGGCATCAAGCCCGACCTCGTCACCGACCAGACCTCGGCGCACGACCTGATCAACGGCTACCTGCCGGCCGGCTGGACTGTCGCGCAATGGAAAGCCGCGCAACAGGACCAGAGCCAGCACGCCAAATTGAGCGATGCCGCCGCCAAGTCCTGCGCGATCCACGTGCAAGCCATGCTCGACTTCCAGGCGCTCGGCAGCTACGTGGTCGACTACGGCAACAACATCCGCCAGGTCGCGCTGGATCAGGGCATCAAGAATGCGTTCGACTTCCCCGGTTTCGTGCCGGCCTACATCCGTCCGCTGTTCTGCGAAGGCAAGGGCCCGTTCCGCTGGGTGGCGCTGTCCGGCGACCCGGAAGACATCTACAAGACCGATGCCAAGATCAAGGAACTGTTCCCCGACAACAAGCACGTGCACAACTGGCTCGACATGGCGCGCGACCGCATCGCCTTCCAGGGCTTGCCGGCACGCATCTGCTGGCTCGGCCTGGGCGAACGCCACATCGCCGGTCTCGCCTTCAATGAAATGGTCAAGAACGGCGAACTGAAAGCCCCGATCGTGATCGGCCGCGACCACCTCGACACCGGCTCGGTCGCCAGCCCGAACCGCGAAACCGAAAGCATGAAGGACGGCACCGACGCCGTGTCCGACTGGCCGCTCTTGAACGCGCTCCTGAACACCGCCGGCGGCGCCACCTGGGTCAGCCTGCACCATGGCGGCGGCGTCGGCATGGGCTACTCGCAGCACTCCGGCGTGGTGATCGTGGCCGACGGCACCGAGGCGGCAGCCAAGCGGCTGGGCCGGGTGCTGGTCAACGACTGCGGCTCCGGCGTGATGCGTCACGCGGATGCCGGCTACGAGACGGCGATTGCGTGTGCCAAGCGCAATGGCTTGAACCTGCCGATGATCAAGTAAAGCAGCGCAAGAAGAGCAGGAAACAGCGTGGGCACGGTGTGCCCACCCTACCCATGGCAAGACCACGCACGGTCGCGCCGGAGGGTTTTGCAGTTCCGCTGTGACGCTGCCGCGAAAGCGATGTGTCAAACGGATAAAGAAGCGAAACCTGTCTGAGTCCTCGCGCAGCGAGGGCGAGTTCGTTTCGCTTCCCGCTTGCTGCATTGTTTTCGCGGGAACCCGAAGGGCAGCGGCTGTGCGGTCGCCTTTCTTTGCTTACTTTCTTTGGCGAAGCAAAGAAAGTGAGTGGCCGCCGGGCCACCCCCGGCCTGTCCCCACGAAGTAACAACGGCAGTAACGAAGGAAAGATCCCGGATCCCGGCGTTCGCTGGAATGACGGAGATATGCGACAGTTCTCTCTTCGTAGCATATATTCATAGCAAGACGAGCAAAGACCGAACCACCTTATAAAAGGGTATCGACCATGCAAAACAGTCTGACTCTCCACCCCGGCAACCTCACCCTAAGCAAGCTCCGCCAAATCTGGCGCGACGCCCCCAGGCTGACGCTGGACCAATCCGCCTACGCAGGCATCAACGCCTCCGCTGCAACCGTCCAGAAAATCGTCGACCGCGGCGCGCCCGCCTACGGCATCAACACCGGCTTCGGCAAACTCGCCAAGACCCACATCCCCGACGACCAGCTTGAACAGCTGCAACGCAACCTGATCCTGTCGCACTCGGTCGGCAGTGGCGAGTTGATCGACGACGCCATCGTGCACCTGATCCTCGCGATGAAAATCGGCAGCCTCGCACGCGGCTACTCCGGCATCCGCGCCACCGTGATCGACACCATGATCGCGATGCACAACGCCGGCATCATGCCCTGCATTCCGTGCAAGGGTTCGGTCGGCGCCTCGGGCGATCTCGCGCCGCTGTCGCACATGACGCTGGCGTTGTTGGGCGAAGGCAATGTCCGTGTCGCAGGAAAGATATTGCCGGCGCAGATAGCATTGAAAGAAGCAGGTATTGCACCGGTCGTGCTGGCCGCGAAGGAAGGCCTCGCATTGATCAACGGCACGCAAGTATCGACCGCCCTCGCGCTGCACGGCCTCTTCCTTGCCGAACGCATGCTGGAAGCCGCAACCGTCACCGGCGCGCTGTCGGTCGATGCCGCCAAGGGCAGCGATGCCCCCTTCGATCCGCGCGTGCATGCGGTGCGTGGCCAGCCGGGCCAGATTGCGCTGGCGGAAATCTATCGCCAGCTGCTCGCAGGCAGCGAAATCCGCCGCTCGCATCTCGACAACGACGAGCGCGTGCAAGACCCCTACAGCCTGCGCTGCCAGCCGCAAGTCATGGGTGCCTGCCTCGACCTGATCGGCAATGCCGCGCGCACGCTGTTGATCGAAGCCAATGCCGTCACCGACAATCCGCTGGTCTACGCGAAGGAAGGCGACGTGATTTCCGGCGGCAACTTCCACGCCGAGCCGGTCGCCTTCGCCGCCGATACGCTGGCGCTCGCGATTGCCGAAATCGGCGCGCTCTCGGAACGCCGCATCGCGCTGCTGATCGACGCCACGCTCTCGGGCCTGCCGCCCTTCCTTGTGCAGTCGTCGGGCCTGAACTCCGGCTTCATGATCGCGCACGTCACGGCAGCGGCACTGGCCTCCGAGAACAAGTCGCTCGCACATCCCGCCAGCGTGGACAGCCTGCCGACTTCCGCCAATCAGGAAGACCATGTGAGCATGGCGACCTTCGCCGGACGCCGCCTGCACGACATGGCGCACAACACCGCGACCATCATCGGCATCGAAGCGCTAGCTGCCGCGCAAGGCATCGATTTTCACAAGCCGCTGGCAACGTCGCCGAAGCTGGCGGCGATGCACGAAGGCTTGCGCAGGCAGGTCGCGTTCTACGACAAGGACCGCTTGTTCGCGCCGGATATCGAGGCGGCGAAACAGATGGTGCTGCAGGGCGACCTGAGCGCGACCTGCCGTGAATTGTTTGGCGATTTGTACGTCGCGTAAAAACGTAGGGCGGGTCCCACCCGCCATCATGCACAGCGGCGGGTGAGACCCGCCCTGCAACCGACACCGAGCAAAAGCAGAAAACGAGGACCACACCATGCATCAACAACCCGACATGAGCCGCTGGCAAGGCCGCATCGACAACGCCGAAGGCGAACTCGGCCGCCGCTGGCACCAGATCGTCCGCCCGCTTGCCGCGACAACGGAAGGCAAAGGCATCGCCCTGATCGGCTTCGCATGCGACGCCGGCGTGGCGCGCAATCACGGGCGCATCGGCGCCAAGAACGGCCCGGCCGCCATCCGCACGGTGCTCGGCAACATGCCGGTGCACCGCTGCACCTCCATCCACGATGCCGGCGACATCGTGTGCGTCGCCGAGGAAAAGAACGACGGACTGGAATCAGCGCAGAACTCGCTGTCGGCGGAAATCGATCAGTTGCTGGATCGCGGCCTGCTGCCCATCGCCCTGGGCGGCGGACATGAAATCGCCTTCGGCTCCTTCGGCGGCCTGGCGCGCCATCTCGCAAAAAAAGAGAAGGCGCCACGCATCGGCGTCATCAACCTCGATGCGCATTTCGACCTGCGCATGGCCGAACAGGCCAGTTCCGGCACACCCTTCCGCCAGATCGCGGAAGATTGCCAGGCACGCGGCTGGCCCTTTCAGTACTGCTGCCTCGGCGTCAGCAATTTCGCCAACACCGAAGCCCTGTTCGAGCGCGCGCGCAAGCTGGGCGTGACGTGGCGGCTGGACGACGAGATGGGTGTCGCGCAACTCGACCCGACGCTCGCCACGCTCGCGAACTTCATCGCGCAAGTCGATTACCTCTACTTCACGATCTGTCTTGACGTGCTGCCGGCCGCAGTCGCGCCCGGCGTCAGCGCACCCGCGCCGCGCGGCGTGCCGATGGAAGTGATCGAACCCATCGTCGACATGGTGGCCGCCAGCGGCAAGCTGCGCGTCGCCGACATCGCCGAGCTGAACCCGCATCACGACATCGACCAGCGCACCGCCCGCGTCGCCGCCCGCTTCGTGGCTCGGCTGGCCGAACGTACCAGCTAATCATGCGCAAATTCGACGCCAGCAATTGCAAGGTGATGCCTTGGAAAAACGGCGGCGGCATCACGACCGAGATCGCCATCGAACCGGCCGATGCCACGCTCGACAATTTCGAATGGCGCATCAGTTCGGCGCAGGTCGCCACATCGGGGCCGTTCTCGCATTTTCCGGAAATCGACCGCTCGCTGGCGGTGCTCGAAGGCAGCGGCTTGCAGCTGCGTGTCGATGACGCACAGCAGGCGACGCTGACGGCGGCGAGCACCCCCTTCGTTTTTCGCGGCGAGCAAGGCATCGAAGCCACCTTGCTCGACGGCCCGATCACGGATTTCAACGTCATGACGCGCCGCACGCGCTGGACGCATGCGCTGGAACGCCTGCAGTTTTGCGGAGACACGTCGCTGGCACGTCGCGCGGATCAAGTGTTCATCTACTGCGCACGCGGCGCCGACATCGCGTGCAGCAACGCGCTCGGACAAGGCATCGCGCTGGACGCCGGCGATTCGGTCCTGGTCGGCAGTACCGACGGCGAGCAGATTCAACTCTCTTCCGCATCGCCCGCCGATCTTTACATCGCCCATCTCTCATTACAGGAAGCAAAGAATGCCCGTTGATCAGCCTCTCCATTGGGATTCCCTCTGGATCAATGTCCATCTCGCCACTGTTGCCGACGCCAACGGCTACGGCGACATCCGCGACGGCGCGATCGCCGTCAAGGATGGCCGCATCGCATGGCTGGGAGCGCGCAGCGCACTGCCCGCCGGTTATCAGGCAAAGGAAACGCACGACGGCGAGGGCTGCTGGCTCACGCCCGGCCTGATCGACTGCCACACGCACATCGTGTACGCAGGCAACCGCAGCGACGAATTCGAAGCGCGCCTGAACGGCGTGGCCTATGAAGAGATTGCAAAGCGCGGCGGCGGCATCGTCTCGACCGTGCGCGCCACCCGCGCCGCGACGGAAGACGCGCTGTACGCCGCCAGCCTGCCGCGCGTGCGCAATCTGCTGGCCGAAGGCGTCACCACGCTCGAAATCAAATCCGGCTACGGCCTCGACCTCGAGAGCGAACGCAAGATGCTGCGCGTGGCGCGCAAGCTCGGCGCAACGCTGCCGGTGCGCGTCAAGACCACCTTCCTCGGCGCGCACGCACTGCCGCCGGAGTATGCGGGACAGGCCGACGCCTACATCGACCTGATCTGCGAACAGATGCTGCCTGCGCTGGCCGACGAAGGACTGGCCGACGCGGTTGATGCCTTCTGCGAAAAAATCGGCTTCTCCAGCGCGCAGACCGAACGCGTATTCGAGGCGGCAAAGGAACGCGGCCTGCCGGTGAAACTGCACGCCGAACAACTCTCCGATCAGGGCGGCGCGGCACTCACCGCCCGCTATCGCGGTCTCTCCGCCGATCACCTCGAATATCTGTCGGACGAAGGCATCGCCGCGATGGCCGCCGCCGGCACCGTCGCCGTGCTGTTGCCTGGCGCGTTCTACTTCCTGCGCGAAACCAAATTCCCGCCGCTGCAGGCATTGCGCGACGCCGGTGTGCCGATCGCCATTTCCACCGACTGCAACCCCGGCACCTCGCCCATGACCTCGCTGCTGCTGGCGATGAACATGGCATGCACCATCTTCCGCATGACGCCGCAGGAAGCGCTGGCAGGCGCGACCATCCACGCAGCCAGGGCGCTCGGCATGGAAAAGGATTGCGGCAGTCTGGCAGTCGGCAAGCTTGCGGATTTTGCGCTGTGGGCGATTGACCGTCCGGGCGATCTGGCGTATGCGATCGGCGGGAATCCGTGCCAGGCAGTGGTGAATGCGGGGGTCAAGCGCGGCGCCCGGATCGACGCGGCCGGCTGAACGCGCCTCGCTTGCAGCAGGGAGCGTGTCCGCAGCATGAGCGGACACGCGGCCGGGTTCACCCTCGCCTCAATGAGACGCCAATACGGGCTGCAACGGCTCCCATGCCATTTCTGCGGAAATTTCCTTCATGCATCGGTGATGACCCAAGGGACATTCGCGCTGCTTGCAGGGCGAACATTCCAGCCCGAGCCACAATGACGTGGCGACATCCGAGAACGGCGGCGCGTGTTTCGGATCAGTCGGCCCGTAGATTGCCACGATCGGCCGATTCAAGGCAGAGGCGATGTGCAGCAAGCCGGAATCGTTGCTCACCACGGCATTCGCTTTCGCGATCAGGGCAATCGCGTCGCCCAGCGAGGTAACACCGGCAAGGTTGTGTACGCCCGGCGCTGCGGCGACGATCTCGTCGCACACCGGCTTGTCTTTTCCGGAACCGAGCAAGGCGATCTGTGCCTGCGGATGCGCACGCAGGATGATCTTCGCCAGATCGGCAAAATGCGACGTCGGCCAACGCTTGGCCGATCCGAATTCGGCACCCGGCGCAAATACCACCAGCGGCAGCTCCATGCGCAATCCGATCCTCGACAAGGCGGCCTCTTGCTGCACCTCAGGCACGTTCAGCGACGGACGCGGCAGCGCGGACGGTGCCGGCACCTCGCGCGCAGGTGGTGCGGCAAGCGCGGCATAGAAAGACACCATGGGACGAGGCGCGGCACGATTGTCACGATGGATGACGTTGAGCAGGCCGTACCGCATTTCGCCGCGATACCCGACCCGGCGCGGAATCCCGGCCAGCCAGGGAATCAGCGCGAACTTCAGCGTGTTGGGCAGCACGTAGGCCTCGGCATAGCCTCTTTGCTTCAGACGCGCGGCAAACTCGCGGCGCTCCCGCAATTGCAGCGCACCATGCCTGAACGGCGCTTCCAGCACTGTGTCAACCTCGCGCATCGCCCGCCATGCCGGCGCCACCCAGCCCGGTGCAAGCACATCGATCGGGTGATCGGGATGCCGCTGGCGCAGCAGTTGCAGCAATGGCTGCGCCATCACCGCATCGCCGATCCAGTTCGGCGAGATGACGAGAATACGAGGCACGCCGGATGCAACGGATGTCATGTGCGCGGCACCCGTCCCATCAGGTAAAACTCGTCGTTCGGCCGCATGGACACCACGTTCGCCATGCGGTTGGACAAGCCGAAGAAGGCGGTGATCGCGGCGATGTCCCAGACATCTTCGTCATCGAATCCGTGCTGGTGCAAGAGCGCGTAATCGTCTTCGGTCACGTCCTGCGAACGCAGGCAAACCTTGAGCGCAAAATCCAGCATCGCCTTCTGGCGCGGCATGATATCGGCTTTCAAGTGATTCACCGCGATCTGGTCGGCCACCAGCGGCTGCTTGGAGTAGATGCGCACCAGTGCGCCATGCGCCACCACGCAATACAGGCAACCGTTCCTTGCACTGGTCGCGGTGACGATCATTTCGCGATCGGCCTTGGTCAGGCCGCCGGTGTCCTTCAGCATCAGCGCATCGTGATAGGCGAAGAATGCGCGGAATTCATCGGGCCGATGCGCGAGGGCAAGAAAGACATTCGGCACAAAGCCTGCCTTTTCCTGCACGGCCAGAATCATCTGCTTGATGTCATCCGGCAACTCAATCAACTCGGGCACGGGGAAGCGGGAGATGGGCGGCGTGTTGGTCATGATGCAAGCTCCTTTTCGAACTGCAGATGGTACAGATTGGCATAGACCCCATTTCTGGCAAGAAGCTCCGCATGCGGCCCCGATTCCACGATCCGGCCGCCCACCAGCACGACAATGCGGTCTGCCCGTTCAATCGTGGACAGGCGATGCGCAATGACCAGCGTCGTGCGGCCTTGCATCAGCTCGTCCAGCGCCGCCTGCACGGCGCGCTCGGATTCCGAATCGAGCGCCGAAGTCGCTTCGTCCAGGATCAGGATCGGCGCATCCTTGTAGATTGCGCGCGCAATGGCGAGGCGCTGGCGCTGACCGCCCGACAGGCGCATGCCGTTGTCTCCGACCGGCGTTTCCAACCCTTGCGGCAAGTTCGCGATCACCTCGCTCAGATGCGCCGCTCTCGCCGCGGCCTCGATACGCGCACGATCCGGATTCGCGTCGCCATACGCGATATTGGCCGCCACGGTATCGTCGAACAGCACGACGTTCTGGCTCACCATCGCGATCTGCGCGCGCAGGCTTTCCAGTGCAAGCTGTCCGATCGGCTCGCCATCGAGGCGGATTTCGCCGCTGGTGACGCGATAGAACTCCGGCACCAGGTTGACCAGCGTCGATTTGCCGCCGCCCGACATGCCGACGAATGCCACGGTCTCGCCCGGCATGATCTTCAGATCGATGCCGGCAAGCGCAGGCTGGTTCTGCCCCGGATAGGAGAAGCCGACGTCGACGAACTCCAGCCTGCCGTCGACGCGCCCCGTCAGTCGCTTGCCGTCGCCGCGCTCCGGCGCGGTATCGATCAGCGCGAACACCGCCTCGGCCGCCGCCATCCCGCGCTGCAAGGGCCCGTTGACTTCGGCGATATGCTTCAGCGGCGTCAGCAGCATCAGCATCGCGGTGATGAATGATGCAAAACCGCCGACAGTCGCCTCGCCTCGGCCCGACTGGATCAAGGCAATCACGATCACCACCGACACCGCACAGGCCGTCATGATCTGCGTGATCGGCACCGTCGCGGCGAAGGTGCTGGCCATGCGCATCGCATAGCTGCGCAGCTTGCCGGCGCGGGCTGCGAAACGCGTCTGTTCGTAGTGATTGCCGCCGAAGATCTTGATGACTTGCTGCGCCCGCGTGGTTTCCTCGATGACCTGCGTCAACTCGGCGTTGACCGCGAGATAGTCGCTGTTCAGCTTGCGCAGGCGCTTGCCCGTCATGCGCACCACGACCGCGATCAGCGGCAGCAGCACCAGCGTGATCAGCGTCAGACGCCAGTTCAGCCACAGCAGATAGCCCAGCAGACCGATCACCGTCAGGGTGTCGCGAATCAGGGACGTGAACACGTTGCGGATCATGTCGATGATCTGCTGCACTTCAAACATCATCGAATTGATCACCCGCGCCGATGAGCCTGTCACATAAAAGCTGACGGGCACGTCGAGCAGGCGGTTGAACATCTGCTGCCGCAACTCGTTGAGCAAGCGCGTCGAAACCCACGTCATCATGTACGTGGTCGTGAAGGTGGAAGCGCCGCGCAAGGTGAAAATCCCGACCACGAAGACCGGCACGGCCCACAGCGAGAACGACGGTGCGCCGGAGAAGCCCTTGTCCAGCAGGATCTTCATCATCGCCGCCAGGGACGGCTCGGTCAGCGCCGTCACCATCATGCCGATGAACGCCAGCGCGAGGCGGCCCTTGTACGGAGGAAGCATCAGGGCGAGACGCTTGAAGTGCGTCGGCGGTTTCATTGTTCAGCTCGCTGTATCAACATGTGCAACCTTGCTTGAAAATCAATCGGCACCGCCTGGCAGCGGCTGCGATCGGGAATTGGATTGTTCATACTAACCGACGCGATCCGCGACGGCCGCGCCGCCGCCCCATCGCATCGGGACGCCGCGCCGCGCCTGCGCATACAGGCAACCGGCAAGGAGCGCGAACCAGTGGCCTTCCGTGACATCCCACAACAAACTGTTGAACATGGCCGAGATGAAGAAGACCCCGCACAGTATCAGCACGCAGTCCGCCGCGTAGGAGGCGTTCTTGCGGCCGCCGAAAGCCAGCGATGCCATGAGCAATGCGTACAGCACCAGCCCCGCTGCGCCCAGCTGCACGCCGATCAGGATGATTTCGCTGTGCGGTTGATGCCGGCGCGACTGCATCTCACTGCCTACCGGCCATACCGTTTTTGCGATGGGGGAAAATGCTTCCTGGAACGAACCGGTTCCCGAACCCAGCAAGGGGTTTTCCGCAATCAGCCTCAGGCCGCCGCGATAAAACGCCAGGCGAATGCCGCTTGAACTGAATACCTCCGAGCCGGCAGGCGAACCGGAATGATTTTCCATCTCTGAAACGAGACGCTGAACGCGGGATTTGACATTGTTCGACATAAAGTAAGTACCGGCGAACAACATGAGCACGGTCATGATGCTGATCACCAGCATTTTCGGTCTGGCATGAAACCGCGCGAGCGACAGCACCATCAAGCCGACAAACAACACGATGTAACCGGTACGTCCCTGCGTCAGAAAAATGATCGGGAACGCAAAAAAGAGTCCGCCAACAATCGAGAGTATCCGCGTGCGCGTCGTCGCCGCGTAATGGTAATAAGCAAAGCACGCCACTGCGGCAAAGCCGAGCAGGACGCCGGTCGTGATGTGATTCTTGAAAACCACCGCATTGTGCGGGTCGGGCACGCGCTTGATGCCGATGCTTCCCGGAACCAGGCCCAGCCGCGCGAGATACGAGGAAACGGCAAGAATGGCCGCACCGGCCATGAACGCGATCATCGCGCGCTTCGTCAACTTGTCGTCGCGCCAGGCCAGCGCCATGCCCAGCGGAATCAACAGCAACTTGAGGTATTTGCCGATACCGCCGCGCACCTCATTGGCGGGCGCGATGGTCCACAGGGTGCCGAGGATGAACAGTCCGAACAATGCAAGCGCAAGCAAGGATGGCCGCAAACGCAAGCCGTCCCGCAATTCCCTGTCTGCATACAGCGCAAATGGAAAGCTCAGGTAAGCCAGCCATACGAAAACGTTCGTCAGCGCCGTGGATGTCGAAACAAAAAACAGCGCCAGCACGAAGAACCAACCCGCCATGCGCGTGGCCGCCACTCCCGATATCCTCATCAAATCCATTCCCTTTAATTGCCAGGCCGCCGTTCCGCGAAAGCCTGCGCGATTATATTGGATTATCCCGAATCGACACCATGCGTCTCGCGCCGGAACGCCGCGCCCTGGCAGCCCATCGCAAGCGCAAACCGATGCCCTATAATCCAAGCGCCTCTTTCTGTCGCCATCCGAATATCGTGCAAAACAAACAATGAATACCCCTCCCGAAACAGCGGCGGTTCGCCTGTCCGTGATCCTGATCACGAAGAATGAAGTGCATAACATCAAGGCATGTCTGAATAGCGTGGATTTCGCGGACGAGATCATCGTGGTCGACTCCGGCAGCACGGATGGCACGGTCGAACTGGCGCGCGCGGCCGGCGCTGTTGTCATCGAGACCACGGATTGGCCGGGATTCGGCCCGCAGAAAAACCGCGCACTCGAGGCTGCGCGCGGCGAATGGGTGCTGTCGATCGATGCCGATGAACGCATCACGCCGGAACTCGCCGATGAGATCAGGCAGGCGATTGAACAACGCGCATCGGCCGACGCCTGCGACATTTCGCGCCGCTCGTGGTATTGCGGCCGCTTCATCAAGCATTCCGGCTGGACGCCCGACTACGTGACGCGCCTGTTCAGGCGCGGGAAGGCGAAATTCACCAACGACATCGTGCATGAGCACCTGGTCGTCGAAGGCAGTACGCAACGCCTCAAGTCCGTGATGCTGCATTACAGCTTCCGGGATTTTTCGCAAGTGCTGCAAAAAATTGACAACTATTCCACACTATCTGCACGACAAGCTTACGCGCGCGGCAGGCGCGCCAGTGTGGGCCAGGCCGTACTGCATGGCATGTGGGCTTTCATGCGCACCTATTTCCTGCGCCTGGGCTTTCTGGATGGCGCGAACGGTCTGGCGCTGGCAATTTCCAATGCGGAAGGCAGCTACTACCGGTACCTGAAAATCTGGCTGCTCGATCAACAGGATCCGCTTGCGTCATCGTCCGCAAATACCGTGGACAGGCGCTGATCGCCATGTGCGCAACCCTTGTGAAAACTTGTCAACGACACGCCAGCTTCGAAACATGACTTCAAAAAATGACATGCTGATTTCGGTCATCGTCACCACCTACAATCGACCGGATGCGCTGACGGAGGTGATGCATGCGCTGCTGGATCAGACCGACCGGAACTTTGAAGTGATCATCGCGGACGACGGCTCGGCCGAGCCCACGCGACAAGCCATCCTGCCGTTCCGCAAAACCAGCCGGAGCCGCGGACCGCAGCGCTTCGTTCATGCATGGCAACCGGATGACGGTTTCAGGGCATCGGCTGCGCGCAATCTCGGCGTGTTCGCTTCGCGTGGTGAATATCTCATTTTCCTCGATGGCGATTGCGTTCCGCGACCCGATTTCGTCGCCAGGCACCGGCTGCTGGCGGAAGCGGGCTTCATGGTGTCGGGCAGCCGCGTGCTGCTGTCGGAGCAATTCACGCAACGTCTGCTGTCCACGGACGCGTCCGCCCCGGTTCACTCCATGGGCTTGCCGTACTGGATGATGCAAAGAATCCTCGGCAACGCCAACAAGGTCGTTCCGCTGCTGCACTTCCCCGATACACGCTTGCGCCATTACCGTTCGGTCAAGTGGAGCAGGATCAAGAGCTGCAATCTCGCCATGTGGCGCAGCGACTATGCGGCGGTGAACGGGTTCGATGAAAGCTTTGTCGGCTGGGGCCATGAAGACGCCGACCTCGTGCTGCGCCTTGCGCGGCACGGCGTCAGGCGCAAGGGTGGCGCGTTCTCGACCGAAGTCTTTCATTTGTGGCATCGGGAAAATACACGTGCCACCGAATCGGAAAATCGCCAGCGCGTGGAAGAACGCATGCGCAGCGGCTTGATCAAGGCCGAAAGCGGCTTGTCCGCCCATCCCAAGCCGGAAGATCGCATCGAGACCTGAGTCGCGCTCAGGCCTCGCTCAAAACCGGTCCCAATCCGGCTGCGGCCCGAAGTGCTCCATCAGATGATCGATGAACGCGCGCACCTTCGGCTGCATGTAGCGATTGGGCATGTAGGTCGCGTAGAGCGACGTATCCGGGTTGGCTTCGCTGTCCGGCAGGATCACCTTCAAGCGGCCGCTCTTCAGGTAGCGGCCAAGGATATAGGTGGGAAACAGCACGATCCCCATGCCATCCAACGCAAGTTGCAGCAACACTTCCGAATTGTTGACGCGGCATTTTCCGGAGATCGGCAGGACGACTTCCTTGTTCCCGATCCGGTAATGCCAGCCGCCGCTGCGGGGCGCCGGTATGCCTTGGTAGAGCAGGCATTGGTGGTTCAGCAAATCCTGCGGCGTGTGCGGCGTGCCGTGGCGTGCGAGATATTCCGGCGACGCGACCGTGACCCAGCGTACCGGCGCGATCTTGCGTGCCACCATCGCGGGCGCAGGATGATCGGTGATGCGGATGGCGAGGTCGTAACCCTCATCGACGATATCGACCATGCGGTCGCTCGCATTGAGTTCGACCTCCACGTTTTCATGACGCTGCAGAAAGGTCCGCAATGCCGGCGCAAGATGCAGCGAGGCGAAGATCACCGGCGAGGTGATTCTCAGCACGCCGCGCGGCTCGGCCTGCAGTTGCGTCACGGTTTGCGTTGCGGCATCGATTTCGTGGCTGATGCGCACGCAGTGTTCGTAATACGCCGCACCGATTTCCGTCAGGCTCATGCGGCGCGTGGTGCGGTTGAGCAATCTGACGCCGAGCGCACTTTCCAGGCTGCTGACCTGCTTGCTGACCAGCGATTTCGACGTGTTCAGCATGTGCGCGGCGCTTGAAAAGCTTTTCGTTTCCACCACCTTGGCAAACGTCATCATTTCCGCGAGTCGTTCCATCGTCTCTCCTTCGCATCGATTTATTGTTCTTCATTGAGAACAATCTTATTCCATTTTGTCGGATTGTAATTATCTGGCAACAAACCATAATGTGCTTCACAGAGGCCATATCGACGAGCGCCTCCCGTCAGCAAAGGAGAACGTCATGCGCGCTGCCATCCATGCCAATACCGGCTCCTCGCCGCGATACGAAAACCGCCAGCCGCCGGATCACACAACGATGGAATTGAACCCGCATGGCAGCACGGTCCGGTTGCAGGGAGAACAGCATCTCGCCATGCATGACGCACTCGGCTGGAGCGTGCGCGCACTGTCGGGCACCGTCTGGATCACGCAGGACCGCGACCCGCGCGACGTCGTGCTGCAAGCGGGGGAATCATTCACGCTCGATCGCAACGGCGCGGCGCTGCTGACCCCGATCGGGCGAACCGAGTTTCGGCTGCAACATGCCTGCGCAGATCGTGCCGCATGCGGCAGCGCATCCGGACGGCGGCCCTGGCAGCCGCGGTCCGGCCCGCAAGCGCAGACGGCATAAGCCGAAACAACATGGAGGACACGATGGAACAGCGCCTGCTTCCCTCCTTCCACTGGTGGCGATACCTGCGGCCTGGTCCCGGCAATGGCGCATCGCCGTCCGCGCCGATGCGCGATCGCTGGCGGCTGAAGAACGGCGCGGCTGTCGCCATCCGCGTCGCGCAATCCGGCGATGCGCCACTGATGCAGGACATGGTGCGCGGCTTGTCGATGGAAAGCCGCTATCACCGCTTCTTCTATCCAGTGCGCGAATTGACGCCCGATTTGCTCGACCGCTTCGTGCAAGCCGACCCAATGGGCTCGATGACCTTGCTGGCAGTGAGCGGGAAAGGGAAAGATGAAGTTGCAGTCGGCATGGCGCAGTGCGCAGCCGACCCGTATCCGCTGCGCGGCGAATTTGCAGTGGTCGTGACCGACGCATGGCAGCGCCTCGGCATCGCAACACGGCTGCTGCGCAATGTGATCTGCATCGCACGCGCAGCAGGGATCGAGCGCCTCGAAGGCGACATCATGTCGGACAACGAACCGATGCGCCGCCTGCTGGCAGGCATGGGGTTTGAAACGGGCATCCACCCGGATGGCGCGTATCTGGAAAAAGCATGGAAGGTGCTTGATCAGCCAACCCGGGATTGCTCGGGCTTGACGGGCCTGGTTGCCGGACGCAGCCATCAATCGCAAGCCGTGTTGCACGCGTGAGGATGGCGCGCCGGACAGGGCGTCCGGCGCCATCGCACAATCAGGACTGCAGCGCGGCCTTGTTCAAGCGATCGATAATGCGGCGTGCACGATTGGCGCCCGCATCGACATGGATATCGATCATCGGCAGATCCCCGAAGCGGCACATGTTCTGATACTGCGCTTCAATCACCACCTTGTCTTCCGCGAAAGTTGCTTCGGTCTGGCTATACACCAGCTCGCTCATGTCGGGCCTGTCCGGATGGGAGTTGCTGGCAATGGTCCAGAAATAATGCGAGGTCGTCTCCGTCTCCGGCGTGATGCCGTGGAAACCGCGCATATGGAAACCGCCACGATTCGGGTTGTCGAGCGGCTCCGTATCGGCATCAACCGCACCGGTCCAGATGTTCAGATGCGAGACGTGGAAATCGATTTCCTGCCAGCGGTCGATCAATCCCTTGAACGGCCATGCCTGGCTGTAGGTCGCCGGCGGCTGCGATGCCTTCATCCAGCGCACGACGCGCACGTAGTCGTCGTCGCTTTCAACCCGGGTCGGCGCTTCCATGTGAATCTGCGGATTGCCGCCAATGGTTTTCAAATGCACGTAGCCCAGATGACTCAGGTCCAGCAGATTGTCATGGATCAACTGATACGGCGCGTTGTAATGGAACAGGCCGCCCTTGTACTTGTAGCGCGGGTCGTCATGCGCGGCGATTTCCGGAGGCAGTGACGTCGGCTCGCTGTCAGGCTGATCGCTCAGCCAGATCCAGACGATCTGGTTGCGCTCGGCCACCTTGTATGCCTCGACGCGGCACTTGGATGGAATGCGCGCCTGCCCCGGTATCTCGACGCACTGACCGTTCGGCGCATAAAGCAATCCGTGATAACCGCAGCGAATGCCGCCCTTGTCAATTATGCCGCAGGAAAGCGGCAGTGCACGGTGACAGCAGCGGTCGTCCAATGCCGCAACTTCACCGGCAACGGTACGGAACAGGACGAGCGGACGGTTGAGTATCGTGCGTGCGACAGGTTTGTCCTGGAGTTCCCAGGCATACGCCGCGACATACCATTGATTCATCGGAAACATGATCGTATTTTTTCTTTACTTGGTGGATTCTTTGACCGGGTCTTTCACCCCGTCGAATTTGTCGATTTCGGTGGCGACCAGCTTGCCGGCCTGCCTGTCGATGCGACGGATGTAGATCGTCTGCACGATGTCGCGGGTGGCCGGATCGATCGTCACGGTGCCGCGCGGGCTGGTGCTGGAATAGCCCTTGACGGCTTCCATGAATGCCGCGCCATCGGCATTGCCGTTGGTCTTGGCCAGCGTCCTCGCGATCAGCGCCATGCCGTCATAGGAGGAGGCCGCGAGGAAGCTCGGCTTGAATTTGCCATTGACCGTCTTCGAGAATGCATCGAGGAACTTTGCATTTTCCGCACCCGGCCGGGTGTAGGAATAGAAGCCGGAGGAATAGATGCCGACCAGCGCATCGCCGCCCTCGCCCAGCACGTCATCGTCGCCCCAGCCTTCGCCGCCGAGGAAGCGGATGCCTGCCTTGTCGAGGCCCTTCTCGCGGTATGCCTTGGTGAACGACACCATAGGCTGGCCGTTGGGCAGGAATACATGCACGGCATCCGGCTTCTCATCCTTGATCCGCTGCACGAAGGCGCCATAGTCGACCGTGGATAGCGGCATGCGCACCGAGCCGACGATCTTGCCGCCCAGTCCGGTGAAGGTGTTGTTGAACCAGGTTTCGGCATCGAGGCCTGGACCGTAATCGGAGACGACGGTGAACACGCGGCGCGAGCCGGACTTGTATGCCCATTCAGCGAGCGGCTTGGCCGACTGCGCAATCGTGTAGGAGACACGCGTCACGTACGGCGAACGCGAGGTGATGGCGGACGCAGCGGCATTCATCACCACCATCGGTTTCTTCGCCTGATCCGCGATGCCTGCGGCCGCCATCGCGTTCGGCGTGAACACGAAGCCCGCGAGAATATCGACACGGTCGCGCGTGATCAGCTCTGTGGCGAGACGTTTCGCGACATCCGGCATCGTGCCGGTATCGTCCTTGTAAATGATCTCGATCTTCTTGCCGGCAACCGAATCGCCATGCAGGCGCAGATAGGTCTCGATGCCGGCCCGCATCTGCGCGCCGCTTTCTGCGGCGGTACCCGAGAGCGTCGTGATGACGCCGACCTTGATGGTTCCTTGTGCAAGTGCTGTGGAAGTCAGGCCGGTCAAGATCAGTCCGGCGCAGCAAAGCGCGGTCTTCATGCGATGCATGGGTTGTCTCCTGGTTTCGTTATCGGAATGAATGCACGCTCTTGTCGGTTGGCGCTTTCATGTCATGTTAATGCGTTCGTGTTATATATCAATGGCATTTGGCACATAACATTTATTCGAATTTCAAATATCATGTGGGATCTCGACATTGATCTGAACCTGCTGCCGGTCGTGCTGGCGGTCACGGAAGAACGCAGCGTGAGCCGCGCCGCGCAACGGCTGGGGTGGACCCAGCCCAAGGTCAGCATTGCGCTGAACAAGCTGCGCGCCAGCCTAGGCGATCCGCTTTTCATTCGCACCTCTCACGGCATGGAGCCGACGCCGCGCGCACTGTCGCTGATCGCGCCAACGAAGGACATCCTGCAGCGCGTGAAATCCAATGTGCTGTTGAACGAGGCCTTCGACCCGGCAGCGACGACGCGCAAGTTCACGTTCGCACTGTCGGACATCGGCGAGATGACCTTCCTGCCGAAGCTGCTCGCGTATTTCGAAAAGCATGCGCCCAATGCATCGGTATCATCCGTGACGCTGCCGCCGAACGAGATCGCGAATGGACTCGAGAGTGGCGATGTCGACCTCGCCTGCGGCTACTTCCCCGATCTGAAGAAGCGGAATTTTTTCCAGCAGCGCCTGTTTCCGCATTCCTTCATCTGCCTGCTGAATGCGGATCACCCGATCAAGGGGGAACAACTTTCCATGAAGGACTTTCTTCGTCTGGGCCACGCGGTAGTCCGGGCAGAAGGACGGAGTCAGGAAATCTTCGAGCAGCTGCTCCAGAAGCACAAGATCGAACGGCATGTCGTGCTCTCCACACCGCACTTCATGTCCATTCCGTTCATCATCGCATCGACGAATCTTCTGGTGACTGTACCGTACGCCGTCGGCGAATCCTTTGCCAGGATCGCCAACATCCGCTTGATCAAACCGCCGATGGAAATTCCCTATTTCGACTTGAAACAGCACTGGCATCGGAAGTACCACAAGGATGAAGCCAATATGTGGGTCCGCGCGGTGGTGTCAAAGCTGTTCGGGAATCCGCAGTAAGTGCTGCATAAAAAACCCGCTGGCCTTTCGGACAGCGGGTTGTTGTCAGTCAACCAGGATACGACTGGGAAACGCGTTCAGTATTCCACCGTCGCGCCCTGCACTCCCAGCCGGTCGAACAGGGTCTGCTTCAGCGCATCGACCGGCGACACGCGCCAGTCGTCAGCCAGGCGAATTTCGCAACCGACGCCCGGCAGCGCGTAGCGCATCGTCAGCGGCAGGCCGGTATCGGAGCGATACGGCGCGAGGATGGTCTTGATCTGTGCCGCATCGATGCGATTCGACAGCGAGAATGCAAACTGCTTGCCGAACTGCACGCGCGCCGTCGCGATATCCATCACCTTGTCCGCCGTGATGCGCAAGCCACCGGAGAAGCGATCCTCGGACACCTTGCCCTGCACGGCGAGGAATTCATCCTCCTTGAACAGGTTGCGGTTCGGATCGAAGAGTTCGTTGTACACCGTGACATCCACCGTCGCCGTCTTGTCGTCCAGCGTCACGATCACCATCTTGCCGCGCTGGGTCATCTGGGTGCGTACGGCGGTGATCACGCCGGCGATCAGGCGCTGGTCGCGCGCCGGCTCCAGCTTCACCAGCGGCGTGCGGGCGAACTTTCGCACCTCGTCCGCATAGGCGTCGAACAGGTGGCCGGACAGGTAGAAACCGAGTGCGACCTTTTCTTCCGTGAGCCTTTGCTTGTCGCTCCATGGCGGGGCTTTCACGTATTCCAGCGGTGCTTCCATGCCGGAGTCCGCGTCGCCGAACAGGCTGACCTGATTGGCCGAGGCCTCGGCCTGTTCCGCGCATTCCATCGCGAAATTCACCGACGCCAGCAGCACCGCGCGATCCGCATTGAGACTGTCGAATGCGCCGGCGCGAATCAGCGCTTCGATCGTGCGGCGGTTGATCTGGCGCTTGTCGACGCGCTTGACGAAATCGAACAAGTCGGCGAACGGTCCACCCTGCCGCGCCGCGATGATCGCTTCGATGGCATTCTGGCCCGAGCCCTTGACTGCGCCGAGGCCGTAGCGGATCTTGTTCGCCTTCTGGCCCGGCTCGCCGACCGGCGTGAAGCGATAAACCGACAGGTTGATGTCCGGCGGCAGCAGCGTGAGGCCGCACACGTCAACCGCGTCTTCGACCAGAATCTTGATCTTGTCGGTGTCGTCCATCGCGAGCGACAAGTTGGCCGCCATGAACGCGGCGGGATGATGCGCCTTCAGGTATGCAGTGTGATACGACAGCAATGCATACGCGGCGGCGTGCGACTTGTTGAAGCCGTAGCCCGCGAACTTTTCCATCAAATCGAAAATCTCGTCGGCCTTCTCCTGCGACAGCCCGTTCTTCGCCGCGCCTTCGCGGAAGATCAGGCGGTGCTCCGCCATTTCTTCCGGCTTCTTCTTGCCCATCGCGCGGCGCAGCAAGTCCGCGCCGCCGAGCGAGTAACCGCCGATGACCTGCGCCATCTGCATCACCTGCTCCTGATACACCATGATGCCGTAGGTTTCGGACAGGATGCCTTCGGTGCGCGGGTCGGGATATTCGAAGCGTTCGCCGTGCTTGCGTCGGCAGAAATCCGGGATCAGATCCATCGGGCCTGGGCGATACAGCGCCACCAGCGCGATGATGTCCTCGAAGCGGTCGGGCCGCGCATCCTTCAGCATGCCTTGCATGCCGCGGCTTTCAAGCTGGAACACGGCGACCGTTTTCGCCTTGGTCAGCAGCTCATAGGAAGCGCGGTCGTTGAGCGGCAATTTCTCCAGCGAGAAATCCGCCATCGCCGGATCGAGCCGCTTGATGTAGCGCACGGCGCGGTCGAGAATCGTCAGCGTGGTCAGCCCCAGAAAGTCGAACTTCACCAGGCCGACCGCTTCCACGTCGTCCTTGTCGTACTGCGACACCACGCCCGAATCGCCGCCCTGCGTGTACAGCGGGCAGAAATCGGTCAGCTTGCCCGGCGCGATCAGGACGCCGCCGGCGTGCATGCCGATGTTGCGCGCGATGCCTTCGACCTGCTGCGCGAGATCGAGCAATTGCTTGACCTCTTCTTCGTTTTCCATGCGCTCCTTCAAGAGCGGCTCTTCCTCGATCGCGTCGGCGATCGTCACCAGCTTGCCCGGCTTGAACGGGATCAGCTTGGAAATGCCGTCGCAGAAGGTATAGCTCATGTCGAGCACGCGGCCGACATCGCGCACCGCGCCCTTGGCCGCCATCGTGCCGAAGGTCGCGATCTGCGACACCGCGTCGCGGCCGTAGCGATCCTTCACGTACTGGATCACGCGATCGCGGTTCTCCTGGCAGAAGTCGATATCGAAGTCGGGCATCGATACCCGTTCCGGATTCAGGAAGCGTTCGAACAGCAGGTTGTATTCGAGCGGATCGAGGTCGGTAATCTTCAACGCGTACGCCACCAGCGAACCCGCACCGGAGCCCCGGCCCGGCCCGACCGGCACGCCGTTGTTCTTGCCCCACTGGATGAAGTCCGCCACGATCAGGAAGTAGCCGGGGAAGCCCATCTTGATGATGGTGTCGGTTTCGAATTTCAGGCGCTCTTCATAGCGCGCACGGTTCGTCTCGCGCTTCTCGGGATCGGCGAACAGCTGCACCAGGCGTTCTTCCAGCCCGGTTCTCGCCTGCTGCACCAGGAAGTCATCGAGCGACATGCCGTCCGGCGTCGGGAACAGCGGCAGCTTCGGCTTGCCCAATTCCAGTTGCAGGTTGCAGCGCTTGGCAATCTCGATCGAGTTTTGCAACACGGCCGGCATGTCGGCAAACAGCTCGACCATCTCGGCCTGCGACTTGAATGCCTGCTGCTCATTGAAGCGCTTGACGCGGCGCGCATTGGCGAGGATCTCGCCTTCGGCGATACAGGTGCGTGCCTCGTGTGCGATGAATTCTTCGCGCGTCAGAAACTGGGTCGGATGCGTCGCCACCACCGGCAGGTTCAGCTTCGCCGCCAGCGCCACCGTCTGCCGGACGTGGCTTTCCATGTTCGGCTGGCCGTAGCGCTGTATCTCAAGGTAGAAATGATTCGGGAAGATACGCGTCCAGCGTTCGGTGCAGCGTTGCGCCGCCTCCATGTTGCCATTGTCGATTGCAATCCCGACATCACCCGATTGCGCCCCCGACAAGGCGATCAGTTCGCTCGCCGCGCCGCCTTCCAGCCAGTCGGCGCGAATCTCCGCACGGCCGCGATAGACATTGGTCAGCCAGGCCCTGGACAGCAACTCGCACAACTGCAGATAGCCGGTGCGATTCTTGACGAGCAACAACAGGCGCGATGGCTTGTCGCGGTCGTCGTCATTGCTGATCCAGACGTCGCAACCGGCGATCGGCTTCATGCCCTTGCCGCGCGCGGCCTTGTAGAACTTGACCATGCCGAACAGGTTGGCAAGATCGGTAATCGCCAGCGCAGGCTGGCCGTCTTTGGCGGCGGCCTTGATGACGTCATCGATGCGCACGAGGCCATCGACAATGGAGTATTCGGAGTGGAGGCGGAGATGGATGAAGTGCGGCGATGTCATCGGTGTATTTTACCGCGCCTGCCTCCTTCCGCCGGGCAATCCTTGCGGCAATCACAGTCAATTTCGTCTGTCCGCCGCCGAAGCGATGGCGAACCGCGACGATGGCACTCATCCCCGTTTATAATGTTGGCAAATCAAAGACTTACAGAGATTTTCACTCATGCAGCCAGCCAATCCCTACGTCAACATCTCCGCTTACAAATTTGTCACGTTCAACGATACGCTTGAAAAGCGTTCGCAATTCCGCGCACTGTGCGAAGAACTGAGCCTGAAGGGCACCATTCTTCTCAGCCCGGAAGGCATCAACCTGTTTCTTGCCGGCCTGCGCGAACAGATCGACACCTTCCTCACATGGCTGCGCGCCGATCAGCGCTTCGCCGATCTGGAAGTCAAGGAAAGCCTGTCGGACCGGCAGCCGTTCACGCGCATGCTGGTCAAGTTGAAGCGCGAAATCATCACGATGAAGCATCCTCTGATCAAGCCGGAAGAAGGCCGCGCACCCGCCGTTGCAGCGACGACATTGAAGCGCTGGCTGGATCAGGGGCACGACGATGCCGGCAAGCCGGTGGTGATGGTCGATACGCGCAATGCATTCGAAGTCGATGTCGGCACATTCGACAACACGGTCGACTATCGGATCGAGAAATTCAGCGAATTCCCGGATGTGATCGCGGCGCACAAGGATGATTTCGAAGGCAAGACGATCGTGACCTTCTGCACCGGCGGCATCCGCTGCGAAAAGGCCGCAATCCACATGCAGAACGTCGGCTACGACAGCGTGTATCAACTCGAAGGCGGCATTCTGAAATACTTCGAGGCAGTGGGCGGCGCGCACTACACCGGCGACTGCTTCGTCTTCGATTACCGCACCGCGCTGAATCCGAAACTGGAGGCGACGCAAACCGCGCAATGTTTCGCTTGTCGCGCCGTGGTCACGCCGCGCGAACAGTTGTCACCGTATTACATTCCAGGAAAATCCTGCCCGCATTGCCAGAAGGAAGTGCGGGCAGAGTTGCAGGAAGCATAATTCCATACTGGAACGCTTGAGTGGCTTCCTGCGGGAAGCCACTCAATGACATCAAGTCAGATCGAACAGCAACACTTCCGCATCCCTTCCCTGCGTCACGTCAATTTTCGGCTCGCTCACCGCTTTCAACGCATCCCCGGTCTTGAGCGGCACGCCATTGACGGTCACTTCTCCACGCGCAACATGCAGATAGGCACGACGGCCTTTTGCGATCGGCATGCTCGCGTTTTCGGCACCGCTGAACAGTCCCGCATATACCTTGGCATCCTGATGAATCGTGACCGAACCATCCTGCCCGTCGGGACTGGCAATCAGGCGAAAATGGCCGCGCTTGTCTTCCTCCGAAAAGCGTTTTTCTTCGTAGCCCGGCGCAATCCCGCGCGCATTCGGTTCGATCCAGATTTGCAGGAAATGCGTCTGCCGATCCGGCAGCTGGTTGAACTCCGAATGCATGACACCGGTACCGGCACTCATGCGCTGCACGTCGCCGGGCCGGATCACGCTGCCATTGCCCATGCTGTCTTTGTGCGCAAGCGCGCCTTCCAGCACGTAACTGATGATTTCCATGTCCCGATGACCATGCGAGCCGAAACCCGAGCCGCCGCTGATGCGATCGTCATTGATCACGCGTAATGCGCCGAATCCCATGTGCTGTGGATCGTGGTAATCGGCGAACGAGAAACTGAAGTGCGAATTGAGCCATCCGTGATCGGAATGGCCGCGCTCTTCGCTTTTGCGTAACTCAATCATGTTGTCATTCCTTTCATGCAAGCGCATTGCGTCGATATGAGCAGCGTTTGTTCTGTTTTACCATGACGTTATTCGACAACCAGGCACGAAGACAATTCTGATGACGCATTACATCGGCCGTTTCGCCCCCTCTCCAACCGGCCCTCTGCACAAAGGTTCGCTGGTCGCGGCCATGGCCAGCTATCTGGATGCGAAAGCGCAGCAGGGAAAATGGCTGGTGCGCATCGAAGACATCGACGAGGCGCGCACGGTACCGGGCTCGGCGGAATCCATTCTCGAAACCTTGAGCGCACTGGGCATGCAATGGGATGGCGAGGTGGTGTGGCAAAGCCGGCGCAAGCCTCTCTACGAGGCCGCGTTCGAACGGCTGGGCTCGCATGCCTATGCCTGCGGCTGCACGCGGCGCGAGATTGCCGATTCGCGGCTCGGCGTGGCATCCGATGGCGCGGCCGTCTATCCGGGAACCTGCCGCCATGGTTTGGCTGAAGGAAAGGCTGCACGCGCCTACCGGCTGCGCGTACCCGATGCGGGAACTGACTGTATTGCGTTCGCGGATCGCTGGATGGGTTCCATCTCGCAACATCTGGCCACCGAAGTGGGCGATTTCGTATTGAAGCGCGCGGATGGTTTCTGGGCCTATCAACTGGCAGTGGTGGTGGATGACGGCGAGCAAGGCGTAACGCATGTAGTGCGCGGCGCCGATCTGCTGGAATCGACGGCGCGGCAGATTTATCTGCAAGGCCTGCTCGGCCTGCCGTCACCGCGCTATCTGCATGTGCCGATGGTAACCAATGAGGCGGGTGAAAAGCTGTCGAAACAGACCGGCGCCCATGCACTCGACCTGTCGCAACCGCTGGAAGAATTGCAGGCGACCGCCGCATTCCTCGGTCTTGCGATCAAAGAGACACGATCGGTGGAGGATTTCTGGGTGCGGGCAGCGTACGCGTGGAGGCAACGCTTTCCCGCATAGGTTCGTTCGCCTGCAACGCGTGTGCGAAATTACGCACCATGGCCGCCTGAATCCGCGGCCTCTCATCAGGGTTGGTCAGCGCTTGGGCGTGCCGCCCAACAATGCGGCGACCTTCGTTTTTTGCGGCTTGGTAGTGGCGGGTTTATTGGCCACAGCGGTGTCGCTTTCCGCATGTCCGGTGGATGGCTCCGGCTCATACGGCTTCAGGAACCACGGATCGACCTTTTCCTTGCGCGGGCCGTAGGCGCTGCGGCCGTACTGCGCACCCCGGCTCGGCGATGCGCCGGATTCGCTGTCGTCGCGGCGCGGACGCCGCTCGCTCGACCGCTGCGGCACGAAGCCGCTCAGTTGCAGGCGAGCGATATTGTGCTTGATCAGTTTTTCAATGTCGGCGAGCAGCCGCGTGTCCTTGTCGGTGTACAGCGAAATCGCGTCGCCCGATGCTCCTGCACGGCCGGTGCGGCCGATGCGATGCACATAGTCCTCGGCGTTGTACGGCAAGTCGAAATTGATGACACAAGGCAGTTCCGCGATATCCAGTCCGCGCGCCGCGACGTCGGTGGCAACCAGCACTTCGATCGTGCCTTGCTTGAATGCCTCCAGCGCGGCCATGCGTTCGGCCTGCGTCTTGTCGCCGTGAATCGCGGAGGCCTTCACACCTTCCTTCTCCAGATGACGCGACAGGCGCGATGCGCCGATCTTGGTGTTGGAGAAGACGATGACCTGCTTCAAGCCGCGATCGCGGATGATGTGCGCAATCGCATCGCGCTTGGCTTCCTCTTCGACTTTGTAAAGCACCTGCGTCACGTTGTCGGCGGTCGCATTGCTGCGCGCGACTTCGATCGTCACTGGATTCTGCAGGAAGCTGGCTGCCAGTTTCTTGATGTCAGGAGAAAAGGTCGCGGAGAACATCAGGTTCTGCCGCTGCTTCGGCAACAGATTGATGATGCGTTGCAAGTCCGGCAAGAAACCCATGTCCAGCATGCGATCGGCTTCATCCATGACGAGGATTTGCGTCTGTCCGAGATTCAGGGTTTTCTGCTGCACATGGTCGAGCAGCCGTCCCGGCGTGGCGATCACGATTTCCACCCCGGCACGCAAGGCCGCGGTCTGCGGTGCCATGTCGACCCCGCCGAAAACCACGGTCGCGCGCAACGGCGTGTGTCGCGAGTACGCCTTGACGTTATCGGCAACCTGGTCGGCCAGTTCGCGCGTCGGCGTCAGGATCAGCGCACGCACCGGATGGCGCGCCGGCGATGCACTTGTGTTTGCATGCTCCAACAGCGATTGAATGATTGGCAACGAGAAACCGGCGGTCTTGCCTGTGCCCGTCTGCGCGGCACCCATGACATCACGGCCTTGCAGCACGATGGGAATCGCTTCGGCCTGGATCGGTGTCGGATGCGTATAACCTTGATCGGCAAGCGCACGCAAAATATCGGGCGACAAGCCGAAGTCTTCGAAGCGGACAGCCGGCGCGGCATTTTGCATAGATGCTAACTGTGTATCGGACATGGTAATAATTACTCTGCCGCAGTAGGGTACGGCGCTGCTAGGGTTAGGGATGCGAATTGACCCCGGTGACGAAGCCGCCAGAAATTGACGCTCTTTCAATATGTAACCCTTCATTATACGCCTCACCCGATATGCCGGGGCACGGGCACGCGCATCCAACGCGGCGCATTCAATCTCGAAAGAGCACGACCCAGGTCTGACAATGCGCACGTCAAAAAATTGCGCGGCATTCCAGCATGACAACGAACGTCGCATGCAATATCCCTCGGACTGCATTCGTGCAACCGAAGCGCACGAGAATGATATCTCTCAATAAGCATTCGATGCGGACGTAATCCAATGGTTGAAGACGTCGTGACGGATGCATCACCGCATCCGTCACGGACCCGTGCATGCACTCGCGCATTGCATCGGAACCGCAACACGAAAAGAGCCCCCTCCGAATTCATCCATGGACGCACAACAGATCAACATATCGGTGTACGAAAACCTGGTTCCTGACTTTGCGGAAGCAGAATTGGAAAACCTGTACGGAAATATCTATTCATCGCTTGCACAACTGCGTGCGTGCGGGAATCTCGAAGGCATCAACACGTACGCGGTGCGGGATGGCGACAGACCTGTTTGCATTCTGCTGTTCCGCCGCCGCAAGACAAAACTGCAGGTTGTCAACGAAGGCATGGCGATCGGCGAAAAAGAAATGCGGCGCTTCGCCGAACACATGTTCGCGACATGCAGTTCGCTCAATCTCATTTCGTTTCATGCGATCGCAACGGACATGCGCCGGCTGCCGTTTCCGCATCAACGCTACAACTGCCTCGAAGACATCGTGCTGGCGCTGCCTCGCACGCCGCAGGCCTATCTGGCGAGCATGGGAAAGTCCACGCGCAGCTACATCAACCGTTACATGAACAAGATCAGGCGCGAACTGCCGACATTGCGTTTTCAAGTGCATGTGAACGAGGAAGTGAGCGAACAGCAGCTGCACGACGTCATTCAACTCAACAAGTACCGCATGGCAGAAAAGAACAAGGTGTGGTCGATCGACGGCAGCGAACGCATCGTCAGGCTCGCGAGATCGCGCGGACTGACCGGCATCATGGAGATCAATGGACGAGTCTGTGCCGGTGTTGTCAATTTCCGTGCCGGCGATAACTATTTTCTCGAACTGCTGTCGCACGATCCCGCATACAACGATTACCGACTCGGCACGCTGTGCTGTTACCTGACCATTTGCGAATGCATCACGCGCGGCGGCAGGGAATACCATTTCCTGTGGGGGCAGAACGAATACAAATACCGCCTGCTGGGAGTGCAGCGCGATCTGGATCACGTCGCCATCTATCGCTCGCGCGCGCATATGCTGCTGCATGCCGATACCGCACTGAACAATACCGTCAAGAGTGCCGTGCGTCGCACAAAGGTCTGGCGGCATCACGCACAGCATGGCGGCAGGCACGATGCTGCTTCGCGTCTCGCACTCAATATTCTGAATCGGATCAGTACCATCAAACACCACGCCGATGGGCTGCTGGCAAGGCAGAAACAAGGATAAACATACATATATGAACACCGGAGACTACCTGGATGAAAACCATATATGAACTCGGACAGCGTCACCGTTTCGCTCTACGAACATTCCGTTCCATCCTTCATGGAAGCGGAGATGGATCGTCTGTATGAACACATCCATTCATCACTGGCGCAATTTCGCGTGTACGGCAATCTGGCCGATGCCACCAGTACTTACGTTGTCCGGAAAGACGGCAAGGTCACAACCGCCTTGTTGTTTCAGATCAGCAAAACGCACGTGCGGGTCCTCAATGAGCAGATCAGCATTGACTCGCAGGAACTTGAGCGCTTTGCAAATCACATCTTCACCACATACAAATCGGTCCATCGCATCACCTTTCACGCGATCAGGGGGGAGACCGCAACGATTTCCTTCCCTCATCAGCGCTTCAACTGCACGGAAGATATCGTCGTCAACTTGCCGGCTACGCGCGAAAAATACCTTGCCAGTCTCGGCAAGAATACGCGCAGAAACATCAAGCGCTATACCGATCGATTGATGCGCTGCTTCCCGAGCTTTCGCTACGAGTTTTACGAGCATGACGCGGTGAGTGCCGAGCAGTTGCAGACGATTATCGGTTTCAACCGTGCACGGATGGCGGGAAAGCAGAAGGTCTCGACCATCGACGATGATGAGGCGGAGCGGATAGTGCAGCTCGCGCAGACCTGTGGCGTGGTCGGCATCGCGACCATCGATGGACGCATATGCGCCGGCGGCATCGGTTACCGTGCCGGCGAAAACTATTTTCTGAATGTGATCGCGCACGATCCGGCATATGACGATTACTGGATAGGCGTGCTGTGCTCGTACCTGACGATCTGCGAATGCATTGCGCGCGGCTGCAAGGAATTCCATTTTCTCTGGGGCCGCTACGAATACAAGTTCGCACTGGGCGCTGTGCAACGCGATCTGGATCACCTCGTCATCTACCGATCCCGCGTGCAGCTTTTTCTGAACGGCGTCACCGCTTCGCGGATCGCCTGCACCGGCTATATCCGGATGGCGAAGTTCTGGATGCTGGATCAAGCGAGGCAACAGGGCAGCGACCGTTTTCCGGCACGCGCAGCTGTGTATGTCGTGACTCGCCTGCGCAGCCTGAAGCGCACGGCGTCGGGCATGCTTGCGCAGCGCAAGAAAACCATTTCCTTGCCGGAAGAACCCATCAACGATATCTGACGGAAAGCCGTTTGAGCAGACACAATGGCCCGCGCATTAGCGCTGGAAGAATTCATGCTGGCGATGCAAGATGAATCGTTTTCCATTCCCGTCTCCCGCACTTGTCCTCACCCTTCCCCGATAACTCCGGCATATCAATTCGATTGCGGCTTCGGAAATTTTCCGCTGCCGCGTTATCCGTCAATTTTTCACCGTTCAATTCATGCAATCGCACAATATTGCCATTTCATTCCACGAGAATTCCGTTCCCTCTTTTTCCGGCCCCGAAATGGAACGGCTGTATGGGCACTTGTATTCCTCACTCGCACAATTCAGCGTGTACGGCAACCTCACGACAGACACCTGCACCTATGTCGCGCGGCAGCACGGGATTGTGATTGCGCTCCTTCTTCTGCGGATCGAAGGCGAACACGTGCGGGTTCTCAATGAACAGATCGATGTGGGCGCTGCGGAAATCGAGCGGTTTGCGCGCTACATGTTCTCGTCGCGACCGTCACTGAAAACCATCCGCTTCCGCGCAATCCAGACCACGCTGCATCGCTTTTCATTCCCCTGCCAGCAGGTCAACATATCCGAAGACATCGTCGTGTCGCTGCCGGATACCAGCGACGATTACGCGGCACGCCTGGGCAAGGCCACGCGCAAGAACATCAAGCATCACCTCAGCAGATTGAGGCGCAGCTTTCCGACGCTGGTGCATCAGGTCCGTGCCAGGGAAGAGGCAAGCGAGCAGCATGTGCGCGAGATCGTCGCATTGAATCGCGCACGAATGGCTGGAAAGAACAAGGTGTCGTACATCGACGACGAGGAAGAGGAGCGCATCGTGCGCCTCGTGAAGCTGTGCGGCGTCGTCAGCGTGATGACGCTCGATGACCGGGTGTGTGCCGGCGTGATCTGCTATCAGGTCGGCTCGAACTATTTTTCACTGGTGAATGGGCATGCCACGGAATACGACGATTACCGTCTCGGCACGCTCTGCTTCCATCAGACGATTTGCGCGTGCATCGAGCGCGGCGGCAAGGAGTTCCATTTCATGTGGGGCCAGTATCCGTACAAGTACATGCTGCTGGGCGTTCAGCGTGACCTCAACAATCTCGTCATCTATCGCTCCCGCATGCAAGTGCTGCTCAACAGCCACACGGCCATGCGGATCGCATTCAGCGCGCAGATGCGCCGTGTGAAGTTCTGGCTGCTTCAGCAGGGCGAGAAGAAAAACGATCCGCGTCTGGCGGCGCGGATCATTCCTCACTGCTTGAGCATTCTGAAAAACCTGCGGCAGCACACTGCCGGGCTGCTGCCGCAGCGAAAATAAGACTGCAGACGAAACACGATTGCGCAGGCGCTCAATGATGGTAACCGATATCCGATCGCACCTTTCCCCGAAACACCCAATACGACCAGAACACATAGAGCAGAATGACCGGTAGCAGGAACATGGTGCCGATGATCAGGAACTGCTGGGAGATGGGTGCAGTCGCGGCATCCCACAGCGTGATCGAAGGCGGCGCAACATAGGGCCACAGCGATATGATCAGCCCGGTATAGGCGAGGAAAAACAATCCCATCGCGCACAGGAAGGGCAGCACCTCGCGCCCTCTTCGCAAGGAATCCCACAGCAGCCATGCAATCGCGGCGGTCAGAATCGGCACCGGCGCGAAGAAGAACAGATTCGGCATGCTGAACCAGCGCTCCGCGATGCGCGCATCCTTCAGCGGCGTCCACACGCTGATCATCACGATGAAGAGCAGAATGCCGAACAGGCACCAGCGCGCCTTGTCGCGCGCCCACTGCTGCAGATCGCCCTGCGTTTTCATGTACAGCCAGGTGGCGCCGAGCAGCATATAGCCGACCACCAAGCCCAGTCCGGTCAGCAGCGGGAACGGCGCGATCCAGTCCCAGCTCGTGCCGGAGAATGCGCGCCCGGACACGGGGAAACCCATGATGAAATTGCCCAGCACCACGCCCTGCGCATAGGTCGCCACCAGCGAGCCGTAGGCGAATGCCGCGTTCCACACGCTTTTTTTCGCGCCTGGCGCGTCGCGGAATTCAAATGCCACGCCGCGAAATATCAGGCCCAGCAGCATTACAAGGATAGGGAAGTACACAGCCGGCATGATCACCGCAAATGCCAGCGGAAACACCGCAAGCAGCCCGCCTCCGCCGAGGATAAGCCAGGTTTCATTGAAGTCCCAGATCGGCGCGACGGAGCCAACCATCAGATCGCGGTCGTGCTCGTTCCTGCGCAGCGCAAAAAGGATGCCGACCCCGAGATCGAAGCCGTCGAGCAGCACGTACATCAGCACGGCCAACGAGAGGATCGCGGCCCACAAGGGTACGAGGTCAAGATTCATCGCGTGCTCCTGCAGGCGAGGTTGCGGTATCCAGCGTGTCCGTCGCGGCGGAAAGCGGACGCGACGGACGTGCATGGGTTTCGGCAATCTGCGGCTCTGCCGCCGGCGTCGGCCCTATCCGGACCAGCCTGCGCAGCAGCAGGTAGCCGCCGCCGAAGATGATGAGATACGCCACCGCGTACAAGCTTAGTGACAGCGCAACGTCCGACGCGGTAAGCGATGGCGTGACGCCTTCCGAGGTTCGCATCAAGCCATAGATAATCCACGGCTGCCGCCCCACCTCTGTGGTCGTCCAACCGGCCAGCACGGCGATGAAGCCCGCCGGCGCAGTCCACGTGCAGAGCCGCAGATACCACGGACTGTCAAACAGCTTTCCTCGTCGCCAAAGCAGCAGCCCGCAGATCACGACAAACAGCATGATCATCGCAATGCCGACCATGATGCGAAAGGCAAAGTACACGATCGCCACCGGCGGCCGGTCTTCCTTCGGCCACTCCTTCAGACCTTTGACCTCGCCATCGAGCTCATGCGTCAGGTAGAGGCTGCCGAGCTTGGGGATCGCGATTTCGAAGTGATTCTTTTCCGCCTCCTGATCGGGCAGCGCAAAGATCGATGCGGGCACACCTCTTTGCGTTTCCCACAAACCCTCCATTGCCGCCACCTTCACCGGCTGGTATTTCAGGGTATTGAGGCCGTGCAGATCGCCGACGATGACTTGCAGCGGCACCATGACGGTCAGAAACACCAATGACATGCGCACCATGATTCTGCTTTCGGCAAGGGCACGGCCCTGCCGCAGGTAGTAGGCACCGACACTCAGGATCACAAACGCGGTTGTCACCAGAAACGCGCTGACCGTATGCACAAGGCGGTACGGAAAGGAAGGCGTGAAGATCACCTCGAACATACTGGTCGGGAAGAACCGGCCATCGATCACCTCATAGCCGGCCGGCGTCTGCATCCAGCTATTGACTGCCAGAATCCAGAACGACGACAGCACCGTGCCAAGCGCGACCATCACCGCCGACATCGCATGCGCCCATTGCGGCACGAGTTTTCTGCCGAACAGCAAAACGCCGAGGAAAGCCGCCTCGAGGTAGAACGCAGTCAGCACTTCATAGGCAAGCAGGGAACCGATCACGTTCGACGCACCATCGGAAAACCGGCTCCAGTTGGTGCCGAACTGGAAAGGCATCACAATGCCCGACACCACGCCCATACCGAACGAGATCGCGAAGATCTTGATCCAGTACGCTGACAGACGCCGCACCACATCATTTCCGGTGATCCAATAGCGCACCTCCAGCGTCGCGATATAGCACGACAAACCAACTGTGAATGCCGGCAGCAGAATATGGAAAGCGATGAGCCAGGCGAACTGGATCCGGGAAAGCAGCAATGCATCCATGAAGAACCCCTTGGTATAGCTGCATGCAGCGACAGCCTGTTTTCGGCGGAACGACATTTACTGCACAGACGGAACTGCGCAGATGCACTACGCGTAACTGCTACATGAGCATGCGGCTGGAGAAGCGCCTCTCGAACGCGAAACGAATTGCGTGACGGCGACCATGCAGGCATCCTGCATTCATCGTTGCCGGCGGCCAAGCCTCAAGACAGCACACTTTCATGAGCTGCCACCGATCACAAGGTAACCGATCAGACTGCCCGCAAGAATTCGCCGTTCAAAACATGGATGGTCCAGCGATGCGTTTCGTTATGACCGCATGCCTGCACATCTAGTTCAATTGACAAGTTTTCTGACCGCCAAGTTCATGACGCAGGGATTGCCGGACAGGGAACGGCGCTGCAGAAACGACAAGGGGTTAGCATAATCGCTAACCCCTTGATTTTGATGGTGGGCCTCCCGTGAGTCGAACACGGCACCAACGGATTATGAGTCCGCTGCTCTAACCAAGCATGAGCTAGAGGCCCGTCAAGCTTTGCTACTTAACTTAACTTAACTGCCCTCGAGGAAACTCTTGAGCTTGTCGGAGCGGGATGGATGCCGCAACTTGCGCAGCGCCTTGGCCTCTATTTGGCGGATGCGCTCGCGTGTCACATCGAACTGCTTGCCGACTTCTTCCAGGGTATGGTCAGTCGACATTTCGATGCCGAAACGCATGCGCAGCACTTTCGCTTCACGCGGCGTCAAGGAGTCCAGCACGTCCTTGACCACACCACGCATCGATGCGTGCAATGCCGCATCGGCAGGTGCCAGCGTATTGTTGTCTTCAATGAAGTCGCCGAGATGGGAATCGTCGTCGTCGCCGATCGGTGTTTCCATCGAGATCGGCTCTTTCGCGATCTTCATGATCTTGCGGATCTTGTCTTCCGGCATTTCCATCTTGATCGCCAACGTTGCCGGATCCGGTTCGGCACCGGTTTCCTGCAGGATTTGGCGCGAGATGCGATTCATCTTGTTGATCGTTTCGATCATGTGCACCGGAATACGGATGGTGCGCGCCTGGTCTGCGATGGAGCGTGTGATGGCCTGCCGGATCCACCATGTCGCATAGGTCGAGAACTTGTAGCCGCGACGGTATTCGAACTTGTCCACCGCCTTCATCAGGCCGATGTTGCCTTCCTGGATCAGATCGAGGAACTGCAAACCACGATTGGTGTATTTTTTCGCGATCGAGATCACCAGACGCAGATTGGCCTCGGTCATTTCGCGCTTGGCCTTGCGCGCCTTCATTTCGCCGGCAGCCATCTTCTTGTTGATGTTGCGCAGATCCGGCAGCGGCAACACGACGCGCGCCTGCAAATCGATCAGTTTTTGCTGCAATTCCTTCACGGTCGGCACGTTGCGACCGAGGATGGCGCTGTATGACTCGTTAGCGACGACTTCGGCGTCGATCCAGTCGAGATTGGTTTCATTGCCGGGAAAAGTCTTGATGAAACGGACGCGCGGCATGCCGCACTTGTTCACCACGACATCCAGAATCTGCTTCTCGATGTGGCGCACTTCATCGACCTGGCCGCGCAGCGTGTCGCACAGTTTCTCGACGAATTTCGCGGTGAAGCGGATGCTCAACAACTCGTTCGAAATCGTTTCCTGCGCCTTGACGTAGGGCTTGGAGTTGTAACCCTCCTTCTCGAAGGCCTTGCGCATCTTGTCGAACTGCGACGAGATTTCGCCGAACTTCGCCAACGCATCGCGCTTCAACTGCTCGAGCTGCTCAGCCGAGAAGCCGGCAGCACCGCCCGAAGCGTTGCCTTCGTCTCCTTCTTCCTCGTCTTCCTCGTTGTCGTCCTCTTCATCATCGGGGGCGACGGCAGGCGCGGCGGCGGCAATCGTTTGCTCGGGCGCGTTCAGATCGACCAGTCCGTCAACGATTTCATCGATCTTGATTTCATCCCTTTCGACCTTGTCGGCGGCGGCCAGAATTTCGGCAATCGTAGTCGGGCAGGCGGAGATCGCCTGAATCATGTCCTTCAGGCCTTCCTCGATCCGCTTCGCGATTTCGATTTCGCCTTCGCGAGTCAACAGTTCCACCGAGCCCATTTCACGCATGTACATGCGCACCGGGTCGGTGGTACGACCGAAGTCGGAATCCACGGTGGACAAGGCGGCTTCGGCGGCGGCTTCGGCTTCGTCATCGCTGGCGACGTTGGCAACACTGTCGGACAACAGCAGCGTCTCCGCATCCGGCGCGTGTTCGTAGACGGCGATGCCCATGTCGTTGAACGTGCCGATGATGCCTTCGATCGCTTCCGGGTCGACGATATTTTCCGGAAGATGGTCGTTGATTTCGGAATACGTGAGGAAACCGCGATCCTTGCCGAGCTTGATCAGGGTTTTCAGTTTCTGGCGACGCTGTTCGAGCTCTTCCTCGCTCGCCTCGGTATCGGAGGAGAACGCATCTTTCAGCAAGGCCTTTTCCTTGGCCTTGCGGTCCTTCGCCCGTGCCTTGTCGGCGGCCTTGAGTTCGGCGCGTTCGACAGCATTCAACGCGGCGACTTCATCGTTCTCGGGCTGGAATTCCTTCGGCTTGCGGCCGCGACGACCCGGAACTTTCACTGTCGGCAACACATAGCCGGATGTATCAATCGCGGCCAATGCCGCAGCATCGGTTGTCTGGCTGACAGCCATCACTTTCGTTTCGGACTTCGGTTCCGCTTTTGCGGTCGTTTTGACAGGCTTGTTCGAAGTCTTCAATTCAGTCTTCTTGTTTGTCACGGGCGCTTTCAGATTCTCGGTAGCTGGTTTTCCGACAGCTTTGGACGACGGCTTTGCTTTCGGCTCCGCCGTTTTGGCGACCGGCTTTGGCGCGGCCTTGGCGGTCTTTGCCGGAGCTGCATTTGCGATTTTCGCCTTGCCTGTTGACTTGGCGGCAACAGATTTCTTCACGGCAGGCTTTGCTATCGACTTGCTGGAGGCAGTTTTAGTTGCAGCCGATTTCGCGTTTTTTGCGGTAACGGTCGTTTTCGCGGGTTTCTTCATTGCGTTCGCCATGGAATCAATACCAACTGGAATTGCCCTCATTGCTCGAATGATGACGCAAGTGGAGCCGATTAATGTGTTTTGGATTCGCCCGCGCGATGTTCCTGAAAATTCCCGTGTGTCCTGATGGAATTCAATTCGCCAAACGAATTACTCTAAGGCCTTGAATCAAAAGCTTTTAATTATATCACTCAGAGCAATGTTGCTCCAGTCCCAAGCATGTATCGCCAATCAGCGCGGCATGTTTTCGACCTCTGCCTGACGCCGGAGTTGCTCCTGCTGTTGCGACAGTTCACGATAGCGGAGACGCGCTTCTTCCGTTTGCAGTCCCGCCGCGACCAAGGAGGCGAGTTCGGCCTTCAATACTTGCATTCTAGTCTGCCGTACCGCTCCGGCAAGTTCCAGCCGCGCCGCCTCCAGATCCGATTCGGAATCTGCTGCAATTTCGGCAACAAGTGCATCGAAATCCGGACCTGTTGCTCGCAATTGTTCCGCCAAGGCTGCGAAATTGGCTTGCTGACCAAGCGATTGGCACGCAGCAATCAGTTGGCCAAGCATGGCAGCATTGTCCGGCGCAAGATGTGCTGCCGCAGCAAGTGCTGACTCATCCAGATCCGCAGCCAGGACGGGATGCGCCACCAGCAGTCGGATCATCTGGCGCTCCAGCCCCATCGGCGGCGTGCGCTTGGTCCGTGGTGGCGCAATTTTCGTGCGAGCAACCGGTTGCACCAGTTCGAACAAGGCCTCGATCTCCGCCGGCGTGGTTTGCGTCAATTGAGCCAGGCCACGCACGATCTGCAGCCGCAGCCCCGATGCCGGCATCGCCTGCAATAATGGCTTGGCCTCGAACTGTACCCGCGCCCGCCCTTCCGGAGTGCTCAAATCGTTATCGCCTACCACTTCATTCAGCAGAAATTGCGACAACGGCATCGCATCCCGCACTTCGCGTTCGAACGCTTCCGCCCCCGATTCACGGATATAGCTGTCCGGATCATGTTCGGACGGTAGAAAGAGGAATTTCAGCGTCTTGTTGTCGGACGCATAAGGCAGGCACGCTTCCAGGGCGCGCCGCGCCGCGCGCCGCCCCGCGGCATCACCGTCAAAGCTGAAAATCACCTGATCGGTCTGACGCAACAGCTTTTGCACATGAGTGGACGTACAAGCCGTGCCGAGCGTGGCTACCGCCTGCGGAAATCCAAGCTGGGCCAATGCCACCACGTCCATGTAGCCTTCCGTGACCAGCGCATAACCAGCATCGCGAATCGCCTGCCGCGCCTCGAACAAGCCATACAGCTCGTTACCCTTTTGAAATAAGGGTGTCTCGGGCGAATTCAAGTATTTCGGTTCGCCGCCATCGAGCACCCGTCCGCCGAAACCGATCACCTGGCCTTTGGTGTTGCGGATCGGGAACATGATGCGGTCGCGGAAGCGATCGTAACGCTTGTGACGGCCGCCCTCATCGTCATCCTTGTCGATGACGAGGCCGGCCTCGACCAGGGCGGCAATGTCGTAATCCGGGAATACCGCGCGCAGGCTGTCCCAGCCTTCGGGCGCGTAGCCAAGGCCGAATCTGGCAGCGATTTCCCCCGTCAAGCCACGGCCCTTCAGATAAGCAATTGCATTCTGCGCAGCGCGAAGCTGCTGCCGGTAGAAATCACCGGCGCTCGTCATCACTTCGGATAACGCAAGACTCTTTGCCTGCACCTCGGCGCGCTGCGCCGGCGGCAGTCGATCCTGGTCCGGCACGATCATGCCCACGCCTTGCGCAAGATCCTTGACCGCTTCGACAAAGCCGAGGCCGGAGTATTCGATCAGAAAGCCGATCGCGGTTCCGTGCGCGCCGCAACCGAAGCAGTGATAAAACTGCTTGGTGGGACTGACCGTGAAACTCGGCGATTTTTCGTTATGGAACGGGCACAGGCCCATGTAGTTGGCGCCGCCCTTCTTCAGTTGCACATAGCGCCCGACCACGTCGACGATATCGACGCGGTTGAGCAGATCCTGGATGAAGGATTGTGGAATCACGGCAATTTTGCGGCGGCCAACGGTCTCGGAAACGGCAAAAGGATCATGCCTTGCTCAATGCGGCCTTCACCAAGGCGGACACGGCAGTCATGTCGGCGCGGCCGGCAAGTTTCGGCTTGAGCACGCCCATTACCTTGCCCATGTCCTGCGGTCCGGCCGCACCGGTCGCGGCAACAGCAGCGGCGACTTCGGCCTGGATTTCGGCTTCGGACATGGCGGCCGGCATGTAGGCGGACAGAACTGCAAGCTCGGCCTTTTCGATGTCGGCCAGATCCTGGCGGCCGCCGGCTTCGAACTGGGTGATCGAATCCTTGCGCTGCTTGATCATCTTTTCGACGATGGCGAGGACATGCGCGTCGGTCAGCTCGATGCGTTCATCGACTTCCTTCTGCTTCATTGCGGCGGTAAGGAGACGGATGGTGCCGAGCCTTGCGGCATCCTTGGCGCGCATCGCCGCCTTCATGTCTTCAGTGATTTGCTCTTTGAGGCTCATTTTTTCTCCATTCTCGACAGTATTGACCTGCCAAGCATACAAAATTATCCGGCAAGCCATAAACGCCAAAACCCGCTGCGGCAGTCCGGAGCGGGTTTGCACGGCACCGCACTAGCGTGCGGCAGCAGGAATCAGTACATCTTTTTCGGCAATTGCTGGCTGCGGATGCGCTTGTAGTGGCGCTTGACGGCAGCTGCGAGCTTGCGCTTACGTTCAGCAGTCGGCTTTTCGTAAAACTCGCGCGCACGCAACTCGGTCAGCAGACCGGTTTTTTCGATGGTGCGCTTGAAGCGACGCATTGCGACTTCGAAGGGCTCGTTTTCTTTAAGGCGGATTGTGGTCATGTAAACTCAAACCAAGGATTTTATGGGAAAGACCGCAAGTATAGCAGGTCGAATGAGCAAAGGAAAGCACCATGAACGACATGTGAACAGGCAGACACAATTATCAAACCGACATACCCGCCGCCACGCCCGACGCCCAGGCCCACTGGAAGTTGTAGCCGCCGAGCCAGCCGGTCACGTCCACCGCTTCGCCGATGAAGCGCAGGCCCGGCACACGATTGACCATCATGCTCTGCTGCGACAGTTCGCGCGTGTCCACCCCGCCCAATGTGACTTCCGCCTTGCGGTAGCCTTCCGAACCGTTGGGGATGATGGTCCAGCGGTTGAGCGACTCGCCCAGTTTGCGCAGCGCCTTGTCGGCCATGTCGGCGACGCGGCTGTCGGGATCAAAATCGTTGACGGTCAGCCAGCCTTCCGCGAGGCGGGACGGCAGCCATTGCGCAAGAACATTGCCCAGGTTTTTTTTGATCGTCGTCTTGCCTTCCATCAAAATCGCTGCCACGTCCATTTCCGGCAACAGGTTGAGCGTCAGCGCGGTTCCGGGCTGCCAAAAGCTCGAGATTTGGAGCACGGCCGGGCCGGACAGGCCGCGATGCGTGAACAGCAAGTCTTCGCGAAATTGTCCGCGTGATTTCTTGTCGCCGGTTTCGATATCGACTTCGAGCGCGATACCGGCCAAGGCCACGAAAGATTGCCACTGTGCATGATCGAAAGTCAGCGGCACCAGCGCCGGACGTGGTTCGATCAGCTTCAGGTCAAACTGCCTGGCAATGCGATACGCGAAATCGGTCGCGCCGATTTTCGGAATCGACAGGCCGCCGCTGGCAATGACGACGCTGTCGGCGACGATGGTGCCGCTGTCGGTTTCGATGCGAAACGCGTCGCCCGCGCTGGCGACTTCCATCACCTTGCACGGCATGCGCCATGCCACGCCGCCGACTTCGCATTCGGATTTCAGCATGGCGATGATCTGTTCGGCGGAGTCGTCGCAGAACAGTTGCCCCTTGTGCTTTTCGTGATAGCCGATGCGATAACGTTTTACGAGGCCGAGAAAATCCTGCGGCGTGTAACGCGACAAGGCGCTTTTGCAGAAATGCGGATTTTGCGAGAGGTAGTTTTGCGGGCCGGCCTGCACATTGGTGAAATTGCAGCGTCCGCCGCCGGAGATGCGGATCTTTTCAGCGAGCCGGGTCGCGTGATCGATCAATACCGTTTTCCTGCCGCGCTGACCGGCGACCGCGGCGCACATCATGCCGGCCGCGCCTGCGCCGATCACTGCGACATCGTATTTCTTTGTCATGACTCATTCAAACCTGGATAAGCCGTGATTGTAAGCGACAGGCTTATCGAGGCGATGATGGCGAAGCAGACGTCATCCACAACTCCGATGACAGGCGCACCACGTCATTGAGCGAGCCGCGCTGCTTGTAGGCGTTGCGCAGCCAGGCCGCATCATTCAAGCGTTCGTAGGCAATGTGGCGCAGCCGCTTCAATGCAAGCACCTCGGCCTCGTTCTGCGCGTACCGCTTCAGATCCTGCAGGCGGTCCAGCACGCTGAGGAAGATCGGCTGTTTCGAACCGGATTGTCTGCTCATGTGTTGCTGCGCGATTTGGCCATCGAGGCCGTAGCGGCTGGCCTCGAAGCGGTTGTACTGATACAGCAGATAGAAATCGCTGTGGATCTCGACGGGACGCTCCGTCAGCAGCCAGCGCGACAGCAGCTGCGCATAGCAGCCGAGCAGCGCGGCGTGTTCCAGCGTCAACGGCGTGTCGCAGACGCGCACTTCGACCGTGCCGTACTCCGGCTTGGGCCGAATGTCCCAGTAAAAGTCCTTCATGCTGCCGATGATGCCCAGCTGCAGCAGTTCCTGGTAATAGGCTTCGAAATCGCTCCAGCGGGTGAGAACAGGCACCGTGCCCGCGAGCGGAAACGCGCGCACCACGTTGCTGCGCGAGGAAGCGAAGGCAGTATCGACGCCTTGATAGAACGGCGAGGCTGCCGACAGCGCGATGAAGTGCGGGACGTAGTGCGCCAGTCCGTGCGTCAGGTATAGCGCATCGTCGCCGTCGGCAACGCCGACATGGATGTGCTGCCCGAATACCGTAAACGTCTTGGCCAGATAGCCGTATTTCTCGTGCAATTCATGGAAGCGCGCGCTCGGCGTGATGCGCTGCTCGCTCCAGTTCTGGAACGGATGCGCGCCACCGCCGGCGACGTCGATGTTCAGATGCTTCGCCCCTCGGGTCAGCGCCGCGCGCAGCTCCTTCAATTCCTCGGTGAGCTGATCGACGCGCGTGTGGACGGCGGAGTTCAGTTCGATCATGCCCTGCGTCATTTCCAGCTTGATCTGCTTCTGCAAATCGCGCGGCTCGATCCACGTCAGCAGGTCGACCGCGTCGGTGGCGAGGTTGTAGTTGCGCCGGTTGACCAGTTGCAGCTCGAGCTCGATGCCCATCGTGAACGGCGTCGATGATGTGAAGGGCAGGATTTCCTGTGGCACTTCCTCAATCACGAAATTGTCTCTAGGGCTCATGTCCGGCTTCTCCCGATTTGATCAAGGCAAACTGTGTCGCGATGGGGCCGATCAGCTCCAGCACGATCAAGGTTCCGGCCAGCAGCGGCGCAATGCTCGCCGCCATGTGCGGATAGATGGAAAAAATCTGCGACAGTCCCAGCCCCGCTTCCGCCATCGGCAAGGTGCCCAGCGTCAGCAGACCGGCTTGCCGCCATTTGAGTTTGGCCGGACGCGCAAAAGCGAAAATGCTGCAAGCCAGCGCCAGCGTGCGCGCGCCGATCAGCACCGCGACCGGAAGCGCCACCATCCTGAGATCGGACAACTGGATGGATGCGCCGATGGTCACGAACAGCATGACGATGAAAAGCTCGTTGGCGACGCCGAATTCCAGTTCCATCAGGTCGTACTGAATATCCAGATTCTTTGACAGGATCGCAAAGGCCAGCATGGTGAGCAGCACCGGCAGCTTCAGCGCATGCGCCGCGCCGATGGTGAGCGTGATGATGGCGATGACGAGCACGAACTGGCGGCTGCGCTCGCGTCCGAGCAGGCGGGCCAGCGGCATCATCAGGCGGTAGGTCACGTAGGCAAGCAGCAGCGAACCGAACAGCGAATAGAGCGTGCTGGAGATCATCGTCTCGATCGACGTCGCGCTTTCGGTGGCGACCAGCGGCAGCAGAATGCAGGCGGCCAGCAGGGCGACGAGATTGTTGAGCGCGGTCATCGCCGCGAGCCTGCGCGTGACATGCCCTTCCGCCTTCAGATCGCGCACCACCACCATCACGACGGCGGGTGCGGTCGCGATGGCGAGCACGCCCGCGACCATGGCCAGCGGACGCGCCACGCCGACCCATTCCAGTGTGCTCCAGACGAGGCCGAAGCAGAGCAGCGCGCCGCTCAGCACCGTGGCGGCCAGCCATTTTTCATGCCGCAGCCAGCCGACATCGACATATCGGCCAAGCTGATACACCACCAGCGCGAGCGCGATGTCGGAGAAGGTATGGGCGAGCTTGAGCACGTCGCCCGACAGCCATTGCAGGCCGCCCTCGCCGAGGATGAAGCCCACCAGCAGATAGCCGGTGATGCGCGGTATCCACGAATTCTTGCTGACGATATGACCGCCAATGAGTCCCGTCAGCAGCAAGCTGCCGAACAGCAGCAAGGCATTCCACTGAATCGGTTGCGCCGCGTCGAACGGCGGAAGAGTCCACGACATGCATCCTCCCGAAAGGAATTTGTTGAATGGTTGAGAAAGGGAGAACGTGAGCCTGTCCGTGCACCGGGATGCGGCACTGCATGGACTGGTGAAGGCCGTTCCGGCCTGCATGGCTGCGGCAATGCGCGCCATGATCTTGATGCCGCGCAGATACCGAAATTCCCTGTGGCGACTTATAGAGGTATTGTTGCCGCCTGTTAACGTTGTTGAACCGTCACGCTTTTGACAGGAGGAAACAAATAAAGTTCCTGGCAATGATTCGCTCAGGAACTTTATTGATGAATGAACAATGCGATCACTCCCGGCGACAGGCAGTGCCGTGTATTGATCACATCAATGCATCGGAAGGCATTTCATGAATGGGGACAGGCGCGCACGGTCGGTCAGGGAGCCGCGAGGATGTACCGCCCGGGTCGGAATGACATTGCTGAAAATTGGAATCGTGCGGGGCGCGCAAGCCGTCAAATCGGCAATGCCTCCAGATGCGGCGCGTCAATCGCATGCTGTCGCACCACTCTTGCATCCGACTCGGCGGCGAAGGCTCCGTTCACCGCAAAGCGCACGACCTCGCCGATCAGGATGATGCCGGGACTGCCCAAGCGGGCTCTCGACATGGCTTCCGGCAACTCGCCCAAGGTCGTCACCAGCTGCATTTGCGCGTCCAGCGTGGCCGAGTGGACCACCGCCGCCGGCGTGGCGGCCGATTTGCCGCCCGCCAGCAAGGCTTCCTGAATCTCGCGGCAACTGGCGATACCCATGTAGATCACCAGCGTCATGTTGAGTTTCGCGAGCTTTTTCCAATCCGGGCCGCGTTCGCCGGTCTTGCTGTAACCCGTGACGAAGATGGCGCCGTTGCTCCACTCGCGGTGCGTCAGCGGCACGCCGATCGCTGCGGGCGCGGCGAAACCGCTGCTGATGCCGTTGATCGCTTCCACGTCGATGCCCTCTTGCACCAGACACTCCAGCTCTTCGCCGCCGCGTCCGAACATGAAGGGGTCGCCGCCCTTCAGGCGCACGACGCAGTGTCCTGCGCGCGCCTCGGCGACCATCAGGCGTTCGATGAATTCCTGCGGCGTGGAGTGGCGACCGGCGCGCTTGCCGACCGGGATGATGCGCGCATCCGCGAGTGCATGCTCGAGAATCGCGGGGTTGACGAGGTCATCGACAAGAATGACGTCCGCCCTTGCGATGGCCTTTGCCGCCTTGATGGTGAGAAGTTCGGGGTCGCCCGGACCGGCGCCGACGAGAAAAACCTTACCTTGTGTCTTCATGGTGAAAATCCTGTTTGCTGCGGATGCGCCTTGCCACATGCAAACAGTGTTCCACCTGCTCTCTGATCGGTGACGGCACCGGTTGTTCACCATTCAATGCCGCCGCGATCCATTTCGCCGTCGTCGCCGCATCACTTTCAGGCGGCAGCGGCGGCGTCTCGTCCACCGGTTCCTGTTTTTGCACCAGAATGGTTCGCTCGCCTTCATGGAACCATTCGATCTGCTGCGCCCGCTTCGCGTTCGCCACCGTTTCACCTTCGGTGCCGCGCATCAGAAACGCATCGCCGCGCTCCGGTGGTGCGGCGTTCGCGAAATACTCGGTCAGCATCGCCAGGTATTCGGGATGGGTGTACGAGGTCAGGCGCAAGGCCGGGCCGGCGAACGGCTGGATCAGCTTGACCAGCGTATGGGTCGAGTTGCGCACGCCGAGGATGCGCCGCATCGTCAAGAGGCGCGCCATGCGCGGCGCCAGCGCGTCGATCGGCATGAAGACCGGTTCGCGCCGCGCGAAATGCGCCTGCGCGTCCTGCACGGAATGCGCGAATATCGAACCGAGCTGCTGCAGGATTTCCGCCGTGGTCACGCGGCCGTGATCGTGCGTGACGCCGTGGATCAGCACCGGCGCACCTGCGCGCGCCAGCAGCATGGCCAGCAGCGGCGTCAGGTTCGCCATGTTGCGCGAGCCGTTGTAGCTGGGCAGCACGATCGGCGCGTATTCAAACTGAGCAAACTGCGCGCCCTGCGACACATCCAACTTGTCGAAGGACGCTTCGGCCGCATCGAGAAAGCCGGCGATCTCGTCGACCGACTCGCCCTTGATGCGCATCGCCAGCATGATGCCGCCCATTTCCAGATCGGAAACGCGACCGTCGAGCATCGCGGCATACAGTTGATTGGCATCGTCGCGCGACATGCTGCGCGCACCTTTCTTCCCGCGGCCGATTTCCTTGATGAAGCGGGCGGCGTGGAAGGGTTCTTGTGAGTGTGTGGGTTTCATGAGGCGAAGGGTACTACGACGGACGGAGGGAATGAAAGCGAGGGCAATGCCGTCAATCATGCCCGGCGGCGAGGATTTGACCGGGCTGTCGGCCGCTTTCAACTGAATGGCAACTGAATGGCGAACCAGGGAATCGATATTGACCAAACGGCATCATCTTCGCAAGCATCGAACGGGCTACAGCCGTTTCTTCTTGATAACAACCATTAGTCAACCTATCATCCATGCGCGCCGCCCGTCCCTGCAATCTTCGAGCGTGTGTTTATTCAACCTCTTTGCATGCTCAAGCATCCATGTCCCTTCGCCCTGTTCGCCGTCTGCCCGCCACTTCGATTCGCCCTTCAATACCGGCCCTGTTTGGCCGCGCATTCTGCGCCGTGCTGCTGACAGGACTTGTTGCTTGCGGCGGCGGCAACCCAGAGACGGCCAGGCCACCCGCGCCTGTTGTGCCGCCCGCAGCGACCAGTCACACCATCAGCGGCAGCGTCAGCGGCCTGGCAGGCTCCGGCCTGATCCTGCAGAACAATGCGGGCAATGACCTGGCCGTCTCGGCGAACGGGAGTTTCAGCTTCTCCACTGCACTGGCGAGCGGCGCGAACTACGCGGTCAGCGTCAAGACGTTACCGACTGGTCCGACGCAGACCTGCACGGTCAACAATGGCAGCGGCACCGTGGCCGGTGCCAATGTCAGCAACATCGCCATCGTCTGTTCGACCAACAGCTATGCCGTCGGCGGCACGGTCAGCGGCCTGAATAGTTCAGGACTCGTGCTGCAGAACAATGCCGGCAACGACTTGGCCATCTCGGCCAACGGCGGCTTCACGTTCACCACACGTGTTGCCAGCGGCGCGAACTATGCAGTCACGGTCAAGACCCAGCCGCGCCTTCTATCGCAGACCTGCACGGTCAACAGCGGCAACGGCACGATCACCGCAGGCGATGTCGTCAGCGTCACGGTGAATTGCGTTACGCCGACGCCGCGTTTTGCCTATGTCGCGAACATGAATAGCGCCAGTATCTCGATCTACACCATCGACGCGACGACCGGCGCACTCAGCCTCATCGGCACGGTTTTTAACGGGACACCTCCCAGCTCCATCGCCGTCGATCCCAGCGGCAAGTTCGTCTATGTGGCGAACATCAACACGAACAGTATCTCGGCCAGGACCATCGATCCCGCCACCGGAGCCTTGACGCCGATCGGATCGCTTGTCACCGGGGGAACCGCCCCTCGCTCCGTGACGGTCGATCCCGGCGGCAAATTCGTCTACGTGGCGAATCAAGGTTCCAGCAATGTCTCGGCCTTCAGCATCGATGCCGCGACTGGCGCCCTCACCGCTGCAGGTCTGTTCCCCACCGGATCGGGCCCGATTTCCGTCACGGTCGCCCCCAGCGGAAAATTCCTGTACACGGCGAACGCCAACACCAACACGGTTTCGGCCTTCACCATCGATACCGCCACCGGTGGCCTCAGCGCTGCCACAGCGATCATCACCCAGGCGGGCCCTTCCGCCGTCGCCGTCGATCCCAGCGGCAAGTTCGCATATACGGCCAATACCAGCGGCACTGCCACGAGCTACGCCATCAATGCCGCGACCGGCGCCCTTGCCGTCGTCGGATTCCACAGCCCCGGGGGCTCCCCAATCTCGGCCAGCGTCGACCCCAGCGGCAAGTTCGCCTATGTGGTGAATCGCAGCCCCGACTCCGTCTCGGCCTACACCATCGATGCCGCTACCGGTGCGCTCGCTTTCACCGGGACGATCGGCTTCGGGGCAGGCACGGGCCCGCGCTTCATCACGGTCGACCCCAGCGGCAGGTTCGCCTACATCGCGAATGAAAACATCAACACGATCGGGCGCTTCGCCATCAATCCCGTCACCGGCGCGTTGACCCCCGTCGGGGTAACTGCTTCCGGAGGCAGTCCCGTCTCCATCGCCATCGTGGGACAGTAACGCAGGGAACAAACACGCGCCTCGGTAAGCGGCAGATTGCCCTGACCCGCCATCGGGGCACGAGACGACAATGCGTTTTCGCCGGGGGAATGCTCCTCGTCCTACGCCGCCGTCTTCGCCGCCACGCTCCGCATCAAAATCATTTTCTTCACCTCCGGCACGCACGATCCGCAGTTCGTGCCGCATTTCAGCTTTTCCTGCAGCGACGTCAGCACCGCGTCGGGCGCCCCATGCTGCGCCCAGCCCTGCTGCAACAGAACGTCGTCGATCTCGCTCTCGGCCACATTGAAGCAATTGCAGACGATGCGTCCGCGCGCCTTGAATCCCTGCGGCGCCTTGGTAGATGGCATCAAGAGCAGCCGGCCCAATGCGGCAACCGGCTGTTCGCCTTCCAGGTATTCCTTCAGCCAGTGCTCGGCGGATGTATCTCCCGCCAGCGAGACAGCCGCCAGCTTGCCGTCGCGCACGAGAATGTGCCGCGCATTGCCGCGCCTGGCATCGTCATAGCGCAGCACATCCTTGCCCGCAATGCCGAATCTTTCTTCGATCTCTTTCACCAGTTCCGGCGCAGCTGGATAGTCGTCCGCCGCGCGAAACAGCACGCCCATCCGGTCGCGCCCGAACAGCGTGCAGGAGGCATAGGCGAATTGCCGCATGGTTGGCCGCAGCGCCGCCTGCAAGCTCAGCACCTGCGATGCTTCTATCCAGCCGAACACGAGGAAGCGCCACGGCAGTTCCGCCTTCAGAACCTTGACCGCGGCATGCTTCAATTCCGGCTGCTTCGAACTCGGGTCGAGCGCCGGTGAGGTCAGCGCATTGACACCGCAGGTGCCGCTGCCCTCGTGTCCGCGTCCCGACACATATTCCTCGCCCCAGTGCATGCCGATGAAGGCCTGGCCGGCGCGCATGTCGTCGCTGGCGATGGCCGGCAGAATCTGCGAGCCGCGCCGGCTGGTCACGTGCACCAGATCGCCGTTGCGAATCGCGCGCCGCTCCATGTCGGTCTGCGACAGCGCCACTGACGGTTCCGAGGCATGCGCGAACAATTGCGCCACCGTGCCGCTGCGGCTCATGCCGTGCCATTGGTCGCGCAGACGGCCGGTCGTCAGACGGAAGGGATAACGCGCATCGACCGGCTCGGCCACCGGCTGGTACACGGTGTTGACGAACTTCGCGCGGCCGCTCGCGGTCGGGAAGATGCCGTCCTCGTACAAACGCTTCCTGCCCGCCGTCGCCCCTTCGGGGAAAGGCCATTGCTGCGGCCCCTGCTCTTCCAGAATCGCATAGGACAAACCCGTGATGTCGAGGTCGCGGCCGCGCGTTGTTTCGCGATGCTCGTTCCAGATTTCCTCCACCGTGGCATAGGGAAAAATCGTGGCGGCATTCTCCATCGCGATTTCCAGCCGGCGCGCGAATTCGACCGCGATCTCCCAGTCGTGCCGCGCCTCGCCCGGTTTGGACAGGGCCGGCTTGAAGCGCGTGATGCGGCGCTCGGAATTGGTGACGGTGCCCTCCTTCTCGCTCCACGTGGTCGCCGGCAGCAGCACATCGGCATAGTCCACCGTCGCGGTGGTCTTGTAGGCTTCCTGCACGATCACCAGTTCGGCGTGCTTCAGGGCTTCGCGCACCAGTTTCTGGTCGGGCAAGGACTGCGCGGGATTGGTGCAGGCGATCCAGACGATCTTGATGTCGCCGGCACGGATCGCCTCGAACATTTCGACCGCGGTCTTGCCGGGCTTCGACGGCACCTCGTCCACTCCCCACAGGCGGGCCACTTCGGCGCGATGTTCAGGATTGCCCATGTCGCGGTGCGCGGACAGCAGATTGGCAAGCCCGCCGACTTCGCGCCCGCCCATCGCGTTCGGTTGTCCGGTCAGCGAAAACGGGCCCGCGCCGGGCTTGCCGATCTGATGCGTGGCCAGATGCAGATTGATGAGCGCGGCATTCTTCGCCGTGCCCGATGCCGACTGGTTCAGGCCCTGGCAATACAGCGACAGCGATGCCTTCGATGCGCCGAACCAGCGCGCCGCCGTCAGCAAGTCGTCTTCGCTGATGCCGCAGGTGTCGGCGACATACTTCGGCGTGTAATCGCGCACCGTGCGCTTGAGTTCGGCAAAGCCCTCGGTGTGCGCCTCGATATACGCGACGTCGATCAGGTCTTCCCACAGGCAGATATGCAGCATGCCATTGAACAGCGCGACATCGGTGCCGGGCAGGATGGGCAGGAACAGGTCCGCCTCGCGCGCGGTGTCGGTGCGGCGCGGATCGGCGACGATCACCTTCAGGTCCGGATTGTTTTTGCGTGCATCCTCGATGCGGCGATACAGGATCGGATGCGCGTATGCGGTGTTGGAGCCGGCGATGAAGATCACGTCTGCATGATCGATGTCTTCGTAGCAGGCCGGCGGCGCATCCGCGCCCAGGGTCTGCTTGTAGCCGGCGACCGCACTCGACATGCACAGGCGCGAATTGGTATCGATGTTGTTGGTGCCGATCAAGCCCTTGGCCAGCTTGTTGAAGACGTAGTAATCCTCGGTCAGCAACTGGCCGGAAATGTAGAAGGCCACGCTGTCCGGTCCGTACAGGCTGATGGTTTCTGCGAAGCGCTGCACCAGATGATCCATCACGGCATCCCACGATGCGCGTTCGCGCCTGCCATCCCGCATCAGACGCATTTCAGGAAAGAGCGCCCGCGCCTGCTGCTGCAATACCGGATCAGCCGTCAGGTGCAGGGTGCTGCCCTTGGTGCAAAGCCGCCCGAAGTTGGCAGGATGCTCGGGATCGCCACGCACGCCGACCACCTGCGCGCCGTCGGTCTGGACGATGACGCCGCAGCCGACGCCGCAGTAACAGCACGTTGCCTTTGCTTCGCGCGCTTCGCTCATGCGGCCTTCACCTCGCGCGCGGGCAGGTTCAACTCATTGACGTCAAGATAGACCCGACCGTCCTCCACTTTCACGCTGAACTTCTGCGTGCAGCCCTCGTCGGGTTCGGCGGCGCAGCCGGTGTCGAGCGCGATGTTCCAGTTGTGCAGCGGGCAGGCCACGCGCTCACCGAACACGATCCCCTGCGACAGCGGCCCGCCCTTGTGCGGGCAGCGATCCAGCAGCGCGAATACCTTGTCTTCGCTGTTGCGGAAAATCGCCACGTCGGGTTGCACTGCCCGCTTGACGACCCGGGCGCCAAGCACGGGAATGTCTGCGACGCTGCAGACGGGTTTCCATTGTTGTGACATGAGGAAGGCCTTTTAATTGGAGTTTGTGAAATTTCGGTACGGAGAATGTAGGGCGGGTCCCACCCGCCACGCATGCGCCGAATGGCGGGTGGGACCCGCCCTACGACTACTATGCGGATAGCGGCTCGAACTGCCGTACATCCACCAGCGCCTTGTCCTTCTCGTGCCACGGATCGGGTTCGCCATCGAGCGAGAACAGCAGGCGCTCGTACAAAGCCTTGCGGTTCCCGGCATCCTCCAGCACCTTGGCCTTGACATGATCGAGGCCGACGCGCGCGATGTAATGCACGGTGCGCTCGAGATACCAGCCTTCCTCGCGATACAGCTGCAGGAACGCGCCGGAATACTCCAGCACCTCTTCATGCGTCTTCAGCTTGACGAAGAAATGCGCGACTTCCGTCTTGATGCCGCCGTTGCCGCCGACATAGATTTCCCAGCCGGAATCGACGCCGATCACACCGACGTCCTTGATGCCGGATTCGGCGCAGTTGCGCGGGCAGCCGGACACGGCGATCTTCACCTTGTGCGGCGCGTACATGCGCCACAGCGCACGTTCAAGCTGCTGTCCCATCAAGGTCGAATCCTGCGTGCCGAAGCGGCACCATTCGGAACCAACGCAGGTCTTCACGGTGCGCAGCGCCTTCGCATAGGCATGGCCGCAGGGCATATCGAGGTCTTTCCACACACCGGGCAGGTCTTCCTTCTTCACGCCGAGCAAGTCGATGCGCTGGCCACCGGTGACCTTCACCGTGGGGATCTGGTACTTGTCGACCACATCGGCGATGCGACGCAGTTCCGACGCATTGGTTTCGCCGCCCCACATGCGCGGGATCACCGAGTAGGTGCCGTCCTTCTGGATATTGGCGTGGGCGCGTTCGTTGATGAAGCGCGATTGCGGATCGTCCTTCGCCTCGTGCGGCCAGGTCGAGATCAGGTAGTAGTTGAGCGCGGGGCGGCAGCTTGAACAACCATTCGGCGTGCGCCATTCCATGAAGTGCATCGTGTCGGCGATGGTCAGCAACTTGTGCACCTTGATCGCGTCGCGCACTTCCTGATGCGAATGGTCGGTGCAGCCGCACAGCGGCTTGACCTTGTTCGCCGTCGAATAGTCGCCGCCGGCGGTGAAGCTGATGATCTGTTCGACGAGGCCGGTGCAGGACCCGCATGATGCCGATGCCTTGGTGTGCTTGCGCACGTCTTCCAGCGTGAACAAGCCCTTTTCCTTGATCGCCTTGACGATCGTTCCCTTGCACACGCCGTTGCAGCCGCACACTTCGGCGGTGTCGGGCATGGCGGCAGCCTTGGTGAATCCTTCGTGGCCGACATCGCCGGGACGGCCGGTGTTGGACTCGCCGAACATCAGGGTGTCGCGGATTTCGCCGATGTCCTTGCCCTCGCGCAGCAGGCTGAAATACCAGCTGCCGTCCACCGTGTCGCCGTACAGGCAGGCGCCGACCAGCTTGTCATCCTTGATCACCAGTTTCTTGTACACGCCGCCGATGGGGTCGGACAGCACGATTTCCTCCGTCCCTTCGCCGCCCATGAATTCGCCGGCGGAGAACAGGTCGATGCCGGTCACTTTCAGCTTGGTCGAAGTGACCGAGCCCTGATAGCGGCCGATGCCGAAATTGCCGAGATGATTCGCGCACACCTTCGCCATGTCGAACAGGGGCGCGACGAGGCCGTAGGCGGTGCCGCGATGGTTGACGCATTCGCCGACCGCATAGACGCGCGGATCGTAGGTCTGCATCGTGTCGTTGACGACGATGCCACGGTTGCAATACAGGCCGGACGATTCCGCCAGCGTGGTGTTGGGGCGGATGCCGACCGCCATCACGACCAGCTGCGCCGGCACTTCGAGGCCGTCGGTGAAGCGGATCGCCTTGACGCGTCCATTTTCATCGCCGACCAGTTCCTTCGTGTTCTTGTCGAGCAGGAATTTGAGGCCGCGATCTTCCAGCGATTTCTGCAGCATCTTGCCGGCGACCGGATCGAGCTGGCGTTCCATCAGCCATTGCGGCAGATGCACCACGGTGACGTCCATGCCGCGCAGCTTCAATCCGTTGGCGGCTTCCAATCCCAGCAGGCCGCCGCCGATCACGATCGCATGCTTGTGCATCTGCGCCGCCTCGATCATGGCATTGGTGTCGTGGATATCGCGGTAGGAAATGACGCCCTGCAAATCCTTTCCCGGCACCGGCAGCATGAAGGGATTGGAGCCGGTCGCCAGCAAGAGGCGATCGTACTCGGCGATCGTGCCATCTTCCGCGATCACGATGCGCCTTGCGCGGTCGATCTGCGTGATCTTCTTGCCCAGATGAAGCGTGATGTTGTTGTCCGCGTACCAGTCGACATCGTTCAGCATGATGTCCTTGATGGTCTGCTCGCCGGCCAGCACGGGCGACAGCAGGATGCGGTTGTAGTTGGCGTGCGGCTCGGCGCCGAACACGGTGATGTCGTAGATGTCGGGCGCGATCTTGAGCAGTTCTTCGAGCGTGCGCACACCGGCCATGCCATTGCCGACCATGACTAATTTCAGCTTCTTCATTAAAGCTCCTTCTGATTCGGCTTCGCCGTTAAAGCCATTTAGATGTATTTCAGAAGGTCACTATGCAAAAGCAGTGCCAGCGTCTTTAGCCATCGAAGCGTCACGCAAAGCGGGTTTTGCACATTGATCGTGCAGACAGCATGCCGATTTGGTGCGCCGTGCGAGATTGGGGAGAAAGCGTATTCTCGCAAAGTGACTCGAACTCATCTCCTGGATAGGTCATTCCCGGGAGGGCGGGAATCGCGTTTCGCGACGATGTGGGAAACGGCACTGCCCCGCTTGCAACGCGCGTTTGAACTGGCAAGTGCAAACTGTTTCGCCGCGCGAATCTGTATGGGAACTCATGCTGTCGTTTTGCCACTTATCAGCGATGGATATCCACCCTCGCCTTGAATCGAAGCAGAAAACGATGACCACAATACCTTCCCGGCAATCCACAGCGCATGTCCAACCGGAGCCTACCGCTGCTCTTCCTGTGCCCGCCGTCATTGCCAACAATGCATTCAATGCTTCGCCGCACGAACCGACGACATCGTCGACCCATCGCCCCGGTGCCGGGAGCGGCATGCGACAACAACTGTTCGAGGCATGGCCGCAGTCATCTTCGGTTTCGTCATCACAAGGCGCGGGGCGAACGGAATTGGACATTCGACAGCACAGCAAACTGCTTGACAGCACTTTCAGAACCATTGATGCGCACATGAAGCAGCATCCCTGGAAGAGCACCTCGCATCGGCAAAACGCCGCCTTCCTGGTTTCATTGAATGAAGTGTGCAAGCAAAGGAATCTCGGCATTAATCCCGCCATCGATGCGCATGTCGATTTCGCCAGGTTGCTAAAGGACGCGGCAAACGCATGTTCGGACTACACGAGTAAGCTTGCCGTCCCCTGTGCCAACGAGACATTCACAATTCTTTACGATGAGTTGAATGACAATCCACATCTGCAGCACATAGCGCCCTTGAACAGGGCGCGCTTGTCGATTGATCCTTGTCGCATTGATGCGGTGGAAAAATCTCTACAAGGGTCTGGAATTGAAACGAAAGGCAATCCTCTGCTGGCTTTTCTTTTTGACGACGAAACACGCTATCAATACAACATGAAGAGTGCCTGGAAAATGGCGATGGAGGATGTGCACGAACCTGTTGACTGCGACTGGTTGATTCGATTGCATGACCTTGCGATTGGAAAGGCGTCGGACGGTCCATTGGAGTTCCGCTCCACCGATGATCCACCTGCGGCAGGCTTCGGTTTGGACAAGAGCGTCGGCAACCTGAGTGACAAGGGCGAGCAGGAAGTAAGAGAATATTTGGAAGAAGGCAAACAATTTCATCAGAAAGCCAACGCCGACATTGCTCATGGATGGGGCCTGGACGGCACCTCCGCGTTCTTCAGTTACACGACAAAACCCGCCGACCTGCGCACCGTCGCGGACGGAAGGCTAAAGAAATACCATGACCGCATCGCTCTGATCGGTAGCAGCGATGACACCCTGAGCGTGGACAAACGGATATATGCGGCAATCGACCTATGCCAGAAACTGGAACGCTTGCATCCGTTCATGGATGGGAACTGCCGCACTTTCGGCATTCTTCTGTTGAACAGGCTGCTCGTCCAGCAAGGACAAAATCTCACGATGCTGGACAATCCGAACAAGCTGGATGGCTACGCGCGAGGGGAGATATTCGACCTGGTCAAGCAAGGTCAGCAATGGATCAAAAACGGCTTTCCCGATGAACGGCCGGCAATTGCCTCGAACGATGACTTGATAAGGGAACTGGAGGATTCCTTGCGGCCCGCATCCCGGTCCGCCCCCTCTTTCGAAGAATCCTATACATTCAGCTGGTAGTTGATTTGACGGCGTGACGATCTGTGTTTTCCATTGATCAGCCGGAAGGATAAGCGTCACCTTCGGCAATGATCATGTCCCGTGCGCGATCGATCTTCATGATCTTCTTGTCGTGTGAAACGCGCTGTCGTTCTTCCCATTCTCTGCATGCCAACCGGCATCGTTGATGCCTGATGTTGTCACGGATCTGCTCCGTGAGACACAAACCCCTTTTTCTGATTCGGCATCATCTCGCATCAACTTCAAGCGCATTTCGCACCCCGACGGTGCGGCCGTCGTTTGCCTTTCGCGCAACGCACGCAAACGAGACGGAAACATGCGTGGGCATGGCACTTGCATAGTGCGGCATCACGATTTCTCTGGTGCGAAAGCCGATATGCAAAAGACATCCTTCTGGAAGGCGGGCCATACGCCAACCCTGCTCGCTTCATTCTTCTACTTCGACCTGAGCTTCATGGTGTGGGTGATCCTCGGCCCGCTGGCCGTGCAGATTTCGAATGACATCGGTCTCACGCCTTCGCAAAAAGGCCTGATGGTGGCGACGCCCTTGCTGGCTGGCGCGCTGCTGCGCATCGTGATGGGGGTGCTGGTCGATCACCTGAAGCCGAAGAAGGCCGGCCTCATCGGGCAGCTGATCGTGATCGCAGGATTGCTGTGGGCCTGGCTCGGGCAACTGGACAGCTATGCGGACATGCTGATGCTCGGTGCCATCCTCGGCGTGGCCGGTGCGGCGTTCGCGGTCGCGCTGCCGCTGGCCTCGCGCTGGTATCCGCCGGAGCATCAAGGCACGGCGCTCGGCATCGCCGGCGCGGGCAACTCGGGCACCGCGATTGCTGCGCTGTTTGCGCCGTCGATGGCGCTCGCGTTCGGCTGGCAGAGCGTGTTCGGCTGGTGCCTGATCCCGCTCGGAGTCGCGCTGGCGGTCTATCTCGTCTTCGCGAAGGATGCGCCGTCCGCGCCGCCGCCGAAAGCCCTGATCGAATACCTGCACATCCTGAAGGACAAGGATGCCTGGTGGTTCATGTTCTTCTACAGCGTCACCTTCGGCGGTTTCTCGGGGCTGGCGTCGTCGCTCACGATTTACTTCAACAGCCAGTACGGCATGTCGCCGGTCACGGCCGGCTACTTCACGGCGGCCTGCGTGTTCGCCGGGTCGCTGGTGCGTCCGCTCGGCGGCCGCATCGCCGACCGCATCGGCGGCATCCGCACGCTGTCGATGATGTACGTGCTGGCGGCGAGTTTCCTGTTCATCGCCAGCGTCGGTTTGACGCATGCCGAGGCAGCGGTCATCGTGTTCGTGCTGGCCATGCTGGCGCTCGGCGTCGGCAACGGCGCGGTGTTCCAGCTGGTACCGCAGCGATTCCGCAAGGAGATTGGCGTGATGACCGGACTGGTCGGGATGGCGGGCGGGATCGGCGGCTTCTATCTCGCATCCAGCCTCGGCTATTCCAGGCAGCTGACCGGCAGCTACCAGCTCGGCCTGACCGTGTTCGCTTCGCTCGCGGTGATCGCGCTGCTCGGCCTGTCGTTCGTGAAGAGTCGCTGGCGCACCACCTGGGGTAGCGCCGCGATGACATCGGCAAAAATCTGATGCGGATAGAATGATTCGTGCGACGCCCTGCACGGCAGCGAAAGCCGGCATTGCGCGCCAATTCCCTCAGATGAGCAAGCCCACTCACCGAACCATGCCCCTGTCGGTCGCCATCGGTCACGCAACGCATGCCGGCCCTCGCCCGCGCAACGAGGACTTCGTCGGCATGGTCACTCCCGGCGAACCGGAATTGTCGAGCAAGGGCTTGCTGGCGGCGATTGCCGACGGCGTCTCCGGCAACGACGGCGGACGCGAGGCGGCGGAATATGCCGTGCGCGGATTGCTCGCGGATTACTATGCGACGCCGGACACCTGGCCGGTCACGCAGGCGCTCGACCGCGTGATCAAGGCCATCAACAGCTGGGTGCAGAGCCAGGGCGCGGTGCGCAAGGAACTGGCCGGCATGGCGACCACCCTCACCGCCGTGGTATTGCGCGGCAGCTTCTATTATTTCTCGCACGTCGGCGACACGCGCCTGTACCTGCTGCGCGACGGCACGCTGACGCGCCTCACCACCGACCATGTGTGGGACAGACCGGAGATGCAGCATGTGCTGACGCGTGCGATCGGCCTCGATTCCCGTCTTGCGATCGATCACGGCATGGGCGAGCTGCGCGAGCGCGACATCTTTCTGCTGGCATCCGACGGCGTGTGGTCCTGCATGAGCGAGTACGACATCGCGCATCAATTGACGCAACTGGCGCAGGGCAGCATCGACGCGGTCGCCACCTCCGACGCTCTGGTCGGCGCGGCGCTGGGCGCCGGCTCGACCGACAACAGCAGCGCGCTGGTATTGCGGGTCGATGCACTGCCGCAAGAGAACTTGCGCGATGCGCTGTCGGGCTCGCGGCAACTGCCGGTGCCGCCCCGGCTCAAGGCCGGGCAGACGATCGATGCTTACGAGGTCGAAGAGCTGATCCATGCGACGCAGGCAACGCTGTTGTATCGCGTCGTCGATCCGAAGTCGCGCCGCCAGCTGGTATTGAAGACCCTGCATCCGGATCGCGCGAACGATGCGCAGGAGCGCTCGGCATTCGCGCATGAAGAGTGGCTGGCCAAACGCGTCGTCGCGCGCTTCTTTCCGCAAGTGATCGTGCCGGAACAGAAGAACTACCTGTACTACCTGAGCACCTGGCATGCGGGACGGACGCTGCAGCAAATGCTCGACACGGGCGCGCACTTCACCGCCCCCGATGCCGTCGCGCACGGCATCAAGTTGGCACGCGCACTCGGCGCCCTGCATCGGCGCAGCATCATCCATCGCGATATCAAGCCGGCCAATGTGCACCTCGGCGACGACGGCGAATTGCGCGTGCTCGACCTCGGCGTGGCGCAATCGGGGCTGGAAGCCGAGAGTGAAGCCAATGCGCCGCAAGCCGGCACGCCCTCGTTCCTCGCCCCCGAACAATTCGACAACGCGCCGGCGTCACGCCAGACCGACCTGTACAGCGCCGGCGTCACGCTGTATTACCTGCTGACGCGGCACTACCCCTACGGCGAGATCGAGCCGTTCCAGCACCCGCGTTTCGGCGAGCCGGTGCCACCGACGCGCTACCGGCCCGATATACCCTTGTGGCTGGAGAATGTGTTGCTGAAAGCGATCGCGCGCGATCCGACCGACCGCTTCGAGACGGCCGAGGAATTGCTGCTGGCGCTGGAATGGGGTGCGGCGCGGCCGCTGGCCGCGCCGTCCGTCAAGCCGCTGGCGCAGCGCGATCCGCTGCTGCTGTGGCGAGCGGTGGCGATTGTGTCGGTGGTGGTGAATCTGTTGCTGCTGTATTTGATTGCAATGCGGTAACTGAAGGCGCACGTCCCCCTTTCGGCTACAGCATCGCCGTTTCAAATTTCATCGCCACTTACATCCGATTACATCCGATGCGCGCACCGCATCCGCGTCGTGTCTTCCATCAGATCAAGGAACTGCTCGGTTCGCATGTGGATCAATTCCTCATGGTCGCCGGCCTCGAAATACACGTCCGGCTGCAGCGCCAGGCTTTCATCCAGATAAGTCTGCATGCCGTACGCCATGGTGACCGGCGGCACCGCGCCGAATTCGCAATCCTTGAACAATTCACGCACTTCGCTCTCGGTCGCCAGCGCGAACTGGCGGCCTGTCATTTCCCGCAATTCGGACAGGCGCAGATGATGCGTCGACGGCAACACTGCCGCCACGTAGCCGCTCTCATCTCCCAGCACGACGGTCTTGGCGAGGCGATCGCCGGGAATGTGCGCCGCTTCCGCAGTGCTCATGCTGTTGAAGCTGTGCGGATGCTGCAGAACCTCGTATTCGGTGCCCTTGCTGCGCAGGCAATCTTCCAGAACAGGTGACATGGACATGATCATCCTCCTACAAACCCGGTGTGTGTTTTCACTATAGTTTGCGATTCGCCAAGTGTGAAGGCTGTCACGGCTGATGGCCATCGTTGTCCATCGACAAGTTGAATGCATGCAAAAAGAAAAGCGGCGAAGACCGTCGTCTCCGCCGCTCTTCCTGTCTCGGTTCGCTTGCTATGCCGCGTCTTTCAGACCCGCCGGATGCGACTGCCGGTGATAGAGAAACTCCAGCACCGCGCCGCGATACTGGATATACAGCGGATCCTGCGCCAATGCGACGCGATCGCGCGGACGCGGCAGTTCGACCTGCAGGATGTCGCCGATGGTCGCCGCCGGGCCGTTGGTCATCATCACGATGCGGTCCGACAGCAGCACCGCCTCATCCACATCATGCGTGACCATCACGACGGTGGAACCGGTCTTGGCAACGATCTTCAGCAACTCGTCCTGCAGGTGGGCGCGGGTCAATGCATCGAGCGCGCCGAACGGCTCGTCCATCAGCAGGACTTTCGGCTCCATCGACAAGGCGCGCGCGATGCCCACGCGCTGCTTCATGCCGCCGGAAATCTCGTGTGGCCGCTTCTGCTCGGCATGGCTCAGTCCGACCAGCGCCAGCGCGGCCTTGGTGCGGGCCTTCAGGTGCATCTTCGTTTCGCTCGCGCCGAACACGCGCTCGACGGCGAGGTACACGTTCTCGAAGCAGGTCAGCCACGGCAGCAGCGAGTGATTCTGGAACACGACCGCGCGTTCCGGCGACGGCCCGGCGATCTCGCGATTGGCGCAGATCATCGTGCCGCTGCTGGCATCCAGCAGGCCGGCGATCAGGTTGAGCAAGGTCGATTTGCCGCAGCCGGAATGGCCGATCAGCGTGATGAACTCGCCTTTCTTCACCGACAGGTTGACATCGGTTAATGCGTGAAACGCGCCCTTCCGCGTGGGGAAGAGCATTTCCACGTTGGCGATGTCAATGAACTTGCTGTTTTCCATGATTTCTCTCCACTTTGCCCTCCCTTTCAAGGGGAAGGATTGGGTGGGGATGGGTTGAAAATCGCGATGCATCAAACCCATCCCCCACCTGACCTCCCCCTGGAAGGGGAGGAACCGAAACGTCAGCCGCGCACCATCAGTTGCGCACATCCTCGTAGGTGAATGCCTTCGCCAGCGCGACCAGCGCCTGCTCCAGCAGCAAGCCCACCACACCGATCACGACGATCGCAATGATGATGTGCGGCACGTTCAGGTTGTTCCATTCGTCCCACACCCAGAAGCCGATGCCGACGCCGCCGGTCAGCATTTCCGCCGCGACGATGACGAGCCACGCGGTACCGATCGCGAGCCGCACGCCGGTCAGCATGTAGGGCAGCACCGACGGAAACAGGATCTTGGTGACGATCTTCCATTCGGACAGGTTGAGCACGCGGGCGACGTTCATGTAATCCTGCGGCACGCGCTGCACACCGACGGCGGTGTTGATGATCATCGGCCAGATCGAGCAGATGAAGATCGCCCAGATCGCGGCGGGGTTGGCCGCCTTGAACACGAGCAGGCCGATCGGCAGCCAGGCGAGCGGCGACACCGGCTTCAGGAGACTGATGATCGGATTGAACATGCCCGACAAAAACCTGAAGCGTCCGATCATGAAACCGAGCGGGATGCCGACCACGGCAGCAAGACCAAAGCCGGTCGCGACGCGCTGGAGCGAGGACAGCAGGTTCCAGCCGATACCCTGGTCGTTCGGCCCCTTTTGATAGAAGGGATCGGAGAACAGCGTGATCGCTTCCTGCAAGGTGGCCAGCGGCGAAGGAAATCCGCTGTTCTTGACCGCGACGATTTCCCAGATCAGCACCAGCAGCGCCAGGCCCAGCAACGGCGGCAGCAGTGCGAGCAGGTAACTCTTCAGCGGCGAGATGCGGTAGCCCCCCTTCGGCAGGTCGGCGCCGATGGTGATGCGGCGCGCGGCCTCGGCGCTCTTCGACGCCGCGTGCTTTGCCGCGGGCGGCGATTCGGATGCCGGCTCGACCGGCTTGGTCATCAGGTTTTCCATAACGGCACTCATGTTGGCTCCGTGAAATAGTCAGGACTTACGCAAAATTGTCCCGGCAAGGCGTGTTGCCGCAGACAGTACAAGTGGTACGGCAAGGCAACGCAACGCGGCCGGGGCGGTTTTGCGCAAGTCCTGGTAGTGATTACGCCGGCAGGCTCGCCTTGATCTTGAAAGATGCTGCATACGCCTTCGGATTCTTGCCGTCCCACACCGTGCCATCGACCATCTTCACGCTGCGCATGGGATCCTTCGGCACGCTGGCCTTGGCCAGTGCGGCGGCATCCTTGTAGACGTCGATGCGGTTGACCGCCTGCGCAACCGCGAGATAGTCGGGATCGCTCTTCAGCAGGCCCCAGCGCCGATGCTGCGTGAGGAACCACATGCCGTCGGACAGATACGGGAAATTGACGCTGCCGTCGTTATAGAACTTCATGTAGTTCGGATCGTCCCAGGTCTTGCCGAGGCCGTTCTGATAGCGGCCGAGAATGCGCTGGTTGATCACATCGACCGAGGTGTTGACGTAGGACTTGTCGGCGATGGTGGTCGCCATCTTGTTCTTGTTGGAGAGCGAGGCGTCGATCCACTGGCTCGCTTCAAGAATGGCAGCCACCATGGCGCGCGCGGTGTTCGGATACTTCGCGACGAAATCCGCCGTGGTGCCGAGCACCTTCTCGGGATGGTCGCGCCAGATGTCCTGCGTCGTGACGGCGGTAATGCCGATGCCGTCGGCAATCGCGCGGTGCCCCCACGGTTCGCCGACGCAATAGCCGTCCATGTTGCCTACTCTCATATTGGCCACCATCTGCGGCGGCGGCACGGTGATGATCTTGGCGTCTTTCATCGGGTCGATGCCGTAGGTCGCCAGCCAGTAATACAGCCACATCGCATGCGTGCCGGTCGGGAAAGTCTGCGCGAAGGTGTATTCGCGCTTGTCGCTCTTCATCACTTTCGCCAGCGACGCGCCATCGACGCCGCCCTTGTCGGCGAGCTTCTTCGACAGCGTGATGGCCTGCCCGTTGTGGTTCAGGTTCATCAGCACGGCCATGTCCTTCTTCGCCCCGCCGATGCCCATGTGCACGCCATACATCAGGCCGTACAGCACATGTGACGCATCGAGTTCGCCATTGACCAGCTTGTCGCGCACGGCGGCCCACGACGCCTCCTTGGTCGGCGTGATCTTGATGCCGTACTTCTTGTCGATGCCCAGCACCGAGGCCATGACAACCGATGCGCAATCGGTCAGCGGAATGAAGCCGATCTTGACCTCCTCCTTCTCCGGCTTGTCCGATCCGGCGGCCCAGGCTCCCTGTGTGGCCAAGCCGCCGAAGGTGCCGGCAGCAAGGCTTGCGCCGGCTTTCAAGATCGTGCGTCGCGTCAGATTGGTTTTTGTCGTTTTCACTGTCATGTTGTCCTCATGCATCCTCAAGGGCAAAAAGAAAGGCGTCCGCCACAGCAAGCCTTGCTCGCCGTGATCGGACGCCTTTATCCAAATCGCCTCGACCGCCGTTGGTCAAGACGCGTTATTGATCGCCACACCATTGTTGGCGTTCGTTACTTTGCAAGTGGTGTGCCAGCCTGATTCGACGCTTTCCCGCACAGTTCGCGATGAATCGAGGCGGCTTTCCGCACTCTTTCCGTGCGGCGCATTAAAAGGGGGCGGGGTTTGTCAGGTTCTTGAAAATTGGAGTCCGTCCCAACAACAGCGAAGCGCTCCGCTATGCGCGCCGTTGCTCTTTCCGCTGTGAGCTGCCGAAGAAATGCACGGTGAAGCGGAAAAAGAAGTGCGACTTGTCTGAGCCGAAGGCGAGTTTGTCGCACTTCCCGCTTCATCGTGCATTTCTTCGGGAACCCGAAGGGCAGCGAGGTGCGGTCGCCTTTCTTTGCTTACTTTCTTTGGCGAGACAAAGAAAGTGAGCGGCTGCCGGGCCGCCCCCGGCAAAGCATCCACGAAGAGCAACACGTATTGCCGACGCAAGTGATGACAGCAGAGAAACGCGAGCAATTCTCGGCAATCGGACGCATCAAATCAGCAAATCCGCCACATCCAGCATGCGCTGCGCCACGTCAGACAGCTTGAGGTTCTTGTCCATCGCCAGCCGGCGCAGCTTGCGGTAGGCCTCGTCTTCGGAACATTGATGACGCTCCATCAGCAAGCCCTTGGCGCGTTCGATGACCTTGCGTTCAGCGAGTTTCATTCTGGTTTCGGAAAGTTCGTGGCGCAGCTTCTGATCCACCTCGAAGCGCGCCATCGCCACATCCAGCACAGCCTTGACCCGCTCCGCCGACAGACCCGCGACCACATAGGCCGAGACGCCGGCCTCGATGGCGGCATGCATCTTTTCCTTGTCACCGTCTTCGGTGAAGCAGACGATGGGCCGCCGCGCATCGGCCGTGGCGGCCACCACCTTTTTCAGCGCCGTGTCGGACTGCGCATCGACGATGATCAGGTCGGGCTGCAGTTGCGCGATCTGCTCCTCCAGATCCGCTTCCGGCGGCAGCGCCGCGAGAATGTTGTAGCCGCCTTCGAGCAAGCCGATGCGCAAGGCGCGGGCACGCTCGGCCTGCTCGCGCGCCGCCGCGTCCGCGCCTTCCGGCGCGACGAGGGAGTTGATGACAACGATCCTGAGCTGTTTGGCGTCCATCATGGCGATTTGCTTTCCTTTACAATGACGCTTTGCAAGAAGCTTGCCACCCCTTGTCTCTTTCCCATGATTGTCCTCGGCGTCGAATCCTCCTGTGATGAAACCGGCATCGCGTTGCATGACTCGCAACGCGGCTTGCTCGCGCACGCGCTGCATTCGCAGGTGGCGATGCATGAGGAATACGGCGGCGTGGTGCCGGAACTGGCGTCGCGCGACCACATCCGGCGCGCGATTCCGCTGCTGGAGCAGGTCTTGCAACAAAGCGGATTGCCGCGCTCCGCGATCGACGCCATCGCCTACACGCAGGGACCCGGCCTGGCCGGCGCATTGCTGGTCGGCGCATCGATCGCCTGCGGCCTCGGCCTCGCTCTGGACCGACCAGTGCTCGGCATCCATCATCTCGAAGGTCATTTGCTGTCGCCGCTGCTTGCAAGCGACCCACCGGAATTCCCCTTCGTCGCCCTGCTGATCTCGGGCGGCCACACGCAGCTGATGCGCGTCGATGGCGTCGGCCAATACACGCTGCTGGGCGAGACGCTCGACGATGCCGCCGGCGAAGCCTTCGACAAGTCGGCCAAGCTGCTCGGCCTCGGCTACCCCGGCGGCCCGGCGATTTCGCGGCTGGCGGAATTCGGCGATCCCGGCGTGTACAAGCTGCCGCGCCCGATGCTGCACTCGAAGGATTTGAACTTCAGCTTCTCCGGCCTCAAGACGGCGGTGCTGACGGTCGTGAAAAACCAGATCACCAACATCTGCGAACAGGACAAGGCCAACGTGGCGCGCTCCTTCGTCGATGCAATCGTCGACGTGCTGGTGGCGAAATGCCTGACCGCGCTGAAGCAGACCGGATTGAAGCGGCTGGTGATCGCCGGCGGCGTCGGCGCCAACCGGCAGTTGCGCGAAGCATTGAATGCGGCGGCAGAAAAGAAACGCTTCAAGGTGTTCTATCCCGAACTGGAATTCTGCACCGACAACGGCGCAATGATCGCCTTCGCCGGTGCAATGCGCCTGCAGATCAACCCGGATGCGGCGAAGCGCGATTACGCATTCAATGTGCGCCCGCGCTGGCCGCTGGATGAGTTGCGCGCCGTATAGTTTGATCCCCCTCTGACTGGCTGTCCGTTCGGCTTATCGCGCCGATAGAACGGAGAACTCTCGGGCCGTCCCCAGCTTCGAGCTTTTGAGCTGAGTCAAATATAAACAGAAAAATTCAAATGATCGACGGCGAACCTCAGGTTGTGCACTACTGCGGTCTGACGTTTGACATGAGCGGACATCCGCAAGCAAGCGAAGGGTTAGGCAGCACGGCCGGTGATGTGATGGAGAGCAAGCTTCATTTGCTCGGAGCTTTGGACACGCTCACTCTCAAGCCAACTGCAGAATTGCGCGACATCATCAAGCACTTGCTCCACATGCTCAGAAAAGACGAAAACGTTCGTGAAGAAAAGTGCTGGCAAGGATGCAGCACCTCGCGATGTAACCGGATATCGAAACGAGTAGGAGCCGGAATCCACTTCGTCGATCTCAGTGGCGAGATGGAGAATCTTTGCTTCGAGCTCACCCGTCGCGGTGAGTGGGCGCGTGTTACTAGCCTGAGTATCGGCTTAGCCATATCGAAGAGGGCGACCAAGGAATGCTCTCGCCACAGCTTCGGTAGTGCAAGTCTGAGTTCTTCTTCATTGATGGAGAGAACCGCAGCGCGAAATACAATTGCCTTCAGGTATAGCTCGAAGGAATGTCTGTACAGAAAAAGGATGGGCAGCGCAGCGTCATCAATTGCGTGATATCCAACCCGCTGGCGAAAGGCCACTAAGTTCATAGCTGCACCTCTGTAGCTTCCGGCGTAGGCAATCAGCTCTTGCTCAGGTCGGCCTTTCCAATTGACGAGGGCGTTTCCGGTGGTACCAACCGGGGCTGCGAAGAAGTGGTGTAGCGTCATCGGTCGTCGCTGTGCCGCCTAACGAGGTTGTGCAATAAGTCGAAATTTCATAAAAATCGAATTTTCCGAGCCAATAAAATCAAAGATTTGCACAGCGCATTTTCCAAAAAATAGCTTTTCGCACAGCCTCAACGATCACGTTGACCGGCGCGAAGCGTCGGTGTCGAACAGCATGTTGGGCGTCTGTTGGTACATGCTTTTATCTCCCCAATTTACTATTGAGATACGCTATGGCCTTCTCGGATAGAGTAAGCGGCTTCGGGCCGCCGCCTTGAACGAATTCAATCATTCTCCCGACTGGCCATAAATCGCTTGTGCCATTGACGAAGTCGATACCATGCTCATCGCCTCGATAATCGTGCCAATAATGAGCAATCAAATGGCCGTCCTCCAATATTCGGTATTTGTAGTTACCGAATGAGTCCCGCGCTCCGCCAGCATGTTCAATAGTAAAGTTCACTGTGCATTCCATGACGTCCAACGAATAGTGTTTATCTGCCGCTCCGGCGATGCGCCATATTCCGTTGAAGATGGCTTGCAGTCTGTACAAGGAAGGCCGGCGGTGGATCGGCCTTGACTACTTCTTCTTGCTGCCGATCCTGCTTTCCTTGCCCGCCATCAGATTCGCGATGTTCTGGCGATGGCGATAGATCAGCAAGCCGCTCATCGCCAGCACTGCCAGCAGGATCGGGTCGGTGCCGAACAGCAGGCCGTAGTAGAACGGTGCAAACACGCTGGCAATCAATGCGGCCAGCGAGGAATAGCGGAACGCGTAGGCAACCACCAGCCAGGTGATCAGGGTCGCGAGGCCAAGCCAGGCATTGATGCCGAGCAGGACGCCGAGCGCGGTGGCGACACCCTTGCCGCCGACGAACCGGAAGAAGACCGGCCACAGATGGCCGAGGAATACGCCGATCGCCACCAGCGCGATGCCGATGTCGTCGATGCCGTATTGCGGTCCGTATTTCTGCGCCAGCCAGACCGCCAGCCAGCCCTTGAAGCCGTCACCCAGCAGGGTCAGTGCGGCGGCGGCCTTGTTACCGCTGCGCAGGACGTTGGTCGCGCCGGGGTTTTTCGAGCCGTAGGTGCGTGGATCGGCCAGCCCGAACAAGGCGCTGACGACTACCGCGAACGAAATGGAGCCGATCAGATAGGCGGCGATCGCGAAGAGGATGGTATTCATTGTCTCCCTTGTGAAATGAGTTGCCGCATTCGATGCGGCATTGTTGATGTCTTTTGGCGGCGGATTGGCAACCGTCCGGACCGCTCTTATTCTTCCAGCGCGCAGTTGACCGGCTTGATCGGCAATACCTTGTCCATCGCCCCGGGGTCGATGCCGATCAGGTACCCGCGCCGGCCGCCGTTGATGTAGATCCTGTCGAGTTCGAGAATGCTTTGCTCGACGTAGACCGGCATCGCCTTCTTTGTGCCGAACGGCGAGGTGCCGCCGATCAGGTAGCCGGAATGGCGGTTGGCGACTTCCGGCTTGCAGGGTTCGACCGACTTGCAGCCGATCTGGCGCGCGAGGTTTTTCGTCGATACCTTGCGGTCACCGTGCATCAGCACGATCAGCGGCCTGGCGGCTTCGTCCTGCATGATCAGCGTCTTGACCACGTGATGCTCGTCGACGCCCAGCTCGCGCGCCGACACCGTGGTGCCGCCGTGCTCTTCATATGCATAGGGATGTTCGGAAAAGGCGATGCCGTGCTTGCGCAGGAACTGCGTCGCCTGTGTCTCGGATACATGTTCTTTCTTTGCCATGTGCTGCTTGCCCAACTCAAATGCCGACCAAAAATTGCAGCACATTATGCTACAAGACGCCCGCTGTGCAAGCGGTGGCAGACGTGACGGCGAACAATGCCGCCAATCGTCATGATTGACAAGCACCGCCCCGCGGGTAAATTGTGAAATTCACATCGAAACGCCGATGCAGGTGATTGTGGTATCGGCTGCGGCGCAGGTAGTTCGGTGTCGAAACCGTAGAAATTCCCGTATGGAAATTTTGCAATCTTTTTTGTGCAGCGCACAAAAAATCGCTTGACATCGCTGGAGCAATCTTTAGAATTGGTTTTGTTGCGACGCACAATAAATGATGCGTTTCCCTATCTGATTCATTCTCACAAGGAGAAGTCCATGTTTCCGATCAACGAACAATTTTCCGCCGTAGTCAAAGCCAGCCTCGAAGCCCAGATTTCCATGCTCGCCGCCTTGAGCGCCAAGGGCGTCGAGAGTGTGGAGCAGATCGTGGAGCTCAATATCAACGTTGCCAAGGCATCGCTGGAAGACAGCAGCACCACCGCCAGGCAATTGCTCGCCGCCAAGGATCCGCAGGAATTCTTTTCCCTGAGCGCAGCCCAGGCGCAGCCGGCAGCGGCCAAGGTCATCGCATACGGCCGTCATCTGGCCGGCATCGCCAGCAGCGCGCAGGCTGAATTCACGCGCGCCACCGAAGAACAGATCACCGAAACCGGCCGTCGTGTTTCCGACATGGTGGAAGATGCTTCGAAGAATGCACCTGCCGGTTCCGAGAACGTCGTCGCCTTGTTCAAGTCCGCGTTCGGTAATGCCAACGCCGGCTACGAGCAGTTCAGCAAGAGCACCAAGAAAGCCGTCGAAACGATGGAAGCGAACCTGAACACTGCGGTGAACCAGTTCGCTCAGGCCGCTGAAAAGACCGCTGCCGGTGCGCGCGCCCGCAAGTGATTTTCACGGAATCGCGATAAATCAACGGGCCGCAATGCGGCCCGTTGTCTTTACTGCTTCGGCAACACCGGATGCGGCGTCCTGCGCGGCGCATCGTCTTCCCCCACCGACACCTCGCCCACAGTCGTCACCGTCATCGCGCCAGCCATCGCCACCATCGCGATGCGCGGTTTCATTTGCTGCTGCGTGAACCGGTCGCGGCGGTAAACACGCCAAGCCCGATGAATGCCGACGCCGCCAGATAGCGGCCGAATGCGCGCGCACCGCGCAACTGCGTCACGGCCGGCGCGAGCATGCTGGCGGCGAACGTGTATATGCAATCAGTCGTCGCCGCCACCGCCACGAACAATGCGCCGAGCGCCACGCTTTGCACCATCGGCGCGGCTGCCGGGTCCATGAACTGCGGCAGGAAGGCCGCGAAGAAGATCGTCGTTTTCGGGTTGAGCAAGGCCACGACAAAACCGTCGCGGAAGATCCGTTTCATGTCTGCCGCGCCGAATTGCATCGCCTTGACTTCCGTTTCCTTCGTACGCAAGGCCTGGATCCCGAGGTAGACGAGGTAGGCGGCACCGGCGTACTTCACGACCGTGAAGGCGAGCGACGAGATCGCAAACAGGGCCGCCAGCCCGATCGATGCGCCGATGGCGTTGCCCAGGTTGCCGAACGCGACGCCTGCCACCGATGCCAGTCCGGCGCGCCTGCCCTGCGCCATCGTGCGTGTGACGATGTAAAACACGGCGGGGCCGGGCGTGACGGCCAGCACGATGCTGGCGAAAAGGAAGGCGGTCAGCAGCGGCCATGAGGGAAGCAGGTGATGCATGCGGGTTCTCCTTGATTGCGATTCTTGCGCGATGACGCAATGTCTTGCGCGGACGACGATCAGGCTATCACTATAAGCGCCGGCAGGCACCAGCGTCGCGAGCAGCGCAACAGGCAGGCCGGTTCCTTACGCGGGATCGCGGCCCGAGCGCGGATGATTATCCGCATGCAATTTTTTCAAACGCTCGCGCGCGACGTGCGTGTAGATTTGCGTCGTTGAAATATCGGCATGCCCCAGCAGCAACTGCACCACGCGCAAATCCGCGCCGTGGTTGAGCAGGTGCGTCGCAAACGCGTGGCGCAGCGTATGCGGCGACAGCGGCGCATTGATATCCGCCTTGCGCGCATGCTTCTTGATCAGAATCCAGAACATCTGCCGCGTCATCGCACCGCCGCGCGCGGTGACGAACAGGGCATCGTCGATCTGGCCGTCGAGGATGACGGGACGCGCCTCCTTGAGATAGCGCTCGATCCATGCACGTGCCTCTTCGCCGAAGGGCACCAGCCGCGTCTTGTCGCCCTTGCCGGTCACGCGCAACACGCCTTCATTCATGCCGAGCTCGATCGATTTCAGCAGCACCAGCTCCGATACGCGCAAGCCGCTGGCGTACATCAGCTCCAGCATGGTGCGGTCACGCAGTCCGAGCGGCGTATTCACGTCGGGTGCGCCGAGCAGTGCTTCCACCTGCGCTTCCGACAGGGACAACGGATCGCGTGGCGGCTGCTTCGCGGTTTTGAGTTTCAGGCAGGGATCGGCGCTGATCCTGTTCTGCCGCAGCGCGAGCTGGTAGAAACGCCGCAACACGGCCAGACGGCGATTGGCCGAACTCGGCTTGGTGTCGTCGTGCCGCGCGGCGCGATAGCCTTCCAGGTCCTTCGCCTCGGCGGCGTACAGGGTCTTTCCATGTTCCGCCTCCAGCCACGCCGCGAACAAGTTCATGTCGCGACGATAGGCATCGAGCGTGTTCTTCGCCAGACCGTCTTCCAGCCACAAGGTGTCGCAAAACTCGTCGATCGACGCCTGGCTCGCGCTCGCCGCGTCCGTCATGCGTAACCCTCGACGCCCTCGTGCCTGAGCAGCCAGCGCTTGACGCCGAGATGGAAGCCGCTTGCATCGTCATGATTGGAGAAGCCGCCGATGCCGCCGGATGCAGTGACGCGATGACAGGGAATGACGAGCGGGAACCAGTTCGCGCCGCAGGCCTGCCCGACCGCGCGCGGTGCGGAGCGGATCAGTTTGGCGACGTCGCCGTAGGTGCGGACCTCGCCGCGCGGGATCGCCGCGATCTCGTTCCACACCTTGTGCTGGAATGCGGTGCCGACTTCGGCCAGCGGCAGATCGAATCGGAAATCCGGTTCGGCCAGATAGCGCTCCACTTGCTGCGCCGCGCGTTCGGACAGCGCATTGACCGGAGCCTTCTCGTCGAAGGATGGCGGGAGGTAGACCAGTTCGCGCACCGCGCCGGCTTCGGTGCGAATGCCGATCGCGCCAAAGGGCGCGGCAACGATGGCGGAAAACAGTGGGCTGTTGGAGGAGATGTGCATGGCCATAGAATAAAACAAAACCTGCCATCGTTCCGAACGCGCGCCCATGAAAAAACGGCGCGCTCCGTTGAAGGAACGCGCCGTTTGCGGAAGCGGCGTTGTCGCCGCGAATTGCTATTCTACAAACGCTTCCTCGCGTTTCTTGCGCAATGCCGGCATCAACACCACCACCATCGCCAGCACCGCCACCGCCAGCATGGTGGCGCTGATCGGGCGCTGCAGGAAGACCATCGGATCGCTGCGCGACAGCAACAGCGCGCGGCGCAGATACTCTTCCATCATCGGCCCGATGATGAAGCCCAGCAGCATCGGTGCCGGTTCGCATTCCAGCTTGGCGCAGATATAGCCGAACAGACCGAACAAGGCCATCAGGTACACATCGAAGTCGCTGTTGTTCAGGCTGAAGACGCCGATTGCGCAGAACATCAGGATCGCCGGATACAGCAGGCGGTACGGCACCATGATCATGCGCACCCACAGGCCGATCATCGGCAGGTTCAGCACGATCAGGAAGAAGTTGCCGATCCACATCGACGCGATCATGCCCCAGAACAATGCCGGCTGCTCTGTCATCACCGCCGGGCCGGGCTGGATACCCTGGATGATCATCGCACCGATCATCAGCGCCATCACCGGATTCGATGGAATGCCGAGCGTCAGCATCGGGATGAACGAGGTCTGCGCGCCTGCATTGTTGGCCGCTTCCGGCGCAGCCACGCCTTCGATTGCGCCCTTGCCGAACTGTGCCTTGTTAGGCGAGACTTTCTTCTCGATGGAGTAAGCGGCAAAGGACGCGAGCATCGCGCCGCCGCCCGGCAGAATCCCCAGGATGGAACCGAGTGTCGTGCCGCGCAGGATCGGCGCGACGATGCGCTTGAGATCGTCCTTGGTCGGCAGCAATCCTTCAATCTTCTTGATCGTCAGCGTGCGGGTTTCCTCGTGTTCCAGATTGCGGATGATTTCGCCGAGGCCGAACATGCCCATCGCCACCACCACGAAGTTGATGCCGTCCGCCAATTCGGGTGCATCGAAGGTATAGCGCGGCGTGCCGGAGTTGACGTCGGTGCCGATCAGGCCCAGCAGGAGGCCGAGGATGACCATGCCGATCGCGCGCAGCAGCGAGCCATGCGCCAGCACGACCGATGCGACCAGACCCAGCACCATCAGCGAGAAGTATTCGGCCGGGCCGAACTTCAGCGCCAGCTCCGCCAGCGGCGGCGCAAACCATGCCAGCAGGAAGGTGGCCACGGTGCCGGCGAAGAAGGAGCCGATGGCCGCCGTCGCCAATGCCTTGCCGGCATGCCCGGCGCGCGCCATCTTGTAGCCGTCGATGGCCGTGACCACCGACGACGATTCGCCCGGCAGGTTGACCAGGATCGCTGTGGTGGAGCCGCCGTACTGCGCGCCGTAGTAGATGCCGGCCAGCATGATGAGCGACGAGATCGGCGGCAGCGCGAAAGTCGCCGGCAGCAGCATCGCGATCGTCGCCGTCGGGCCGAGGCCGGGCAGCACACCGACCGCCGTGCCGACGAACACGCCGATCAGGCAGTACAGCAGATTGGAGAGTGTGAAGGCCGTGTCAAAACCCAGGGCCAGATTGCTCAGTATTTCCATCTTGATGTCCCCTTAGAAGCCGAACCACGTGCCGAGCACCGGCATCGGCAAACCGAGCGCCTTGACGAACAGCAGCACGCTGAAAATCGTCGCACCGATCGCGAGTGCAATCGATGAACCCAGATGGAATTTCTTGCTGGCGTACGCACTCATCAGAATGATCACCGGTATCGCGATCACCATGCCCGCGCCGCGCACCAGGACGCCGAACAGGATGACCGACACCAGGATGAGGATCAATTCCCTGAATGCGAATTTTTCGACCGCATCACCGTCGCTGAAGAATGAACGCACGATCGCAATCAATCCGATCACGCCGAGAATGCCGCCAAGGACGGTGGGGAAATAGGCCGGCCCCATGCGACCGGCGGTGCCCATCGAATAGTCACGGGCGATGAGGACGGCGGCCAGGCCAAAGGCAAGGAACATCGCCCCGGACCAGAACTCCTTGGGGTTGCGTATGAACGACGGCAAGGTTGTCTCCTTTCTAATGAATCTGTTGTAGCGAATCTGTTGTAGCGGCATCGAGTGCGGCGCTGCACTGCGTATCACCTCCCGCGTGCACAGGATAGCGCCAAATTGCGACGCCGTGATGGAAATGGCGGGGCCATTGCCCCGCCATCTTGTCGTTTTCCCGATGCCGACCGCTCAGTGCGCGGTCAGTCGGCGATCAGTCCGCGTAGACGCCTGCCTTCTTGATGATCGGCGCCCACTTGTCGATTTCCGATTTCAGGAAGGTGCGCAGCGCCTCCGGATTCGCGCGGTTTTCCGCGACCGGCTCGGTGCCCAGTTCGGCGAAGCGCGTTTTCACGTTCTGGTCTTTCAGCGCCGCCTGCAGTGCAGTCGCCAGCTTGTCGACGACCGGCTTCGGCGTGCCCTTCGGCGCGTACAGGCCGTGCCACACCGCGACTTCAAAGCCGGGCAGACCGGCTTCGTTCAGGGTCGGCACGTCCGGCAGCGACGGCACGCGCGTCTTGGTGGTCACGCCATACACCTTGATCTTGCCGCCCTTGATCTGGCTGGTGGTATTGGTGGTCTGGTCGCACATGAAGTCCACCTGGCCGCCCAGCAGATCGTTCATCGCCGGGCCGGTGCCCTTGTAGGGAACGGTGGTCAGCTCGGTGTCGATTGCGGACATGAACAGCATGCCGCACAGATGGGATGCGGAACCGACGCCGGCGTTGGCGTAGGTCACCTTGGTCTTGTTGGCCTTCACGTACGCGAGCAATTCCTTGAAATCCTTGGCCGGGAAATCCTTGCGCGCCACGAAGGTCATCGGCACGTCGGTCACGAGGCCGATCGGCTCGAAGCTGTCGATCGCGTTGTACGGCAGCTTGCGATACAGCGTCGGCGCAGTCGATTGTCCGATGTGATGGAGGAACAGCGTGTAGCCGTCCGGATCTGCCTTCGCCACGCGCGCAGCACCGATGGTGCCGCCGGCGCCGCCGACGTTCTCGACGATGATCTGCTGCTTGAGCGTATTGCCCATCGATTGCGCGACCAGGCGCGCCACGGTATCGGTCGGACCGCCGGCCGCGAACGGCACGATCATCGTGATGGTCTTGGTCGGGTAAGGTGTTTGCGCATGGGCTGCGGTGCCGGCAACGATCATTGTCACGGCGGCCGCGCCAGCCAGCGCAGTTGTCATATATCGCAGGGATGTGAGTTTCATGTTGCTTGCTCCTCTCGTCATTTTGAAATTGAAAACCAGGGAAACGCTCGCACGGCGCCGGACACAAGCTCTTGCTGCCGATGCCGGCATTGTTTCCATTACGGCCATTATTGCCACCGCCATGCATCCCTACAACTGTGGAAAGCCGCAGTATCGCCGGGGAGTGAGTCCGCCGGACTCTCCTCCGACGGGCTCACTGAGCTCCCGGCCGCAGCGGGAGCATCGCCTGCATGCTCAGTCCAGCTTGATGCCCTGCTTCTTGACGAGGTTCTGCATCTTCTCGAGCTCGCTCTTGATTTCCGCCGCATGCTCGGCCGGCGTATTGCCGACCGGTTCCGCGCCGCTCGCCTTCATGCGCTCGCGCACTTCGGGCATGTTCAGCACTTTGACGGCGGCAGCGTTGATTTTCTTGATGACATCGTCCGGCGTTTTCGCGGGCGCGACCAAGCCGTACCAGGCCGGATCATTCACTTGCTTCAGACCAAGTTCGGTGAAGGTCGGCACGTTCGGCAATGCATCGAGACGCTTGTTCCATGCAATCGCCAGCGGTCGCAGCTTGCCCGCCTGGATGTGCGACATCGACGATGGCAGGTTGTCGAACATCATGTCCACCTGGCCGCCGAGCAGATCATTCAGCGCCGGGCCTGCGCCGCGATACGGGATATGGAGGATGAAGGTGCCGGTGGATGCCTTGAACTGTTCGCCGACCATGTGCTGGATGCTGCAGGTGCCGGAGGTGGCGTAGTTCAGCTTGCCCGGATTTTTCTTCACATAGTCGAGGAACTGCTGGAAGTTTTGCGCCGGAAATTTCGGATTCACGGTCAGCACGTTCGGCGTGCGCGCCATGTTGGTGATCGGTGCAAAATCGGTGATCGGATCGTAGCCAAGCTTCGGATTGCAGGCGGCATTGACCGCATGCGTGGAAACCGTCGATACGCCGATGGTGTAGCCGTCCGGCTCGGCCTTGGCAATCGCCTGCGCACCGATGCTGCCGCCGCCGCCGCCGCGATTCTCGATCACGACCGGCTGTCCCAGCTCCTTGGCAAGCTTGTCGCCGACGATGCGCGCCACGATATCCGTGGTGCCGCCCGGCGCGAACGGAACGATCAGCTTGATCGCCTTGTTCGGATAGGTCTGGGCGCTGGCTGACGCGGCCACGGCCAGTCCGGCCATCAGTGCAAGCACGAGTTTGTGCAGTTTCATCTTGTCTCCTTCTCCATGAAAAATTTCTTGTTTGCCAACCGATTTCCAGCGGCGCAGCAATGAACGCCTTGCCACCATCTTGTCAACGATGCCGCATATCAATCCGGCAATGGTTTTTTTGTCTTGTTCGGTGATGCTATTTGCCGGCGGCGGCCGCTTCGCGATTGACTGCGGCGATCAGATCGCGGCCGATGCGGCCTTCCATGTCCTTCTGGATCGGCGCGAGCACCTTGCGCCACTCGGCCTTTTCCTGATCCGACAAATAATAGATCGAGGTCCTGCCCGACTTTCTGACCGCATCGATGGCATCGTCATTTTCCTTCTGCGCGATCGCGTTGGCGTAGGCGGTTGCCTCCTTCATCGCGCGCTCCAGGTCGCTGCGTATGCCGCCGGGCAAGCCTTCCCAGAATTTCCGGTTGACGATCACTGCGTATCCCAGATAGCCGTGATTCGACACCGTCAGGTGGCGTTGCACTTCATGCATCTTTTGCGTGTAGAAATTGGATGGCGGATTCTCGGTGCCATCCACCACGCCCGCCTGCAGCGCCTGGTACACATCGCCGAATGCCAGCGCCTGCGGATTGGCGCCCAGCGCGCGCATCTGCACGTCGAGCACCTTGGATGGCTGAATCCGCATCTTCAATCCCTTGAAGTCGGCCGGCACCCGAAGCGGCCTGTTGGCCGACATCACCTTGAAGCCGTTATCCCAGAACGCGAGGCCGGTGATGCCTTTCGCGCCCAGCTTCTTCAGCAGGTCCCTGCCGATCGGTCCCTCGGTCACGCGGTACAGCGCGTCCTTGCTCGGGAAGATGTACGGCAGGTCGAACACCTCGAACTCGCGCACGCCGAGCGGGCCGAACTTGGCCAGCGACGGTGCGAGCATTTGCACCGCGCCCAATTGCAAGGCTTCCAGCTCTTCCTTATCCTTGTAGAGCTGGCTGTTCGGATAGATTTCGACCCTGACGCGGCCCTTGGTCGCTGCTTCCGCCAATTCCTTGAAGCGCTGCGCGGCCTTGCCCTTGGGCGTGTCGCTCGCCACCACGTGGCTGAACTTGACGACGATGGGGGCCGGGGCTTGTGCTTGCGCATTGATGCTCGCGAACGCGGCAGCAAACGTGAGAAGCAATGCGTCGATTCTCATGGAATTCCGTGCGGTAAAGGGATGAAGCAGTTAACTGTCGCCATTCTTGTCATTCCGCCGGGGCGTCACAAGTGTGGATAACCACAATGCGCGTGCATGCCTCCACATGAGGGTCGCGCACATCGCCGCGATACACTTGGCACAGAGGAAAAACCCGCACCATGGAAAAAACCACACGCCTGCATGGCGACGCCGCCGACCGCATGACAGCCGGACCGGCCATCCATTCCCGATCCAGCCGGTTTGGCCGCAGGCGCGTGCTGCACTGGCTGATCCCGGTGCTCCTGGTATTGCTGTTCGTGTCCACGCTGCTGTGGCTGCCGTGGCAGGCGCAGCAAATGGAGTCGAACGAGCGCCAGGAACAGTTGATCGCCGACACGCTGTGGGTCGAGCAGACCATCCGCTTCCAGATCGGACGCAACGAGGAAAGCATTCGCCTGATCGCGACCGAAATCGGTTCAGGCTTTCTGTCCGGGAAAAGATTGCAGGACCGGATGCAGACGCTGCTGCGCAACAACCAGGAACTCAATCGCGTCGTCTGGTTCGACGCCGCCGGCAAGGCGGTCGAATCGACCGACGATGCGCCGCTGACTTTGGCGGATCTGCCACCGGCATCGCGGTTCACCGCCGAACAGACGCGCAGCGCCAGGCTGCCGCAATACAGCCAGCCCGCGCCGCCGTCGGGGCTGCCCGGACCGATGCTGATGGATTATCACGTGCCGCTCTACCTCGGCGACAAATACGCCGGCAGCCTGGTGGCGACCTATTCGATATCCAGCGTGCTTGACGAAATGGTGCCGTGGTGGTTCGCGCAGGACAATGAAATCTCGCTGACTGACAGCGATGATGTCGTTCTGGCAAAACGCGCGGAAGGCGGCACGGGACGCGGCGTCTATACCCACCAGCGCGCGCTCGACCTGCCCGGCGCGACGCTCATCTTGCGCACCAACAGCATCAAGAGCGCGCCGAAGCTGCTTCCGAATCTGCTGGTCGGCTCCGTCATCGCGCTGTCGCTCGGTCTGCTGTGGAGCCTGTGGGCATTGTGGCGCGACATCAATCGACGGCTCGCGGCCGAGGAAGCCCTGCATCAGCAGGTCCTGTTCCGCGCCGCGATGGAAAACTCGCTGGTGACGGGCTTGCGCGCGCGCGACCTGGAAGGCCGCATCACCTATGTCAACCCGGCCTTCTGCCAGATGCTCGGCATTTCCGCCGATCAGATCCTGGGCGAGAAGCCGCCGATGTCGTACTGGGCGCCGGAAGCAATCGAGGAATACCAGCAGAGATTTTCCCAGGTGCTGGCCGGAACGGTCACGCCACAGGGTTTCGAAACCGTGTACCTGCGCGCCAACGGCGAACGGTTTCCGGTGCTGATTTTCGAATCGCCGCTGGTCGACGACAGCGGCAAACAGACCGGCTGGATGGGCTCGATTCTCGATGTGTCGGATTTGAAGCGCATCGAGGACCTGAACCGCCAGCAGCAGGAAAAGCTGCAGGCCAGCGCGCGCCTGGCCACCATGGGCGAAATCGCCTCGACGCTCGCGCACGAACTGAACCAGCCGCTGGCGGCGATCTCGAGTTACACCACCGGCGCGCTCAACCTGCTCGAGAATGCATCGCGTCAGCCGGGCGGCGTCGATCTGGGCCTGCTCAAGCCGGCGCTCGAGAAAACCAAGGCCCAGGCACAACGCGCCGGCCACATCATCCGCAGCGTGCACACCTTCGTCAAACGGCGCGAACCTTCGCGCGAGAAGGTGGCGATCCGCACGCTGGTCGACAGCGTGATGCCGCTGGTCGAGCTGCAGGCGCACCGCTTCTTCGTTGCCATCCAAACCAATATCGGCTCCCGCCTGCCGGCAGTGCTCGCCGACCGCGTGCTGATCGAACAGGTGCTGCTGAACCTGACGCGCAACGCGATCGAGGCGATGGAACACATCACGCCGGAACGGCGCATCCTGCGCATCGTCGCCGAACGCGAGGACTCGGACGCGCAGAGCAATGTCGCCATCGCCGTCATCGACCAGGGCCACGGCATCCCGCCCGAGGTGGCAGCGCGGTTGTTCTCGCCATTCTTCTCGACCAAGGCCGAAGGCATGGGCATCGGCCTGAACATCTGCCGCACCGCCGTCGAATTCCACGGCGGCACACTCACGCATGCCGACAATCCCAAGGGCGGCACGATCTTCCGCTTCACGCTGCCGGCGGCCGATGCGCAGGCGCGCAAACCGGATCAACAGCAGGCATGATTCACCCGTCCTCACGATTTTCGCTATGATTGCCGGCGGCCCGTCTTCACGAGAATCGGGCTGACCGCCACAAGCGCCAAATAACAATCAGACAAGGCCGGAAACCCCACGCCTTCGCGGAGACCGCATGCTGCACATAGTTGACGATGAAGAAACGATCCGCGATTCGCTCGCATGGCTGGCGCAGTCGCGCGGCATCGCGGCGGCGGCCTACGACAGCGGTGAAGCGTTTCTCGCCATGCTCGACAACGCCATGGCCTTCGACCCGCAAGGCGAATGCGTATTGCTCGACGTGCGCATGCCCAGCATCAGCGGCGTCGCCTTGTTCGACGTGCTGGCCGCGCGCGGCTTCACACAGCGCCTGCCGGTCATCTTCCTCACCGGCCACGGCGACGTGCCGATGGCGGTCGATACGCTCAAGCGCGGCGCATTCGATTTCTTCGAGAAGCCATTCAACGACAACAAGCTGATGGACCGCGTGCAGGAAGCATTGACCGCCTCGCAACAGGCCGGCGCGACGGCGGCGGTGCAGGCACGTCTGGCCGCACTGTCTGCGCGCGAGCGCGAAGTGCTGGACCTGATCCTCGATGGGAAAATGAACAAGGTAATCGCCGACAAGCTCGGCATCAGCATGCGCACCGTCGAAGTCCACCGCGCGCACATCTTCGACAAGATGAACGTGAAGACGGCGGTCGAACTGGCGCGGCTGCTGAAGTAACACACGCAACACAGCAGAAAACCCAGCGGAAAACAAACATCATCGCCTGACGCGGGCGCATGCCGCCCGCAACGCCGTCCATGCACATTGCCGCCCTCCTCGTCCCCGACTTCACCCTGATCCTGATCGGCTTTCTGCTGGTGCGCTTGACCGACTGGGGCACGCCGTTCTGGGCCGGGTTGGAGAAACTGGTCTACTACGTGCTCTTCCCGGCGCTGCTGTTTCATGCCACCGCACGCACCTCGTTCGACTTCGCCACCACCGGCAAGATGCTGGAGGCCGCGCTGTTCGCGACACTGTGCGGGATCGCACTCGGCTGGTTTGCCAGGCCCCTGTTCCGCGCTGCGCCGATGGTGTTCGAGTCCGGCGTGCAGACCGCCTTCCGCTTCAATTCCTACATCGGACTGGCGATCGCCTCGCGCCTGGCGGGCGAACAAGGAACGACCTTGATGGCGCTGATCATCGGCTTCGCCGTGCCCCTGTGCAACATGGCCGCCGTGCATGCACTGGCGCACAAGAGCAACAAGCTGCTGCCGGAGCTCGCCAGGAATCCCTTGCTGATCGCCGCCGCCGGCGGCATGCTGTTCAATCTGCTGGGCCTGCACCTGCCCGACATCGCCGCCGCCACGCTGGCACGCATGGGCAATGCATCGATCGCGGCGGGATTGATCGCGGTCGGGGCGGGGCTGCGCCTGTCAGGTTTGCATGCCGCCAAGGGATTGGCGTGCTATTTCCTCGCCGTCAAATTGCTGGTGCTGCCGCTGCTCGGCTACGGTGCGGCGCGCTGGCTCGGCTTGCAAGGCGTGCAGCTGCAGATCATCGTCATGTTCTGTGCGCTGCCGACGGCATCGAGCGCATACGTGCTGGCCGCGCGCATGGGCGGCAACGGTCCTTTCGTCGCCTTCCTGGTATCGGCGAGCACGGTGGTGTCCGCCGTGACGCTGCCGCTATGGCTCGGACTGGCGCAGTGATTGGTGCTGCGCCAGCGCCCACGCGACATGCTCGCGCACCAGGGCGGATGGGTGATCCGCGCGCGCCGTCAGTGCCGCGATGATCGCGGGCGATGGCGCTGCCTTATGTGGTGCCGCATGTGACGCCGCATGTGACGCCTCATGTGCCACCTTATTTGCCACATTCCCCAGCCCGACTGCGATGTTGCGCAGCCAGCGTTCGTGACCGATGCGGCGGATCGGGCTGCCTTCCATGCGGCGGTTGAATTCCTCTTCGCTCCAGCCGAACAACTCCACCATGGATGCCTGATCAAGTCCGTTGCGCACATCGAAGTCCGGCAACGTCGCGCGCTGCGCGAACTTGTTCCACGGGCAAACGAGCTGGCAATCGTCGCAGCCATAGACACGATTGCCGATCAAGGGCCGCAGCTCGATCGGTATGCTGCCCTTGAGTTCGATGGTCAGATAGGAAATGCAGCGCCGCGCATCCAGCCGGTACGGCCCCAGGATCGCCTGGGTCGGACAGACGTCGATGCAGGCACTGCACTGGCCGCAATGCGCGCCGGTCGCCTCATCGACCGGCAGCGGCAGATCGGTGTACAGCTCGCCGAGGAAGAACATGGAACCGGCCTCGCGATGCAGCAGCAAGGTGTGCTTGCCGCGCCAGCCCAGTCCGGCCTTTGCCGCCAGCGCCACTTCCATCACGGGGGCCGAATCGGTGAACACGCGATAGCCGAATTCGCCGATTTCCTCACGGATGCGTTCCGCCAATTGCTGCAGCCGCGCGCGCAACACCTTGTGATAGTCGCGCCCGCGTGCGTAGATCGAGATCGCCGCTGCCGATGGATCCTTGCTGCGGTGTTCTTCCCGTTCGCGCCAGTCATCGCCCGCATCGCGCGGCAAATAGTTCATGCGCGCCATGATCACGCGCACCGTGCCCGGCACCAGTTCCGCCGGACGCGCGCGCTTCATGCCGTGCGCTGCCATATAATCCATCTCGCCGTGATGGCCGGCAGCCAGCCACGCCTGCAATCCCGCCTCCGCCTGCGACAGATCGATGTCGGCGATGCGGATTTCCGCAAAGCCGAGTTCGCGCCCCCATGATTTAATGGTCAGCGCAAGTGCGGACAGGTCGTGCGGCAGGGTAGTCATGTGAGCAATATCAACGGGCCTGGCCCGCATGGATGGAGTGCAGCTGTGGAATGGAAAGCGGGAATGCACTAGTGTCCTGAGTTAGAAATTCGCTACATAAAAGATGACGAGAATCGCACCGATACTGCGTCAAAAATGCTCGCAAGGCCTCGGCCTTGCTGTGCTTTTTTCCTTGTCTCGTCGCGATTTCATCACTTTTATTTGCAACGAATTTCAAACTCAGGACACCAGTGACATTCATCGTACGCCTTTTCCCGTACCAGTCTGACAACAGGACATCAACAGAGACGTGATTTTACGAGATGCAGCATTTTAAGACCGTCCTTCACGACGAAGCAGGCACTGCGGCGCTCGGCGCGAGCCTCGCCCGCGCACTGGCCCCCGGCCTCGTGATCCATCTGCATGGCGATCTGGGCGCAGGCAAGACCGCCCTCACCCGCGCGCTGCTGCACGCCGCCGGCCACGCCGGCCACGTCAGGAGCCCCACCTACACGCTGGCGGAACCCTACAAGGTCGTCCTCGGCGGCGAGCCGGTCGAGGTCATCCATTTCGACCTCTATCGCATGGCGAGTCCCGAGGAGTTTCTCGACGCAGGCTTTCGCGAATATTTCAACGATCGCAACATCTGCATCGTCGAATGGCCGGAAAAGGCGCAGGCCGTTTTGCCGCCGCCCGACATTCGTGTCTTCCTCGACATTTCTCCAGAGCAAGGTCGTGATGTAGAATTGCAGGCATTGTCAGACCAGGGTTCTCGATGCCTCGATCGACTGAAATTCGCACCAAATCTGTGACCTCCCGTCCCCGCCGCACTCTGCTGAAAGCCGGCGGCACGCTACTCATCTCCGTCATCACCGCCCTGCCCGCGCGCGCCGCGCAGATCATGGCGGTGCGCGTGTGGCCGGCGGAGGATTACACGCGCGTCACGCTCGAAAACGACACCGACCTCAAGGCCTCCCACTTCATCGTGAAGGACCCGGAGCGGCTGGTGGTCGACATCGAGGGACTGGAACTCAATCCGACCCTGAAGCAGCTGGTCGCCAAGATCCAGTCGAACGATCCCTACATCAAGCAGGTGCGCGTCGGCCAGAACCGGCCCAACGTGGTGCGTCTCGTGTTCGACCTGAAGGAGGAAGTCAATCCGCAGGTATTCACGCTGGCGCCGATCGGCGGATACAAGCATCGCCTGATTTTCGACCTGTATCCGGTCAATCCGCCGGACCCGATCGCCGCGCTGATCCAGAAGGGCGAGTGGTCGCGCGACAAGGACACTGACAGCAAGCCGCCGCTGGCCGAGGCCAGGCCGGAACCGAAGCCCGCAGCGCCGGAGCCCCAGGCCAACGCCAAACTCGATCTCAAGGACGAGAAGGCGCTGGTGCTGACGCGCATGATCACCATCGCACTCGACCCCGGCCACGGCGGCGAGGATCCCGGCGCGGTCGGCCGCGGCGGCAGCCGCGAGAAGGATGTCGTGCTGTCGATCGCGAAGCGGCTCAAGGCGAAGATCGAGGAACAGCCGAACATGCGCGTGATGCTGACGCGCGACGCCGACTACTTCGTGCCGCTCCACGTGCGCGTGCAGAAGGCGCGCAAGGTGCAGGCCGACCTGTTCGTCTCGATCCATGCCGACGCGTGGGTGGAGCCGACCGCGCGCGGCTCGTCGGTGTTCGTGCTGTCGGAAAAAGGCGCGAGCTCCACCGCCGCGCGCTGGCTCGCCAACAAGGAAAACGCCGCCGACCTGATCGGCGGCGTCAACATCAAGGGCCACGACCGCCAGCTCGCCAGCGTCCTGCTCGACCTGTCCACCACGGCGCAGATCAGCGACAGCCTGAAGCTCGGCAGTGCGGTATTGAATGAAATCGGCGGCATCAACCGCCTGCACAAGCGCGCCGTCGAGCAGGCCGGCTTCGCGGTGCTGAAGGCCCCCGACATCCCCAGCATCCTGATCGAAACCGCCTTCATCTCCAACCTGGAAGAGGAAGCCAAGCTGACCGACGACGCCTATCAGAACCAGATGGCGGACGCGGTCTTGAAGGGCATCAGGAAATACTTCGCCAAGAATCCGCCGCTGGCGAAGAACAGGCTGACGTAAGCGGAATGCAAAGCGCCATGCCGCTTTGCATTCCTAACCACTCCCCAGCTTCACCGGCAAGTACAAGGTGTCCGCGCCGCGCTTGATCAAGAGCGCCACCGCCCCGCCTTTGCTGCGCGCGAGATGCTCCTCGAATGCGGCGATATTGCTCGTCGGCGTGTCGTTGATCGCCAGCACCACATCGCCCGGCTGAATGCCGGCACGCTGCGCAGGGCCGCTGGCATTGCGCACCAGCAATCCATGGTCGATCTTCAGGTTGTTGAGTTGCTGCGATGTCAACTCGGACAGAGCAAGCCCCGCGCGATTCGCCGGCATCTGCTTCGGCTCGGCCTGCGCAGCCGTCCGCTCGGGCGCCAATTCGGCCACCGCGACCTGCACCTTGTGCGACGCGCCCTTGCGCCACAATTCCACGGCAACCGTGGTGCCGGGCCTGGTACTGGCCACCAGCCGCGCGAGATCGGCGGAGCTTTCCACCAGCTTGCCGTTGAATGACTGGATCACGTCGCCCGGCACGATGCCCGCCTTGTCGGCCGGTCCGCCTTTCTCGACGTTGGCGATCAACGCGCCGTTCGGATCCTTCAGTCCGAACGACGTGGCCAGTTCGACCGTCAATTCCTGCGCCTGTACGCCCATGCGGCCGCGCGTCACCTTGCCGGTGGTTTGCAATTGCCTGACGACGTCCATCGCGATGTCGATCGGGATCGCAAACGACAAGCCCATGAAGCCGCCGGTGCCGCTGTAGATCTGCGAGTTGATGCCGATGACTTCGCCGCGCATGTTGAAAAGCGGTCCGCCGGAATTGCCCGGATTGACCGCGACATCGGTCTGAATGAAGGGGACGTAGCTTTCATCCGGCAGGGAGCGCCCCTTGGCGCTCACGATCCCGGCCGTCACGCTGTTTTCGAAGCCGAACGGCGCGCCGATCGCAGCCACCCATTCGCCCACTTCCAGCTTCGCCGGATCGCCGATCGGCACCGCCGGCAGGTTGTTCGCATCGATCTTCAGCAGCGCGACATCGGTGCGCGGATCGGCGCCGATCAGTTTTGCCCTGTATTCGCGCTTGTTGGTCAGCTTGACCGTGATTTCATCCGACTCGGCAACCACGTGTGCATTGGTCAGCACGTAGCCGTCCGCGCTGATGATGAAGCCGGAGCCGACACCGCGCGCCTGGTATTCCTGCGGATTGGCCGGGGCCTGCGGCATGAAGCGCCGGAAAAACTCGGCAAGCGGATCGTCTTCCGGCACCGGAAGAGCGCCTTGCTTGACGGTATGCGTGGTACTGATGTTGACGACTGCCGCGCCTTCGTTTTTCACCAGGCTGGCGAAACTCGGCAGTTCGATGGTGGGCACCCTGGTCGCCGGTTGCGCCTGCGGCGCAGGCGTTTTGGGCTGGGGCGGATCGCCGGAAGGAGAGCAGGCGGCCAGCAGGAAGGCGGAAAGGACGGGAATCGTTACGACATGGAGGCGGTGCCTGGGCATGGATTTCTCGCGCGCTAAGCGACACGCAAGCACCGGCGCTGCATATTCCCGGCATGCATGTCTTCAAAAGACATTTAGGCAATGCCTGCGCTCAAAAATTCCATGCCCGGTCTGTTCTTGGCACCGGGAAACGACAGGGACGCGTCGATCAGCTTCGTGCCAGGTGACGGTACACCTTCCACAATGCACCGAGTGCAACAGGAAATGCCGCAGCCCCGACGCCGAGCAGCACGATCGTGTTCAGGTTTTCCTTGATGATCGGAATATTGCCGAAGAAATAACCGGCGGCAACCAGTCCGCCCACCCAAATCAACGCACCGATGACGTTGTAAAACTGGAACTTGGCAAACGTCATTTCGGAAACGCCCGCCACGAACGGCGCAAACGTGCGCACGATCGGAACGAAACGCGCCAGGATGATGGTCTTGCCGCCGTGATTCTCGTAAAAGGCGTGCGTCTTCTGCAATGCCGCCTTGTCCAGCCATTTGTAGTCGTGCGTAAACACCTTGTGTCCGATCGCGGAACCGATCCAGTAATTGACGGTATTGCCGGCCACCGCCGCGATAAACAGCAGCACAATGAGGAGCCAAGCATTCATCGCGCCGGTCGCGGAAAACGCGCCCGCGATGAACAGCAACGAATCTCCCGGCAGAAACGGAAATACCACCAACCCAGTCTCACAAAACACGATAGCGAACAGCACCGCATAAACCATCGTCCCGTATTGGGTAATGAACGCGCCGAGATATTTATCAACATGCAGAACCATGTTGATGAGTTCCATGAAATCCATCGCCCCTCCAGTTTTAATTCGCGGCAATCATACACCACCACCGACGCCGAAATGCATTGCTTGCCGATCTTTCAATGGGCCGATTGAAGCATTCCCCGACGGTATAATCCAGCCATGAGCGTCCCGCAAAATCCCCCCCGCCCCATCCAGCCCCTGTCCGATCAGTTGATCTCGCAAATCGCCGCAGGCGAGGTCGTCGACCGGCCATCGGCGGTGGTCAAGGAATTGCTGGAAAACGCACTCGATGCCGGCTCCACCAACATCACTGTGCGACTGGAGCAAGGCGGCGTCAAACGCATCGCCATCACTGACAACGGTCGCGGCATTGCACCCGAACAAATGCCGCTCGCACTGGCACGGCACGCCACGTCGAAGATCGCGTCGCTCGATGAGCTGGAGAATGTCGGCACGCTCGGCTTTCGCGGCGAGGCCCTGGCGTCCATCGCATCGGTGGCGCAATTGACATTGACTTCACGCACCGCCGACGCGGCCCATGCCTGGGAAATTTCCGGATCGCAAAGCGGCCAGGTCACCCCCTCTTCCGGCGCGACCGGCACCACGATCGATGTGCGCGAGCTGTATTTCAATACCCCGGCGCGCCGCAAGTTCCTCAAGTCGGAACAGACCGAATTCGGCCATTGCGCGGAAGTCGTGCGTCGCATTGCGCTGTCGCGCCCGGATGTCGCCTTCTCGCTGTCGCACAACGGCAAGACCATCGACCACTGGAACACCAGCGCCATCGACAAGCGCAGCGCGCACATCCTCGGCAGCGAATTCGCCACCGCGCGCCTGTCGCTCGATGAAAGCGCGGGTCCATTGCGGCTGCACGGTTTCGTCGGTCTGCCGACCGCCTCCAAGGCACGCGCCGACGCGCAGTATTTCTATGTCAACGGCCGCTTCGTGCGCGACAAGCTGCTGACCCACGCGGTGCGCGCCGCCTATCAGGACGTGCTGCACGGCGACCGCTATCCCTCCTACGTGCTGGGACTCGATCTCGATCCGGCGCTGGTCGATGTTAACGTGCACCCGTCCAAGATCGAGGTGCGCTTTCGCGACAGCCGTGCCGTGCACCAGTTCGTGTTTCACGCCGTCAGCCGCGCGCTGGCGCAGACGTCGGCCACCGCGTTCGGCGCGACGCCCGCGCCCGTGGCCCCCAAGCCGGCCGCATTGCCGTGGATGCGCGAACAGCAGCAGACCGCGTTCGGTATGCAGTTTTCTTCCGGCATGGGTGTTGCACAAACAGTGTCCGATTACGGCGCACTGTTTGCCGCCGCCGCACCCGATTCTGCGTCGACCACCACGCTCGAAACGCGCGAACTGATTCCAGCGGTTTCTGCAGCAGCTTGGGCGCAGCCGCAAGGCACGCACGACGAATTCCCGCTCGGCTTCGCGCTCGCGCAATTGCACGGCATTTATGTGCTCGCGCAAAACGCCAGAGGATTGGTACTGGTCGACATGCATGCGGCGCATGAACGCATCCTGTACGAGCAACTGAAAGACGCGCTCGATGAAGACGCGATGCAGGTGCAGTCGTTGCTGATCCCGGTCACCTTCCACGCTGACGCGGTGGAAGTCGGCACGGCGGAAGAAAGCCATGGCACGCTGCGCGCGCTCGGCTTCGACATCACGGCATTGTCGCCGACCACGCTCGCCGTCCGCGCGATACCGGCGCTCCTGAAGAATGCGGATGCACAAACGCTGGCGCGTGACGTGCTGCGCGATGTGCGCGAGTTCGGCGGCTCGCGCGTGCTGGTCGAGCGCCGCAACGAGCTGCTCGGCACCCTCGCCTGCCACACCGCCGTACGCGCCAACCGCGCCCTCACCATTCCCGAAATGAACGCGCTGCTGCGCCAGATGGAAGCCACCGAACGCGCCGATCAATGCAATCACGGCCGGCCGACCTGGGTGCAACTGGCGCTGTCGGATCTCGACAAGCTGTTCCTGCGCGGACAATAGCGTTCGCCGCCCATGCAGAAGAAGCCTCTGGCAATTGCCATCATGGGACCGACCGCCTCCGGCAAGACTGCCGCGGCGCTGGAAATCGCGCGGCACATGCCGGCCGAAATCATCTCGGTCGATTCCGCCCTCGTCTATCGCGGCATGGACATCGGCACCGCGAAACCGTCTTTGGCAGAACGCGCCAGCGTGCCGCATCACCTGATCGATATCCTCGATCCGGCCGACGCGTATTCGGCAATGCAGTTCCGGCAAGATGCATTGCGGCTGGTCGAAGACATCCGCGAAAGGGGCAAGCTGCCGCTGCTGGTCGGCGGCACCATGCTGTACTTCAAGGCGCTGCGCGACGGGCTCGACGCATTGCCGCAAGCGGACGCCGAAGTCCGCGCACGGCTCGATGCCGAAGCGGCACGCATCGGCATGCCCGCGATGCACGCCAGACTGGCCACGCGCGACCCGGAAACCGCGGCGCGACTCAAGCCGAACGATTCGCAACGCATACAGCGCGCACTCGAAATCCTCGAACTGACCGGTCAGCCGATGTCGCAGCTATTGGCCAGGACACCGAAAACCGAACTGCCCTTCGACATCTTCCCGCTCTCCCTGGAACCATCGGACCGCAGCGTGTTGCACGAGCGCATTGCGCAGCGCTTCGATGCCATGCTGCAAGGTGAGAACGGCGGCTTGCTCGGCGAAGTCAAGGCACTGCGCGCGCGCGGTGACCTGCACCCGGGCCTGCCATCCATTCGCTGCGTCGGCTATCGCCAGGCATGGGAATATCTGGACGGTACCTGCGACCTGCCGACGTTGCGCGAAAAAGGCATCGCCGCAACCCGACAGTTGGCGAAAAGACAGCTGACATGGCTGCGCTCGATGCCCGAGCGCATCGTCGTCGATTGCCTGGCACCGGATGCAACTGCCATCGTACTGAACCATGTACGCATCGCCTGCGGCAGCCCTCAATGACGACGTGCCGATTTGCCGCGACCTGCCATGAAAACGGATCAATCAATGAGCTGTCAACATCTTGACAGGGAACATCAAAGCCCGCATAATTTAGGGCTATTTCGGTGATATAGCTCAGTTGGTTAGAGCACAGCACTCATAATGCTGGGGTCGGTGGTTCAAGTCCACCTATCACCACCAAGAACACGTATCAAGAAGTTCAAAGAAGTATTGAAACCCGCGATTTCCCTAGTGAGAACGCGGGTTTTTTCTTTTTCCGCCTCCATTGCGGATCGCTGACCTCCGGCATTTTTGATGGGCACGATTGGAAGCCCCCCAAAAAAAGCAATAAGAAAATGCCGAAAATAAAAAAACCCCGCAGCGCGGGGTTAAATCAAGCACGTTTATATGTATGCGGGATTACTGCCGATACCAACGTCTGCGCATCAAACCAAGACCCAGCAGCCCCAGACCGAAAAGAACCAGCGTGGCAGGCTCGGGCACGGCATTAGACACCGCGCCGCCTTTCGTCACGAGCGCCGTCAAGGTCGAGTCGTCAAAATAAAAGTCACCACTCAAAGCCTGAATCGTCACGCCAATCTTGCCATCGGCATTAAGGTCCAAGAGCGCGGAAAACGAAAGTGCGATTGTGTTGGTCAACTCCCCAGGAACGAGAAAAAATCCATTCGGAATATTGCTTCCATTAAATATCTGAGCAGGAAGCCCGATCGAGAAAGTGTAAGTTTCCTTGCCGCCATAGTCCTTGAGATGAATGGACAGCGTTGCCGAATTCACCAAATCGTTCCCGCCCACGAAACCACCGATGCCATCGGCAATATCATGGATAAAGCTGTAGGAATTTCCTGTCGAGATGTGCTGGAGAAAGAGAGGATCAACAACGTCCGTCATTGGCACTGCGCCTGCCGTGGCGGAAAAACCCAGCGTGGAAAGAAACGCCAAGCCCAACAGGGTTTGCTTGATTTTATTGAAGATTTTCATGTTTGGTATCCCACTAAAAGAATTGATGTAAGAAACATTTCTTGTTGGTAGCAACATTTATACCAAAAGTAAAAACATGAAAATAATCAATCACTTACGAACAACAAGCGAATGCCAATCTCCTTTACTGTAAAGAAAACCGACGACCGGAGAAGCGCCCCCATCAACACCTCTTCAACGACTAACACGCGTTCTCGCACCATTGCCTTGAATTTATTGCCTCGCCTCAAAACCTAATCGAAAACGACCACATGCCCCATCCTCGGATCGATTCTGCCGCCATGCATATCTGCGATTAACTGTTGCGTTTCGGCATATCCATGACTTTCGGCAATCTTCATCCATGGCTTGTCCGAGGCGCTCACTCTTTCAATAAAACGCAGTTGGGCTTCATTGAAGCGCTGATTGACCACCTCATGCCCCCAGTCCGCATTGCGTTTGCGAATCTGCGTCGGCGCGAAATAAAACCGGGGTTCCGGCCCCGGCAAATCGGTCTTGCGCAGGAATTCCGTATTCTGCGTCGAACCCGCAAAGCAGTCATACACGAGCGCATCGCCGAAGTCATGATGCACTTTGGCCCGCAACGACTCGTCCCCTGAAAAATCCAGGTACAGCGTCGGCTGCTTGCTGTCGATCGCGCCCATCTCTTCATACGTCACGACCTGGTGATAACAACCCAGACTCTCCACAAATTCGCGATTGCGGCGCGAAGTGAGCCCAACGAGCTTGACATCGTACTTGCCGTGAAGGCAAAACGCGGTACCGTAAGCGGTCTTGCTCGATGCACTGGAGACGACGACCTGGTGTGCGCCAAAAAAACTGTTGTCCTGCAGAAAATCCGCGCACATGAAGGAGGTAATAAACAGCGGCCGTACGATTGCCTGATAACTTTCATTCGCAACCGAATACGCGGGGTCTTCCGTGCAGCGCGTGTAATGGTTATAGGCTGAGTTCAGCGTCAGCCGATGCTCGGCCCCGTCAACGAATCCGCGCTTGCTCACCCGCTCCGCCTGCATCCTGATGTGGCTCGCGATTGGAAAGTAACCATAGAAGCGCTCTCCCACTGCCACGCCAGGAACGGTCGATACAACGACATCGGCGAATCCCCATACCGGCATATGACCCCAATCGGGATCTTGCACCGGGAAGAAATCCCAGTACTGCATCACGTCGCCGAATGCCGCATAGGTGATGTTATTGGTCGTGATCGCCACGCGACCGATTTTCAGCAAAACTTCGCCATCCTTCAGCGGAAGCGGCAGCTGAAACGTTTCCACGCGAGTCTGGTTCAGCGCATTCTTGCGGGTAAGGAGCCGTGTTACAGTCAGTGCGTCGTTCATGTCATCCTCCATTTCGGTTGAAGTATTGATGGCTTCAATATACGCGCGCCGTCCGGCCTCCGGGTTCGGAAAACCAGACAAAGCCGCTGGCAGCGGGAAGAACCGCGTCAAGCCCTTGAAGCGCCCGCTGCAGGCACGCGCCAAATTCACGGTACAGGCCATTTACGACGCTTTTGTTCGGATTTGGCGCCGCCATGGCTGGGAAGGCGTCACGACGCGCGCAGTTGCGCTGGAAACCGGAATTTCAGTCGGCACGCTGTATGAATATTTTCCGAACAAGCACGCACTGCTGTCCGGCTATTTCCGGCACTACCTCGATGCGTTGCTGCAAGCCGTCGACCAGCAGGTCGTGCAGGCAATGCAGCTGACTTGGGAAGAGCGCATACAAAGATTGGTTCGACTGACTTGCGGCATGGACGTTGAGGAACTGCCGTACTTCGACTCCGCAATGCTGATGCTGGAATATCAGATTGCCGAGCCCAAGCACCATCGTCGTGCCTGCGATGAACTGTCGGCGAGATGGATCGCGACGTTCGATGCCTGCACCGATCTGCCGCACCGTCCGGATGCGGACACAATCAAGGCGCTCTTCGTATCCGTGCTCGGAGGAAGACGCTACCTGCTGCTCGTCGGCCCGGACGATGCGGAAATCGGAAATTGGGTGGGAGAGATGCAGCGCCTGTGTTGCACGGCGCTGCACAATGCCGATACTGACTGAGTGTTGCCCGGCAGGCCTCAGTTGTCGCGCTTGCAGGAAGCGCCGCGGCCGATGCCGTAGTATGTCCAGCCCTTCGCCTGCAAGCGCGACGGATCGTACAGATTGCGGCCATCGAAAATGACCGGCTGCTTCAACTGCTGGGCCATGACCGCAAAATCCGGGGCGGTAAAGCCCTTCCACTCGGTGCAGATGACCAGGCCATCGGCCCCCTTCAGTGCAGCTTCTTTCGTCCCCATCAGCACAAGATCCTCGCGCGCGCCGTAGATGCGCTGCGTTTCTTCCATCGCCTCGGGATCGTAAGCCTGCACCCGCGCGCCGGCCGCCCACAGAGCTTCCATCAATACCCGGCTGGGCGCTTCGCGCATATCGTCAGTGTTCGGTTTGAAAGCCAATCCCCACAGAGCAAACACCTTTCCGCGCAAATTGCCGGCCCCGTCGAAATGTCTGCTGACAAGCTCGAACAGACGGGTTTTCTGATCCTGGTTGATGGCTTCGATCGCATTCAACAGACGCGGCTCGTAGCCGATGGTGCTTGCCGTGCGCGCCAGCGCCTGCACATCCTTCGGAAAGCATGAGCCGCCGTAGCCACAACCTGCATAGATGAATTGGTAGCCGATACGCGGATCGGAACCAATGCCGATACGCACGTTTTCGACATCCGCGCCAAGACGCTCGGCCAGATTCGATATCTCGTTCATGAAGCTGATCTTGGTTGCCAGCATCGCATTGGCCGCATATTTCGTCAGTTCGGCAGAACGAATATCCATCACGATCAATCGGTCATGATTGCGATTGAAGGGTGCATACAGTTCACGCATCCGTTCCGCGTTCGCCGGGCTGTCTGCGCCGATCACGATACGGTCCGGCTTCATGAAGTCGGCCACTGCGGACCCTTCTTTCAGGAATTCCGGATTGGAAATCACGTCAAACGTCAGATCGACCTTGCGCTCGGCCAGCACCGAAGAGATTTTCGCGCGCACCTTGTCGGCAGTACCGACCGGCACGGTCGATTTATCGATCACGATCCGGTGCTGCTCCATGTGACGACCGATTTCCTCGGCCACAGCCAAAACATACTTCAAGTCGGCGGAGCCATCCTCATCCGGCGGCGTCCCCACGGCGATAAACTGGAATTCGCCAAAAGCGACGCCCTCGCCCGCAGACGTGGAGAAATGCAGGCGCTGCGCAGCGTAATTTTCCTTCACGACCCGATCAAGACCCGGTTCGTAAATCGGAATGATCCCCTGCTTCAGGCGTTCGATTTTTTCCTTGTCGATATCCACGCACATCACTTGATACCCGGCTTCAGCGAAGCATGCACCGGTAACCAGGCCGACATATCCCGTTCCAAAAATCGTGATTTTCATAGTTATTTCTTTCTTGCAACAAATGACTTTTCAACCAAGGCGATGGCGGCAACCCGATTGTTGCCCTTTAGCATATCTGCTATATTAAAAAATCAACAATGATAGCAAACTGGAATCGTTATGAATGTGGTTGCCGTAGTTGGTCTGGGTTATGTAGGTCTACCCCTGGCCGTAGAATTTGGGAAAAAACAGAGGACCATCGGCTTTGATCTTTCAGCCAGCAAGGTCGAAAGCTACAAACGCTTCATCGACCCGACCGGTGAGGTGACAACCGACGCGCTGCGCGCGGCACACCACCTGACTGTCAGCACCAACTCCGCGGAATTGGCCGAAGCGGACTATATCATCGTTGCAGTTCCAACCCCAGTAGACATTGCCCATCAGCCCGACTTTGGACCGCTCATCGGCGCCAGCACAAGCGTGGGTAAGTACATGAAACCCGGCGCCATTGTGGTTTTCGAATCGACGGTGTATCCAGGTGCGACCGAAGAAGTCTGCATCCCGATTCTGGAAAAACAATCCGGCTTGCAATGGAAGAAAGATTTCCATGTCGGATTTTCACCGGAAAGAATCAATCCGGGCGACAAGGAACGCACATTGACTTCGATTCTCAAGGTAGTGTCCGGAGACGATGACGCCACGCTGGAGAAAGTCGCGGCCCTCTACGAAGGCATCATCACCGCGGGCGTATATCGCGCATCGAGCATCAAGGTTGCAGAAGCCGCGAAAGTCATCGAAAACACGCAGCGCGACCTGAACATCGCACTGATCAACGAACTGGCCATCATTTTCGACATGGCCGACATCGATACGTCGGAGGTGTTGCGCGCGGCGGGCACCAAATGGAATTTCCTGCCCTTCCGGCCCGGTCTGGTGGGCGGACATTGCATCGGCGTCGACCCCTATTACCTTACTCACAAGGCCGAGATGATGGGCTATCACCCGCAGGTGATATTGGCAGGCCGCAGAATCAACGACGGCATGGCGAAGTATGTCGCGGAAAAAACCGTCAAGGAAATCATCCAGGCGGGCTTTCACGTCAAAGGCTGCAAGGTCAACGTGCTCGGCCTGACATTCAAGGAAAACTGTCCCGACCTGCGGAACTCGAAAGTCGCGGACATGATTTTCGAGCTCCAGTCGTATGGCATCGAGGTTCATGTGCACGACCCGCTGGCGGATGCGGAAGAGGCCCGCCATGAATATGGGCTGACGCTCGAGACGTGGGCGAATTTGCCTCGTGCGAACGCGATCATCGCCGCCGTGTCGCACCGCGAACTTCTCGCCCGGCCGCTGACCGACTATCAATCCAAGGTGGTCGAGAACGGCTGCTTTATCGACATCAAATCCATATTCGATCCAGCAGCATTGCGCGAGGCCGGCCTCAGCGTATGGCGGCTGTGACGGGAGCGGTAATCATGGCAAAGTACCAGGCGATTCAGCAGCATTTGAGCACGCACAGATACCGCTGGCTGATCACCGGCGTGGCCGGCTTCATCGGGTCGAATTTGCTGGAGACACTTCTCAAGCTGAACCAGAGCGTAACAGGGCTGGACAATTTTTCGACCGGATACCGGCACAACCTCGATCAGGTGAGGAAATTGGTCGGTCCCGAAGTCTGGGCCAATTTCACTTTCATCGAAGGCGATATACGGCGCCCGGAGGATTGCGCGCGCGCCAGTCAGGGTGCCGACTATATCCTGCACCAGGCGGCGCTCGGATCGGTACCGCGCTCCATCAAGGATCCCGTTCTGACGAATGAAAACAACATCACCGGCTTCCTCAACATGCTGGTTGCCGCGCGGGACGCGAAAGCCAGACGCTTTGTCTATGCGGCGTCCAGTTCCACCTACGGCGACCATCCCGACTTGCCGAAGGTGGAGTCGAAAATCGGCAACCCGCTTTCGCCCTATGCGGTCACCAAGTACGTCAACGAACTGTATGCTGGTGTGTTTGCCCGGTGCTATGGAACAGAATCGATCGGATTGCGCTACTTCAATGTGTTCGGCCCTCGGCAGGATCCGAATGGCGCGTACGCCGCAGTAATTCCGCAATGGGTCGCTGCATTGATCAAGAACCAGACCGTGCGCATCAACGGCGATGGCGAGACCACGCGCGACTTTTCGTTTATCGACAATGTCGTTCAGGCCAATCTGCTGGCCGCGTTGGCGGAGCATCCGGATGCCGTCAACCAGATATACAACGTTGCGCTCAACGAACGCACGAGCCTGAACCAGCTCTATCACATGATGCGGTCGCTTTTGGCTGACAGTTTCCCTCATCTCGCAGAGCATCGTTTCGAGCATGTCGCATTCCGCGAGGGCGACGTGCGCCATTCGCAAGCCGACATCTCCAAGGCAACGACACTGCTGGGCTTTGAGCCCAGCCATCGAGTGGCGGAAGGCCTGAAGGCAACCATGGACTGGTACAAGAAAAATCTTGCAGACGCGGATGTGCTTCCGGATGCTGCAAAGCCGCAGCCCGCCGTCATGCGGATGTAGCGAAATCGCCTGGCGTTGGTGGTGTGCCGTCGTGGCAAGCCTGCATTCCCGCGGGGACACCACCTCACCTGCCGGCGGATCACGATGAAATTGAAAGCGTCAGGCAGCCCATGTCATTGATGAAGAAGGTCGTCGTATATCACAGCCTTGACGCACTCTCCGGATCGCATGATGCCGAGTCTGGCAACGCCGATGCCGCTTCAAGCGTGTTCCTCAGTCTTCCCTGGTTTCGCAACCTTGACGAAACGGCGCTGGAACCGCATACACGCCTGCGCATTTACGGCATTGAGCCGTCCGCCGAACAGCAACACCCATGCATGGCATTGCCCATGTGCCATGCTCCGCGACACCGACTGTTTGCGCCACGACGGCTCAGACCGCTCGCAAATTTCTATACGTCCTTGTTCGGTCCGCTAACTTCCCGCTCTGAAGCGCCGACGGATGAGGTGATCGGACTGCTGGTCCATGCCATCACGCGGGACGTGCCGCGCTGGGATACTGTCTCGCTGACCCCGCTCGAAGTGGAGTCTCCCGTGTTCGACAAGCTGCTCAAGGCGTTTCGCAGTGCGGGCATGGCGGTTCAAAGCTACTTCTGCTTCGGCAACTGGTATCTCGACGTGAATGGGCGTTCCTATCGGGAGTATTTCGACGCCCTTCCTTCTCGCATGAGAAATACCATCACGCGCAAATCGCGGCAGCTGGAACGCGAGGGCCGCATTCACATCAGGATCATTGCGAATGCAAGCGAAGCCGAGGAAGGGCTGTCCGCATACGAGCAGGTGCATGACGTCAGCTGGAAAACACGCGAGCCTTTTCCCGCGTTCATTCCCGGACTCGTGCGCTTGTGCGCGCGGCACGGATGGCTGCGCATGGGCGTTGCCTACATCGACGGCAAGCCTGTCGCGGCGCAGATCTGGATTGTCCATCAACGCATCGCCTCCATCTACAAGCTTGCGTACGATGAGCGGTTTTCGCAGTTCTCTGTCGGCTCGATCTTGACTGCACGACTGATGCAGCATGTGATCGATACGGATCGGGTAAGCGAAGTGGACTTTCTCAACGGTGACGAACCGTACAAGAAGGACTGGATGTCGCACCGTCGCGAGCGGTGGGGCATCGTTGCATTCAACTTGCGGACCTTCCATGGCGCTCTTGCCGCACTCCGCCATTTGGGAGCGCGCGCAATCAAGAACGGCATCGCTCGTTCGGCGCGCGCTCAATCCCGCATCGGACAAATCCGGCACACAAGACTATCGCGGCAATTTCTCGACTGAGAAATTGCCCTGACCATTATCGACATACACGTCAAACAAGGGGAAAGACATGCCAGGCATCGCGAACAAACGCACCAGGACCGTTGCAATTGCTGCCGCCGTCGCGGCACTCGCAACGGGCATCTCGGCCTGCGGCAAGACACAGAATGCGCAGGCATTGCTGGCGGAAGCGCAGCAGTACCGGCAAAAGGGCGACGACAAGGCAGCGATCATCCAGCTCAAGAATGCATTGCAAAAGAACCCGGAAGATGCCGAGGCGCGCTTCCTGCTGGGCAGCGTCCACAATGACGCGGGCGATCCGCAGTCGGCGGAAAAGGAGCTGCGCAAGGCGGTTTCCCTGGGCATGAATCCAGACAGGGTCATGTCCGGTCTCGCCAGGGCATTGCTCGCACAGGGTCAGTTTCAAAAGTTGCTGGATGAAACACAACAAGCTGCCGGCACGAACGGCAATGCAGAAATCCTGAGTCTGCGCGGCAACGCCTGGCTCGGCCTTGGCAAGCATCAGGAGGCAAGGGAATCGTTTGAGCAGGCACTCAAGAGCAAGGCGGATTTTCCGAATGCGCTCATCGGACTGGCGCGGCTGGCGCTCGGGCAGAAGGATTTTGACCGCGCAATTCGTCTGACCGAGCAAGCGATTTCGGCCAATCCGAAGCATGCCGAATCATGGCTTTTCAAGGGCGACATTCTGCGCGCACAAGGGAAAATCGACGCCGCGCTCGCTGCCTATGACGAAGTGCTGAAGATCAAGCCCGGCAATGCCGCTGCGCATCTGGTCAAGGCATATGTGGAGATCGGCGCCGGCAAGTTCAATGAAGCCAGGGCCGACATCGACGCCGCGCGCAAGTCCGCGCCGGACAACCTGAGCGCCTCGTATACACAGGCGTTGCTTGACTACAGCCAGAAGAAGCATGCAGCCGCTCTGGAGTCCCTGCAGCAGGTGTTGCGCGTGGCGCCGGATCACATGCCCAGCGTGCTGCTCGCGGGTGCCGTCCAGTACGCGCTCGGATCGACGCAACAGGCCGAGCAGCACCTGAAGAAATACCTGGACAGCAATCCCGCCAATCTTTACGCGCGCAAGCTGCTTGCGTCCGCCCTGCTGAAAAATAGCCAACCGCAGCGCGCGATCAATGTGCTGGGGCCGGCATTGAAAGACCCGCAGCAGGATGCGGAACTGCTGCTGCTGGCGGGCGAGTCCCACATGCAGGTGAAGGACTACGGCAAGGCTACCGAATACTTTGAAAAGGCAGGCACGCTGTCGCCGCAGAATGCCGGCGTTCATACCGCGCTGGCAATCAGCAAGCTGCAGCAAGGGGAGAATGCACGCGCCGTTGCCGAACTCGAGAAAGCGGCGAGCCTGGACACGAAATCCGCGCAGGCCGGCATCCTGCTGGTGATGACCCACTTGCGCCTGAAGGAATACGACAAGGCGCTTGCTGCGGCCAAGACAATGGAACGGGAACAGCCGGACAATCCGATCGTTCACAACCTCAAGGGCGGGGTCTATCTCGGCAAGAAGGACGTCGCGTCCGCGCGCGCCAGCTTCGAGAAGGCGGTGTCGTTGCAGCCGACGTATTTTTCGGCCATTGCCAATCTTGGACAACTCGACGTGCAGGAGAAAAAACCGGATGCCGCGAGAAAGCGTTTCGAGGCATTGCTGGAAAAGGACAAGAAAAACGTTCAGGCAATGACCGCACTGGCCAATCTGGCAAGCGCAGAGGGCAAGAACGACGAAGCCAGAACCTGGCTGGAGCGCGCGGTCAGCGCCCATCCGGATGCGGTGCAACCGGCGCAGCTGCTTGTCACACACCACATTCGCGCGGGCGACAGACAGACTGCGCTCGCCCTTGCCAACAAGCTGCAAAACACGCATCCCGATCATCCGGAGTTTCTCGATCTTCTGGCGCAAACGCAGTTCGCAAGTGGCGACAAGGCTGGCGCACTGGACAGCTACGGCAATCTCGCCGTGCTGATGCCGGACTCCGCGCCGGTGCAGTTCCGCATCGCCGCGATCGGCATCGCGATGCAAAACGACACGGCGGCGACGGCAGCGTTGAAGAAAGCCGTGCGGCTTGATCCCGCTTTTGTGGATGCGCAGATTGCTCTGGCCGGAATCGAGATGCGAAAGGGCAATCACGATGAAGCGCTGTCCATCGCGCGACAGGTGCAAAGACAGCAAGCGGCGTCTCCCGCCGGCTACGCACTGGAAGGCGACGTGCTGATGGTGCAGAAGAAGCCGGCGGCGGCAGCAAAGGCCTATGAGCAGGCGCTGGCGCTCGGCAGGAACGGGACGCTCATGACCAAGGTGCATGGTGCGCTGGTGCAGGCAGGAAATACCAAGGAAGCCGATTTGCGCCTGGCCCAATGGCTGAAGGAACATCCCGCAGATAGCCGCACGCGCATGTATCTCGCAGAACTCAATCTCATGACGAAGCAGTACAAGACGGCCATCGCGCAGTTTCAGGCCATTCTTCAATCCGATCCCAAAAATGCCGTGGTGCTCAACAACCTGGCGTGGGCTTATGCTCAGGAGAAGGATCCGCGCGGTCTGGAGTTTGCGGAAAAAGCGCATCAGCTCGCGCCGGACAATCCGGCGATCATGGACACACTTGGCTGGATGCTGGTCGAAAAAGGGGATGCGGCACGCGGTCTGCCGCTGTTGCAGAAAGCGGCGTCACTGGCACCGGAGGCACTGGAAATCCGTTATCACCTGGTACTCGCGCTGGTCAAATCCGGCGACAAGCCCAAGGCACGCACGGAGCTGGAGCAGTTGCTGGCAACCGGAAAGAGTTTCTCCAAACTGGATGAAGCGAAGGCATTGATGAACCAGTTGTAAGGAGTGGTCCGCGCGATTCGAATTCGGGCCCGCGCTTGATTCCGGGCAATCAGTCCAAAGTGCGATTGATTCGCGTCCGGATGAGAAAAGCGCGGGCAGTTCACTCGTCATTCACGCCAGAAACCGGACCGGATCGCGATTTCATCTTCACGCGAGACACCCGGCGCGAATGACCGTGGCAAGCACCCGCTCAGGCCTTGCGCAATCGATTCTTCCGGCGTGAATCGCCAAGCGGACGCGTAAACAGCCACGTCGCCAGCATGGCTGGCTGGACCCGGCCTGTCTGGTCGACGATAGCGCGCTCGGAAATGTGAATGCGGCCAAGCGGGCGGGCATGGTTGAATCGCTTGTTGACGGCATTCAGGCAGGCATCGCTGCTGAACAGATATCGATAGCCCGCCGACAGGCATCCTGCGATCACGCTGTCGGAATAAGCGCCTTGCGGGAAGGACATCGCCTCCGCAGGCCGGCCATCCAAATGGGCGGCGATCGCCTCCTGCGATTTTTCCAGCTCCTCTTCGAGGTTCGCGACCACGGTCAACGGCCGATGCGTAAAACCGTGCCCGCCGATGCAATGCGACAAGGCGGCCAGGTGCGTCAATTTATCAGCGTCAAGCATCGCGGCAGGAATATCCTCCGCAAGTGCCATCGCGCCGACGATCGCGGCGCGCACCGGCGGCTCCAACGTGCCGAGTTGCCTGATGATGCTTCTGATATGCAGTTCGTCCATCTCCTGCGAGGGCGGCGGAGCAAGCCGGATACCGTACGGTGCGAGTGCAGCTTCCACCACTGCACGGCCTTCCGGATGCGTGGCGAGGTAGCTGTACGCATGCGCCTCCCAGAACGGCAGTCTCATGTTGATTGCGCCGCCGGCGACAAACACCAATCCCGAAATGGAAAACTTCTCCATCAATGGCTGGGCGTACTCGGCCGTGTCCGCCCAGCCATTGTCGAAGGTCACCAGCAAGCTGTGCCTGGGCAATGGAGCACCTTCCTTCAATGCGGAAAATACCTGCGCAGGCGAAACGATGCGGTAGTGTCTTCGAAAGAAGCTCAGGCAATGCGCGAACGAATCCGGTGTCATCGTCCGCTCCGGATCCGCTCCCTGGTAGCGCGGATCGGACGGCGGCAGCACGCGGTGAAACATCGCGACCGTCAACTGATTCCGGTTGCGGAAACGATGATAGAGACTCAGCACGCCCAACCGATATGACAGCGCCCCCAGGAGGCGCTTCATGTTTCGGTTCCACCGGCACTGCGCGAGCGCAATGGCCGAATCATCGCGATCAGATGCGCACCCAATGCGTGCCGTGTCAGCAACATGCCGACCAACCATCCCGATGCCGCGCCTGCAATCCCTATCGCCAGCGGCAGCCAATGACGCTGGTCCGCGCTGTCCCACATGAACCTGACAAGCAGCGGCACACAGGCACTGCACAAGGTGACGAGCGCGCTCTTGCCGCATGCCCGCATCAAATCGGTAAAACGGACCGTGATCGTTTTATGCACGTACCACGAAACAACCGCCAGCGACAGGACTTCCGACGCGATGAGAGCGACGGCAACGGCTTGCAAACCGTAGATGGAGGCCAGCAGCACGGCACCGACCCGAAAGGGCTGGACGATGAGCTGGGACACGGTCGCAATGCGCACCTGGCCATTGGCCACCATGACCTGGCCGGCAAAGATCGATAGCGAAATGATTGCCCCTTCCGCGCACAGCAATTCAACGAGCGGCACCGAGGCATCCCACTGCGATCCGTACAGCGTGCGCACGATCGGATAGGCAAGCAGCGCCATTACCGCGAAAAACGGCCATGCCAGTGCCGTCAGGTATTCGATCGCCGCAAGATAGGGCCCGGCCGGATTCTTTCCCTCGCGCCGTATCTGCGCGAAGTAGGGCAACACGAGCGGCAGTAATGCGCCCGTGATCAGTTTGCCGAACAACTGGACGAGTCCATTCGCGCGGCTGAAATAACCGACCGCCGCCATGTCCATGACCTTGCCGATCACCAGATCCGGCATGTTGGTGCCCGCAATGTTAGCGGCGTTGCCGATGCTGGCGATGCCGCCGAATGACAGGATCGTCTTGATATTGCGGAACTGCGGACACCACGGAATGCCTGGGGGTCGCATGAGGTTGGCGGCAATGCCGAATGACAGAATGCCGGCAAAATTGGCCCATGCAAGGCTGACGGCGCCGAAGCCGCGCATGGCCAGCGCGATCGCCACTGCCACGTGGCACAGCGCACTAATGATCTTGATGTAGAAAAGCGTCTGCAGCCGCATCTCGCGGCGGAAAATGCCGACCAACAGCGAACCGAACGGTGAAATGGCGAAGCTCACCGCCATGATCACGAGGATCTGCTCGATCGCGGGATTGCCGTAGAAATGCGCAACCATGCCGCTGCCTCCGTACAGGACGGCGGCGACCGCCAGTGCCAGCAGGATGGCGACGCCCATCGCGGACCGGATCTTGTCCGTCGTCAAGTCGCGCTCCTGGATGATGTACTGCACCACGCCGAAGTCCCGGAACACGTGCAGCAAGGCCATCAGAAACGCGGCAACCGAGTAGGTGCCGGTGTCTTCCGGCGACAGGATGCGCGCAAGCACCAGCACCGCCAGAAAATGGATCACCAGTTCCAGGTACTGGGTCGCGAACGAGATCCCGATGGATCTCTTCGTGCTTGCGTTGCTTGTGCCGCTTGCCGGGCCGGTCATGCTTGACATGGAATCATCCTGTTTCAGCTCAACGCGCCAGCCAGCGCAGCAGTCGCGCGCCGAACCGGAACGGCGTCGCGTCCCATGGCCTGCTGCGCGGTATCTGATAGCGGTCGTGCCCCTTCGTCGCCGCGCCGATGGCGGTGGTGAATGCCGCGTCGAAACCCGCTTCCCTTGCCATCGCAACGTGGCGCGTATCGAAGTCCATGCCGGCCTTGCCGTTCGGATAGGCGAACAGGCGCACCGGACGACCGGTGATCGCTTCGAGCTGCTCTTTGCCGGCCGCGATCTCCTCGCGCGCGGCCTCGTCTTCCAGACTGGTCAGGATGGGATGGGAAATGGTGTGCGCGCCGATTTCGATCCCTGCCTGCGCCAGCTTGCAGACCTTTTCGCGGGTCAGCATCAGGCCATCGGTGCGCACACCACCCGCCATATCCTGCAGCCGCAGAGTCAAGTCATGCCTTGCCGCCGGCGGCAGGTATTTCGAATCTTCGGTCAGCCGCTGTATCGTTTGCTTGCGGTCGTCGATGGTCCGCAGCGAATATTCGGCCAATCCCGCCGCGCGCAGGTCGAGTCGTTCCCCGGGAAGGTGCCGCACGGCCTCGATGATCTTGTCGTTCCACATGACTCCCTGATCCAGATAGCCGGTCGTGACAAACACCGTCGCAGGCAGCTTGAGTTCGCTGAGTATGGGCAGGGCAACATCGTGGGTCGATGCATAGCCATCGTCGAAGGTGATGCACACCGCGCGCGGCGGCATTCTGTGCGCGACGAGCGACTGCACCGCCGCATGCAGCGGCAGCACGTTGAAGCACTCGGCGAGCAATTCCATCTGCCAGCGGAAGGTATCGACGTCCGGCTCGGAGTCCAGCAAAGGATCGAAGGATTCCATCACGCGGTGATAGTTGACGATGCATAACCTGCCGCTGCCGATTCCGCGCGGCGCGATCGCATCGCCAAGCGCGCGGATCATGTGCGACCTCCATCGGCCGAGCCTGCGTCTGGTCGTCATGGGCTCTTCCCTCCTTCACCCTGCGCCGGCGCAAGCATCATGGGCGAGGCGGCGATGCGACTTCTGGCGCTGTCCGGCTTGCGCATGATTACCTTTTCCAGCAACACCAGCAGCGCGATCAGTTCATAGTACAAATCGTAGTAGGCCAGTGAAAGGAATGCGCCGCCGACCGCGTAGCCGATGATACTGACCTGGCACATCGCGGCAAGATCGGAGGCCCACTTGAGGTCATCCCTGTTGCGGCAATACCTGACGATGCGCGTGCCGCTTCGCCATGCGCAGGCCATCAGCAGAAGAAACAGTGCGAGCCCGATGTAGCCGTGCTCGCCGAGCACCTGGAAGTAGATGCTGTGCGCGGCATGATGGTCGAGCGGCACGGGCGCATAGATGAAGAACATCTTGTGCGTGAAGACGTTGTATCCGCCGCCGAGGATATTGTCCTTGGCGACATTCGCCGCGAAATACCATGCATTGATGCGGCCCAGCGCGGACGCGTCTTCCGTGTAGTTGTCGATGGTGCCCATGCGATCGAACCATTTGTCCGGCATGGCAGAAAAAATGAGCGGCACGAGCAGGATGAGGACGATGCCGACGCGCAGCTTGTGCCGGCTTTTCAGCCACAGGAAAGTCAGCATGGCGGCGCCGGCAAGCAGCGCGCCGCGGGAGTAGGAGCCGGCAGCCGCGACGATGGTCAGCACTGCCACCGTTCCCAATCCGATGCGCAGCCATTTCCGGTGCGCGTGCAGCTGCAGAAACCAGATGATCGGCGCAGCGGTAATCAGCGCCAGGGCCAGCGCATTGTTGTCCGTGATGTAGCTTCCTTCCGGCCCCAGCACGTGGCTGCTGCCGCCGGAGCCGAGCGTGAAAGCGCCGCCCTTGAGACCGTAGAATCCCAGCGACAGGCCGGTCACCGCGGCGAAAATCTTGATGTCCTTTTCGGTATGGATCACCGCCATTGCCAGCAAGGCAATGAACAGGGTCTTCATCACGCGATCCCATTCCTTCCAGACCAGCTGCGGCTCAAGCGCGAAGAACGACGTGAAGGTCATCCATGCGATGAACGCCAGCAGCACGAGCGTCACCGGCGTCAACGGAAAGCGCTTGGGTTCCTTCGACAGCAGCACGCCGACCAGCGTGACGACCGCAATCAGCGCCGCAAACGGGAACTCGTAGGCCGCACCGTAGGTGAGCCGATGCGGATTCATCAGGCTGATCCAGGTAAACGCGAAGATGCCGATGACCGGCCGCTTCAGCATGAACGGCAGCAGCCCGAACACGATGGCAAAAAGCAGGATGTCACGCATGGCTGGACATGCGCTTGAACAGGTTGACCGCACGCTCGGCATTCGCATGCCAGGTCAGGCGTCGCTCCGAAATGGTCTTGCGCGCATTCTCGCCGGTGCTGCGGCGCAATTCGGCATCTGCGCAAAGCCGGCTGATGGCTCCGGGCAAGCCATCCTTGCATGCCGGATCGAACAGCACGGCATTGTGATCGCCGATCAGGATCTCCATGATGTTGGGCTGTGCCGGTGCGACGATCGCCTTGCCGAGTGCGAGATACTCGAACAGCTTGAGCGGCGAGGCATAGGCAACGACGGCAGGCTGCAGCGCGATGTCGAACGCGGCGACATGGTGCGCAACGTCGTCGCGTCCGACGATGCCGGTGACGGTGACGCGATGTCTGATGCCAAGTCTGTCCGCCTGCTGTTCGAGCGCGGCGCGGGCCGGGCCGTCGCCGACGATGAGCAGATGCCGCTCCGACTCCGGCACATCTTGCGCGATCATGTCGATCACCTTGTCCAGTCCATGCCAGTCGCGCACGAAGCCGGTGAAGCCGAGCACCAGCTTGCCGTGCAGGCCGAGCGCCGCCTTTGCCGCCTGCGGATCGGGCGAGCGGTCGAAACGGCCGGTGTTGATGCCGTTCGGAATCACGGCAATCCGGCTGCGCTCGACGCCGTACGATGCCACGATCTCGCCCAGCACCTGCGTCACGGGCAACACATGATCGGCGTGACGCCACGCATATCCCTGCGCCCAGCGCGCGAGCCGCTTCAACGAAATGCCGTCGTAACGCGCGCGCTCCTCGAAAATCGGCGCATTGACTTCCAGCAGCATCGGCAAGCGGTATTTGCGCTTGAGCCAGATGCCGGAAAGCAGGAACAGGTTATAGCGTTCATACAGGCAATCCGGCCGATGCAGCCGCACCGCCTGCGACAGGCGACGGTAGGCGACCAGCGAATAGGCCAGTTCCATCAGCTCGTACACGAACTTCGGCAGATAACGTTTGAGCCACGCAACGAATCCCGCATCGGAACCGAACGATTCCCTTTCCGCACTCGGCGGCGCAACGATCACGACCTCATGTCCCTGCGCGCGCAAGGCATCGATCATTTCCTCGATATGGACATACTGACCATCCTTGGAGCGCGTGCGATGGTGGTAAAGAATCTTCATCGGCTGCCCGCTCCCAGTATCTGCTCGAACATGTGAATCTGGCCTCTCGTCGTTTCATCCCAGCTGAATCCTTCCGCATAGCGTCGCGTGGCCGCATTCGCGGGATAGCGTGTACGCAGGGTCTGCACGGCGTCGGCAATACCTTGCGGCGAACGCTCGGACATCAGCACGCCGGCGTCGGGCGAACTTACCACTTCCGGCGTACCCCAGACATTGGAGGCGATCACCGGCGTGCCGCACGCCATCGACTCCAGCAGCACGTTCGCCCAGCCTTCCCGGCTCGAGGCAAGCACCATCGCATCGGCAGCGCCGTAATACTGCCGCAGCTGCGCATGAGGAACCGCTCCCAGAAAGCTGACGCGATCATGCACGCCAAGCCGTCGCGCCAGCATTTCCATGCCATCCCTGTCCGGCCCGGTGCCTGCGATCAGCAGCCGGCAATCGGGCAGCGACGGCAAGGCCTCGATGATCATGCCGTGTCCCTTGTGTTCCACCAGCTGTCCGACCGACAGCAGCGTGAACTGATTCAAGCCCAGCTCCGCGCGCCGTGCGCTGCGGTCGATCGGTTGAAACAGGTCGAGATCGACACCGTTGCGAAGCGGCACGATGCGATTGCCGTCCACCCCCAGTTCCAGCATGGCGTTCTTGAGCGCCTGGCACACCGTGATCATGCCGGCTGCGCGGCTTGCGGCCCACTGGATCAATTTTCGCGGCGCGCTGAAATTCGGGATCACGCTGATGTCGGTGCCGCGCGCGGTCACCACCACCGGCTTGTTGAAGTAACGTCCCAGCAGCACGGCAGCGATGCCGTCGGGATAAAAGTAGTGCGCGTCGATCAGGTCGAAATCGTATCCCTCGCGGATGATTTTCGTGACGACCGGGCGCATCGCCATGGCGAGAAGGAATGGCGCGAGCGTCATGCCGATTTTCGGCAATTGCGGAAAACGCGGGTGGAGCACGTCGATGCCGTGCCGCACCTCCCTTGCGGGCACGCGGGCAAAGGTGGCGTAGCGGCCGAAACGCGCATTCTTGAGCGGAAACCATGGCACCGGCGCGACGACGCGCGCCTCCACCTGACCGCTCGCCAGCAGATGACGCAGGCGATTCTCGACGAACACGCCGTGGTTCGGCTGCGCTGCGTTGGGAAACAATGTGGTGAAAGTCAGTATCTTCATCGCCTGCCGCTCAGTTTCCCGCACCATCGACACGCAGGAAGGATTCGAACATCAGCACCGACCACAAGGGCGTGCTGTAATCCTTCACGCCGGCTTCATGCTGGTCAAGCATGTGCCGCAGATACGTCTCGTTGAAAATGCCCGTGTCGAGCAGAACAGGATTCAGCACCGCCTTGCGCACCTTGTCGCGCAGCGGTCCGCGGAACCAGTCCGCGAGCGGCACCGAGAATCCCATTTTCGGCCGATACAGAATGTCGTCGGACAAATGCGGCTGCAACGATTTCTTGAAGATGTATTTTCCCTGGCCGCCATTGAGCTTGAGCGACGACGGCACACCGGATGCCCATTCGACAAACTTGTGGTCAAGCAGGGGCACGCGCACCTCCAGCGAATGCGCCATGCTGGCGCGATCCACCTTGGTGAGAATGTCGCCCGGCAGATAGGTCTTGAAATCGAGATACTGCACCATCGACAGCGGATCGTCCGTCGGCGATTGCGCGGCATGCGCGCGCATGACTTCGATGGCGCGATAGCCTTGCAGTTGCTGCCTGAAGCGGTCGCTGAAGAGTTGATCCCGCACCCGATCCGGCATGATCGACACGCCGTGGAAATAGCCCTCCACCAGATCGCGCGCAAGCGCCTCGAATGTGGTCTTGGCACGGAACATGCGCGGCGCCCAGTCGGCCTTCGGATAGACCTTGCCAAGCGTACCGAACAGCGGCTTGCGAATTGCAAGCGGCATCATCGACCGCACGCGCTGCTCCGCCATCGCGTAACGATAGCGCCGGTAGCCGGCGAAGATCTCGTCGCCGCCATCGCCGGACAGCGCAACAGTGACGCGCTTCTTCGCCAGCTGGCAGACGCGGTAAGTGGGAATCGCGGAACTGTCGGCATAGGGTTCGTCGTACAGGCCGGCCAGCTTGTCGATCAGGCTGACATCATCCGCATCCACGGTTTCGGTGTGATGGCGTGTTGCGTAGCGTTGCGCAACCTGTGCGGCGAAAACGGATTCGTCGTAGCCCGGATTGTTGAAGGCGATCGAACAGGTATTGATGCTGTCGTTCATCAGCCCCGCCATCGTCGCCACGACGCCGGCCGAATCGACGCCGCCGGAAAGGAATGCGCCCAGCGGCACTTCGGCGACCAGATGCGAGTTGACAGCGTCGCGCAACTGCTCGATCAGTTCCTCTTCGACACTCGCCTGCGCAGCCGTGGCCGCCACCTTGAACGCGAGGTCCCAATAGCGCTTCGGCGTGGCGCAGGCATCGCCCGCCTTCATGGTCAGCGTATGGCCGGGCGGCAGCTTGAAGGCATGCCTGTAGATCGTGCGCGGTTCGGGAACATAGCCGTAGGCGAAGTAATCCTCCACGGCACAAGGATCGATCTCGCGCGGCAATTGCGGAAATGCCTTCAGCGATTTCAGTTCGGAGCCGAAGATGAATGTGCCGTCCGGCAGCAGTGCGTAGTACAGCGGCTTGATACCGAGGCGATCGCGTGCGAGAAAAAGCGTCTTCCGATTGCGGTCCCACAGCGCGAACGCAAACATGCCGCGAAAGCGTTGCACGCAGGTTTCGCCCCATTGCTCCCATGCATGGACGATCACCTCGGTGTCGGAACGGGTGCGGAAGACGTGGCCGAGCGCCAGCAGTTCGTCCATCAATTCATGGAAGTTGTAGATCTCGCCGTTGAACACGATGGCAACGCTGTTGTCCTCGTTGAACAGCGGTTGCTGACCGGTAGACACATCGATGATGGACAGTCTGCGGTGACCGAGGCCGACCCCTCGTTCCGTGTGCAGTCCGCCCTCATCCGGGCCGCGATGATGCTGCGTTTCGTTCATCCGCGACAGCAGCTGCCGGTCGATTTCCCGCTCGCCGCGCGTATCGAAAATGCCGACTATTCCACACATGATTTGATGGGTTCCCTGAATTTCGTTTTGGTTGTGCGCAGCGCATCGTAGAGGCCGGCATAAGCCGACACCATGGCGTCAATGCTGTAATTGCGTTCCACTCTTTCCCGCCCCGCCACGCCATGACGTGCCGCAAGCGCCGGCTGCCGGCAGTAGGACGCCAATGCCTCCGCAAGCGCCTCGGCATCCGATGGCGGGACCAGTGTGCCGGTCTGGCCGTCGACGACAACTTCGGGAATGCCGCCGACACGTGTCGCGACGACCGGCAGGCCGGCGGACATGGCTTCCAGAATGGTCACCGGCGTGCCTTCGGCAATCGAGGGCAACGCGAATACGGAGAATGTCCGCATCAGTTCGGCAATGTCGCTGCGCGCGCCGGGTAACCACACCAGATCGGCAAGACCGGCCGCCGCGACTTTCTCCTTGAGGGCAGGAAGCAGCGGACCGTCGCCGACGATGACCAGGCGCGGTTGTGGCAGATTTTCCGGAATCCGATTTCGCAGCAGAATGAAGGCATCGACCAGCCCCAGATGGTTCTTCACATCCTGGATCCGGCCGACAGTACCGATCACACATTGACTTGCAGCGACCGCCGCACCTTGAGAATCAGGCTGGAAGCGCGTGGTATCGACACCATTGTTGATCAGCATGTTCTTGCGGTCCGGCACGCCGACGGCATGCTTGAGCCATCGCTGCAGGTCTGCCGAAACGGGCACCCAACGGTCGACAATGGGAATGAGCAGGCGGCGCAGCAGATTGTGCTTGACGTTCTTTCCTTCCGGGTCGCGCGCATCGCGGCCATGCTCGGCGTGGATGCGAACCGGCACGCCGGCCAGCCATGCCGCCATCGCGTATTCGGCCGCCGCAAGGTTGTAGGTATGCAGCACAGCGGGCCGCAAGCGCCGCAACAGTTTCCAGACCTCGGCATGGATGCCCAGCCCGAGCCCGGGCGGCTTGTGCAAGGCGAATATCTCCACGCCGGGGCGGGTGATTTTTTTGGAGAACTCGGTGTAGTCCGTCAGGCAGACAATCGCGTGACGATAGCGGTCGGCCGGCATGCGATTGATGCACTCGACGAGCAGGGTCTCCAGCCCGCCGAAATCGAGGCGGTAGATCAGGTGAACGACGAGAGGCGTGTTGTTCATCTCAATGGTCGCCACGGTGATTCCTGTTGCCGGCAAGCGCAACCTCCAGCGCATTCAGGTTTGCGCCAAGGAAATCGCGCAGCGCGGCGCGCGCCTCGTCCGGATTGTCGGCATAAGGCGCGAATACCATCATTGCCGCCCCATCGTCGCCGCGCATCAGGAACTTTTCCTTCGCCTGCAGCAGCTTGCCGAGATAGTCGTTGGTCGTGAACCTGCCGTCGATCCAGTACCAGTACCAGACCAGCAATGGCCCCGACGGTCCCTGAATCCGCGCTTCGCGCAATGCCAGCATTTGCTGTGAAATGATTTCACTGCGCGCCGAAGTATTCACCCTGCGCCAGTGCGGATCCTTGTCGGCCACCAACCTGTTGGTCGAACTGATCAAGCCCTCGCCACGCATCTGATTGCGGTAATACATGATGGACACGCCGACCTTCTGCGCGTCGCGTTCGAAGAACCGGTACAGCTCTGCCTTGGGAGGGAAGTAGCGCGGCTTCCAGTCAGTGAAGGCCACGGCCTCGCTCCACTGCGCCTTGAAATCGCCGAATTCGATCGGCGAAGGATTCGCGACTGCGCGTTCGATGTACAAGGCGTAGAGCGGCCATATCGCGACGCACACCACCACGCCAGTGGCGGCGGCAAGAATGCGCCTGCGTGACACGGAGACATCGCGCGCCTGCGGCCGGCCTTGCTCTGCGGCGCGCGGCTGTTCCTCCGCCTCGCGCCAGAAACTGCCGATCCAGAACATCAGGAACATGACGAGTCCGAAGAACAGCCAGCCGTAAATCAGGTGATCCACGCCCACCGCCAACTGCATGCCGCTCACATGTCCGATCATCACGATCATGTAGGCGCGCAAGCCGTTGGCAATGATCGGCACGGCGATCGACACCAATATGAACATCGCGCGGCGAAGCGGCGAACGATAGCTCAGGTATGCGTAAATGCAGCCGAGCGTGAACGAGGAAATCAGGTAGCGCACGCCGCTGCACGCCTCCACAACGGACCAGCTGCCGCTCGGAATGGTGAAATTGCTGCCTTCGCGCAGGACCGGGATGCCCGTCAGCTGAAGTGCCGCGACCGTGAAATCCGCAGTGAATGCAATCAGCGGCTCGATGAAGATTTCGCCGAAGGGCACCGCAAGCAAAAGGAACAACAGCGGGAATGCCATCGACCAGGCCATGCGCGGGCCGAGTATCGCCAGCGCCGCGATCGGCACCATCGCAACCAGTGCGTATTGCCGCACGACCTGTACATCGCCCAGCTCGGCCAGCAACCAGCCGAAGCCGCATGCAGCCAGCAGCAGAAAGGCGGGCCAGCATGGCGCCGGCTGCCGCGTCGACAGTTCGTCGCGCCGCTTCCATATCAACCACAGGCTGATCGGCAGAATGATGTAGCCGTGCGCAAAGGTTTCCGAACTGTTCCAGATGGAGACAATCGACCGTGCGGTATCGAAGTAAATGGCGAAGGGCGCGAACAGGGCCAGCGCAATTGCGAGGCCTGTAACCAGCGTCATCGGTTGAACCCGTGCCGAAATCACAGACAGACTCCCTCTTCAAGCTGCGCCACCTCATCGGAACCGCGCGCGTCGGAATCGAGCAATGCATCCACCCGTGCGAGGCTGCTGCCCCAGGAGTATTCCGATTCGACCTTGTTGCGCGCCACGCCGCCCATGACGTTGTCCGGACGCGCCAGCGCCGCCGAAACGGCAGCAGCGAATTGCTGCGCATTGTCCGCCTGCACAAGATCGCGCCCGGATTGCGCATCGATTCCCTCAAGCGCCTGGGGGGATACCACGACCTGCTTCGCCATCGCCATCGCTTCCAGCACCTTGTTCTGGATGCCGCGCGCAATGCGCAGCGGCGCGACCGCGACACGCGCATGCGCCAGATAGGGCCGGACGTCCGGCACTGCCCCCGTTACGCGCACGCCAGGCAATGCGGCAAGCGCCCGCACCTGCGCCGAGGGCCGCGTTCCGACAATGTAAAAGACCGCCCTGCTGTCATTGGCCAGAATGGCGGGCATCGCTTCGCGCGCAAACCACTGCACCGCATCCACGTTGGGCCAGTAATCCATCGCGCCGGTGAATACGATGGCGGCTTCATCGGCCGCGTATGGGTTGGCGTAGGCACGTTCCGGTGAAAAATATTCGGTATCCACGCCATTGTTGAAGAAGCCGGTCTTGCTCGCGCTTTCGGGTGCCAGCTTCCGGAACAATGCGGCTTCGGCCGGCGACACGAACAGGGAGGCATCAAACGCGCTCGCCACCTGCCGCTCGTAGCGCAGCAGCTGACGTCCTTCGCGCCGGTACAGCCAGCTCATGGGCCACAGTTTGCTGTCCGCGTATTGCCGCCATTTGTCCGAATCGATATCGACGAAATCGATGATGCGTCGCGCCTGCGGAAATTCCGTTGCGTACTGCGCCATGGCGGACGAGAACACCAGGATTTTCGCGACAGGCTCCTCCTTCATCAGCCGCCCCACCCAATCCCGCAAGCCTGCATCGCGGTAATAGTCGAGCGTCAACGGCCGGTTGGCCGCAAGCGCGCCGAGACTGCGCACACGCGCAATGCGCGGATTCAGCTCCGCGAAGTGCGTCTGGCCACAACATTGCCTGACCGTATCGATGTATTGCCGGTCCGCCGGATCATCGATGAACGTCCCCAGGTGCACGCGGTAACGCTGCGCAAGATGCCTGAGCAAATGCCAGGAACGGATCTTGTCGCCTTTATTGGGCGGATACGGGATGCGATGCACCAGGAAGAGCAAATGTTCCACGCCGTTACCCCAGGTTCTTGACGATATGGGGACCAAGCGCATTCGCCACCGGCAGCGGCAGGCGCTGCCAGAGCTTGATGAACAGGCGATACTTGGGGTTCAGGGGATTGGTATCCGGCACGGCCTTCGACTGATGCAACTGGTATTCGTAGTGCAGCGGCTGCGGCGCGAAGCCCCAATTCTTCTTGAAATCGAAGGAGCCCGTGCCGCACTTGCTGCGGCCGAAATCGAACACCTTGCAGCCCTTTTCGCAGGCGCGCCGCATCAGCTCCCAATACATGAAATCGTTGCCGGCCACCTCGCGCGCCTCGCTGGTGCCGCCGCCGTAGTAAGGCAGCACTTCGTCGCGGAAGTAGAAACTCATCACACTGCTGACAACCCGTCCGTCGCGGGTGATCGACATGACCTCGCAATCGTCGGCGAAGGTTTCCTTGAGCAGGCGAAAAAATTTCCTCGAAAACACCGGCGTGCCGAGTCGATGCACGCTGGCGGAATACGCGGCGAAGAAGCGCTCGACATGGTCGTCGATCTCGCTGTGCAAGCCGGCCTTGATGCCCTTGCGCACCATCGCGCGCTGCTTCTTCGGGATCGCGAGCATGTTCTCCTCCTCGCCCGGCAGGATCTCCTTGCGGAAGGTGACATACAGCGACTTGGTGTGCCAATCCGCATGCCGCGGCGTCATGTTGCGGTATTCCAGATGGCCGACCTGCAGTTCTGCTGCGAGCTTTTGCGCGGCAAGGTCCAATACCTCTGCCGCCGAATCCGACACCGCAGCCACGCCGCCATAGACGCAAAACGGCAGGGACGCGAGCGAATGCCCGAACAGCCGGCTCTTGATCTGCGCAAGCGGCAGCACGCCCTGAATCTCGCCATTGAGCTCGGCATAGTAGAACCAGGTCTTGCGCCCGAATGCACGCTCGATCACCGATTGCCAGCCGGCGCGATGAAAGAAGGTGGCTTGCGGACAGCGCGCGACGAACGCATCCCACCGGTCCGCATCCTCTGGCCGCATGAGATGAATGGTCGGAGCCGGAGCGGACGTCGCTTCGTTCTCCGCTGGCAACTGCGCCTGAAAATGATCGATCACCGCGCTCATGCTTTTTCCAGAAAAATCCTGTCCATGCGATCCCATCGAAAATCGCGCGTCAATGCCTTGAGGCGTCCCTCCATCCGGTCCAGATTCACGTAATGGCGAAAACGCGTTTTCATGCCGATGTTCTTCTGGCGCGGCTGACCGGGATCCAGCTCCCATGGATGGAAATAGAAAATGCCGGATTGCCTGTCGTGCCGATTCACGTGACGCAGGAACCAGCGCGACACCTGATACGGGAAGAAGCGGAAATATCCGCCCCCGCCGGCGGGCAGATTCCTTTGCATGACGCGCACGGTCGTGATCGGCAATTCAAGCAGTCCGTCTCGACCGTTCGGATAAAAGGCGAAGCGCGGTGCATCCGGCATGCCGTAATGATCGTGCCGCACCGGATATATGCTGGAGCTGTAGCGGTAACCGGCCTGCCGCAGAGCATCCAGCGCCCACAGGTTGCGGGTGCCGATCGAGAAGCTCGGCGCGCGGTATCCCAGCACTTGCCGGCCGCCGATATCTTCCAGCAGCGCCTTGCTGCGGCCGATATCGTCCATGAATTCATCCTCATTCTGGTCGGACGCCCTGCGATGGGCGTAGCCATGGCTCGCGAGCTCATGGTCGCTGTCAACGATGCGCCTGACCATCGCGGGATAACGCTCTGCGATCCAGCCCAGGGTGAAAAAGGTGGCCTTGATGCCGCCCTCGTCGAGCAGGGCAAGAATGCGGTCGATGTTTCGCTCCACGCGGCAGGGCTGCGATGGCCAGCTCTCCCGCGGAATATGCGAATCGAAAGCGGAAACCTGAAAGTAATCTTCCACGTCGATCGTCATCGCATTGCGTATCGGCGAAGTCTGCATGTCGTCGGTCCGGGTCATGGTATTCATCGGTTGTCAGTGTCGAGGCGTTGCATCCAGCCATTCCTGAATGGCCAACGCAATGCGTTTTGCCGCATTGCCGTCCCACAGTTCGGGAATCCGCCCCCGTTTGCCGCCGGTGCGCATCACATCATCAAATGCCGCGAGAATCCGTTCCGGATCACGGCCGACAATCGTGTTGGTCCCCTCGGTCGCCGTGATGGGCCGTTCCGTATTCTCCCGAAGCGTCACGCAGGGAATGCCGAGTGCCGTGGTTTCTTCCTGCAATCCGCCGGAATCGGTCAGCACTATGCGCGCATCCTTCATCAGGCCCAGCATCTGCAGATAGCCCACGGGCGGCAACTGCAAAATGGTCGGCGCATCCAGTATCCGGGCGAGCCCGAACCTTTCCACCATTTGGCGGGTACGCGGATGAACAGGAAAAATCACCGGCAGCCTGACGGACATTTCACGCACGCATTCGAGCAGCGTGCGCAGCGTCGCCGCATCGTCGACGTTGGACGGTCGATGGAGGGTGAGGACCGCGTATCCGTCGCGGCCATCGAGGAATCGTGCGCGACCGGCATCCTCGAGAATCTGCGACACGGACGCGGCCTTTCCCACATTGTGTCGCAGGGTATCGATCATGACGTTGCCGACGAAGCGGATGCGGGACTCGTCGATCCCCTCACGCAGCAGATTGCCGCATCCCTCGCGCTCGGTGACAAACAGCAGATCGGAAATCTGGTCCGTCATCACCCGATTGATTTCCTCGGGCATGCTGCGGTCAAAGCTGCGCAGGCCGGCTTCCACATGGATCACCGGAATGTTTTTTTTCGCCGCCACCAGGGCGCAGGCGAGCGTGGAATTCACGTCGCCGACGACAAGCACGGCCGACGGAGGCGACGCATCCAGCGTCGACTCGAACCGCAGCATCACGTTCGCGGTTTGCTCCGCATGGCTTCCCGATCGCACTTCCAGATTGATGTCGGGCTGCGGAATGCCGAGCGCATCGAAATACTGGCCGTTCATCGCCGCATCGTAGTGCTGACCGGTATGCACCAGTTGTGCATGCACATTCGGCGTCAGGTCCCGGAACGCGGCCATGATTGGCGCGATCTTCATGAAATTCGGGCGCGCGCCCACAATGCAGGTGATGCGGTGCGGTGATTCTGGTGATGAAAAGGATGCTGTCATTGCATTGTTGTCATGAGCGATTTTTCGACGCCAGCGACGAGAGCAATCGTTCCACTGCGGTCAAGGCCATGGAAATGGAACGCTCCATCCCGGAAATACGATCATCCACGCTTTCCGTCTTGAGCATGGGCGGTTCCGCGGGCACGAGCGGCACCACATTGGATGCTCGCGGAATTTCCATGGGCGCCACAGGAAGCGAGAACTCCTGCTGGATATCGGCGATCACCTGCTTCACTTCCGAACTCGTGAATGCATGAATCTCCTCCAGATATCCCATCAGGAAAAGGCGGTCGCAGAGCGTGTTGATCTTGCGCGGAATGCCTCCCGCGTAGGCATGGATGGCTGCGAAGGCGTCTTCGCCGAGCGACGGATCGCCGCGCCAGCCGACCTTGTGCAGCCGATGCTCGATATAGGACTGCGTCTCCGCCGCATCCATCGGCCCCAGATGATAGGTCGCAGTCACTCGCTGCAGCAGCTGCTGCATGTTGGGGCCGAGCAGGATTCTTCTGAATTCGGGCTGGCCGAGCAGGAAAGTCTGCAGCAACGGGCGGTCTGCAGTCTGGAAGTTGGACAGCATCCTCAGTTCCTCGACCGCGCGCGGCGTCAGGTTCTGCGCCTCGTCCACCACCAGCAATGCGCGCCTGCCCTGCTGGTCGCATTGGCGAAGGAAGTGTTCGAGCCGCGTCAGCAGAACGGCCTTGCCGACACCTTCGCAGGCCAGTCCGAACGCCGACGCAACGAGCCGCAATATATCGTCCGAATCGACATGCGTATTGACGATTTGCGCAGCGACGATCCGCTCCGACTCCACCTTCCGCAACAGATTGCGCATCAGCGTGGTCTTGCCCGCGCCGATTTCGCCGGTGATGACAATGAAGCCCTCGCCCTGCGACAAGCCGTAATCGAGGTAGGCCATGGCCCGTTTGTGCCCCTTGCTTCCGAAGAAGAAGTGCGGATCCGGTTTTAACTGGAATGGCTTGGCGCTGAAGCCGAAATATGATTCATACATCGCTTGTGTGACTCCGTCAGAACCCCATCAAGAGGGAGGCCGTAATGGCGTTTTCCCGAAAATCCGAGTTGCTTTCGCTGGATGCGTGCCGCAGTCGCCGGTACTCGATAACGCCTTTCAGGCGTGGCTGGAATTGCCGCACCAGCGCCAGCCGGAACGATTTGTCGTTGTCCCTTCGTCCCGTCGATATCGAATGTGCCCGGGTATAGCCGGCGCCGAAATTGAGGCTGGTGCGCGACGAGAGCCGCCAGTTCCAAACTGCGTTCGCGCCAAACTGCCGCGTGTTGTCTTCCAGCAGTGCATTCGCGGCACCGAGCAGGGCATTGTCAATCGCCTGCGTCGATTGGCCGTCGCGCCGCGTATTGAACAGACTGAGCACAAGGGTGTTTTTCGCGCTGTTCAAGGCGACCGAGGCTTGTGCCGTTTTCTGGAGAAACACGCGATTGGTGAATGTATTCACGGCCTGCGCAAGCGAAGCGGGAAGCCCCGTGCTGCGGATGAAGGCGTCGACGACCTGGGCGCGTGTTTCGGAGTCCGGGATGCTGCTTTTCCAGAGCTGATTCAGGAAGCCGGCAGTGTCGATCGTCATGGGAACCGCGAACTGCGACTGCGTGGTGGTGATGTCTTCGTGATAGCCCACGCTCCAGACCGTGTTGCGGGTACGGTGGCTTGCAGCGAGCGAATAGCTGGCGCCATAGAACCTTCTGCCGGCCGAGGCCGTGATGCTCGTCCTCTCCGACGGCGTCCAGACGAATCCCGCAGACCAGAAATAGCCGGATGGCTGCTCCCCGATCGAGAGATAGTTATTGTCTTCATGGCCCACCGACGTGGTCAGGCTGAATCGCGGCGAAATCAGATAGCGCAGGTTGAGCGCGATCTCTTCCATTTCAAGCGTCGCGGCATCGCTGTAGTGCGTTTTTTGATTGCTGTACTGAACACCCCAGCCAAGCGACTTGAATGCAGGACCGCTATTCAGATTGAACAGAACGCGATCCGATTCCGTGTCCAGCAGCGAACCGGTGCTCGTATCGACCGCATCACGCGTATAGCGCAACTGCGCCGTGGCGGTTTGGCCGAAACGATGCCGAAGATGAGGACTGACATTCCATGTCCGCACGTCAGCGCGATTGTCGGTCAGATTCAGGTTGCTGTTCGTCTGCGGTCCGAATGGGGAAACGTTTTGCTGACTGATGGCCGCCTTGCCGTCCAAAAAAAAAAGTTCCTCGACCAGTTCCGCGTTGGCCCGCGCATTCAGCATGTGGTTCGTCGAGATTCCGCTGCGCTCACGCGCATAGGCGAGGTTCTGCATCACGTAGTCGGCCTTCACATGCAGGCCGCGTCCTGTTCCGGCAATCGCGATTCCCGGCGAGATCTGGGTCACGAAATCGCTGGTTGCAGAACCCGACGGAGAAAGCCGCAGGTTGTCGGTATAAGTCTCGGCAATGTCCAGCGCAGGAGTGAACTTCCACTCCGCGGCCATCGTTGGCGGACAAAGCGCCAGCGCCACGACAGCAGCGGTTCCGGCGAGCCGCCAGGAGTTTTTCTCCAACCGATTCCTTCCCGCGGTCTTAGTTGTAGTACGACCCATAGTAACTTCCACCGGGGAATTTTTCCGCTTTGTTATAGACGAGATTGACGTTGGCCGACGATGGTCCGAGCTGACGGATGGCCTCCTTGACGGCATGCTGAGTGGTCGACTCGGCTTCCACCACGAGCACGATCTGCCCCATCTGGCTGGCAAGGACACGCGCCTCGGTTGTCGGCAGCAATGGCGGCGAGTCAAATATGATGATGCGATCGGGGTAACGGCTGGCGATTTCTTCCAGCAAGTTGGTCATCGCCTGGCTTGCCAGCAGTTCAGTTGCATGTTTGTGACTTGTACCGGCCGGCAGGATGCGCAGACGATCGATATTTGTCTTGAGCAGCACATCGCTCAACTGCAGGCTCCTGTCGAGCAGAATGTCCATCAAGCCAACTTCCGACTGGAACCCCAGCGCACGCGGCACCGAAGGCCGTGCGATGTCGGCATCGACCAGCAACACGGTGTGATCCTTTTCCATGGCAATGCTGAGTGCCAGATTGATCGCGCAAAAAGTCTTTCCCTCGCCCGGCAATGCACTGGTCACCATGATCAGATTGCCGCGCCTTGCACCCGACTTTTGATTGAACGCCTTGTCGATCAAGGGACGCTTGATCAGCCTGAATTCTTCCGCAATGGCGCTTCGCTCCCCATCCGGACTGACCATCCCCGTTCGCTGCAGTTGCGCGGGATTGATATCGACCTGCGTGAACAACTGCGTGTCGGGATTGCCGGAACGCGGTGCTTTGGGGGCAGGCGTCGGCAAGGGCCGCTGCTCGAATGTCTCGTGAGTCATGGTCATCGGGGACGACGTGGCATCCCTCTTTTTCTGATCCAGTTTTCCCGCTGCTTTTTCAATGATGCTCACACTGACTCCCCGATGTGTAACTGCCCGCTCTTGCGTTGTCGGTCAGACTGCATTGTCGTGACGCTCACGCTTCGCATTTTTGCGCCCCGCTGGCTGGTATTCATTCACGCCTTTATCACGGCACCCGCGATCACGCCGCCGTACGCAATCAGCAGACATGCTGCGGAAAATCCAAAGGCATAGAGACTTCTCGTACGTCGCGCTTTTTCGTGGTCAGTCCACTTCATCGATATCGAACCCAATATCGGCAAGTCCGTAACCTCTCGCAAGCTGCTCGCGCTCAGGAACGTCGGCCGGATCCTGCTCATCAGGAATGCGCAACCGATTCCAACGGCCAACGCCGCGAAAAACACCAGCGATAGCAATCGCAGGCGGTTAGGCCCGGTCGGAGTAAGCGGCAGCGTCGGCGGATCAATCACCCTGAAAGTCAGCATCTCCGTGGTCGCGCTCAGTTCGCCGGACAGCTTTGCCGACTCCCGGCTGGCGACGAGCTTTTCGTAGTTTTCCTTGTTGATCAGGTAATCGCGATTGAGCTGCGCAAGCTGGCTTTCCACCTCCGGTGCCGCAATACTCATTTCCTTCAGGCGTGCAATCCGGCTCGAATATTCATCGACCCGGGCGCGCATGGAGGCGGCCCGCGCTTCCGCTGCAGACAAGGAAACCTTGAGCTGTTGCAGCATGGGGCTGTAATTCGCACCCGGATCAATGCCGGGTTTCCTGTGTTTGGCTTCCTCGATCTTGCGCGCTTCGAGTTGTGCGATCAGCCGCTTTGTCGAAACGATGTCAGGATGCTGCTCGGTGAACTGCAGGCGCAGGGTATCGAGATTCTTGTTCAGGGACTGGATGCGCTCATCGATTTCTGGATTGGGGAGGCTGGATTCGGCCTGGCGCCCTCCCTTGCCTGCCATCTCGTCGCCATAGATTTGCTTCCTGATCGCGTCACGCGCTTGCTCGGCTTCCCGCAGCTCAAGTCGCGCCTGGGTAAGGTCATCCGAAGTTTCAAACAGCTTGTTGCCGTAATCGCTGCCCTGACGCGGCAACAGGCCCATGTTTTTCAGCTTGAATTCCTTCAGCGCATTTTCCGCCGCCACCAGTTTTTCTTCGTAAGCCTTGATCTGATCATCGATGAACTGGATTGCCTTTGCCGAATCCTGTTTTTTGTTTCCGAAACTGCCTTCGACGAAGATCGTGAGCAGAGACTGGACGACATCCTTTGCAAGCTTGGGCTTGTCGCCCGTGTAGGTGATCGTGTAGATATCGTTTTGAGAAGTGCCCGCGATCTTGATCTGCGCCATCAGGCTGTCGACAAGACGCTCATGATCCTTGCCGGAATTTTCCTTGAGGTCCAGATCGACCATCCGGATGACTCGCTCGACATTCGGCCGACTGAGCAATGTCCGGCTCATGATGGAAACCTGCTGCTCGACGTTGGGAACAGAAGTCATTCCGGCCAGCAGCGGCTTGAGGATGCTTTGCGTATCGACGAACACTCGTGCAGACGACTGGTAGTTGTCCCGCAGACTGTATATCGCGATCCAGCCGACGATCGCAACAAGCCATGCGATCGCCACCGCGGGCCAGCGGTATTTCCAAATTCCTTTCAAAAAGGAAATGCACTGTGATACCAAATCCGCCATTTCGTCAACTCTCCTGGAGGATCGCAATCAGCACCTTGCACTGACTCCAACCCGGTATATGTCGGCGAGTAATCCGGACCAAACTCGCCACCGCTTGCTGTATTGCATTGAAGCGGCGCGCATCAGCCTTCGATGTCGCCATTAAAATATTGCTTATTTATCAATACCTTATAAGCGATATTATACATTGATCAATATCATTGTGTCTGCTAGGAATGACTTGAGCGCCCAGCTTCGAACATGGTATTGCAATGGTGGTAACATTGCCGCTTTCATATTATCAACTAATGCTTAGAAGATAGTTGCAGAATATTTCAAGCATTTTCAATAGGAAATCCAACGTGGTCGCGCTATACCCCTCTCTTGCCAAATGGCTTGTTCGCCTCACTATTGCCTTGTCCGCCTGCATCATGATCGGATGCACGACGACGGCCCCCATGCCTGTTGCGGCCGCCGAGCAACAATCGCCAGCACGTGATTATTTGATTGGCCCGGGCGACGTTCTGAATGTCATTGTCTGGCGCAATCCGGAAGTTTCGATGGCGGTGTCGGTACGTCCTGACGGCAAAATCACAACACCCTTGGTGGAAGACCTCGTTGCCAGTGGCAAGGCGCCGACGGATTTGGCACGCGACATTGAAAAAGCGTTATCCAAATATATTCAACAGCCTGTTGTGACGGTGATCGTGACATCGTTTGTCGGCCCGTACGGCGAGCAGATTCGCGTCATCGGCCAAGCTGCCAAGCCGCAGGCCCTGCCCTATCGCCAAGGCATGTCACTCATGGATGTATTGATCGCGGTGGGCGGCATCACGGAATTTGCAGCCGGAAACAAGGCGAACATCATTCGCAGCATGGACGGCAAGCAGCAGAAGCTGGCTGTCCGCCTGAACGATTTGATCAAGGACGGCGACATCTCGGCCAACGTGCCAATGCGGCCGGGCGACGTTCTGGTCATACCGGAAAGCTTCTTTTAAGTTGACGAGCAAGCTTGCATTGGGTCGGCGCGTACGATGCGCCGACCAGAGCTCCGCATCACACCAGGACTTCGCCCGGGCGGGGATGACTCAGGAAGCCGGTCGGGCTGGCAGTCAAACCATAAGCGCCCGACTGGAACACCACGATCAGATCACCAGGCTCGGCACGCGCCAATTCCATCTTGTCCGCAATGAGGTCGAGCGGCGTGCAGAGCGGCCCCGTGACCGTCACGACCTCGCGCTTCGTTTCCGCCATTTTGTTGCCTACGGCGACCGGATAGTTTTTCCGGATCACCTGACCAAGATTTCCTGACGCCGCCAGATGGTGATGCATACCGCCGTCGGTTATGAGAAAAACCTGACCACGCGACTCCTTGCGCTCGATCACGCGCGTCACGTAAATCCCGGCTTCACCGACCAGGTAGCGCCCCAGTTCGATGATCACCCTGGCCTGTGGCAGGTCGGATTTCAGATGTGGCATCCAGTGCTCAAGATGAGCGCCTATCGGTCTCAAATCGAGCGGCCTCTCGCCGGGAAAGTACGGAATGCCGAACCCGCCGCCGATGTTGAGCATGCGGATGTCTTGCGGCGCGAAGTCCGCAAGGCGCAGCGCCAGTTCGAAGGTGCGCGATTGCGCTTCCATGATCGCATCCGCGTTGAGGCATTGCGACCCGCTGAAAATGTGAAGCCCCCGGAAATCCATGCCCAGCCTGCCGATCGATTCAAGCAGAGCGGGTGCCCGTTCCACATCGACGCCGAACTGCTTCGCGCCACCGCCCATTTTCATGCCGGATGATTTCAGCTCGAAATCTGGATTGATGCGCAACATGACCTTTGGCGTTATGCCCAGGGCCTCGCCAATGCGCGCCACGCATTCAAGTTGACGCTCTGATTCGAGACTGAGGACGATGCCGGCAGCCACGGCCTGCGAGAGTTCGGACTCGGTCTTTGCCGGGCCCGCGAAGCTGACGTGATCGGGATCGATGGGCGTGTCGAGGGCGATCTTGAGCTCGCCCGCCGAAGCCACATCCAGTCCGTCCACCATGCCGGCGAGATGCTGCACCACCGCCGGCATTGGATTTGCCTTGACCGAATAGTGCACATGAATTTCGTCTGGCACGCACGCACGCACGTGTTGCACACGCGCTGTGAGCAGGTCTCGGTCATATGCGTAAAAGGGCGTTTTGCCGACCCGCTGGGCGAGTCGATTCAGCGACATGCCTCCGATTTGCAGACAGTTGCCGGCTACAGGAAATTGCTCCTGCGGAGCATGTCGGGCTTTTGCATCATTCATTGAGAAATTCCTGATCGACTGACACGGTCAGTTCCGCCCGCAATGCCTTGCGGTCTATTTTGCCGTTGGGATTGCGGGGCAAACTCTCACGTCGGACGTCCACGCGCACAGGAACCATGTAGCCCGGCAGCCGGTGCCGGCATGCCTTGATCAGCACATCCGGCGCGACGGCGGCATCGGAGCAGTGCACGACGGCGACGATGGCCTGCCCCAGAGTCGGATGCGGCACGCCGATGGCGGCGACCTCCTCGACCGTTCCGGTTGCAAGAATGACGTCTTCGACCTCGGTCGGGCTGACACGGTATCCTGACACCTTGATCATGTCGTCGGCGCGGCCCATGAAATAGAGGAAGCCTTCCTCGTCCATGCTCACGGTATCGCCAGACCACACCGCGATCTCGGGAATTACAAGCCCATCAACAACCGATGGCACCGGCTTGAAGCGTTCGGCCGTTTTCTCCGGATCGTTCCAGTAACCAAGCGAGACCAATGCGCCGCGATGCACCAGCTCACCCGGTTCATTCGGGCCGCATGGCATGCCGTTGTCACGCACCACCATCACTTCAGCATTGGGAATGGATCGCCCGATGGAGTCCGGTCGCCGGTCCAGTTCCGAAGGCGGCAGGAACGTGGAGCGAAATGCCTCGGTCAGCCCGTACATCAAGTACACCTTGGCCGTCGGAAGCGCGGCGCGCAGCGCATCCAGCGTGGTGCGCGGCATCGCCCCGCCGGAGTTTGTGATGTACCGCAACGAGGAGTTGTCAGGCCATGCCTGCCGGGCCAGTTGTATCCACAACGGAGGAACAGCGGCGAGGCCGGTGATGCGCTCATCCCTGACCGCAGCAACGACATCTCTGGGCAGCAGGTAATTCATCAAGACCGCTGTCGCACCGGAATAAAAAGCGGTCGTCAACTGGCTCAAGCCATAATCGAAACTCAAGGGCAGAACGGCGAGAATCCGGTCATCGCAGGTATTCTCCAGATAACCGGCTACGCTTTTCGCGCCCGCCACCAGGTTGCGGTGGGAAAGCACGACTCCCTTCGGCTTGCCGGTACTGCCAGAGGTGTACAGTATCGCAGCCATGTCGCGGTCAATAACGCGGTGCCGGCTGGCGCGACCCACAGCCGTCAGCGCATCCCACGTCACAACGTCCATCCCGGCAAATGATGGCGCTTCCTGGTGAATCGCCCCCGCAACAACAATGGTGCGCAGATCACGACATCCGGGCAGCACGTCTGCAAGACTGATGAGCCGCTCACTGGTTGTCACCAGAATCGATACATTGCAATCCTGGAGGATATAAGCGACCTGCTCCGGCTTGAGCAAGGGATTGATCGGCACAAAGACGCCGCCGGCAGCGGCCGTACCGAAGAGCGCAACGACCGCCTCCTCCCGCTTTTCCGCATATACGGCCACACGTTCGATGCGGCGCAAGCCCGATCCGGTCCATGCCGACGCAATCGATTCGATCTCGCGCGCAAGCGCTTCGTACGAGAGTTGTCGCCCCTGGTACGAAAGCGCCAGTGCATGCGGCGCTTGCATTGCTTGCTGAAGAATGAATTCGTGAATCAGGTCGCTCATTGAAAACGGCTTTGAATCGAGATGATCGAATGGTCAAGTGCATCGATTGACAGCGAACGGTTGCATCAGTCGCCCGCCAATCCCTTAACCTCCTTGATTCCGTGCCGATTCATCAGATCGTACATCGTGGGTCGGCTGATGCCGAGCAGTTCCGCCGCCTTGGCGATATTGCCGTCCACCCTGGCAAGCGCCTTCACCATCGCCTTGTAACCGGCCTCGTCGCGCACCTGGCGCAGGTTGATGGGCTCTTCATTCGCAGGGCCGTCCGACAACCCGAGGTCATCGGCACTGATCTGCGAACCGTCCGCCATGATCACGGCGCGCTTGATGCAGTTTTCCATTTCACGTACATTGCCGGGCCAGGAATGCCCTTCGATCATGGCCAACGCCTGCTGGTTGAAGTGCAGACCGGAACGTCCTTCCTTCGCACTGAACTTGTTCTTGAAGTGGTGCGCCAGCAGTGCGGCGTCGCCGACACGATCCGCCAACGGTGGAATCATGACGACAATTTCACTCAACCGGTAATACAAGTCCTCGCGGAAGCGCCCGGAAAGAGTCAGCTCCTTCAGATTTTGATGCGTTGCGCAGACGATGCGAACATCTACCGGAATCTCCTTGTGCCCGCCAATTCTTTCGATGACCCGCTCCTGCAGGAAACGCAGCAGCTTTGCCTGCAACGGCATCGGCAAATCACCCACTTCATCCAGGAAGAACGTCCCTTCGTGAGCGAGTTCGATCTTGCCCATGGTTTGCTTGACGGCACCGGTGAAGGCGCCGCGCTCATACCCGAACAGCTCGCTTTCCAGCAGGTTTTCCGGGATCGCGGCGCAGTTGATCGCCATGAACCGCTTGCCCCGCCGTGGGCTCAAATCATGCAGCGCTCTTGCCAGCAGCTCCTTGCCCGTTCCACTATCGCCAAGCAGCATCACCGTTGCCGATGATGGCGCGACCTTCTCCACGTTACGGCACACCTTCAGCATGCCGGGATCGCGCGTAATGATTCCCGCCATCGGCGACGCAACCTGGCTTTGCATCAACCGGCGATTCTCTTGTTGCAATGCATGCAGATAAAACGCGCGCTCAATCACCAGCCGCAGCATCTCGAGATCAACCGGCTTCTGATGAAAGTCGTAGGCACCGCCGCCGATCGCCTTTACCGCATTGCTCTGATCCTGATTCCCCGTGAGAACGATGACTTTCGTCTCCGGCGCCATCGCGAGAATCTGCTCCAGCGTTGCCAATCCCTCTGACGCACCGTCCGGATCCGGTGGCAGGCCAAGGTCCATGGTGACCACCGCCGGCTCATGCCGCCGAATCTGCGCAAGGGCGCTTTCGCGATCTCCCGCGATGACGACATCATAGGCATCCAGGCTCCAGCGCAACTGCTTTTGCAGGCCGGCGTCGTCCTCAATAATCAACAATTTCCTCTTGTCCTGAGTCACGAAAACTCCCTTTACTGTTACGCCGCATTCAATATCGTTTGCGCACCATCCTGATGGAGAGGCAACAGCATGCGGAATGTTGTACCGATTGACGGACGACTCATCACCTCGAGCTTGCCGCCGATTTCACTCATGTATTCGCGGGTTTCAAACACCCCGATCCCCATGCCCGCCGATTTGGTGGATTCAAACGGCTTGAACAGCCTGTCGCGGATGAACGCCTCACTCATGCCTGGCCCATTGTCCGCCACCTCAATGACGGCCTGGTCTTCCTGCACGCGAAGGCGAACCGTCACACTGCCGTTCCTGGGAGCAGCCTCGATCGCATTCTGTATCAAGTGTCCGATCACGCGCTCAAGCCGTGCATCGTTGGCAAACACGACCGCGTCATCGTGCGGCAGTTCGAGCGCCGGCTTCGGTTCAAATGCGGATTTCGCGCCGACCGCCAGCCGAAGCAAGCTGCCGACTGAAATGGGGCTTGGCGTTTCCAGGCTGGTGCTGCGACTCAGTTTATGCAGAAGCATCTTCATCTTTTGAATCGAATGTTCCACCGTGCCGAGCATGTCTTCCTGAAATTCCGGCTTGTCCTTGTGCTTCTCTGCATTGGCAAGCATGAGCGACAACTGCGACACCAGATTTTTCAGATCGTGAACCATGAAGGTCGACATGCGATTGAACGACTCAAACTGCCGCGCGACCACCAATGCATTCGCGGCCTCGTGTTGAGCCAGATAACTGGCCGCCTGGCTGCCTGCGATCTTCAGCAGGTCAAGCACTTCCCAGTTCAGGTTGATACTGCTCCGGGATTGCAGGAGAACGACAAAACCGAACAGCTTGCCATGCAATATCAGCGGAACCAACAACCATGTCCGTGGCGAAGTCCGTACCCATTCGGGCATGACAAGCCCTTCGTACCTTCCCGGACTCTGGTCGTGCTCATGCATGTCGACGACCCATTGCGTGCGCTCCAAAAATCGGCAGAGAACCTCATTGTCGGCGTCCGATCCGCAATTCAAAGTCAGATTCCAACCGGCAATCGCCTCGCAATTGCCGGATCCTCGATGGACAAATAGCGCGCCTCCCGGGCTCTCCACCAATTCCGCAATTGACTTGATGGCGCGCTCGCCCACACCCGGACCGCTCTCCGACAAGGTGCGGGTAAAGCGAATCCACTCTTCCCGGTAATCGTAGTTGTAGTGATAAAAATGCTTGCTGATGAACACCTTGAGCCGCGAGCGAAAGGCGCCTGAAAACAACGTTGCAATCAACAGGATCACCGCACCGAACAGGAACCCGAGTTGCACCACAGCCCCCCAGTCGCCACCAGCGTAACGCAGGTAATAACCGGCGGCGGCCATCGTCAGCAAGTAAATGGCGGAGCCGAACAATGCCACGGAATGGAACAACGCCCGTCGGGATACCGCAATTCCGAAAGACCAGCGGGGATCGCGTGCAGTCGAGATCAGCAGTAGCGGCACCGTCAGCGCATTCGCCACACCTCGCGCACTCCAAATCTCCGCATTCACGCGTCGAAACAGCATGGCATCGCTATACAGATAGAAGTCATAGGCGAACAAGCCGCCGATGCCGAGGCAAGCGAACTTGATGGCCCACCGCTCGTCCGGCGGGGTGCGTCTGAACAGCTGCTCCACCAGTAGCATGCCCACAACCGCCAGCAACACGCGACCGGCCGCACCGCTTATCAATGCCATCAACCCGATCGCAAAATCCATTTGCAGATAGGCACAAATGGTGGCAATGAAAAGCACGACAAAAAGCATGGTAATTGCCTGCGCAGCAGGCTTCGATCCGAGAAAGTCACCGATGCTTGCCGGCTTGGCCGGACTCATGAGCAGGAGCAGCAAAATGAACCAGCCCGCATTCCGCACAATCTCCAGCAACTGCGTGACAAGCGTCAGCGGCTTGCCGGACGCGACTTCTGCGGCTGTTGCGGCGGCCCAAAGGGCCGTGGCAAGACAAGTGACTGCAAGCGCCTTTCCATGAATTCGACCACGCCAGACCGTCAGCAGCAGCATGGCCAGAAAGAAGAATGCTGCTGCTGCGATGCCGTAACTGAATGTCGCGACGTTGATCACCATCTCTCGCCACTTCCAAATCTCATCGCGCGCCCTTACCCAGCAGCACCACCTGAAGCGTATCGATCAAGATGAGTATGTCCAGGAACAGACTGTTGTTCTTCACGTAATACAAATCATATTGGAGCTTTTGCACAGCATCCTCGACCGAGGCACCGTACTGGTAACGCACTTGCGCCATGCCGGTAATTCCCGGTTTGATGCTGTGCCGCATGTTGTAAAAGGGAATTTCCTTGCAGAGTTGCTGCACAAAGAAAGGTCTTTCCGGACGAGGTCCGACGAAGCTCATTTCACCTTTGAGCACGTTCAGAATTTGTGGAAGCTCGTCGATTCGCGCCATGCGAATGAAACTTCCCACCTTCGTGGTACGCGGATCGTTCGTCTTTGCCCATTGGGGCTTTCCGCCGCTCTCCGCATCATTTCGCATGCTGCGAAATTTCATGACCATATACGTATGTCCATCCTTGCCTACCCTCTCCTGCCGATAGAAAATCGGCCCGCGATCCTCAAGGAAAATGAACAGCCCGGTGATGAGCATGACGGGCAGCGCTACGATGAAAAGAAGCATGCTTACCAGCAAATCGAAACTGCGCTTGCCGAACGCGCGCAAGAAACTTTGATCGAATCCGCTACCGAATATCAACCAGCTTGGCTGCAGAAAATCCACCCTGATTTGGCATGCTTCGCGCTCGAAAAATGCCGGGGCATCAGTGACCTTTATGCCATTCAACTTGCATTCCAACAAGTCATCAATCGGAAAGCTTCCACCGCGGCGATCACGAACAGATACAACGACTTCACTCGCGTTATGCCTATTCGCGATTGACAGCAAGGATTCGTCGGCTGACAGGATTGCCCACGCCGGGACTTGGCATTCCTCGTTTGGAGTCGGGACAAAACCAACGATGTCGTACTTATGATAAGCAATATTGTTGATTGCCAAATCGTGGCATTCCTTGGCCAAGGGACCGCTGCCGAGGAAAAGGATTCTCGAAACCAGGAGACCTGACTCAGAAGATTTGAAAACAAGCACCCGTGCAATCAATATCCCAAATGCCGAGATCACAATGACGAGCCCTAAAAGGCCTCGCCCAAAATAAAGCTCCGGAATGAGGTAAAAAATCAGGGTGATGAGGCCAATACCCAGTGCAAACGATGGCATCAGACGCAAGAGCGTATTGCGGAGCCCTTCCCTGAAATTCGCCTGGTACATGCCGAGCGCACTCATGCTGAATACGATGACCATGGCAAATGCACAGGCGGAAAGGAAAAAGGAATTGGATTGCGTCCCTATATAACGCATTGTCGCGCCATGGAAACGAATACCGGCTCCCAGATAGACAGAAGCAATCAGGATTGCCACCTCAACAAGCAACAGGACGGATATTATTTTGGAAACGTGATGGTTAGATATCCGCAACACTTTATTCTCCGGACACACAAAAAGTTGGCTAATTTACAGGTTGCCAGATTACTACATTACGACAATATTTCCCATGCCACAGATGATTGGCAAAACGACTGAAGGTATTTATTACATATCATCAACAAAACAGGCTTCGAAATAGTCCGTTTGTTCCCCGCATTTCTTCAAGGCAATAACACGTATTTACTCCCAATAAAAAACCCCGCCGAAGCGGGGTTCAAATTCGAGCAATTTTTCCTTATTGCTTGCGGCGACGGGTTGCTGCAAAACCAAGCAGACCCAATCCCAGCAATGCGAGTGATGCAGGCTCAGGAACCTTTTGTGCATTCTGAATATTGATGGTTCCGCTATAGCTGGCGGCAAGTGAAGTACCCACCGGCAAGTCCGGGCCGGCGATGCCGTGGACAACCAGTTCAATCGGGGCAGTAAGGTTCAAAGGAATCGTAAATGCCGTTTCCATGATGCCGTTCGGGCTCAAGGTAAACGGATTTCCATTGATAAACGCCGAAACAAAATTGATGTTTGAACTTGGAGAGTGGCTGATGGTAAAGATACCTGAATCCACAAGGCCGCTAAGCAAGGGAACAAAAATAAACGTATCGGTGAAGCTGCCGGCAAACTGATGCGTTGCTCCGAATTCAGCAGTGTAGGATCCGGGAACGGCGACGTTTGGCGTCAATGTCACAACCGTGTTGATTGGTTCAGCAAAGCTGCTGGCTACAGATAATGCCAGTCCCAAGGCAAGGATGAAATTCTTGATTGTCATTTAAGTCTTTCTTGAAAGCAATTTAAGCTAAGGAACAGTTTGAAATATTGAGTGAATCTCAACAACAACCCTTATAAAGCAATGCTTGTGCCAGAATAAAATTTCCTTTTATTTCAATAACTTATGCTTAAAAATTGCGTTTTATCCAATCATTCGTAAAAAAACCCGACATCTACTTGGATTACACGGAAAGATGCCAGCATTGCAATCCATGATCAAACTTGCATACAGGAACATTGCCGCATGAGAATCGCACGGCAAGTCTTGGCTAAAAAACCTCGTCACGCCAAATCCGGCGAGATGAATGCTTTGTGAAACAGATGACGCGCAAGGAGCAAGGGCGGCATGCGAAGCCAATTAGCGCGCAGATACAGCATCCTTCGCGACATACCAGCCAGCCGGTCCCTGCAACTCGGGTGATTCGGCAGGAACGCACGTGTATAGAGCTGATCCATGAGCGCAAGAATCTGGCGATGGGGGCGGCCGCTGCCGGCGGCTTCCATCGCGTCCGGCGGAATTGCTGCGTGCAGCATTCGCTCTGTATAACGCAGCGCATAAAAGAGCGGGCGCGTCAGTTCCAGTTCCTTGGCGCGCCGGACAAGGTCGGGCCAGAACGACGGCAGGCCGCCGAAATGTGCAAGCAGGCAGTGAATATCCACCAGATCGCGCAGACCGTTGTCCAGTTCGCCTTCATGGAACAAATGCGCGGCGCTGTGCAGGACCATGTCGATCGGCGCCAGAACCTTCACGTCGGCATGCGATGCAAGCGATTGAGCGGCCGTGCGAAGTTTTTCGGGATCCGGACGCAAGGCTGCTGTTTCCGGAAGAATCGCGTGATGCACGTCGATCACGGTCATTCGTTTGACATGCTGCATGGGCGGCAGCTCATGCATCCAGGTCCGGTAATAGCGCTGGTCATATTCATCGTGGTGGGTAGTCGCCCAGCCATGCAGCGTCAATGCGGCTTCCACGACATCAAGGCTGCCCTTGGGAACCAGGATGTCGACATCGGAGAAGAGACGGCCTCGCGCGGGCGGCAGCCTGGCCGCCACGTAGGCCGCCCCCTTCAAAAGGATGAGCGGCACGTTTGCCTTCGCCAAGGCTTTCCTTATCTGCGCGATTTCCCAATCAACTGCCTGGGCATGCCGTTCGGCGATGGCGTGCGCCCACCCCAGGTGTTCTCGCGGCCGGGACGGAACTTGCTCGATATGTCCACGCTCTTCGAGCAAAGCGTGAAGCGTCGCCAGCAGATTGGCGCGCCGCGCCTGGCGCAACAGCAGATCCCAGTCTGCAAGGTCTAGCGATTTCGACGTTTCCGGCCGCCGAAGTATCTGCAATAACAAGGGAGCGGCAGTCACGTCAGGACCGTCGCTGGTTTCAGTGCAGCGAATGCCGAGACGGCTTCGTCCAGTTGGCTGTAGCTGAAATCATGACACTGTGCGTTTTCGAGCAATCCTGCCAACGCTTCAAACCCATCAGCGCCAAGCGTGCTGTAGTTGAATGCGTTGTCGGCGACACGCATGAGAGCGCGGGACTGGGGCAGCATATCGAGTCGCGTCGCCGCGCCGTTCTGGTATTTCGGGAAAATGACCCATGCAAGCGGCACAGCTTCCATAGCGCGCGCAACGCTGTCGGCAGGAGGCTTCATGTGCGCGACCGTTCCCTTCATGGTATCGGCAACCTCGCGGCTGAGAATTGCGCGCGGCTCGTAACGCTTGAGAAGGTCGATGGACGCATTTTTCAGGCTGATCGGTCGCGGCAGCGGCATGATTTTCCGGTCCCTCAAACGCACCAACGCCAGTTCGTCCGACAGCAGGCGCCAGCCGCGATTGACCAATGCCGCGCACAAGGTGCTTTTGCCCGATCCCGGCGGCGCCGGCAGCATCGCGGCAAAGCCGTCTTTCTCAATCACCGCCGCATGGATCATCAGATAGGAGTGGGCATGACTGGATACGCACCAGTTGAGGCCCCATTCGAGCATGGGAAATGCCTGATCGAGCGGCAAGGGCTTGAATGTGGAATCGCCATCGAACAGAAACAATACCTGTGGCTTGAACCACCTTCTGAAGTTCCTCGGGCGCGCAAGGCGGACGTGAAAATCCGCGAAGCCGCCTTGCTCAATCAGAGGAAAGTCCGCGTAAAGCAGATGGATACCTTCCGCCACGCGCGGAATCGCGGTTTGCAGATGCGTGACGAATGCCCCGGTTCGAATGGCGATACCATGCTGCGCGAGCCGCCGCTTGAGATCCGGCTCGGTGAGTGAAGAGACGTTCAAGATGGCACGCGCTCTATCAATGCCAGCGATTCGAGGTCGGCCAGAATGCCTTCCGTCTCGAGTGCCAGTTCATGATGCAGTTCGGTCTGCCACAGCGAGGCAAGCCGCTCGGCCAATGCCGCTGTATCGGATGGCGATTGTTGCAACGCGACGAGAATATGCCCGGCGGCGGCACCGAGTAAATGCGTATCGCCAGACAGGGGGTGGTAGGCAACGAACTCGTCGCCCAACACGCGCAGACTGAATGGCTGACCTGGAGCTACTTGCCACATGATTGGAACAGGGAAGCGACGGGAAAACGCGAAAACCGGCTTATGACTGCGTCGCTTGCAGGTAATTGACGATTTCCGATGCATTCCAATCCACGGTAGCGATCGGCGAAAAAGCGCCACGGGACTGCCATTCCGTGAACATGTCCTTGATCCTGTCCTCCCTCAGGAAGGGCGTCCAGCCTTTTCGCGCATTGAGAAATGCGGCGACAAGGTGCATGCCGAGGTTGTGCTTGTCGTCCTTCTTGTGCGACAGCAGTTCCAGCAAGGTGTATTTGCCATAGACGGAAGTGGGGCTGCAGCCGAAGACATGGTTGAATTGGGTATCGGTCGATACGGGCCAGCTGCCCAGGTGGTTCTTCCAGTAGCCTGGCGAGCGGCCCTGGCTGGCGACAGGTTGGCCGTGCGAGCTTTGATTGCCGGACAAAAAGCCGGACGGGGATTTGCTGACGGCGGCGCCGATTACAGGACGGCTGGCCAGCGTGATCAGGACGCCGGATGCTGCCAGGCCGGCCTTGGCGAAATGTCGGCGGGACGCATTGAGGGACGGCGTGTGGGTGGCACCCGCTTGTGTCGGGTCGTCTTTCTCGCTCTCGCTGTGCTGATGATCCTTGGTAGTCATGCCAGGCTCCCCTTTTTGATGGCTCGATAGACGTTCCCAATCCGGCAGGCGGGCCTGTCGGCGCAGAAATCATTCCAAATAGCAAGAGGCGATTATATCCTGGCGGTCCAGCCTAGTTATTCAAATGTCAAAACCTCATCGTTGTTATTGCGCCTCATTTGCGCGAGCGATGATCAGACGCGACCGTCGCGCTTGCGAGCCGGCCCCCGCATCGGATGGCGGAGACCGCTCACACGATGCCCTATCGGGGCACGATCGCGAATTGCGGGCCGCTGTAATAGTTCGGCTTCACCGAGCGCCCCATGAACACGGTCCATGCCTTGGCCGCATCGGCGATGCCCGAATCAGCACTGTAGGCCAGCGCCGGCTGCATATTGGATGGAAAGCCGGCATTGTCCGACGAATATCCCACCATTTCGCCGAGCTTCAAGCCGAGATTGGCGGCCATTTCGGCACTCGCGCATGAAAGGGCTGTCAGCGCCGGCGGATTACTCGCCTGGTACGCCTGACCGATGCTCGTGTATATCGGTCCGCTTGTCGTGTCCCGGACATGCAGGCTGTAGATGGAGCCAAGGATCCAGCAGAAGCCGGGGCCAACCATCCTGCTTACGGGGAATTTCGCTTTCCACGCAAGCAAGGTCTGCGCTTTTTCAAAGCCGAGCTCCGCCGCATGACCGGCTGCGGCGGTGAAGAAATCGTCCTGCCATGGCGCAATGCCACGCCCGCCGTCGTAGACTATGGCATTGGCATCGATAATCGCGCCGAGGCTGTTGTCCGGATTCGGATTGCTGGCATAGGTGGTGTTGTACCAGTCGAGGTTATCGGACAGGAACTTCGCGAACTGCGCTTTGAAGCGGTCGCTGTCCGGCATGATGTAGGCGGCCTCGGCCAAGGTGCGCAAGATCCACGCCTGGCCCCGCACCTGGGTCGCGTGAAACAGACCTTTCACATTGCCACGGTATCCCGGATTGCTCTGAAACAGATTCCACATGGCCCAGAATTGCAATTCCTCGAGATAGTAATGTTCTCCCGTCACCACATACGGCAGGTAGGCGAATCCCGGCTGATGCGAGGCATCGGCGTTGTGCGGATTGGTGCATACCCCGCCGCATGCAGGAAACGCTTCGTACTTTTTCGTTGCAGGATTGAAAGTATCGGTGGAACGTCCGAGTATGGTCATGTACGGATAATCGACCAGACTGACGGGGCGGTCGGTGTTCTTGTCGCGGTAGTGCGTGGACCAGCTCCCCGCCAAATCAGCCGTTCCCAGCGTGGCGATCTTGGCATCCCTGTCCATGCTCAACAAATAAGTTGCGGCCCACCCTGGAAGCAGGCCGATGTCAGGCCTGCCGCCGGTCTGCGGCATGTATTGCACGGCCAGTCCGTTGCGCATCGGCTCGGTCACCGCACCGCTGAATTTCGTCCGAATCGATGTCAGCGCCACCGGCGAAATCGAGAACGTCCGGTCGTAATTCGGCACCGCCTTCGTGGCGATCAGGTAAGCCGTGTGATGCCTGACATGGACTTGCGGTGCGGTTCCCCACCAGAACGTCTTGCGCCAGCGCGCGTGGTGGTAGTGCGTCAGCGCAGCTTTCGTGTAAGCGGTCTGACCGCCGACGTTGACCTGCACGTCGTAGGTGAAGTTCTGCGGGGCGGCAACATAGGCCCAATTGTTTTCGATGATGACATCGACCTTGGCCTTGTTGAGTCCGGCATACGAACGAATCGCAAAACGCGCCGCCAGGTGGGGATGTTCGATGCCATCGGCAGTCATCAAGGGGGCCGACACAATCCATTCGTTCGCGACGGGTCCGGAGATCCACGATGTGTACTTGCCTGCAGCCAACAACGCGGCGGCGGATGCGCCATAGGTCTGGCCCGCGAGATTGATGCTGACATCCGCCGCAAAGCCCGCGTTGAGCAATTCGGCGGGAGCCGATGCCGGCGCGGCAGTTTTGTCGGTCTTGACGAGGGTGATTTTTTGAGTCTGCCCCGCGAGCAGCTGCGGCATGATCGCCGAAAAAATACCGTGACGCATCGAGCCGTCCGGATGGGTGGCCTTGACATCGACTTGCAGCGGAATCATCGTGCCGTCGGCCAGCTTGCCTGTGAGCGAGTTCGCTTGCGGCACATCCCCTTGAGCGAAGACCTGGCCGAACGTGACCGGCACGCTGGTTTGCGCGCCGGAAGCGGTGCTGTCGATATTGACGAAGGTCACCTCGGAACTGGAGCGCGGGGGTATCGGCGTGGGAGTGAACGTCGAAGAGGAAGCGCTACTGATCCCCCCTGAGCTGCCCGCAACGACGCGACCCGCACTTTTTTCGACGGCGGTTACGGATGAGGCCGCCTGAAATTCCGACGCAAATTGTCCGCCGGATGACACCGCTGCCGATTGGCCGCCGCATGCACAAAGGCCGCCGCCAATCAGCAAAAAAACAGCAACGCGCAATTCTTGAGACAACGACGGCAGTTTCATCTTGACTCCTCCAATACGTTAATCGGGGTTTCCGCGAGATGTGCCTGTACTGCTGTCCGGATGGATGTAGTTATAGTCGAAATATTTCTTCAAAGCAATTTTTAATATCGATCGCCACATTGTCAAAGATGTCTTTTCCTCCTTCCGCTTGTTCAAGCTTGCATGGCAAAGCTCAGGAAGAATGACCGGCCCTGATGCAATTTGCTTTGCTCCAGCGCAACCAATACACTCCTTTCCGCGCAGAATGCATGTTCGACAACAAAGAGAAATCCATGACACGAGCGGGAAACACGCTTCAACGAATCGGCCTTTATGCGGGCCTGGCGTATCTGGCATTCGTGATTTACGGCAGTCTTGTACCGCTCGGATTCACTTACCTCGATCCATCCGAGGCATGGCAGGCATTTGGCCGGATTCCCTACCTGGCGCTCGGCATCGGCTCGCGCGCCGACTGGATCGCCAACATCCTGCTCTACATCCCGCTCACGTTCATCTGGTCCGGCGTTGTCAGCCAGGCCGCCCGCGCTTCCGCGCGCATCGCCGGCTCGCTTGCCGTTCTGGCGGCAGCAATCGCCTTGTGCGTCGGCATCGAGTTCGCGCAACTCTACTTCCCGCCCCGTACCGTTTCGCTCAATGACATACTGGCCGAAGTGATCGGCAGCGTCGCCGGCATCGTCCTGTGGCACGCGCTCGGCGCGCGGATGATACCCTGGCTCGCCGCATTACGCGCCGGCGGCAATGCGGGGCGGCTTGCCGCACTGTCGACTGCGCTGGCGATATACGTGCCGGCCTATCTTGCATTGAGCCTGTTTCCCTTTGATGTTGTCGTGTCGTCGGCAGAACTCGCGGCGCGTCTGGGCAACGGGCGCGACAATCTGTGGCTGTCGCTCGACGCCTACCGCAGCCCGGCACGTTGCGCGGTTCAGCTGACACTCGAAGTGCTGCTTGCGCTTCCGTTGGGAATCATGGCTGTGCGCTTCACGCCCGCTTTCTCGCGTACACCCGACCGTTCGAGCGTGCGCATCGCCCTGCTGGCGGGGGCCGTCCTGGGCCTCACGATCGAGGGTGCGCAGCTCCTCCTGAATTCGGGCGTTTCACAAGGGATGTCAGTATTGACGCGCGCGGCGGGCGCGGGCCTGGGCGCGCTGGCCTGCAAGCATTTGCCGGCGGAACGCGCCGCCCGCGCATTCATCCTGCTGCGCAAGGCACGCTGGCTGGCATTGCCGCTCGTGCCGCTCTACGTCGCAGGACTGGCGCTCCTGCAGGGATGGAAAATGCATGAGTGGCTGGACTGGGACAGCGCTTTGCAAAGGCTTCCGGACGTGCATTTTCTGCCGTTCTACTACCACTACTTCACGACCGAAACCGCCGCGCTCGTCAGCTTCTGGTTTACCTCCCTTGCCTACGCGCCGCCTGGCGTGCTGCTGTTCTGGATGACGGACACCGCGCGGCGGCGCGGCATGCTTGCGTCAGCCATCCTTGGCGCGCTGCTTGCGTCGGTGTTCGAATTCGCGAAACTCTTCCAGCGTCATTTGCATCCGGATCCGACCAATGTACTGATCGGCGCGGCCGCTGCCGCCGCAGCCTGCTGGCTGATGCACTGGTTGAACGCGATGCTGACGCCGGCTGTCGCCGCACACTCGCACACACACCCTGCAACTGCGACCGCAACGCCGCTGCCTGCGCAGCAGGCGGACACGAGCGCTCATGGCGGATTCAAAGTGCCGGCCCTGGTGTGTGCCAGCCTGCTGGCGTGGGCCATCGCAGACTATCCGCTCGGCATGCATTGGCTTGCCGCGGGTCTCGCAACCTATCTCGTCATCCTGTACCGCTGGCAGCATGCATGGCTCGTTCTGGTGCCCGCCGCACTGCCGGTGCTGGACCTTGCGCCGTTGAGCGGACGCTTCTTTGCCGATGAATTCGACTACCTGCTGCTGGCGACGATTGCGCTCGCCTACTGGCGCTGGCCACCGGGAAAATCCGCGCATCGCCTTGCGCCGGCGGCATTATGCGTGTTCGCCTTGTTTCTGCTGTCTGCCGTGTCGGCAGTGCTGATCGGCGCATCGCCCTTTCCCTCGCTCGACATCAACGCGTTCAGCAGCTATTACAGCCCGTATAACGCGCTGCGCATGGGGAAAGGTCTGATGTGGGCAATGCTTCTGCTGCCGTTGCTGAAACATGAACTGGATCGGGACGCCGCCACCGCGCATCGCCGCTTCGCGTTCGGCATGACACTGGGTGTGTGCGCGGCGGGAGCATCCGTGCTGTGGGAGCGCATCGCCTTTCCAGGCTTGTTCAATTTCAGCAGCGGTTACCGCGTGGTCGGCATGTTCTCGGGCATGCATGTCGGCGGGGCCGCGATCGAGGCGTACCTGGTGCTGGCAATGCCGTTCGTCGCGTGGTGGTCGCTCACCGTGCGGCACCCGCTTGCACGCCTGTTCGGCGCGAGCGTGTTCGCGCTCGGCGTCTACGCGATGGTGGTGACCTATGCGCGCGGCGGCTACATTGCGCTGGCGCTGGGCATGGTCGTTCTTGCGGTAGCCGCCCTGTTGCGCACGCCGGCCTCGTCCGGACCTTTGCGGGCTGCGGCCGGCGCGGCCGTGCTGCTGGCGGGAGCCGCCGCCGCATGGCTCGTCGTGCACGGCACACACCTGAATGACCGGTTCTCGACCAGCGGCAGCGACTTGCATGCGCGCGCGGCGCATTGGGAAGACGCCCTGCAGATGATGGATGACGACGTCGCCACCACGCTGTTCGGCATGGGTACGGGCCGCTATCCCGGGCTCTACCTCTGGCGCAGCGGTGAGGGCGTCAAGCCTGCAACATACGGCTTCAGGAACGAAACGGGCAACACCTGGCTCGCGCTGGGCGGCGGCTCGCCCCTGTATGTCGAACAGATCGTCAACGTGCAAGGCAACCGCCGCTATCGCCTGAGCTTTTCGGCACGCAGCAGCGCCGGCACCGGTGAGCTGCGCCTGCCGCTGTGCGAGAAGTGGATGCTGTATTCGGCCAACTGCATCGCGCAATCGGTCAGGCTCGGCGAGACAAACGGGCAGTGGAAGCGCTTTAGCGTCGAGTTCGATACGACCAGGCTGCCGTCGCGCGAATGGTATGCGCAGCGTCTGCTCAAGCTTTCCATCCATAATCCGCACGCCGCCTCGGTCGCCGACATCGACGATGTCTCGCTGATGTCCGACGACGGCAGAGAGCTGCTGCGCAACGGCAGCTTCACGCAAGGGATGGATCACTGGTTTTTCGCCACCGACAATCATCTGCCGTGGCACATCGAGAACCTGTGGCTGCAGCTCTACTTCGAGCAGGGTGCGGTGGGACTGCTGCTGTTTGCGCTGCTGGCAGTGCAGTCCGGCGTGGCGCTGCGGCGGCGCCATCGGGACAAGGGCTTGCCCGTGCCGGCGCTGGCCGCTGCGCTGATCGGCTTTCTCGCGCTGGGCGCGCTCAACAGCCTGTTCGATTTTCCGCGCCTGAGCCTGCTGTTCTATCTGCTTGCGTCATCAGCCATGCTGCAGGTGACGCCGCGATCACGCGCTGCGTCGGACGATGACGAGCATGCACTGGCACCGGCGCATCGTGATGTCCGGCGCGAGCGCGCATACATTGCGGCGCACGCGACGATGTAATGCTCAATCAGCTTGCGCCGGCAACCTGATCGAGCAGATTCGCCAGTTCCTGCGTTCTGGCTTTTCTCGAATTGGCCAGCACCTTGTCCATCGCTGCCATCGGCGCTGCACCCTGGCGCGCCATGTCGATGAATCGCCGCAGCGCCGCCATGATGCAGTCTCTCGAATCCAGCCGCGCAATGGTATCGATGCCGGCATTGCGCAGCGTCGCCGCGGTATCGCCCGCCGGATCGGTCAACGCGAGGATCGGGCGCTGCGCCCGCAGGTATTCGTACAGCTTGGCGGGAATCTGGCCGTTGCAGCTGGCCGCCTGCAGGATCAGCAGCCCGTCCGCCGCGAGCATTTCCGACAGCGCCTCCCGGTAGGGGATGGGCGGGAGCAGCGTCACGATATCCGCGATCCCGTGCTGATGCGCCAGTTGCCGCAGAAGCTCCTCGTGATGCGCGGCGCGCAGGACGAGCCTGAAATCGCGCGAAGACACGTCCCCCTGCGCGACAAGCGCGGCCACCGCCTCGAACAAGGGACGCGGGTCGCGCTCGGACGGATAGATGATCCCGCTGTGCAGCAGCACGAACGGTTTTTCCCCTTGCGGCGCATTGGCCGGCAACGCTGCCGCGCCACTGAAATTCTCTTCGTCATAGCCGTTCTCGATCACGCGAAAACGGGATGCCGGCAGATGGGGAAAGCGGGCGCGATAGATGTTCGCCGCACCCGGCGTGGTGAAGACGGCGTGCGAACAGTTGAGAATCGTCCTTCGCTCGACCCATCGGTATGCACCGCGCACGACTGCATCGGCCGGATAGCCCTCATCCGTCATCGGATCCCTGAAATCGGCAACCCACGGGATGCCGCTCAGGCGATGCAGGGCGTGTCCGATCAGATGCGCGGTCGCGATCGGATAGGTGGACCAGATCACATCGGGCCGATGCTCGCGAATCAGACGCAAGCCGGACGGCACCGCCCCCAGCCACCAGGAACTCCAGCGGTCCGGCAGCGCCATCGCGCGCAGATATCGACCGCGAATCGACAGATGTCTGGACGCATCGAGAGCGAATGCCCGATGCACGTGCACGCTGGAAGGAATCTCGACCAGCTGATCGTTGCTCACGCTCGGATACGCAGCCGGCCGCGCGCTCAGAACGACAGGATCCCAGCCGAACTCCGGCAGATAGCGCGAAAACTTCAATGTCCGCTGAATGCCGCTGCTGCCATGCTGAGGCGGATAATGATACGCAATCATGAGAACGCGCTTCACCATGTTTTCATCCAATCGTGTGTCCATGCCGCAACCTGATCCCGCCACTCGCGCCGCGCGAATGTATGGTTCGCAAGCGGCAAGTCATGGCGTTGCACGCGCCGCGACTTCAGCAATCCTTGCCAGTCACGCGAGCCGTCGGCCAGTTCGAGGAACTCCTTGGCAGTCAGATCGTTGCCGCTCAGGATCAGCAGCACCCGTCCATCGAAACGACGGAACCCATCGAGCATGCGCTGCGGCAGCGGAGCATCGCAGGCCGCGCCCATGGTCCCGCGCTGCCGGCCGAACCCTTCACGGACCAGTGCCGAAAACGAGCGCGCCGCTGCAAGCCAGTCGAATCGCCCGCGCAGCACCTTGTCCCACAATGCGCGCTCGAAAAAGCGGCTGCGGTAGTAATGTTTCAGATACGTCTTGGCGATTCCCTGCTCGGTCCTGACCCAGGGATTGAGCAGCACGAGTCCCGTGACGCGGCGATCCTGATGCGCGTAAAACAGCGCAGCCGAGGCCGCATCGCACAGGCCCCAGATCACCACTTCGGCAAGGCCCGGCATCGTTTCGGAAAATTTGTCGATTGCGGTGCGCAAATCATCGCCCACATCCTCGAAGCTGCGCGCATCGCCGCCGCTGTCGCCCATGCCGCGATAATCGAACCGGAAAACCGGAATCCCGCGCGCCGCCAGAAAGCGCGCAAGCAGCGTGAACTGGCGATGGCTTCCCGCCCGGTACTGGGGCCCGCCGACCACGATCAGCACGCCGCGCGACACCGGCTGCCGCGGAAGGCTCAGGATTCCGCAAAGCTGCGCGTCATGGCACGCGAAGCCGACGGCGCTTTCCGCGCAACTCATGCATGCACCGGATGGAAGATTGCCGCCGTGGCGGACAACAGCTCGGGGCACTCGGCAATTTCCGGCGCGGACCAGAACGGCGCGCCCTGCACTGGATGCAGCCGGACGTCAGCGCCTTCGTCGCGCCATGCCGCGATCAACTGCGCACTCGCGTGCGGCAGCGGACGGTTCGCATCGGCCGAAATCTCGAACCAGTGAATCGCACTGCCAATCCCGCTCCATGCCGCGGCATCGAGCGTGTCAATCTCCGCCGCCAGCGCCGGCGCGATGTCATACCCCGCGATTTCCAGCGCCTCGCCGCGCGCCAATGCATCGCGCAGCGCGCGCGTTCCGCCATTCTGTTCCGCACGCCCCGCCAGCATGTCGTCCGCCAGCCGCAAGCGCAAAAACTGCGTCATGAACGACTCGCCGCGCATCACGGGCTGCCACAGCACGATCGAGTCGATCGCATCCCCCCTCGACCGCGCGAAATCCAGCGCCAGCAGCGCGCCCAGACGAAGTCCCCATAAATGGACGGGAGCCGCCACGCGTTCGACCAGCCATTGTCTGGCGGCAGCCAGATCCTCTTTCCATATCTCCCATCGCGCATTGCCGAATTCACCGGCGCTGTCGCCACAACCGAACAGGTCGATCTGCAGCACTGCAAAACCGGTCGCGGCAAAGGCGCGCGCCTGCAGCGCCGCCATTCGCCTGGATTTGTTCATTTCCTCGGCAAAGGGATGGATATAAAGGAATGCACCGCGGCACTCGGTTCCTGTGGGCGGCGCGTGATAGAGGCAAAAACGCGTTCCCCGCACGGTGTCGAGGAAAAACGGTTGCATCGCAGGCAGGCCAGGGCGCTCGCTCATGCGGCGAGCTTGGCATCGACGAAGGCCGCGAGGCTGGCGAGCGTTTCGAAATGCTCGGCACTGATTTCATCGTCATGCACGACGAAGCCGAAATACTCCTCCAGCGCCGTAATCAGATGAATGACCGCCATGGAATCCAGTTCCGGCAGGCTTCCCAGCAGGGCCGAATCCGGGCCGAGGCGGCTGCCGCGATCGCCGAGATTCAAGGTATCGGCGACGATGTTCTTCACTTGTTCGATGGCTGGCATATGTGATACGGGCTGGATTCCGGCCGCTCTCGGGCGGCTGCCCCGCGTTCGGGAATTGGAAAAGCGGTGTGACGGAAATATTGACACAAGGCTAACATGATACTGCATCTTCGTTGCAGCCCGGAACCAGCGGTCGGAATACCTTGAAGCAAGGTACACCTGTACTACGACGGAGTAACCGGAAAATGCCAACGACCGCCCCCCTTTGTCAAGATTCCTTACAAAGACAAAGGCACTTCCCGAATCCCGCCGCCAAGTTGTTGATTTTCAAACATTATTAATTTGGCATTGTTTTTGCTAATCCAGCGCCCGAGCTTGCGAAAGCAGCTTTCCAACGATGGCTAATACAACACTCTTAAGGGATCAATCAATGAAAATTACTTCACTCGTCATGGCATCGATACTTGCCCTGACAACGGCCTCGGCCAGCGCCATGGTCGTGACATCGTCAACCGATGCGACCGCCCTGGCAACCGCGCTTGGCGGCTCTGGCGTCACCATCAGCAATGCGACTTTTTCCTCGCTTGCCAGTTCCACGGCGGCAGGCACATTTACCGGTGCCGCAGATGCCATCGGTTTTGACAAGGGCGTGCTGCTGACCACCGGCACCGTCAATTGCGCACCCGGCCCGAACTCGCAATCCGGCTGCGGAATCGCCGGCGGCGACACCACCTCTCTGAAATTCAAGTTCACCAGCTCGACCGGCAACCTGTTTTTCAAGTACGTTTTCGCGTCCGAAGAATATAACGAGTATGTCAACCAGTTCAACGACATGTTCGAGCTGCGGCTCAACGGGGTGAATATCGCAAAACTGCCGGGTAGCGGCGATGACGTGTCGATCAACAACGTCAACCTGAACAAGAACAGCGCCTATTTCCGCAACAATGCCACAGGCGCATCCATCCCCTCCCTGCATCTGGATACGCAATACGACGGCCTCACAACTGTCTTGACCGCTTTTGCTACCGGACTCAGCGGCACCAATGAGTTCGAGTTCCTGATCAAGGATCAAGGCGATTCGGAATGGGATTCCGGCGTATTCATCCAGGCCGGCACGTTCGCAAGCACCGATGTGCCAGAACCGGGCAGCCTCGCCTTGCTGGGCCTCGGCCTGGCCGGCCTCGTGGCTCGCAGGCGCAAGAAGGCATGACAGGCATGACGCGCGTGCAAAATTGAACCATTCGATGGCGACCTGCGGGTCGCCATTTTTTTATGCGTCAAATACGGTGCCGGATGAAAGGTGACGGGAATACTGCAACAAATGCCGGTATTTAAAAATTTGCTGAATATCAAGAGCCTGCCTGCAACCTTTGCAAGAATTTGCCCTCCAACGCATTGGAAAACAATCCGTGACCGGCAGGGAGGGGACGACACAATGACTGCAAGAAATCATTTACGCCGCAATGGCGTGCGCGAACCGGGGAAACATGCGCTTGCCTGCCCTTCCGGCAGCCTGCCATTCGGACTTGGGCGGCACGCCCGGCAGCAACTGATTGCGGGCCGCACCGGCACGATTGCCGCCGTACTGGCATTCATTGCCTGTTATGCCTACGGCATTGCCACCCATGGCGTCGTGCTTACCGTTGCGTTCGGCTGGCTGCCTGCCGCAATGGCGGCGTGGGCAACTGCCGTCGCGCTCGCTGGCGCCACGGCGGCTGTTTTGCGGTTCGCCACGCACGCATCCAGCCGCATGGCAACTCACCACTCCTGATGCCCCTCGGCGGACCGTCCGGCTCGCGCCGCCAAATGGCGGCACCGCTCTCGATGATATAATCGCCCCCATTTCCCCGCCTCCCGAGAACTGCCGCCGATTCAGCGGCAAGCCGTGGCGCAAGGCGTGAAAAGACAGCTTGAACCGGCCCGGCGGCTCCGCATTCCGCCTTCTCCCCTCCCCCGCGTGGATGCGCGATGGTCCCGATGATCGATTTACGACGAAACGAGGTTTGATATGTGGAGTCGACGTTTCCTGATTCTTCTCTTGTCGGCTGCCGTGACGCTTCCGGCATGGGCTTTCGAGCGCCCGTTTCCGCAGAACGCGCGACGCGGCACGATGACGCCCGCGCCGTATCCGGCAATCGTGCTCGACGGCGCAAAGCGTATCCTTTCACCGGGCGCACGCATCTGGAATCAGGAGAACCTGACCGAAACCCCGGCCTCGCTGCGCGGCAGCGATATGGCCGTGAATTACACCGAGAACGCGCAGGGCGAGATCGACCGCGTCTGGATACTGACGCAGGAAGAAGCGAGCCGTCCGCCCGCCAAATCGAAAGACAATTTGCAGCAATAGCTCCATGAGTTCCATGTCCAGGAAAGTATTTATCAAGACCTTCGGCTGCCAGATGAACGAGTACGACTCGGACAAGATGGCGGATGTGCTCAACGCTTCCGAGGGTCTGGTCAAGGCCGAGACGCCTGAAGAAGCCGATGTCATTTTGCTCAACACCTGTTCCGTGCGCGAGAAGGCGCAGGAAAAGGTGTTCTCCGACCTCGGGCGCCTGCGCGAACTGAAGCAGAAGAATCCCGACCTGGTGATCGGCGTCGGCGGCTGCGTTGCCTCGCAGGAAGGCGAAGCGATCGTCAAGCGCGCGCCCTACGTCGATGTGGTGTTCGGCCCGCAGACCCTGCACCGCCTGCCGGAACTGATCCGGCAGCGCCGCACGACCGGACGGCCGCAAGTCGACATCAGCTTCCCGGAAATCGAGAAATTCGACCACCTGCCGCCGGCCAGGGTCGAGGGCGCATCCGCGTTCGTATCGATCATGGAGGGCTGCAGCAAATATTGCAGCTACTGCGTCGTGCCCTACACACGCGGCGAGGAAGTGTCGCGCCGCTTCGATGACGTGCTGGAGGAAGTGGCGGGTCTGGCGGCGCAAGGCGTGAAGGAAATCACGCTGCTGGGCCAGAACGTCAACGCGTATCGCGGCAAGATGAGCAGTGATTCGGCTGATGGCGAGATTGCCGATTTCGCGCTGCTGATCGAATACGTCGCCGAAGTCCCCGGCATCGAACGCATCCGCTTCGTCACCAGCCACCCGAAGGAATTCACGCAGCGCCTGATCGATACCTATGCCAAGGTGCCGAAGCTGGTCGATCATCTCTACCTGCCCGCGCAACACGGCTCGGACCGCATCCTGATGGCGATGAAACGCGGCTACACAGTGCTGGAGTACAAGTCGGTCATCCGCCGCCTGCGCGAGGTGCGTCCGAACATTGCGGTGTCCAGCGATTTCATCGTCGGCTTCCCCGGCGAAACGGAAGCGGACTTCGATGCCTTGATGAAGCTGATCAACGACATCGGCTACGACACCAGCTTCAGTTTCGTCTTCAGCCCGCGCCCCGGCACGCCGGCCGCCAATCTGGCCGACGACACGCCGTATGAAGTGAAACTGAAGCGTCTGCAGCACCTGCAAGCCACCATCGAAGCGAATGCGCGCAAGATCAGCCAGAGCATGGTCGGCACGGTGCAGCGCATCCTGGTGGAAGGCCCCGCGAAGAAAGGCGACGGCGACTTGCAGGGCCGCACCGAAAACAACCGCGTCGTCAATTTCGCCGGCGGCCCGAATGCGGCACGGCTGATCGGTCAATTGATCGATGTCAGCATCACGCAGGCCTTCCCCTACTCCTTGCGTGGCGAACCCGTCATCAAACAGTGAGTCTCATACAGCGATACCGCGCATACACGTCTTGAACACCAAAACGCCCATTCACCCTCAGCAGTTCATCCCTCAACCGCTCGACAACAAGCGGCTCGCGCACCTGTGCGGGCCGATGGATGAAAACCTCCGCCAGATCTCCGCCGCACTGGACGTCACGATCTTTCGCCGTGGCGAGAAATTCGTCGTATCCGGCAACAACGCGGCGCAGGCCATCGAACTGCTCGAACGGTTTTATGAAGTCGCCGACCGCAACATTGCCGTTGAAGATATCCAGCTGGCTCTGGTCGAACAGCGCGCCGGTGCGCACAAAGACGTCAAGGCGAAGAAGAACGCCGACGAGGAATTCACCGAAGCACCCGTGCTGAAAACGCGCCGCAGCGACCTGCGCGGACGCACGCCGCATCAGAACAAGTACATCAAGTCGATCCTCGAACACGACGTCACGTTCGGCATCGGCCCTGCCGGCACGGGGAAAACCTATCTGGCAGTCGCCTGCGCGGTCGATGCGCTGGAGCGCGATACAATCAAGCGCATCGTGCTGACCCGCCCGGCGGTCGAGGCAGGCGAACGGCTCGGCTTCCTGCCCGGCGATCTAGCGCAGAAGGTCGACCCCTATCTGCGTCCGCTGTATGACGCCTTGTACGACCTGCTCGGCTTCGACCGCACGCAGAAGATGTTCGAGAAACAGGCGATTGAAATCGCGCCGCTGGCCTACATGCGCGGCCGCACCCTCAATCACGCGTTCATCATTCTCGACGAAGCGCAAAACACCACGCCGGAACAGATGAAAATGTTTCTGACACGCATCGGTTTCGGCAGCAAGGCCGTCGTCACCGGGGATGTCACGCAAATCGATTTGCAGCGCACGCAGAGAAGCGGCCTGATCGATGCCGCAAAAATTCTTCACGATGTGCGCGGCATCGCCTTCACGCATTTCACCAGTGCCGACGTGGTGCGGCATCCGCTGGTAGCGCGGATCGTCGATGCCTATGAAGCAGTCACGCCAACGACCAGCGCAACGCTCAGAAATGCCGCCAAAAAATAAGCTCGCTCTTTCCGTCCAGTATCCCGACCCCCGCCTGAAGGAACTGATCCCGCGCACGCAGTTGCGCCGCTGGATACAGGCGGCCCTGTTCGCGCCGGCAGAGTTGACCATTCGCTTCGTCGATGCGGAAGAAGGCCGCACCTTGAACCGCGACTACCGTGAAAAGGATTACGCGACCAACGTGCTGACCTTTGCCTATACGGAAGACGAGGATGCCGAGGTGACGCAGGCAGACATCATCTTGTGTACCGACGTGCTGCAACGCGAAGCTGCCGAACAGAAAAAATCCGTTGATGTCCATGTGGCGCATCTGCTTGTCCATGGCGTGCTGCATGCCCAGGGCTATGACCACGAGGCCGATGACGAAGCCGCAGAAATGGAAGCGCTGGAGATCGAGATCCTTGCGACCCTGGGTTTTGCCAACCCTTACGCGAATGCCTGACCGCATCCTGGATATTTGGCAAACCGTCTTGACAACTTTTGTGGTCCGCCGCTCATTTGTTGTATCCTGTCTTTCGTTAAAACCACTTCCCCACAACGGCTGTACGCCATATGCAAGATCACCCTAGTGGTGCCAAACTCCTTGACACCAAACCGCAGCGGTCACTGTTCGAACGCCTGACCGCACTCATTTCCCCTGAACCAGAAGATCGCGCCGAGCTGCTTCACATCCTGCACGACGCGCATGAACGCCATCTGATCGATGCCGATGCGCTGTCGATGATCGAGGGCGTGTTCCAGGTTTCCGACCTGTCCGCCAGCGACATCATGGTGCCGCGCCCGCAGATGGATGTCATCGACGTCACCCAACCGATCGAGGAGTGGCTGCCGCTCGTCCTGAAGACATCGCACTCCCGCTTCCCTGCAGTGGAAGGCGAACGCGACAAGGTGATCGGCATTCTGCTGGCGAAGGATCTGCTGCGCTACTACGCCGACGAATCCTTCGACGTGCGCGGCATGCTGCGCCCCGCCGTCTTCATTCCAGAATCGAAGCGACTCAACGTCTTGCTGCGCGACTTCCGCGCGACCCGCAACCACATGGCGATCGTGGTCGATGAATACGGCGGCGTGGCCGGACTGCTGACGATCGAAGACGTGCTCGAGCAGATCGTCGGTGACATCGAAGACGAGTACGATTTCGACGATGATGCCGACAACATTCTGCCGATCCGGGACGGCGCGCGCGGTGCACGCTGGCGCGTCAATGCCTTGACCGAGATCGAACAGTTCAACGAAATATTCGGCACGGCATTCTCCGACAAGGACGTCGATACCATCGGCGGATTGATCGCAGATCATCTCGGCCGTGTGCCCGGCAAGGGCGATGTCGTCGAGGTCGACGACCTGCGATTCGAAGTATTGCGCGCCGACGCCCGCCAGGTGCATGTGCTGCTGGTGGAAAAGCTGATCGAAGCGGCCGCTGCGCGCGCGTCCTGAGCACGCGCCGAGCCGGCACCGTGAATGAACAGGCAGCCGGCTGACTGCCTGTCGTGTACGATGTGGCGCACATCCCCACAACAACAAACAAGACGCGTGGATATCCGCTCACTTCCTGCATCTCGATTCGCTCCGCTGCTCGTCCTGCTCCTTGGCGCAGTCAACGTCTTTGCGTTCGCGCCCTTCGGCGTCTGGCCGCTGCAGATCGCCACGCTGGCGCTGGTATTCGGCTTCGTGCTGCGTGCGCCTTCCATCAGGCGCGGCGCGCTGCTCGGATGGGCATACGGTACCGGCTGGTTGATCGCCGGCACCTGGTGGCTGTACATCAGCATGCACCAGTACGGCGGCATGCCCTCGCTGCTGGCGGCGCTTGCGGTCGCCTTGCTGGGTGCCAGTTTGAGCCTGCTCGCCGGGCTTGCAACGGGCATCGGCACATGGCTGCGGCAGCGCTGGCAATTGTCGGATGCCGCATCGCTGCTGCTGGTGCTTCCTGCCTTGTGGGCGCTCGCCGAATGGTCGCGCGGCTGGGTGTTCACCGGCTTTCCGTGGGTGAGCGGCGGTTATGCGCACACCGGCGGGCCGCTCGCGGGCTTTGCTCCGCTGGTGGGCGTGTATGGATTGGCCCTGATCGCCGCATGGATCGCGGGCTGTCTGGCATTGGCGGCGCAAAGGAAATCAGCGATCGCCCTCGCAGTCGTGGCCCTCGCCGCCGGCTATGGACTGAAGACCATCGGCTGGACCGAGATGCATGGCAAGCCGATGTCCGTTCGCCTCCTGCAGGGCAACGTGCCGCAGGAAATGAAGTTCGCGCCCGAACAGATCGAAACCACGCTCGCGCTGTATCACGACATGATCAGCGCCGCACCCGCAGACCTGATCGCCACACCGGAAACCGCGATTCCGCTTTTGTCACGTCAGTTACCGCCGGATTACATCGGACGTTTGGCGAATTTTGTGCAGCAAACGAACAGCCATCTGCTGCTCGGCATTCCGGTCAGCGACGGGCCGACGCGATATGCGAACAGCGTGGTCGGCCTTGCCCCCTCGTCCGCTGCGACGTTTTATCGCTACGACAAGCATCATCTGGTTCCGTTCGGCGAATTCATTCCACCCGGCTTTCGCTGGTTCGTGAATCTGATGAACATCCCGCTCGGCGACTTCACGCGCGGCAAGCTGTTGCAGGTGCCGTTCGCGGTGAACGATCAGCGGGTGCTGCCGAATATTTGCTACGAGGATTTGTTCGGCGAGGAAATCGCGGCACAGTTGGCGGCCAGCCGGCATGCGGACATGCCGGAAGCCACGGTACTGCTGAACATGTCCAATATCGCGTGGTTCGGCGACTCGATCGCCCTGCCGCAGCACTTGCAGATTTCGCAAATGCGCTCGCTGGAAACCGGTCGCCCGATGCTGCGCGCGACCAATACCGGCGCAACCGCCGTCATCAACGCGAGGGGTGAGGTGGTCGCGCAACTGCCCCCCTTCCAACGCAGCACGCTGGCCGCAACCGTGCAAGGCTACAAGGGCCTGACACCCTATGTCAGACTTGGCAACAAGCCGGTGATTGCACTCGCGTTGCTCATGCTGGGCGCAGCCTGGTTGGCACGCCGCAAGAGCGGCGGTAAATCGCAAAAGCCCCCCAAAAACCGCTAGAATCTACTGTTTCAGCGGATTCCCCCACATCAAGGCTCAACCCGGCAATCGCGCCGGGTCGGGAACAAGAACATGCTTACATTTCAACAAGTCATTCTCAAGCTGCAAGAGTATTGGGATGCGCAAGGTTGCGCTCTGCTCCAACCCTATGACATGGAAGTCGGCGCGGGCACCTCGCATACGGCGACCTTTCTGCGCGCAATCGGTCCGGAACCCTGGCGCGCCGCTTACGTGCAGCCATCGCGCCGGCCGAAGGATGGCCGCTACGGCGAGAATCCGAATCGCATGCAGCATTACTACCAGTACCAGGTAGTGCTGAAACCGGCGCCCGAAAACATTCTCGACCTCTATCTCGGCTCGCTCGAAGCGCTCGGACTGAATCTCAAGCAGAACGACGTGCGTTTCGTCGAGGACGACTGGGAAAATCCGACGCTGGGCGCGTGGGGTCTCGGCTGGGAAGTGTGGCTGAACGGCATGGAAGTGACGCAATTCACCTACTTCCAGCAAGTCGGCGGACTCGATTGCAAACCGGTGCTGGGTGAAATCACGTACGGCATCGAGCGGCTCGCGATGTACCTGCAAGGCGTCGAGAACGTGTACGACCTGGTGTGGACCGAATGGCAGGAAAACGGCATCACGAAACGCCTGACCTACGGCGACGTGTTCCATCAGAATGAAGTCGAGCAATCGACCTTCAACTTCGAGCACTCCAACACGGAATTCCTGTTCTCGCTGTTCGGCAACTACGAATCCGAAGCAAAGCGCCTGCTGGAAGTGCCGCTGGCGCTGCCCGCCTACGAAATGATTCTGAAGGCTGCACATACCTTCAACCTGCTGGATGCGCGCGGCGCGATCTCCGTCACCGAGCGCGCGGCGTATATCGGCCGCATCCGCAATCTGTCGCGTGCGGTGGCGCAGGCGTATCACGAATCGCGCGAGAAGCTCGGCTTCCCGATGCTCGGAGATGCGCGCCAGGCGGCATGAAGATGCCGAAGTTCGGCATCGTCGATATCCATCAAGACACTCGATTCCGGCTTTCTCCGGAATGACGATAAAAAGACATGAACCACACACTGCTAGTCGAACTGCTCACCGAAGAACTCCCGCCCAAGGCGCTCGCAAAACTGGGGGATGCCTTTGCCGCCGGCATTCTCAACGGATTGAAATCGCGCGACTTCCTCGAAGCCGATTCGGTTGTGACCTCGTTCGCAACGCCGCGCCGACTCGCGGTCTCCATCAGCAAGGTGCGCGCCACGTCGCCCGACAAGTCGATTCGCGAAAAGGTGCTGCCGGTATCGGTTGCACTGGATGCCGAAGGCCGCGCGACCGCGCCGCTGACGAAGAAGCTTGCCGCACTGGCGCAAGCCATCAAGATCGATGAGATCAAGGTGAGCGAACTGGAACGCGCATCCGACGGCAAGGCGGAGAGCCTCTTTTACACCTACACCGCGCCGGGCACGGCCCTGCATGCCGGCTTGCAGGCCGCGCTGGAAGACACCGCGGGCAAGCTGCCGATTCCCAAGGTAATGAGCTATCAGCGTCCCGACGGGTCGACCGTGCAGTTCGTGCGTCCGGCGCACAAGCTGATCGCGCTGCACGGCAAGGACATCGTGCCGGTCGCCTTGCTCGGTTTGACGGCAGGCCGCACCACGCTCGGCCACCGCTTCCTGTCGCAAGGTGAACTGACTATCGCCGCCGCCGACGACTATGCCGCCGCCCTGGAAGCGCAAGGCAAGGTGATTCCGAGCGTCGCCACGCGCAAGGAAACGATACGCGCCGCGCTGCTGGCCAAGGCGAACGGCGACACGGTGCTGATGCCGGAAGCGCTGCTGGATGAAGTGTCCGCACTGGTCGAGTGGCCCGTCGTGTACGAATGCAAGTTCGAGGATGCCTTCCTGTCCGTGCCGCAGGAATGCCTGATCCTGACCATGCAGACCAACCAGAAATATTTCGCGCTGACCGATGCGCACAGCCGTCTGCGTTCGCGCTTCCTGATCGTGTCGAACCTGGAAACCCCCGATCCGCAACACATCATCGGCGGCAACGAGCGCGTCGTCCGGCCGCGCCTGTCGGACGCCAAGTTCTTTTTCGAACAGGACAAGAAAAAGAAACTCGCGGACCGCCTGCCGGGCCTCGCCAACGTCGTGTACCACAACAAGCTCGGTACCCAGGCGCAGCGCACCGAGCGCGTCAAGACACTGGCCGGCAAGATCGCCAAGGCATTGAACAGCGATGTGGCGCTGGCCGAACGCGGCGCACTGCTGGCCAAGACGGACTTGCTGACCGACATGGTGGGCGAATTTCCCGAGTTGCAAGGCATCATGGGCACGTACTACGCGCGCCATGACGGCGAGCATGAGGAAGTGGCGCTCACCGCCTCCGAACATTACCAGCCGCGCTTTGCCGGCGACGCCTTGCCTTCGACGCAAACCGGCACGGCAGTGGCGCTGGCCGACAAGCTCGAAACGCTGATCGGCATCTGGGGCATCGGCTTGCAGCCGACCGGCGACAGGGATCCTTTCGCATTGCGCCGTCATGCGCTGGGTGTGCTGCGCATGCTGCTCGAAAAGCGCCTGCCCTTGTCGATCAACACTTTGTTGCAGGACACCGTGCTGCTTTTCGCCGGCAACGCCAATTTCAAGGACCCTGCTGCGGAAGTCGCGGTCTTCATGCTTGATCGCTTGCGCGGCCTGCTGCGCGAACGCGGCTATACCCAGAATGAAGTCGAAGCGGTGGTCGCGCAGAACCCGGACCGTCTCGACAACATCATCGAACGCCTGAACGCGGTTCAGGCATTCGCGGCACTGCCGGAAGCGGAATCGCTTGCCGCCGCCAACAAGCGCATCACCAACATTCTGAAGAAGACAGACGGCACCACCGTCGAAGTCAGCAAGAGCCTGCTGAAGGAAGCGGCCGAGGAAGGCCTGTATGCCGCCATCGTGCAGTTGCGTCCGCAGGTCGATGCCGCATTCGCGAAAGGCGACTTCACCAGCACGCTGAAAACACTCGCGCACCTGCGCAACGATGTCGACGCCTTCTTCGACGGCGTGATGGTGATGGCCGACGACGAGCAATTGCGCAACAACCGCATCGCCCTGTTGTCGAGTCTGCACGGGATGATGAATCAGGTGGCGGACATCTCCAAGCTTGCGGCCTGAACTGCGATTGACGATGAAACTGATCATCCTGGACCGCGACGGCGTCATCAACCACGACTCCGATGAATTCATCAAGTCGCCGGCCGAATGGATTCCCATTCCCGGTTCGCTGGAAGCCATCGCCCGCCTCAACCAGGCCGGCTATCGCGTGGTGGTCGCGACCAACCAGTCCGGCATTGCACGCGGATTGTTCGACATGATCACGCTCAACGCGATTCATCAGAAGATGCACGCGGCCGCGCAACTCGTCGGCGCCGACATCGACGCGATCTTCTTCTGCCCGCATTCAGCTGACGACAATTGCGACTGCCGCAAGCCGAAGCCCGGCATGCTGCAGGAAATCTCCAGACGCTTTGAGGTGAACCTGAAAGGCGTGCCGAATGTCGGCGACTCGCTACGCGATTTGCAGGCCGGTTATGCTACCGGCAGCACGCCCTATCTGGTATTGACCGGCAAGGGCGAGAGGACGCGCGCCAAGGGCGGCTTGCCTCCCGGCACGACGATCCATGCCAATCTTGCCGCCGTCGTCGACCATTTGTTGAAGACCCCGACCAAACCATCCATTGCCGTCTGAACCGCTGCGGTTCACCGACGTTCGCGACATGATACTGGAGACCCGATGTCAAGCTTCATGCTGTTCCTGCGTTCATTGCTGTTCATGCTGTTGATGACGCTCGCGACCGTGGTTTGGGCACCGCTGTGCTTCCTGTTTGCCCCTCTCTCATACAACCGTCGCTACTACATGACCACGCGCTGGAACGTGTTCGTGATCTGGGCGGCACGGGTCGTGTGTGGCATACGCCATCAAGTCAAAGGATACGAAAATCTGCCCGATGCGCCGGTGATTCTTCTGTCCAAGCATCAGTCTGCATGGGAAACGATTTTCTATTGCTTCACCATGCCGCGCCCGCCCGTGTTCGTATTCAAGAAGGAGCTGACCTATATCCCCTTCTTCGGCTGGGGCATTGCGCTGTTGCGCATGATCCCGATCGACCGCAGCAAGACCCGGGATGCCTTTGCACAAGTGGTCGAGCAGGGAAGAAAGCGCCTGGCCGATGGTCAATGGATCATCATGTTCCCCGAGGGCACGCGCATCCCGGTGGGAAAGAAAGGCAAGTACAAGGGCGGCGGCGCGCGCCTCGCGGTCGAGACCAACACGATCGTGGTGCCGATCGCGATGAATGCGGGCGAATGCTGGCCGCGCAATTCCTTCATCAAGAAGCCCGGTCTGATTACGGTCTCGATCGGCAAGCCGATCTCGCCGGAAGGGCTCACGACAGCAGAGTTGATGCAGCAAGTCGAAAATTGGATAGAATCCGAGATGCGCGTGATTTCATCACCCGGCATTTACACCAACGACAAGCTCCCCACGACCCTTGAAGCTGCTTCGCCAGACTCCGCCTGACCCGCAACAGCTCGCGCTGCAGCTGGATTTCTTCTCTTCCGGATATTCATCGCAACCCGCGGTCGATCAACCGGCACCCAAGCATGTGCCGGGATCGGCGGCGCAAGCGCCGCGCGAACCGCTGGAGCTGTTTCCGTCACCGACACCTTCCGCGAATCCGGCTGCGCCCGGCACCCGGCGGCGCGTGCAGCTGCACGAGCACATGCTCGAATACCGCCTGCTGCGCTCGAAGCGCCGCACCATCGGTTTCCTGATCGATGATGGCGGCTTGCGCATCACTGCGCCGAAATGGGTGACAGTGGTGGAAATCGAGAATGCAATCCGCGAAAAGCAGCGCTGGATCTTCGCCAAGCTCGTCGAACGCCGCGAGCGATCGGCGCGGCGCTTGCAGCCGCAGATGCAGTGGCGCGACGGTGCGACGCTTCCCTATCTCGGCGTCGATGTCACGCTGCGCATCATGACGGCGCAAGCCACAGGGATTGCCCATGACAAGCAGGCACGCGAACTGACAGTGTGCCTGCCGCCGGACGCCGGCGAACAACAATTGAAAGACCGTGTGCAGGGATGGCTGCAGCTGGAAGCCAGGCGCGTGTTTGCCGAACGCCTGCCGGTCTATGCGGAAAAACTTGGCGTCAGCTATCGCCAGTTCGCACTGTCCTCGGCGACAACGCAATGGGGTTCATGCACGGCCGACGGAAAGATTCGCCTGAACTGGCGACTGATTCATTTCGCATTGCCGCTGATCGACTATGTCATCGCGCATGAACTGGCGCATCTGCGCGAAATGAATCACAGCCCGCGCTTCTGGGCCACGGTGCAATCGGTGTTCCCGGAATTCGTTGCGGCGAAAAAGGCACTGCGCGACCATGCGCCGGAAACCTTGCCGGCATTCTAGAGCGAATTTCATAACGGCAAAAGGAACGTAAAAACAGAATGCGGGTCCCATGGGCATATATGCAATGCCGAAGGTGCAATCATGGCGGCTCCCTATTCTGAGGATTTACGGCGGAAAATCGTGCAGGCGTGCGAACGAGGAACACAATCGCAACGCGAAGTGGCCGGGTTTTTCAATGTCAGCCTGTCCTTTGTCGAAGCGCTGTTGAGCCACTATCGCCGCAGTGGCGGCGAGCTGGTTCGACAGCGGCATAAATCCGGACGACGCGTACTGCTTGATGAGGCTTGCCGAGAGCAATTGCGGCAGTGGCTGCTGGAACAGTCCGATCTGACTTTGAAAGAGTTGATCGGACGATTGCAGGCCGGTACCGGCATTGCCGTCAGTGAACCCACCATGTGCCGGGTTCTGCATCGGATGGGCCTGCGCCGAAAAAAAGACCGTACATGCCACAGAACGGGACACGGCGCGCGTACGTCTGGCACGTCGTCGCTACCGCAAGCAGATCGCATCCTGTCCTGTCAAAAGGCTGAAATTCATCGACGAGTCCGGCCTGAACATTGCCATGACGCGTCGTTATGGACGGGCGATGCACGGCCAGCGGGTGCATGACGCGGTACCGGGAAACTTCGGGCGCAATGTCAGCATTCCCGGTTCGCTTTCCTGCCATGGCATGGAGGCCGTCATGACGGTCGAAGGCGCGGTCGATGCGGCGGTATTCCGGGCTTGTGTTGCCCATGCTCTGGTGCCGACGCTGCGCTCAGGTGACGTGGTGGTGATGGATAACCTGAGCGTCCACAAGGTCCGGGACATTGAAGCCATGATTGCTGGCGCCGGCGCGCAACTGATTTACCTGCCGCCGTACTCTCCCGACTGGTCACCGATCGAGCCTTGCTGGTCCAAAATCAAAACCCGCTTGCGCGGCATGAAGGCCCGGACACGTGAGGCGCTTGATCAGGCGCTCACCAAAGTGATCGGCAGAATCAGCAACAGCGATGCCAGCGGCTGGTTCGCCCACTGCGGTTATTCCATTCATTGATTTGAAAATCGCTCTAGGGTCTTGGCAATGGAATTCCGGAGTGTTACGCCTGCAGGATACGCCGGCCGCATGCCGGCGCTGTGTCAAGGACGGACAGCCTCTACGACAACACCGCCTGAAACTACATCATCCGCTCGATGAATTCGATCTTGTAACCATCGGGATCCGTGACGAAGGCGATGACTGTCGCGCCGCCCTTCACGGGACCGGCTTCACGCGTGACATTGCCGCCTGCGGCCTTGACCGCCTCGCACGCCTTGTGGGCATCATCCACCGCAATCGCGATGTGGCCGTAGGCGGTCCCCATGTCGTATTTGTCGACGCCGTAGTTGTAGGTCAACTCCAGTTCCGCATGGTCAGGATTGCTGCCGTAGCCAACGAATGCCAGCGTGTATTTGTATTCGGGATTTTCGGTGGTGCGCAACAGTTTCATGCCGAGCACGCGCGTATAAAAATCAATCGAACGTTGCAGATCACCGACTCGTAGCATGGTGTGCAGAATGCGCATGGGGATACCTTTGCAAGAAATGTGGAAAGCCCTCATTTTATGCCTGCCGCGCAGTGCTTGCTGCGACGGCGAAGAAATGCGCTAACGCGTGCTCAGTCGATTGGCGAGTGCGACGAACTGCTCCACCGGCACGGTTTCCGGACGGCTCTGTGGATCGACACCTGCATCGATCAAATCATTCTCGCTGAACATGCCGGCCACGCAGTTGCGCAACACCTTGCGCCGCTGCGAAAAGGCTTTCGTCACCACTTGCGCCAGCGTTGCCGCGTCGCACGCCAGCGGTTGCGCAAGCGGAATCATGCGCACGATGGCGGAATCGACTTGCGGCGGCGGATCGAATGCGGCGGGCGGCACAACGAACAGCAGCTCCATGTGATAGCGCCATTGCAGCATCACCGACAGGCGGCCATAGGTCTTGCTGCCGGGTTCGGCGACCATGCGCTCGACCACTTCCTTTTGCAGCATGAAATGCTGATCCTGCACTCGCGTCGCCATCTCTGCCAGGTGGAACAGCAAGGGACTGGAAATGTTGTACGGCAAATTGCCGACCACGCGCAATTTCGCATCCGATGTAACGGGAATCGATGCGAAATCGAACTGCAAGGCATCGCCCGCGTGAATGATCAGCTTGTGCGGATCGAAGTTCTTTTGCAGGCGCAGCACCAGATCGCGATCGAGTTCGACCACGTGCAATTGCTTGAGCGACTCCAGCAGCAGCCGCGTCATCGCAGCCAGTCCGGGACCGATTTCGACCATGGTGTCGTCGGGTTGCGGATCGATCGCGCGGATGATGTCGAACAGGACGCCTTGATCGGTCAGAAAATTCTGACCGAAGCGTTTGCGGGGAATGTGTTTCATGCGGTTTGCAATATACCCTTGCGTCAGGGCGTGCGGGAGGAAGTGGCGGCCATTTGCGCCGCGACGTTGATCGCCTCGATCATGCTGCCGTGATCGGCGCGCCCCAGACCGGCCGCGGCCAGATCCAGTGCCGTGCCGTGATCGACCGAGGTGCGGATGATCGGCAGGCCGAGCGTGATGTTGACGCCGTGTCCGAAACTCGCGTACTTCAACACCGGCAAGCCCTGATCGTGATACATCGCGAGTACGCAATCGGCGCGTTCAAGGTATTTGGGCTGGAACAGCGTATCGGCCGGATAGGGGCCGGCAACATCGATGCCCTTCGCCTGTGCGGCCTGCAGGACAGGCGTGATGACGTCGATTTCCTCGCGGCCGAGATAACCGCCTTCGCCTGCATGCGGATTCAGGCCGGTGACCAGAATGCGCGGATTCGGCAATCCGAACTTGCGCCGCAAATCCGTGTGCACGATGTCGATCGTGCGCGACAGGCTGTCGAATGTGATCGCTGCCGGCACATCCTTCAGTGCCAGATGCGTGGTCGCCAATGCGACGCGCAACAGCGGCGTCCCACCCGCCAGCATCATCACCACCTGCGGCGTGCCGGTCTTTTCGGCAAGGTACTCGGTGTGCCCGGTGAACGGCACACCGGCATCGTTGATGGTACTTTTTTGCAGCGGCGCGGTGACGATGGCATCGAACCACCCTGCCAATGCGCCCTCGATTGCAAGGTCAAGCGTCTGCAGGACCGCACGACCATTGCGCGCATCGAGCCTGCCCGGCGCGACCGGCGCGGCCAGCGGCACATCGATCACGGCAATCTGTTCCACCGAGAGATGCGGCAATCCGCTGTTGCGCACGGCCTGCGGCGACAACGCCACCAGGCGGATGGCAGGATCGATGTCGCCCGCCGTCATCGACAGGAAGGCGGAGTCACCGATCAGTACGCTGCGCGTCTTTGCACGCAGTTCCCACGCGGCACGCAGCGCGATCTCGGGACCGATTCCCGCGGGTTCGCCGCAGGTGATCGCGATGGTCGGGCGCACATTCATGACAAGTCCGGCAATCGCTTATCGGGCATCGGCAACATCAAAACGGTACTCGACATAGGCGCGGTCGCGCACCTGGCGCAACCAGTCCTGCGTCGCCTCATCCAGCTTGCGTTCGCGAATCGCCTGACGCGCCACCAGCCGCTGACGCTCCTTCGATACGTCATCGGTCTTGCGTTCCACAACCTGAATCAGGTGGAAACCGAAAGGCGATTCGATCGGTTCGCTGACCTGCCCCGGTTGCAGCGCATTCATTGCGCGCTCGAATTCGGGCACGGTATCTCCTGGGTAAACCCAGCCCAGGTCGCCGCCCTTGGATGCGGAAAAATCGTTGGAAAACAGCTTGGCCAGGTCTTCGAATTTGGCCGCATTGTTGTCAAGGCGCTGCTTCAACTCGGTCAGCTTGCGACGCGCATCGGCTTCGGTGACGATCTGGTTGACCTTGATCAGGATATGACGTGCGCGCGTCTGCTGCACCGACGGCGTCGCACCCGCCTTCGCTGCACTGGCGCTGCGTTGTCCGGCCAGCTTCAGGATGTGGAAGCCGTTCGGGCTTTGCACGATGGCCGAAACCTGGCCCGGCTTCAGGTTCGCGACGGCGTTCATGAACAGTTGCGGCAACCGGTCCAGGTTGCGCCAGCCGAGATCGCCGCCGCTCAATGCGTCGCTGGCATCGGAATAGGTTGCGGCGATTTTTGCGAAATCGCCGCCGGACCGCAATTGCTGCAACACTTCCTCGGCACGCTGACGCCGTGCGGCGATCTGTTCCGCCGAGGCATTCTCCGGCGTGCGCACCAGGATTTGCGCGAGATTGTATTCCTGCTGCACTTGCGCCGAACCATGTTCGGCGGCGAGGTAATTATCCACCTCGGATTCGGCAATCTGGATCTTGTTGTCGACTTCGCGTTCGCGCAGACGCTGCATCGCGATCTCGTCGCGGATTTCCTCGCGGAAGCGCGCGAACGGCGTGCCTTCGCGTTCCAGCTGATTGCGGAAATCCTGCATTGACATCTTGTTCTGCTCCGCGATGCGCGATACGGCGCGATCGAGCATGCCGTCATCGACGCGGATGCCGTATTCCTTCGCCAACTGCAATTGCGCGCGGTCAACGATCATGCGTTCGAGCAATTGTCGCTGGAACTCGGCCGGCGGCGGCAGCGCCACGCCCTGGTTTTTCATTCTGAGTTCGACCATGCGCGCCCGTTGCGTCAACTCCTGGCGCGTGATGACTTCGTTGTTCACGACCGCAATGATGGCGTCGGCAAGCTGGATGCGTGGCGCGGCAGCAGCCGGTGCATTTTGCAATGCGGCTTGCGCGGACTGCGCCCGGGCTCCCGGCAACGCACCGAGTGTCGCGCACAGAAGAATTGCCGCAAGCGTGGTGCGTCGCATCGGAGTGCCGGCATTGCGCATGGTGTGGGGTGTAGTCATGGTCATGTTGCCTCATCAAGGATTACTGGGCGTCGTCACCAATTGGTAACCGGGAATGCTTTGTTGCATTGCATCCAGCGGATTGGAACCCAGACGCGCGAGCCCGGTGAGTTCAAGCTGGAAAAAGAGCGATGTGGTTGCCTGTCCCGTCGAAGTCGGGATTCTCTGACCGACCACGCGGAAGACCCAGCAGTCGGCCTTGTATTCAAGACCGAGCAAGCCTTCCGCGACTCTCCGGTCCAGGAGCGAGTAGTTTACACGTGCTGCGCCGTACCAGCGCCTTGCGATCGGCCATTGGCCGGAGACGTCCACCTGCTCAAGCTGCGGGTTCTGGGTCCGATCAAGACGATATGCAACATTCAACACTTTTTTGGGTGCCGGCTGCCAGCGCACGCCATAGTTGGCGCGGTTCATGATGTTCTGGGTCTGGCTGTATTGAAGATTGCCATCCACGCTGACGGCTTGCGAAATCCGGCCGGTGGCGGACACCAGCATGTCCGAACGGCTGTCGTTGGTCGCGGCGCCGAGCGTCACGCTTTGCGGTTCAAAATAAAAGCGCTGGCCCACGGCAACGCGCATGCGCTCAACGCCGCTCGGTTCGATGTAGCGCGAGACCACAGCACCGGTCAGCTGGTTTGCATCGCTGATGCGGTCATTGCCGACAAAGCGGTTTTCACTGAACAGTTGCGCAAAACTCAGGTCCGCAATCCCGCTGTCAAATATGGGGAAATCGTTCTGGTTGCGGTAAGGCGTGTACACATAGAACAGCCGCGGCTCCAGCGTCTGCGTCATCGACTGGCCGAAAAACCTGGCATCGCGTTCAAAGACCAGGCCGCTGTCAATAGAGAATGTCGGCAACACGCGCGACAGGTTCGTCGGCTGGCCGGGCACCTGGTTTTGCAGATGGTACTGACTCGCATGCAATGCCAGTTTCGGCGTCAGGAACCCGCCTGGATGTATTAGTGGATAAGAGATTTTCGGATTGACGTAAAGGCGATCGCCTCGCACCAGATTCGGATGCCACCACCGTGTGACGTCCGATTCCACGGACCAGTCGAAGCCGCCGACATCGAGGCGGCTGGCGGTAAGCATCAATTGCGGCAGGCGATCATATGGACGTCCAATCGGCGCCAGCGGATCCTGCAGCACCTGGTAATTGGATGCGCGCGCCAATGCGCTCCAGTAAGTGCTGCCGTAGGTCAGCGTCATGTCCCGCAGCAGCAGCCGCTGCGTCACCCCCGTGATGCTGCGCGCAAAATCGCTCGGATAATCGTCATCCGATGCGGCGTTGATGTTCCAGTTATATGTCCACCCCGGCGCAAACGCATGCGTGTGGATCGATGACACGGCCCAGCGGTCGGTCTTGGTGACCTGATCGTTCAGCATCCCTTCGACGGTTGTCTGCCCGGAAAACGTCGGCTCGAGATAGCGGCCTTCGGCACCCATGTGCAGGCCGCGCCGCGACATGTATCGCGGGTACAAGGTCAGATCGCGATTGGGTGCGATATTGAAATAGTACGGCGTCGTGACTTCAAAACCGCCCCGGTTGGTAGAGCCGATGGTCGGCGGCAAAAAGCCCGACTTGCGCTCGCCCGACAGCGGAAACGACATGGCAGGCGTTGCGAGGATCGGCACGCCCTTGAAGTAGAGCAGGCTTTTATAGGCAACGCCGAGGTCGAGGCCCGAATCGAGCTTCAGCGTGTCGGCCTTGAGATACCAGTCGGGATCGGGGCTTTCGCAGGTGCTGTAGGTACCCTCGCTGACGAGAGCGCGATCTTCCGCTTCAAAATCGACGCGTTCCGCTTGTCCCTGTCCGTTGTTGGCACCGAGCCGATAGGTAGGGTTGAGCGCATAGCCTTCGCCCGAATCCATCTTGTACCTGAATTCGTCGGCGGTGTAGGTATCGCCGAAGCGTCGCATGCGCACGTTGCCGACCGCTTCGACCTCGTCTTCAACGATGCGATAGGTTGCCTTGTCGGAAGTGACAGTCGTCTGTCCCTTGTTGATTTCGACATCCCTTTCCATGAAGACTTCACGGTCCGGCCGACCGGTCATCTGTTCTGCATTGATGATCGACGGTGCGTTTTTGTCATCTTCCTTGCTGGCACGCGCGCCTGCAGTCTGCGCCGACACCAATGCCGGCACCGAGGCGGCGGCAACAACTGCAGTCAGAATGCGAAGTGAACGTTGCGAAGGTGGAAAGAGGGGCAGCCGTGTCATGAAAAGGAGGGTTGGCAGGCGATTTTTCAAGTCGAATCCCTTATTATATGGGAACTCATTGCCCTCAACGTATTGCCTCATGTCTTTAGCTTCCCCTACCGATCTCCGTCTCATCCAATTGAAAGATTGGCTGCATGCATTGCCAGGAACGCCGGTTCTGCCGGATTCCATCAGGCCGGCGTCGTCCGATGCCAGTTTCCGCCGCTATTTCCGCGTGGATGACATCCAGGGCGGCACGTTCATCGTGATGGACGCGCCGCCGCCGCAGGAGAATGTGCGCCCTTTCATCCACGTCGCAGAAGTGTTTGCCGAAACCGGCGTTTCCGTGCCGCACATTGTTGCGCAAGATGTGGAACGCGGATTCCTGCTGCTGTCCGATCTCGGTTCCACCACCTATCTCTCCGTCCTCAATCCGGACAATGCGCACAAGCTGTACATGGATGCGATCCACTCCCTGATCCTGATCCAGGCACAGGGTCAGCCGGAGGTCCTGCCGGAATACGACCGCGCACTGCTGCTGCGCGAACTGATGCTGTTCCCGGATTGGTATATCGGCAAGCATCTGGGCGTCACGCTATCGGATGCGCAGACGCAGGTGCTGAACAAGGTGTTCGATGCCATTCTCGCGAACAATCTGGCGCAGCCGCAAGTCTATGTGCATCGCGATTATCATTCGCGCAACCTGATGCTGATGCCGAAAGGCAATCCCGGCATTCTGGATTTCCAGGATGCAGTGTTCGGCCCGATCACCTACGATCTGGTGTCCTTGCTGCGCGATGCGTATGTCCAGTGGGACGAGGAGCTGGTGCTCGACTGGGCCATTCGCTATTGGGAGCGCGCGAAGAAGGCCGGACTGCCGGTCAATCCGGACATCGATTCCTTCTATCGGGATTTCGAATTCATGGGCGTGCAGCGCCACCTGAAAGTACTCGGCATTTTCGCGCGGCTCTATCACCGCGACGGCAAGGAGGCTTATCTGAAAGACTTGCCGCTGGTGATGGAATATACCCGCAAGGCTGCCGGACGTTACCGGGAACTGGTACCGCTGGTACGGCTGATGGATGAGCTGCACGACAGCGCGCCGCAAGTCGGCTACACCTTTTGACAAGCGATCGGATCAATTTGATCGCTTGCCGTCCCGACGCATTTGACCGCAGGATGTCACCACCATGAAAGCCATGATTTTCGCCGCCGGGCGCGGCGAGCGCATGCGGCCATTGACCGATGACTGCCCCAAGCCGCTGCTGAAAGTGCGCGGCCGGCCATTGATCGTCTGGCACATTCTCAATCTCGTGCGCGCCGGCATTACCGAGATCGTCATCAATCACGCGCACCTCGGCCAGATGATCGAAGACGCGCTGGGAGACGGCTCGAAGTTCGGCGCACGCATCGTCTATTCCGCCGAAGGCACGGCACTGGAGACCGCGGGCGGCATCGCCAAGGCGCGTCCGCTGCTGGGCGAGGAACCATTCGTCGCGGTGGCCGCCGATGTCTATTGCCCGCATTTTGATTTTGAGCAAGTGAAGACCACGCTCGAAGACAATGACATGTGGGGCAATCCGCATCCCGCCGACAAGCGCGACGTTGCCTGGCTCTACCTCGTGAAGAATCCGCCGCATCATCCGAAGGGCGACTTTGCGCTGAACAGTTTTTCCATCGCCAATGAAGGCGAGCCGCGCTACACCTTTTCCGGCATCGGCGTGTACCGGCCGGAAATTTTCGACGGCATCGAAGCGGGCCAATCCGCGCCGCTTGCGCCCATCCTGCGCAGGTATGCAGATCGCGGCCATGTCGGCGGCGAAGTGGTTCGCGGCAACTGGACCGACGTCGGCACGCCGGAACGGCTGGCGCAATTGAACGCTCCCATCCATCAAGGAGTCCGCACATGAAAACCTATGCAGCCAGGCGCGCGGCGCTGATCGCACAGATGCAGGCCAGGGGCGGCGGCGTCGCCATCATTCCGACCGCGCCGGAAGTCATGCGCAACCGCGATGCCGACTATCCTTACCGGCACGACAGTTATTTCTACTATCTGTCCGGCTTCACGGAGCCGGAAGCAGTCATCGTGCTGGTCGCCGGCAAGACGAACCAGTCCATCCTGTTCTGCCGCGAGAAAAATCTTGAGCGGGAAATCTGGGACGGCTACCGCTACGGGCCGGAAGCGGCGCGCGAGAAATTCGGTTTCGATGCCGCATTTGCCATCGAGGCATTGAACGTCGAAATGCCGAATCTGATCGCCAACGCACCGTCCCTTTTCTACGCATTGGGCAGCGACCTGCGGCTGGATACGCGGATACAGGAATGGCTGCAGGCCGTGCGCCTGCAAGCCCGCGCCGGCGTCGCCGCGCCGTCTGCCCTGCATGACGTGCATGTATTGCTGGACGAGATGCGCCTGTTCAAGGATGCGGAAGAAATCGCCATCATGAAGCGCGCCGCGGCCATCTCCGCCGAGGCGCACCGGCGCGCGATGCGGGCGACCCGCCCCGGCTTGCGCGAATATCAGATCGAAGCGGAACTGCTGCATGAATTCCGCCGCCAGGGTTCGCAATTTCCGGCATACGGTTCCATCGTCGCCACCGGCGCGAATGCCTGCGTCTTGCACTACCGCGCCAGCGATGCGGAAATCAAAAACGGCGATCTCGTGCTGATCGATGCCGGCTGCGAGCTGGACGGCTATGCGTCCGACATCACACGTACCTATCCTGCCAACGGCACGTTCAGCGCACCGCAGAAGGCGCTGTACGAAATCGTGCTCGCCTCGCAAGCCGCCGCGATTGCCGAAACGCGCCCGGGAAAAGGCTTCATGGAGGGCCATGACGCCGCCGTTCGCGTGCTCGCCCAAGGCATGCTCGATACCGGCCTGCTCGACCGCAACAAGGTCGGCGCGCTCGACGATGTGATCGAGAAAGGCGCTTACCGCCAGTTCTACATGCATCGCACCGGGCACTGGCTCGGCATGGATGTCCACGATGTCGGCGAATACCGCGAAGCCGGGGCGGCAGGCGAGGAAAGGCCTTGGCGCAAGCTGCAGCCGGGCATGGTGCTGACGGTGGAGCCCGGCATCTACGTGCGGCCGGATGCCGATGTGCCGGAGCAGTTCTGGCACATCGGCATCCGCATCGAGGACGATGCGCTGGTGACGGAGAACGGCTGCGACATCATCACCCGCGACGCGCCGAAAACCGTGGCCGACATCGAAGCGCTGATGAAGCATTGATCATCGAACGATGACAACGGATTTCGATATCGCCATCTGCGGCGCGGGTCCCGTCGGACTGACGCTCGCATTGCTGCTCGTCAGGCGGGGTATGACTGCGGAACGCATCGCTCTGCTCGATGCCAAAACCGTCGAGCAAGCCGTCACGGACCCGCGCTCGATCGCCTTGTCCTACGGCAGCCGCCAGATTCTGGAAGACATCGACGCATGGCCCTTGACGGCGGATGCGATCCATCAGATCCACGTTTCGCGCCGCGGCCACTTCGGCCGCACGCTGATTGACCGCAGCGATTACGACTTGCCGGCGCTCGGGTACGTCACGCGCTACGGCGTGCTGGTCAATGCATTGGCAGCGGCCGTCGCGCGCACGCAGATTGCCGTGATCCGTCCCGCGCAAGTCATGGGCGCGGATGAGCGCGAAGAACATGTGGAACTGCAGCTTGCGGACGAGAAAACGATCAACGCACAAATCATGGTGCAGGCCGAAGGCGGCCTGTTCTCCGAGCAGAATGCCAAGGCATTGCAGCGCGACTACGGCCAGAACGCCATCGTCGCGCATGTCCGTACCAGCGCGCCGCTCATGCATCGCGCATTCGAACGCTTCACCGAGGAAGGGCCGCTCGCGCTGCTGCCGCAGGACGATGGCTTTGCGCTCGTGTGGTGCGCGCGTCCGGCAAGCACTGACCGATTGATGGCCTTGCCGAATGCCGCCTTTCTGACGGAGCTGCAAAACGCTTTCGGCTCGCGCCTGGGCCGCTTCATTTCCGCATCGCCCCGCAATGTCTTTCCGCTCGGCTTGAATGCGAATCCGGCGACTTCCGCCAGGACAACCGCCATCGGCAATGCGGCGCAAACCCTGCATCCGGTCGCGGGACAGGGGCTCAATCTCGGCTTGCGGGATGCGGCTGTGCTTGCGCGTCTGCTGGCGCAGGAGGCAACGCCCGCGGCGCTGGAACACTTTGCAATGCGCCGCAAGACCGATCGCAATCTGACCATTCGCTTGACCGATACGATGGCGCGCATATTCTCCAGCGCGCCGGATGGTGCGCCATCACAGACTTTGCTCGGCATGTCGCTGGGCCTCATCGATGCGTTCACGCCGGCAAAGAGACTGCTGGCAGAGCAGATGATGTTCGGACAGCGATAAAAAAGCCGCGGGACGGTGCGTTCACGCGGCTTCTTCCTTTCGCTTCCTTTGCCTGCGGGGTGGAGTTCGTAGACGCCCTACTCCACCGCTTTGACCATGTCCGCCGCGAACGCCGGAATCCAGTGTCTTTTGTTGCATAACGTCGCTGTCTCTTCGTGGAGACAGGCCGGGGGTGGCCCGGCGGCCAGTCACTTTCTTTGCTTCGCTGTACAGACTCGGGACATGGGTAACAGATGTGCCGGGACATAGGTAACACATTTAATCGTCTCCTTTTGTCGTGCGCAAGTCGATCTGGCCGAAGCGATGGTGCGCAAAGTACAGATCGAACACGCCGTCCTGCCGAGGATGCGGACGAGCCGCAATCGGATGCGTGTGCAAGGCATTGGAGACCCTGAAGCGGCGCCCCTGCACAACGATCTTGCCGTCCCACCCCACTACCTGTACCAGATCGCCATCGCGGTAATGAATCTCCGGCAATGTCTCCGGATAGACCCGCCGGCTGGGCCGGTAACGCGTCACCGGCGTGGCCAGTCCCAGCGCCTCATGCGGCCGTTCATGGTTGTACACTTGCCGCCAGCCATCGAACGCCTCCTGCGCCTCGTCCAGATCACGGAAGCATTGTCCTCGCAGCACTTCGCGCTTCAGGCTGCGATGGAAGCGTTCGTTCTTGCCATTGGTCTGCGGGTGCGCTGGACGACTATGGCTGATCTGGATGCCCAGCTGGATCAGCCAGATGGTCAGTCTGGTGATGCCGTGCTCATGTCGTGACGGGCTGCCCCAGGGGGAGCCGTTGTCGGCGTTGATGCGGACCGGCATGCCATGGCGGCGAAACACATCCTGCAGTGCTGCCTGTACGTGTTCCCGGTTGGGGCGGGCACAGGCTGCAAGCGTCAGGTTGTAGCGCGAGTGGTCGTCAATGACGGTCAGCGGATGGCAGGTAGCCGAGGCCGTCTCGAAGCAGCCCTTGAAGTCCATTTGCCACAGATCGTTGGGTGCGGCATGCTCGAAACGTGTCCATGGCGTACTGTCTTCACTGGCCTGCGGATCGACCAGATGGTGCCGGTGCAGGATGCGAGTGATGGTGCTGGGTGTCGGGATGCCTTGATGGCCCAGATCGCGCAAGCGCCGCTGCAGCTTGCGTGCACCCCAGGCCGGATGTTCCTTGCGCAGTCCGACCACCAGCTCCTCGACGTCGGCATCCGTGCGCTGCGGGCTGTGCAATGGCCGGCGCGAGCGGTCAGCCATTCCGGCCAATCCCTCTTCGGCCACGCGGGCCAATAGCCTGTAGCCGGTCTTGCGGCTGATGCCGAACTGCGCACATAGCGCACTCATGTTCACTCCCTCCTGACGGGCCAATGAGAGAAATTCCTGACGCAGAGTCATCGTGTCTATCGCTTTCCAGGACATGGGTGGATGATCCTTCCGGCATCTTTGGGATACCGAAAGTGTTACCTATGTCCCGGCACAAGTGTCACCTATGTCTCCGGTCTATACATCTCGCCAAGAAAAGTAACCAAAGAAAGGCGACCGCACAGCCGCTGCCCCTGCGGGGTTCCCGAAAAGACGCGTGCCAAAGTGGGAAGCGAAACAAACTCGCCCTCGCTGCGCGAGGACTCAGACAAGTTTCGCTTCTTTATCCACTTTGACACGCGCCTTTTCGGCAGCGTCCAAGCGGAGCTGCAAAAAGCCCGTACACGATCACTCGCAGGAGAAATCGTGTACGGGTGTATTACTTACTTCAGCATCGGCAAATTCAAGCCATTGCGCTTGGCACATGCAATCGCCGTCTCGTAGCCGGCATCGGCATGGCGCATCACGCCCGAGCCGCAGTCGTTGACCAGCACCCGGCCCAGACGCTTGGCGGCGGCCTCGGTGCCGTCGGCCACGATCACCACGCCGGAGTGCTGCGAGTAACCCATGCCGACGCCACCGCCGTGGTGCAGGCTGACCCAGGTCGCGCCGCCGGCGGTGTTCAAGAGGGCGTTCAACAGCGGCCAGTCGGAGACGGCGTCGGTGCCGTCCTTCATGCTTTCGGTTTCGCGGTTCGGGCTGGCGACCGAGCCGGTGTCGAGGTGGTCGCGGCCGATGACGATCGGGGCTTTCAGTTCGCCGTTCTTGACCATTTCATTGAAGGCGAGACCGGCGATGTGGCGTTCACCGAGGCCGAGCCAGCAGATGCGTGCCGGCAAGCCCTGGAAGGCGATGCGGTCGCGTGCCATGTCGAGCCAGTTGTGCACGTGCTTGTTGTCGGGGAACAGTTCCTTGATCTTGGCGTCGGTCTTGTAGATGTCTTCGGGGTCGCCGGACAGGGCCACCCAGCGGAACGGGCCCTTGCCTTCGCAGAACAGCGGACGGATGTAGGCGGGGACGAAGCCGGGGAAGTCGAACGCGTTCTTGACGCCTTGATCCAGCGCGACCTGACGGATGTTGTTGCCGTAGTCGACCACGTAGCTGCCGAGCGCCTGGAAGTCGAGCATGGCTTGCACGTGGATGGCGCAAGACTTGGCGGCGGCATCGCTCAATTTGGCGTGCTGGCCTTGGTCTTGCTGCGCGGCTTTCCATTGCGCCACGCTCCAGCCGGCCGGCAGGTAGCCGTTGATGAGGTCGTGCGCCGAGGTCTGGTCGGTGACGAGGTCGGGCTTGATGCCGCCGGCCTTGGCGCGCTTGACCAGTTCCGGCAGGATTTCGGCGGCGTTGCCGAGCAGGCCGATGGAGACGGTTTCCTTGCGTTCGGTGTGGTATTTGATCAGGGCGATGGCGTCGTCGATGTCTTTCGCCTGCTTGTCGAGGTAGCGGGTGCGCAGGCGGAAGTCGATGCTGGATTGCTGGCATTCGATGTTGAGCGAGACGGCACCGGCCAGGGTGGCGGCCAGCGGCTGCGCGCCGCCCATGCCGCCGAGGCCGGCGGTCAGGATCCAGCGGCCGGCGAGGCTGCCGCCGAAGTGCTGGCGGCCGGCTTCGCCGAAGGTTTCATAGGTGCCTTGCACGATGCCCTGGCTGCCGATGTAGATCCAGGAGCCGGCGGTCATCTGGCCGTACATGAACAGGCCCTTGCGGTCGAGTTCGTTGAAGTGCTCCCAGTTGCCCCATTTCGGCACGAGGTTGGAGTTGGCGAGCAAGACGCGCGGGGCGTCGGGATGGGTCTGGAACACGCCGACCGGCTTGCCGGATTGCACCAAGAGCGATTCGTCGTCGTTCAGGTTCTTCAGGACGTCGAGGATCCTGTCGTAGCATTCCCAGTTGCGCGCGGCGCGGCCGATGCCGCCGTATACCACGAGGTGCTTCGGGTTCTCGGCCACTTCCGGGTCGAGGTTGTTTTGCAGCATGCGGTAGGCCGCTTCGGTTTGCCAGCTCTTGCAGACCTTCTCGCTGCCGCGCGGCGCGCGGATCTCGCGGGATGCATCCCAGCGCGGGTCGTTGGTCAGGTTGTTCAGTTGGGTGTTCTCGGTGATGCTGTTCATGGTGTTCTCTCCAATCAGATGTTGAGTTGAGTGAATGACGTTTATTGCTTTACAGAAGACAAGACGTCCCCCTGCCGGCCGATTGCGTCGGCAGCATTTGTTGCAAGTGATGCGGAAGGTTTGCGCCGCCGGCACGGTCGGCAGCCGCCCCGTCAGGCGGCGCCGGTCGTGCGGGCTTCAGTCGGATCCGGCGATGTCGAGGATCAGCTTGCCGACGGTTTTGCGTGATGCCAGATCGTCGAGCGCGCTGTTCAGTTTCTCCATCGGATAACGCGATCCGATGTCGACCGTCAGCTTGCCTGCTTCGATCTGCTTGCCGATGTCGTCGACCGCGCGGCGGATCAGATCGAGGTCGCGCTCGTGGCTCCAGTACACGCCGACCGCCGATGCATTCTTGAGCAGCAGGCGGTTGCTCTTGATCTCGGCGATGCGCCCGCCGGCAAAGCCGACGATGCACAGGCGGCCGCGATAGGCGAGGCACTTCATGCTGCCGTCGGTGATGTCGCCGCCGACCGGATCGATGATGACGTCCGCGCCCTTCTTGCCGGTGATGTCGAGCACCTGCTGCAGCCAGTCGGAGGTGCGGTAGTTGATCACGTGGGTGGCACCGCGCTCGCGGCACAGTTCCAGCTTGTCGTCGCTGCCGGCGGTGGCGATCACGGTTGCGCCGGCATTGACGGCCAGCTGTATCGCGGCCAGGCCGACGCCGCCTGCGGCCGCGTGGATCAGCACCGTTTCACCGGCACGCACGGCAGCGCGATCATGCAATGCAATCCATGCGGTCGGCCACACCACCGGCAAGGCGGCGGCGCGCGCCAGCGGCAAGCCCTTCGGCACGCGAATCAGTTTCTCTTCATCGACGATGGCGTATTCGCCGAACGCGCCCCACACCACCTTGGCCGCGATCAGGTCGCCCGGCTTGAATGCGCTGCCGTAAGGCGCACGTTCGATGTGGCCGCTGACTTCCTGCCCCGGCACGAAGGGCAGCGGCGGCTTGATCTGGTACGCGCCCTGCGTCATCAGCACGTCGGAAAAATTGAGCGCCGCGTGGCTCACGCGCACCAGCACCTGTCCCTGCTGCGGTTCGGGGACCGGCTGCTCCACGAGCTGCGGTGCTCCCTGCAGATCCTGAACGATCCATGCCTTCATATTGCCTGCCTCTGTTTGAGTTGTTCGATGTCCGCGTCGTTCATGCCGAGTCCCTTCAGCACTTCGACGGTATGCTCGCCCAGCATCGGGTCGCGCTGCGCTTCATTCGGCGCGTCGGAGAAGCGCGCCGGCTGCTGCATGAACTGCATCGGACCGCACAGCGGGTGGGCCATCGCATGCAGCATGTGCGTGCTCTGTTCCTGCAATTGCCGATGCGCCGTTGCCAGATCCCACACCGGACCGGCGGGGATATCGGCTTCGCGGCAGTCACTCAGGACTTCCTCGACCGTGTGCGTACGCGTCCATGCGGAAATGATTGCCTTCAGTTCATCCACGTTCGCGCTGCGCACCGTCTTGTTGCAGAAGCGCGGATCGTCATTCAGTTCAGGTTTGCCGATCATGGCGGCGAACTTGCGGAATGCGCCGTCATGGCTAACCACCGCCACCACGTGTCCGTCGCGCGCCGGGAAACTGTCCACCGGCGTCGTCATCGGATGACGATTGCCGACCCGCATCGGCGCCTTGCCGTCGGCCAGCAGGCGGCTGAACGCCGTCACCTGCAAGGCCAGCATGGCGTCGAACATCGCGAGGTCGATGTAGCGGCCGGGGCCGCCGCGCTCGCGCGACAGCAATGCCGCGAGAATCGACCACGAGCCGAACAGGCCGGTCCACATGTCGGCGATCGATTCGCCGACGCAGGTCGGATCGCCGTCGGGCGTGCCGGTGATGTGCATCAGGCCCGACATCGCCTGGATCACGAGGTCGTAGGCCGGCTGCTCGCGCAGATTGCCGCTCTGGCCGAAGCCGGAGATGCTGAGATAGACCAGACGCGGATTGATGGCGGAGAGACTCTCGTAATCGACACCGAGACGTTTCGCCACGCCGGGCCGGAAGTTCTCCACCACCACGTCGGCATCGGCCACCAGCTTGCGCAAGACCTCGCAAGCCTCGGGCTGCTTCAAGTTGAGCGTGATGCTTTTCTTGTTGCGGTTGAGCTGCGCGAAGTACACGCTGTAATCATTGACATGGGGACCAAAGTGCCGCGAATCGTCGCCGCTGCCGGGCGTCTCGATCTTGATCACTTCCGCGCCCATGTCAGCCAGCAAGGCGGTGCAGTACGGGCCGGACATGACCCGCGACAAATCCACCACCTTGATACCGGAAAGCATACCCACTGTTTTCTCCTGATGTAGAGCGTCTGACAAAATAAAGCGAAGCGGTTCTGAGTAGAGTGAAGCAGGGAATTCGGGCAGCATGCTGCCCGCCTGCACAACGGCACAGGCATGCAAGCCTGTGCGCACCCTGCAAGGGCGCCGTCGCAGACAGTACGGCTGTACGGCAAGACGGCGCAACGCCCTCAGAATGATTTTGTTTGACGCTCTCAGCCAAACAACAAGGCGTCGTCCTCAATCTGCTCATGGCAGGATTCGGAGAACAGGCGCAGCAGATCAGGCACGTCGAACTTGCTGCGCTTCTCGCCTTGCACATCGAATGCGATGTTCCCCTTGTGGAACATCACGGTGCGATCGCCGTAATCGAGCGCCTGCCGCATGCTGTGCGTGACCATCATCACGGTCAGCTTCTTTTCGCGCACGAGGCCGTCGGTCAGCTGCATCACGAAATCGGCGGTCTTCGGATCGAGCGCGGCGGTGTGTTCGTCCAGCAGCAGCACCTTGGTTTCCGCCAGCGTCGCCATCAACAGGCTGACCGCCTGGCGCTGGCCGCCCGACAGCAGGCCCATCTGGTCGTGCAGGCGGTTTTCCAGCCCGAGGCCCAGACGCGACAGCGATTCGCGGAAGCGGTCGCGGTACTCGGCGCGCAGCGCATTCGACAGGCCGCGCGGCGTGGTGCGCTTCAACGCAAGCGCCATGTTTTCCTCGATCGTCAGCTGCTCGCAGGTGCCCGCCAGCGGGTCCTGGAACACCCGCGACAGCAGGCGCGCGCGTTCGCGCACCGGCCAGCGCGTGATGTCCTGTCCGGCCACCGTCAGCTTGCCTTCGCTGACCGGGATCACGCCCGCCAGCACGTTGAGGAACGTCGACTTGCCCGCGCCGTTGGTGCCGATCACGGTCACGAACTGGCCTGCCGGGATCGAGAGCGAAGCACCTTGCAGCGCATGGTTTTCCAGCACGGTGCCCGGCTTGAACACCACATGAATGTTTTTCGCTTCAATCATGACTGCACCTTCTTCAAAGCGGTGCGGCTGCGGCCGCGTTTGAACAGTTTCGTATCCGGTGCGACCAGGGCGAAGGCCACCAGCAGCGCCGTGACGATGTTGAGATCGGACGGCGTGATGCCGAAGCCGTCGAAACTCAGCGCCAGCGACACGATCAGCTTGTAGACCACGGCGCCGATCACTGCGGAGATCAGCGCCAGCAGCATGGTGCGCTGAGGCATCAGCGCCGCGCCGCCGATCACGGCGGCAAAGCCGATCACGATCACGCCCACGCCCATGTTCACGTCGGCCGCTCCCTGCGTCTGCGCAAACAGCGCACCGCCAACCGCGACCAGCGCATTGCCCAATGCCAGGCCGAGCCATTTCATGCGATCCGTGTTGACGCCGTTGGCGGCGGCCATCCGCTCGTTGGCGCCGGTGGCGCGCATCGCCAGACCCACCTCCGATTGCAGGAAGCGGTTCAGCAGCAGCACCAGCACGGTCATGCCCACCAGCAGCGCGACCGGCACTGCCCATTCGCTCGGCAGCGGCAGGTGCGACAGGAAGCTGAACACGGTGTCCTGCCCGAGCAGCGGCGTATTGGGACGCCCCATCACGCGCAGGTTGACCGAGTACAGCGCGACTGACACCAGGATGCCGGCGAGGATGTGCAGGATGCGCAGGCGCACGTTCATGTAGATGGTGATGCTGCCCGCCGCCGCACCCGCCAGGGCGGCACAGCCGGTGGCCACGAAGGGGTTGATGTCATGCGAAATCAGCGTCGCCGCGACTGCGGCACCAAGGGGAAAGCTGCCTTCGACCGTAATGTCCGGAAAGTTCAGGATCCGGAAGGTCAACAGAGTCCCCAGCGCAACCAGGCCGAACAACAGTCCGGACTCCAGCGCGCCAAGAAAGGAATACATATTCACGTCGTCTCCTCCGCCCGCCGAAGCGGGCACATGCAAATTGCTGTTACTTGTTTACGAATTCCGCCTTGGCCTGGACCGATGCCGGTACCTGCAAGCCGGTCGCCTGCACCGCGCGCTGGTTGACGACGGTGCGGAAGGCGTTGGGGATGGCCACATCGATCTCGCCAGGCTTTGTACCGGACAGGATTTGCGCAACCTGCTTTGCCGCAGTCTGCCCGACCGCGGTGTAGTCGAAGCCGATGGAGGCGATCGCGCCGCGCTCGACCGAGCGGGTCTCGCCGGTGAACAGCGGAATCTTCTTTTCCTGCGCGACCTTGGCGATTGCCTCGAGCGCAGCGTAGACCGTCACGTCGTTGGGAATCCAGACCGAATCGACCTTGCCGACCAGCGAGCGCATCGAGGCGATGGCATCGTTGGAGTTGGGTACCGGCGACTCGACGAGCGTGATGCCGGCCGAACCGGCCACCTTCTTCATCACTTCCAGCTGATAGCGCGAACCGTCCAGACCCGGGTTGAACAGCACGCCCAGCCGCTTCAGGTTCGGCACGAACTGCTGCATCAGGCGTACCTGCAGGTTGATCGGTGCCAGATCGGACACGCCGGTGGCATTGGCACCCGGCTTGTCGAAACGCGACACGACCTTGGCACCGACCGGATCGGTGACCACCGTGAACACGATCGGCACTTCCTTGGTCGCGGACATGGCCGCCTGCGCCATCGGCGTGGTGATCGTCACGATGACGTCGGGACGATCACCCACATACTTGCGCACGATCTGCGCCGCGGTGCCCATGTTGCCCTGCGCGGTCTGGTATTCGAGCTTCAGATTCTTGCCTTCTTCATAGCCCGCCGCCTTCAAGCCTTGCACCAGACCCGCCTTCACTTCCAGCAACTGCGGAATGTCGATCATGTTGGCGATTGCCACTGTTTTTTGTTGTGCCATCGCCCCCTGTGCCACGAGTGCCAATACACATGCCATTGCTTTCAATCGAAACTTCATTTGTGTCTCCTCCAAAGGTTGAAGCGTTAGTCAACGAAAGGTAATTTCACCTGATGCTCTTTTGCCGTCTCCAGCGCAATGTCGTAGCCCGCATCGGCGTGGCGCACCACGCCGCTGGCCGGGTCGTTCCACAGCAGACGCTTGATGCGCTCGTCGGCATCGGCGCTGCCATCGGCCACCACTGCCATGCCGGAGTGAATCGAGTAGCCCATGCCCACGCCGCCGCCGTGATGCAGGCTGACCCAGTCGGCGCCGCCGGCGGTGTTCAGCATCGCGTTGAGCAGCGGCCAGTCAGCCACCGCGTCGGAGCCGTCCAGCATGCCTTCGGTTTCGCGGTTGGGGCTGGCGACCGAGCCGGAATCCATGTGGTCGCGACTGATGGCGACCGGCGCGCTCAGTTCGCCATTCCTGACCATCTCGTTGATCGCCAAGCCCGCCAGATGACGCTCGCCCAGACCGAGCCAGCAGATGCGCGCAGGCAAGCCCTGGAAGCGCACGCATTCGCGCGCAAGATCGAGCCAGCGGTGCAGCATCTTGTCGCCGGAGAAAAGCTGGCGCAATTTTGCGTCGGTCTTGTAGATGTCTTCCGGATCGCCGGACAGCGCGACCCAGCGGAACGGCCCCTTGCCGCGGCAGAACAGCGGACGCACATAGGCCACGACGAACGAGGGGAAATCGAAGGCGTTGACCACGCCTTCTTCGTAGGCGACCTGGCGGATGTTGTTGCCATAGTCGAATACGACTGCGCCGCGCTTGCGGAATTCGAGCATCGCATTGACGTGCTCGGTGATGGATTTGCGCGCCGCGGCGACGATGGAATCGGGATTGCTCTTCTGCGCGTCCTGCCACTGGCTGACGGTCCAGCCTGCCGGCAGATAGCCGTACACCAGATCATGCGCGGCAGTCTGGTCGGTCACCGCATCCGGGCACAGGCCGCGCCGCGCGATTTCCGGCAGCACTTCGGCCGCATTGCCGAGCAGACCGACCGACAGGCCCTTGCCTTCCTTGCGCGCCCGTTCGATCAGGTGCAGCGCATCGTCGAGGCTGGTCGCCTGGCAATCCAGATAGCCGGTACGCAGACGCATGTCGATCCGCGCCTGCTGGCATTCGACCACGAGGATCGCCGCGCCAGCCATGCGACCAGCCAGGGGCTGCGAACCGCCCATGCCGCCCAGGCCAGAAGTCAGGATCCAGCGGCCGGCCATGTTGCCGTTGAAATGCTGGTGCGCGACTTCGCAGTAGGTTTCGAAGGTGCCTTGCACCGTGCCTTGGCTGCCGATATAGAACCACGAACCGGCGGTCATCTGGCCGTACATCATCAGGCCGAGGCTGTCGAGCTTGTGGAAATGCTCGGGCGTCGCCCACTTCGGCACGAGGTTGGAGTTGGCGATCAGGACGCGCGGCGCGCCGGCATGGGTCTTCAAGACTGCCACCGGCTTGCCGGACTGCACCATCAGCGTTTCATCTTCCTGCAAATTCTTCAAAGCCTCGACGATCTGCTCAAACGCGCGCCAGTTGCGCGCCGCCTTGCCCAGCCCGCCATACACGATCAGCTCGGATGGATTTTCCGCCACGTCCGGATCGAGATTGTTCATCAGCATGCGCAACGGACCTTCGATGCGCCAGTTGCGTGTATTCAGCTCCGTCCCCCGGGGTGCCCGTACCGTGCGGGACACGCTTTCCTTCGTCATTCTAATCTCCTCAAGGCTTGCTTATCCATGTGTATTGCACATATACATTCACATGGGCTTGAACTAGACTATCCGCTCGGCCAGATGAGAAAACAAACGATTTATCCGAATAGGTATGCATGAGTAAAACTCATCATGAAACGTTACACACCATCTCTTTCCTGCCTACAAGCTTTTGAAGCGGCCGGCCGCTATCTGAGCTTCACGCGCGCCGCGCAGGAGCTCTACGTAACCCAGGGCGCGGTCAGCCGCTTGATCCAGACGCTGGAAAATCAGCTCGGCGTGCTGCTGTTCGTGCGCCAGAACAAATATCTGACGCTGACCTCGGCCGGGGAAGCCTATTTGCGAAAAATTCAACCCTGCCTTGCACGACTGGAAGCGGCGACGCAGGAATTGCAGGCGGGACACAGCGGCGGTGCGCGCCTGAACCTGTCCGTGCTGCCGACCTTTTCCGCCAAGTGGCTGATGCCGCGCTTCCCCGCCTTCGCCGCCGCCCATCCGAACATTCTCATCAATATTTCGACCCGCATCGCCCCCTTCAGCTTCGGCAAGGAAGACATCGACGCGGCGATTCATTTCGGCGAGCCGGTGTGGCCGGAGCCGGCGAAATTCGATTTCCTGTTGAGCGAGAGCGTGATACCCGTGTGCAGTCCCGACTTCATGAAGCGCCACGGACCGTTCAAGGAGCCGCGCGACCTGACCCGCTGCACACTGCTGCATCTGGCGTCGCGCGCCAACTCGTGGCAGAACTGGCTTGAAAAGGCCGGCGCCGAACTGGAGGAAAGAGTCGGCGGACCGATGTTCGAGCACTATCTGATGATCTTCCAGGCTGCGGTGGCCGGACTGGGGATCGGCCTCGTGCCACCGTTCCTGATCGCCGATGAATTGAATTCCGGCAAGCTGATCGCGCCCTTCGACATCCTGCTGTCGGAAACCGCCGCCTACTACCTGGTCTATCCGGAAGACCGCGCGCACTACTCGCCGCTGAAGCTGTTCAGGGAATGGCTGTTGCAGGAAATCAGGCAGGTGCACCAGGTGCATCACGCCGCGCCGCGTGAGCCCGCATGAACACGCCTCGGCGCGATGCCGAAGCTGGCGCGAACCGGATTGCTTGATATTTGAGCCGCGATAAAAAACAAAGGCCGCGTGGGTGTATGCACGCGGCCTTGTTCTTTGCATTCGCCGCCTGCACAAGCAGGCGCGGATGTTACTCCACCGCCTTACTCCACCGCCTTGACCATATCCTCGATGACCTTCTTGGCGTCGCCGAACACCATCATGGTCTTGTCCATGTAGAACAACTCGTTGTCCAAGCCCGCGTAACCCGCCGCCATCGAGCGCTTGTTGACGATCACGGTCTTCGCCTTGTACGCCTCCAGGATCGGCATGCCGGCAATCGGCGATTTCGGGTCCTTGGCCGCCGGGTTCACGACGTCGTTGGCGCCCAGCACCAGCACCACGTCGGCCTGGCCGAACTCGCCGTTGATGTCTTCCATCTCGAACACCTGGTCGTACGGCACTTCCGCTTCAGCCAGCAGCACATTCATGTGGCCCGGCATGCGCCCGGCCACCGGGTGGATCGCGAACTTCACGATCACGCCCTTGTGCGTGAGCTTCTCGGCCAGCTCCATCAGCGCATGCTGTGCGCGCGCCACCGCCAGACCGTAGCCCGGCACGATGATCACGGTCTCGGCATTGCCCATCAGGAACGAGGCGTCGTCGGCCGAGCCGGACTTGACGTTGCGCTGGGCTTGTCCGCCGCTCTGGGCCGCCGCCGCATCGCCGCCGAAGCCGCCGAGGATGACGTTGAAGAAGGAGCGGTTCATGGCCTTGCACATGATGTAGGACAGAATCGCGCCGCTGGACCCCACCAATGACCCCGCGATGATGAGCATCGAGTTGTTGAGCGAGAAGCCGATGCCGGCCGCTGCCCAGCCGGAGTAGCTGTTCAGCATCGACACCACCACCGGCATGTCGGCGCCGCCGATCGGGATGATGATCAAGACGCCCAGCACGAAGGCGAGCACCGTCATCAGCACGAACGGCAGCCACGCCTGGGTCAGGCAGAAGATGATGCCGAAGCCGATCATGGCCACCGCCAGCACCAGATTGAGGAAGTGCTGGCCCTTGAAGACGACTGGCGCGCCCTGGAACAGGCGGAATTTGTACTTGCCGGCCAGCTTGCCGAACGCGATCACCGAACCGGAGAAGGTGATGGCACCGACGAAGGTACCGATGAACAGTTCGAGCTTGTTGCCAAGCGGGATGACATCGCCCTTGGCGGGGACGATGTTGAAGGCCCACGGTTCAGCCACTGCCGCCACCGCGATGCAGACTGCGGCCAGACCGATCAGCGAGTGCATGGCGGCGACCAGTTCGGGCATCTTGGTCATTTCGACCCGTTTGGCGAGAATCGCGCCGATGCTGCCGCCGACCGCGATGCCGAGGATGACGAGCGGGAAACCGAGGCCGCCGCTGCCGGCGGCTTCGGCGCGCAGCTTGAAGATCAGGGCGATGGTGGTGGCCACCGCAATGGCCATGCCGCTCATGCCGAACACGTTGCCGCGCCGTGCGGTGGAAGGATGCGACAGGCCCTTCAGAGCCTGGATAAAGCAGACCGAGGCGATCAGGTACAGCAGGGTGACGAGGTTCATGCTCATGGCTTGGCTCCCTCGATGGCCTTGGGTGCGGCCTTCGGCTCCTTCTTCCGGAACATCTCCAGCATGCGCTGCGTCACCAGGAAGCCGCCGAACACGTTGACCGCCGCCAGCGCCACCGCGACCGTGCCCATCGCCTGGCCCAGCAGGCCTTCGGTCAGGCCCGCCGCCAGCATCGCGCCGACGATGATGATGGCCGAGATCGCGTTCGTCACCGCCATCAGCGGCGTGTGCAGGGCCGGCGTCACCGTCCACACGACGTGGTAGCCGACGTAGATCGCCAGCACGAAGATGATCAGGTTGGTGATGGTGTGGCTGACTTCCATGTTGTCCCCTTCTTGTTTGTCGGAAGCGAAAGCGGGCGAGGCGGCAATCTGCCCGCCCGGTCTGCCGGCTATTTCTTCAGGCCGGTGATCTGGTTCTTGTCATCGACGAAGACGATCTTCGGCGTATAGGTTTCGACTTCCGCTTCGGTCATCGGCGCGAAGGTGCAGATGATCAGCAGATCGCCCAGATGTGCCTTGCGTGCTGCCGCACCGTTGAGCGAAATCTCGCCGCTGCCGCGCTTGCCCTTGATGGCATACGTGGCAAAGCGTTCTCCGTTGTTGACGTTGTACAGCTCGATGTATTCGAATTCCTTGATGTCCGCCGCGTCCAGCAGGTCTTCGTCGATCCCGCATGAGCCTTCGTAGTTCAAGTCGCACTGGGTGACGGAGACGCGATGGATCTTGGAGCGGAGCATGTTTCGTTGCATTTCAGTATTTCCTTATTTACGTAGAACTTCGCCACCAGAACACAGCAGCGTGGCTGCGACGATTTCGTCGTCGCGGTTGAGGATGAAGTTGCCTTCCTGGTCGAACACCAGCTTGAGGAAGTCGAGCACGTTGCGCGAATATAGCGCCGAGGCATCGGCCGCCACCAGCGCCGCCAGGTTCGGCTCGCCGATGAGGTGCACGCCGTGCCTGGTGACGGTCTTGCCCAGTTCGGTCAGCGGGCAGTTGCCGCCCTGCTCGATCGCCATGTCGACGATCACCGAGCCGGGCTTCATGGCTTTCACCGTGTCTTCGCCGATCAGGATCGGCGCCTTGCGGCCCGGGATCAGCGCGGTGGTGATGATGATGTCGGCCTGCCTGGCGCGCTCGTGCACCAGTTCGGCTTGCCTTCGCATCCAGTCGGCCGGCATCGGCCGCGCGTAGCCGCCCGTGCCTTGCGCGATTTCGCGTTCCTCGTCGGTCAGGAAGGGGACGTCAATGAATTTCGCGCCGAGCGACTCCACCTGTTCCTTGACCGGCGGGCGCACGTCGGAGGCTTCGATCACGGCGCCGAGGCGCTTGGCGGTGGCAATGGCCTGCAGACCGGCCACGCCGACGCCCATGATCAAGACGCGTGCAGCTTTCACCGTGCCGGCGGCGGTCATCAGCATCGGCATGAAGCGCTGGTAGGTGTTGGCGGCCAGCATCACGGCCTTGTAGCCGGCGATGTTGGCTTGCGAGGACAAGACATCCATCGATTGCGCGCGCGTGATGCGCGGCGCGGCTTCCAGCGCGAACGCGGTCAGCCCGGTGCTCGCCATGGCGGCGGTGTTGTCGGCGTCGAAGGGATTCAACATGCCGATCACGACCGTGCCGGATTTCAATTGGGCACGTTCCTCGGCGGAGGGCGCGCGCACCTTCAGCACCATGTCCGCTGCGAAAGCGTCGGCGGCAGTGCCCAGCTGCGCGCCGGCGGCGGCATAGGCGTCATCGGTGATGCTCGAGGAGATGCCGGCACCCGATTGCACGATCACGTCGTGCCTGGCTGCGACAAGTTTTTTCACCGTTTCCGGCGTCGCCGCGACGCGGGTCTCGCCCTGCCGCGTTTCGGCGGGTATGCCGATTCTCATGAGCTTCTCCAGATTATTGAAATTCTTGCGTGAATCTTACACGGACTCGCAAAATTAGCACAACCGTTCTTTTTTAAGAATGCAAGCTGATTTTGTCGAAATGGCATGTTTCAAACTCAGTAGAATAGCCAAGCGTGAAATTGCCGAAAAAGAAATCTCCCATGCTTTTGAAACATTGCCAAATCATTGAGCATCAAAAGTTACGAAATATCAATCATTTTCGGTCTTTTTGGAGCAATCCTTTCTTTCTAACCATTATCTTGCGCGCCAGCGAACCGCATCGGGCATGTGCTGTGCATGCACGGTAGAATGGCGTCCTCTCTCAAGGGATACTATGTCTGACGTTTGGAAACCTTCTGTCACGGTTGCTGCCATCATTGAACGTGATGGCCGTTTTCTGCTGGTTGAAGAAGAAACCAGCGATGGCATTCGTTTCAATCAGCCGGCCGGCCACCTCGATCCGGGCGAGTCGCTGCCACAGGCGGTGACGCGCGAGACGCTGGAGGAAGCCGCGCATGATTTTTCGCCCACGGCGCTGGTCGGCATGTACATGGCGCGTTACCTGTCGTCGCGCACCGGACTGGAAGTCACGTATCTGCGCTTTGCGTTCGCCGGCGAGCTGGGCGCGGAGCATGACCTCCCGCTCGACGAAGGCATCCTGCGCACGGTCTGGATGACACGCGAGGAATTGGTGGCATGCGAAGACAAGCATCGCAGCCCGCTGGTTCTGCGCTGCATCGATGATTACCTGGCAGGTCAGCGCGCCCCCTTGTCCCTCATGTACACCCACCCGGATGCGATCGGCGAGCTGCCAATTTCCAGCGCCCGACCGCTCCTGAAAATCGTTTCAAAATGAGTTCAAGAAAAAGAGTCGTCATCGGCATGTCCGGCGGCGTCGATTCCTCCGTGTCGGCGTGGCTGTTGAAGGAACAGGGATACGAAGTCATCGGCCTGTTCATGAAGAACTGGGAAGACGATGACGATTCGGAATACTGCTCGACGCGCCAGGACTGGATCGATGCGGCGAGCGTCGCCGATGTGGTCGGCGTCGATATCGAGGCGGTGAATTTCGCCGCCGAATACAAGGATCGCGTGTTCGCCGAATTCCTGCGGGAATACCAGGCCGGACGTACGCCCAACCCCGATGTCTTGTGCAATGCCGAGATCAAGTTCAAGGCCTTCCTCGACCATGCGATGAAGCTCGGCGCGGACCTGATCGCCACCGGGCATTACGCACGCGTGCGTGAAGTGAAGTCGGGCGCGAACGCCAGCCGTTTCGAGCTGCTCAAGGCCGTCGATGCAAGCAAGGATCAAAGCTACTTCCTGCACCGGCTGAATCAGACCCAACTGTCGAAGACCCTGTTCCCGCTTGGCGATATCCACAAGACGGAAGTGCGCAAGATCGCCGAAAAGATCGGCCTGCCGAATGCGAAGAAAAAGGATTCGACCGGCATCTGCTTCATCGGCGAACGCCCTTTCCGCGAATTCCTGAACCGCTACCTGTCCTACCAACCGGGGCCGATGAAGACCCCGGACGGCACCACCGTCGGCACGCACGTTGGCCTGAGCTTTTACACGCTGGGCCAGCGCAAGGGAATCGGCCTGGGCGGCATCAAGTCCTACCAGAACAGCGAAGGCACCAACGATGCATGGTATGTCGCCCGCAAGGATGTCGAGAACAACACGCTCTACGTGGTGCAAGGCCACGACCATCCCTGGCTGCTCTCTTCCTCCCTGACGGCACATCAGACGAGCTGGATTTCCGGACAAGCGCCCGACGTGGCGGAACTGTCCGCCAAGACCCGCTACCGGCAGGCAGATGTCGCATGCGCACTCCATGACGCGGATCCCGACGAGTTCACGCTGACGTTTTCAACGCCGCAATGGGCGGTCACGCCCGGCCAGTCCGCCGTCCTGTATCAAGGCGACGTCTGTCTCGGCGGCGGCATCATCCACTCCGCAGCCGCTCCCTGAAGAAAAACGAAGGCGCCTTGCAAGGCGCCTTCGACCCCCCCTCATTGATCAAAATGCATCCCGTCACTGCATCGCAGCGATGACGGGACCGGCCGCGCATCGACCGGCAACAACTTGACGAAAAACCCTTGCATTCCTCCTTGAAATGCCAAATAATCTAAATAAGAATTATTCGCATTTACAAAAAGGCCAGATATGCTGCAAACCTCTCCGATGGAAGCGCAATGCGAAGCCGCTGCCGCGCCGCATGAAGCGGTGGCGGCCGCTTCTCCTCTTATACGGATCAAGAGCGAGGAACTGCTTCAGCGGTCACGCGAGATAGAAATCGACCACCATGGCCGCATCTATCGCTTGCGGGTAACGCAGTTGAACAAGCTGATCCTGACCGCATGAAAACGCGAATCTTGCGCATGTCCGGTCATGGCGTGGCAGTCCACGCCAATCCACGCGAGATTCACTACTTCCCCTCCTGCGGCAGCCGGTGAAACCCGAGAAGGCGCAATTGATGGCTAACGATGACATGTATCCGGAACCGCTTGAAGCGGACAGTGCACCGGCAAGGCCCGAGATGCTGGTTTCCTCGGTGCTGCACCTGATGTCGCACTACAGCGCTGCCAGTCAGGAAGCCAATTGCGCCGGGCTGGCACCGGCGATCGAACGCCATTTGAAGGCGCTGGCCGAGCTGTCCGATCTGGCGCCGGTGCTCAGGGCAACATGCCGGCAGCTGTCGGAGCATTGGGCCAGCGTGGTGGCGCAATCAATGCCGCGGCCGGAACGCTCCAGCCTGTTCGCCAGACTCGTCGCCGGGGCTGGCAGAAATACCGGCAAGCCATTTGAACTTGATCAATTTCTTTAGCATCATTCGCAACAACAAGGTCCACTTTCATGATCGTCTGTATCTGCAACAACGTCTCTGAACGCAAAATCCGTCAAGCTGTCGATGGCGGGATGACGTCCATGCCGCAATTGCGCGACTGCCTGAGCGTCGGAACCTGCTGCGGCAAATGCCATCCGCATGCAAAGCAAGTGCTGCGGGAATGCGTTGCAGACATCAAGCAGAAAACCTGTGCGCAGGAACAGCCATTGGTATTCCACTGCAACGCGCTCGCCGCCTGAGGAAGGCAAACAACGACATGCAAGCCCCTCGCCTCCTGTAAAAACGCCTCCAATGCATTGCTGTCCTGCACGTATCCCTGCTGCGGAAATGCGAATGATTCCAGCTAACGAAATGAGCCCGGGATAATGGCAAACGCCGCGTCGTGAGCTATGATGAGTCATGCCACGTTTGCCAATCGGCGCAACCGGCAAACGCCTGTTTCCCATCCAAGACACCGAGGCTGCCATGAAGGGCGATCCCAACATCATCAAGCTGTTGAACAGCCAGCTCACCAACGAACTCACCGCGATCAACCAGTACTTCCTCCATGCGCGCATGTACCAGCATTGGGGGCTCTCAAAACTCGGCAAGAAGGAATACGAGGAATCCATCGACGAGATGAAGCATGCGGACAAGCTCGTCAACCGCATCCTGATGCTCGACGGATTGCCGAATCTGCAGGCATTGCACAAACTGATGGTCGGCGAGTCGGCACCTGAAATGCTGAAGGCGGATTTGAAGCTGGAGCACATGTCTCACCAAACGCTGAAAGACGGGATCACGGCATGCGAGGCGGCCGGCGATTATGTGTCGCGCGACCTCCTGACCGAGATACTCGACGATACGGAAGAACACATCGAATGGATCGAGACGCAGATTGAACTAATCGACAAGGTCGGCTTGCAGAACTACCTGCAGACGCAGATGGAAGCCTGATTCGGCGTTGCGCAAAAATCAAAGGGCCGTCGGGCATAACGCTCGACGGCCCTTTGCATTTGCGACAGCGCGCCTTATTGCGGCACGGTGTCCTTGAACGATGCGCGCTCGGACAACTTGTCGAACAGCTTGACGAGATTCGGATAGTCGCCGCGCCAATCGATTTCAGGAAAACGGAACGACAGCCAGCCGAGTGCGCAGCCGACTGCCACGTCCGCCAGCGAGTAATGCGTGCCGGCGCAGAACGGCTTGTCCTTCAGGCCGGTCGACATGGCCTTCAGGCCGGCATGCACCTTGAGCATCTGACGCTCGATCCATTCCGCGCTTTGCTGCGCTTCGGGACGCCTGGTTCTTTCCAGACGGACCAGCACGCCGGCATCGAGCACGCCATCGGCCAGCGCTTCCCAGCACTTCACTTCGGCGCGCTCGCGGCCGTTGGGCGGAATCAGCTTGCACACCGGCGTCATGGTATCGAGATATTCAACAATGACGCGCGAATCAAACATCGCGCCACCGTCTTCCATGACCAGGCAGGGCACTTTACCCAGCGGATTGGATTGATGAATCCGGGTATCGGCGGCCCATACATCGTCCAGAATCAGCGCGTAGTCGAGCTTCTTCTCCGCCATGACAACGCGGACTTTGCGGACATAGGGGCTGGCGATGGAACCGACGAGTTTCATAGATGCACAGTGTAAGAAATGGCGGCGATTATAACATTGAGGTACGTCACGATATTGCTCCCGCGCCTCGCCAGCCATGCGCCGGGCGCGGCTTTTTGGCGCAAGCGCGGGTGGTAAAATGTCGGACTGCATCGTTCTTGCGCGGTACTTCGCGCAATTTTTACTTACCTCACGCTTTTCACTATCATGTCGCTTTCCACCCTCTCCGCCCTTTCCCCGCTTGACGGCCGCTACGCCGCCAAAACCGACAAGCTGCGCCCGATCCTGTCCGAGGCGGGTTTCATGCATCACCGCGTGAAGGTCGAAATCGCGTGGCTGCAAGCCTTGTCCAACGCGGGCTTCGCTGAAATCAAACCGTTTTCCGCCGCCGCAAACACGCTGCTTGACAAGCTTGCCGCCGAATTCAATGAAGCCGACGCGCAACGCATCAAGGAAATCGAAGCCGTTACCAACCACGATGTGAAAGCGGTCGAATACTGGCTGAAGGAAAAGGTGAAGGATGTGCCGGAGCTGGTTGCCGCTTCCGAATTCATTCACTTCGCCTGCACCTCTGAAGATATCAACAACACCTCGCACGGCATGATGCTGAAGGCGGCGCGCGACACTGTGGTATTGCCATCGCTGCAATCCGTGATCGCGAAGCTGACCGAATTGGCGCACGTCAATGCCGACTTGCCGATGCTATCGCGCACCCATGGCCAGCCGGCCAGCCCGACCACGCTCGGCAAGGAAATCGCCAACGTGGTGGCACGTCTGAAGCGCGCGGAACAGCGCATTGCCGCCGTCGAAATCCTCGGCAAGATGAACGGTGCGGTCGGCAACTACAATGCGCATCTGTCCGCCTATCCCGATTTCGACTGGGAGACGTTCTCGAAGAGCGTGATCGAACAGCGCCTCGGCCTGACCTTCAATCCATACACGATCCAGATCGAGCCGCACGACTACATGGCCGAAATGTTCGACGCCATCGCGCGCGCCAACACGATCCTGCTCGACCTGAACCGCGACGTCTGGGGCTACATTTCGCTCGGCTATTTCAAGCAGCGCACCAAGGCCGGTGAAATCGGTTCGTCCACCATGCCGCACAAGGTGAACCCGATCGACTTCGAGAATTCCGAGGGCAATCTCGGCCTCGCCAACGCCTTGCTCAAGCATCTCTCGGAGAAGCTGCCGGTATCGCGCTGGCAGCGCGACCTGACCGACTCCACCGTGTTGCGCAACATCGGCGTCGCCTTCGGCTACGCGGTGCTGGCGTATGACAGCTGCCTGCGCGGCTTGAACAAGCTGGAAGTCAATCCGGCCCGCCTGGCGGAAGACCTCGACGCGACATGGGAAGTGCTGGCCGAGCCGGTGCAGACCGTGATGCGTCGCTATGGCATCGAGAATCCGTATGAACAGTTGAAGGAACTGACGCGCGGCAAAGGCATTTCGAAGGAGGCCTTGCGCGACTTCATCAACGGCCTCGCCATCCCGCAGCAGGCGAAGGACCATCTGCTGGCGATGACGCCGGCCAATTACATCGGACACGCTGCCAAACTGGCCCGCAAGGTCTGATAATGGTTTGACATTTGATTTCGCTGCATGCGTTGCGGCCGGGAAACCGGCCGCTGCAGCAGCGAAATTTTTTTGCTATATTAGTCCTACCTCAAACTAATTAATTACAAGAAACATTGGCACTTCCAGTGTCATTCGACCGGAGATCCCGCAATGCAACGCTACACGATTCCCGCGATTGTCCTGCATTGGCTGACGGCCTTGCTGATCGTGTCCGCCTTCGCACTGGGGGTGACCATGGTCGACATTCCGGGGCTGACGCCGACGAAACTCAAATATTATTCATGGCACAAGTGGCTGGGCGTGACCGTGCTGGGATTGGCCTGCCTGCGAATCCTGTGGCGGCTGACCCATGCAGCGCCAGCCTATCCCGGCAACATGCCCGGCTGGCAGCAGAAAGCGGCGCATGCGCTGCACGGCTTGCTGTATCTACTGATTTTCGCGATCCCGCTATCGGGCTATTTCTACAGCCTCGCCGCCGGCGTGCCGGTGGTATATCTCGGCGTCGTGCCCCTGCCGGTCTTCATCGATGCCGATCCGGAATTGAAGGCCGTGCTCAAGCAGGTCCATTACGCATTCAACATGCTGCTGTTGAGCGCCATTGCCTTGCACCTGCTGGCGGCGCTCAAGCATCATTTCATCGACAAGGACGGCGTGCTCAAACGCATGCTGCCCTGACCTTTCACCCTCTCCACACAGGACGCGCCCATGCTGAACCGTTCCATTCTGCGCCGCACCGCTGCCGCCGTTGCGCTTGCACTCACATTGCCGGCCATTGCCGCCGCGCTCAAGACCGACCCATCCAGAAGCGCGGTGTCCGCCGTGTTCAAGCAAATGAATGTGCCGGTCGAAGGAAAGTTCAAGAAGTTCAACGCGCAGATCGACTTCGACAGCGCCAGGCCAGAGGCATCGAAAGCCAGCATGGAAATCGACATCGGCAGCTTCGACCTTGGCGACCCCGAATTCAACAAGGAAGCGCAGAAAAAGGAATGGTTCAACGGCGCGCAATATGCGAAAGCAAGCTTCGTCTCAAGCGCACTCAAGCCGGGCGCGGGCGGCAAGCTCGATGTCGCGGGCAAGCTCACCATCAAGGGCAAGACGGCCGACGTCAGCTTTCCGCTCACCGTGAAGAAGGAAGGCGCCAATCAGGTTTTTGAAGGCGCGCTGCCGATCAAGCGGCTGACCTTCAACATCGGAGAAGGCGAATGGAAGGACACCAGCATGGTCGCCGATGAAGTCGTCATCAAGTTCCGCGTCGTCACGGCGCAGTAGTCAGCAAGAAAACCCTCTCTCTCCAAGGAAGCCAAATGAAACTGAAGCACATCGCCGCCGCCCTGCTGGCAGTCAGCGCCACCTCCGCCTTTGCCGATGTCTACAACATCGAGCCGAACCATACGTACCCGAGCTTTGAAGCGGACCACCTGGGCATCTCGGTTTGGCGCGGCAAATTCACCAAAACCAGCGGCAAGATCAGTCTCGACCGTGCGGCGAAGACCGGTACCGTGGACATCGCGATCGAGGCCAATTCTCTCGATTTCGGCCACACCAAGATGAACGATCATGCCAAGTCCAAGGACATGTTCAATGTCGAGCAGTTCCCGACCATCACCTATAAGGGCAAGGCAATCAAGTTCGACGGCGACAAGCCGGTCGCGGTGGAAGGCGACCTGACGATGCTCGGCGTGACAAAACCCGTCACGCTCGCCATCGGCAAGTTCAAATGCATCCAGCATCCGATGTTCAAGCGCGAAGTGTGCGGAGCGGACGCCACCGCGGAGTTCAAGCGCACCGACTTCGGCCTGAATTACGGCACGCCGAGATTTGCATCTGAAGTGAAGCTCGCGATTCAGGTAGAAGCCATCAAGGCCGACTGATCGACCAGGCTCCATGCAAGCCGGTGACATGCGCACCGGCTTTTTTCTTTCTCGTCTTCCAATCGTCCACACCATGAAAGAGCGATTCCTGCGCAGCATCCGCCTGCTCGCCGAGTGCTATCACGCGTTCGAGCACATCTCCTCCATGCACGTGCGTTCGCTCAATCTCACACCTGCACAGTTCGACATCATCGCCACGCTCGGCAATACATCCGGCATGTCATTCAAGGAACTGGGCGAAAGGACGCTGATTACCAAGGGTACGCTGACCGGCGTCGTTGCGCGACTGGAAGGCAAGGGGCTGGTCGAACGCAGCACCAAACCCGAAGACCGGCGCAGCATGATCGTGCGGCTTACGGCAAAGGGACAGCACGAATTCGAGTGCGCCTTCGCCGAACACATGCAGTACTGCAGACAGCTTTTTGTGCAATACAGCGATGAGGAATTCTCCGCTCTGGAACGAGAGCTTGCGACACTGAAACAGCGGCTGGCAGCAGGCAATCCGACCAGTCAGTAAAAAGTAAGTCAGTAAAAAGTAAAAAAACCGGTTCGAAGACCGGCTTTTTTACGGGACAGGTATTGCGCGTCACACGACAGCGCCATCCGTTTCGTCCTTTTCCTTGACCGGCTTGATCAAATCCTCCCGCTTGATGCCCAGCCACATGGCCACGGCGGCCGCAACGAACACCGACGAGTAGATGCCGAACAGAATGCCGATGGTCAGGGCCAGAGCGAAGTTATGCAGGGTCGGGCCGCCGAACAAGAGCATCGACAGCACCATCATCTGGGTGCAGCCGTGCGTGATGATGGTACGGGAAATCGTGCTGGTGATCGCATTGTCGATCACTTCGATGACGGAAGCCTTGCGCAGCTTGCGGAAGTTTTCGCGAATCCGGTCGAAGATCACGACCGATTCGTTGACCGAATAGCCGAGCACCGCCAGTACGCCGGCCAGCACCGAGAGCGAGAACTCCCACTGGAAGAAGGCGAAGAAACCGAGGATGATCACCACGTCGTGCAGGTTGGCGATGATGGCGGAGACCGCGTACTTCCATTCGAAGCGGAGCGCGAGATAAATCATCACGCCGGCCACCACCATCACCAGCGCCATCAAGCCATCATGCGTGAGTTCCTCGCCGACCTGCGGCCCGACGAATTCGACCCGTTGCAGCTTCACGTCCGGGTCTTGCGCCTTCAGTGTGGAGATCACCTTCTCGCTTTGCTGCGCCGACGTGAGGCCCTTGATGAGCGGCATGCGGATCATCACGTCCTGCGCCGTGCCGAAGCTCTGCACTTGCGTGTCGGCAAATCCCAGACCTTCGATGGATTTGCGAATGCCTTCGATGTTCGCCGGCTTCGAATAGGTGACTTCCATCACCGTGCCGCCGGTAAATTCGACCGACAGATGCAGGCCCTTTTGCCAAAGGAAGAACACCGCCGCAACGAACGTGAGCAGAGAGATCACGTTGAAGAGCAGCGCATTGCGCATGAAGGGGATGTCTCTTTTGATGCGGAAAAATTCCATGTTGAATCCTGTTATCCAATGACGCTTTGCGCTATGCCTGACCGGGTTTCCAGATCTGGCCGATCGAGATCGAGGTGAGCTTCTTCTTGCGGCCGTACCACAGGTTGACCACGCCGCGCGACACGAACACCGCCGAGAAAATCGAGGTGAGAATCCCGAGACTGTGCACGACCGCGAAGCCGCGCACCGGGCCCGAACCGAAAATCAGCAGCGCAAGGCCGACAATCAGGGTCGTCACGTTGGAATCCAGAATCGTCGCCCACGCGCGGTCGAAACCGATGGCAATGGCAGCCTGCGGCGAATTGCCGGCACGTAGCTCTTCGCGAATGCGTTCATTGATCAGCACGTTGGCATCGATTGCCATGCCGAGCGCAAGCGCAATCGCCGCGATACCCGGGAGCGACAGCGTCGCCTGCAGCAGGGACAGCAGCGCGATCAGCAGGAACACGTTCACCGCCAGCGCCAGCACGCTGAAGAAGCCGAACAGATGGTAGTACAGCATCATGAAGACAGCGATCGCGAGGAAGCCGTACAGGGTTGACTTGAAGCCTTTCTCGATGTTGTCCGCGCCAAGCTGCGGGCCGATGGTGCGTTCCTCGATGATTTCCATCGGTGCCGCCAGCGAACCGGCGCGCAGCAGCAGCGCGAGGTCGGACGCCGCCTCGGACGAACCCATGCCGGTGATCTGGAAGCGCGAACCCAGCTCGTCGCGAATGGTGGCAACTGTCAGCACCTCGCCCTTGTTCTTTTCGAACAGCACGATCGCCATCGACTTGCCGACCTTCTCGCGCGTCGCGTCGCGCATCTTGCGGCCGCCGTCGCCGTTCAGATCGATGCTGACCGAGGGTTGCTGGTTCTGGTCGAAGCTGGCCGAGGCGTTGGAAATATAGTCGCCGGTGATCACAGGATCCCTGTACAGCACCACCGGCGCGCCCTTGCCGACCTTGAACAGCTCGGAGCCGAACGGCACTGTCGCCGTTTCCTCCGTGCCGCGCGTGACCGACTCATCGACCATGCGCACTTCCAGTGTCGCGGTGCGACCGATGATATCCTTCGCCCGCGAGACGTCCTGCACGCCCGGCAATTGCACCACGATGCGGTCCGCGCCCTGGCGCTGGATCAGCGGCTCGGCCACGCCGAGCTCGTTGACGCGCTTGGACAGGGTGGTAATGTTTTGCTGCACGGCGTTTTCAACCGTCTGCTTCAAGGCTTCCGGCTTCAACGCGGCGGTCAGCGTGAAGTCGGCATCGGCCGCTTCGGTCAGGGCCAGTTCCGGCAGTTGAGAGGCGATGACGTCCTTGGCCCTGGCGCGGGTTTCCGGCTCGCGGAACTTGATTTCGATGGCGTCGCCGCTGCGATTGATGCCGGCGTGACGCACATTCTTGTCGCGCAACACGCTGCGCACGCTGGACTGCAAGCCTTGCACGCGCTTGTTCATGACCGCCTTGATATCGACTTGCATCAGGAAGTGCACGCCGCCGCGCAGATCGAGGCCCAGCGACATCGGCAGGGCATGCAACGATTGCAGCCATGCCGGCGTATTCGACAGCAGATTGAAGGCGACGAGGTAGGTCGGATCGGCCGGATCGGCGTTCAACTCTTTCTCAAGCAGTGCCTTGGCCTTGAATTGCGTATCGGTATCGGCAAAGCGGGCGCGCACCGAACCGTGCGTGCCGCTGATGTCGTACATCACGCCCTCCGGCTTGAGGTCGGCCTTTTGCAGCGCCTGCTCGACGCGCGCCATCATCGCGCTGTCGACCTTCACGGTGGCCTTCGCGCTGCTGATCTGCACTGCGGGCGATTCGCCGAAGAAGTTGGGAATCGTGTACAGCGCGCCGAAGATCAGCGCGATGACGATGACAATGTATTTCCAGAGTGGATAGCGATTCATAGTGGTTCAGCGTTGAAAGTCGAGCACCGATGGCACTGGCGGCACCGATGCAACCGGTGCCGCACGTCAATCCGATTACAGCGATTTGATGGTGCCCTTGGGCAGCAGCGTTGCCACTGAGGCTTTTTGCGCGACGACTTCGGTGCCGTCGGCGATTTCGAGCGTGACGTAGGCATCGGTCACCTTGACGACCTTGCCGAGGATGCCGCCGGCGGTGACAACTTCATCGCCCTTGGCGAGCGCTTCCATCATGGACTTCTGTTCCTTCTGGCGCTTCATCTGCGGACGAATCATCAGGAAGTACAACACCACGAACATCAGGATGATTGGCAAAAAGCTCATCATGCTGCTTTCGGCGCCGGCCGGGGTTTGTGCAAATGCGTTGGAAATGAACACGTTACGCTCCAAGTTGTTGTAATGAATAAACCCCGCATTCTAGCATCGGGGCGTCGTTTTCTTGATCGGGAATCCACCTAGACGCCGCGGGCGCGATCCGCATGGAATTGGACAACGAATGCCTGGAATCGGTCGGCGTCGATGGCGGCCCGCATCTCGCGCATCAGTTGCAGGTAATAGTGAAGATTGTGAATGGTATTGAGCCGGGCGCCGAGGATTTCTCCGGCCCGATGCAAATGGTACAAGTAGGCGCGGGAAAAGTTGCGACATGCATAACATTCGCAGCTTTCGTCGAGCGGTTTCTCGTCATCCTTGTAACGTGCATTCTTGATCTTGAGGTCGCCGAAGCGCGTGAACAGCCAGCCGTTGCGCGCATTGCGCGTCGGCATCACGCAATCGAACATGTCCACGCCGTTGGCCACCCCAGCCACCAGATCTTCCGGCGTGCCGACGCCCATCAGATAATGCGGCTTGTCGGCCGGCAAGCGCGGACCGACATGTTCCAGCACACGCATCATGTCTTCCTTCGGCTCACCCACCGACAGGCCGCCGATGGCGTAGCCGTCGTAGCCGATTTCCTGCAGGCCGGCCAGCGACTCGTCGCGCAGATGCTCGAACATGCCGCCTTGCACGATGCCGAACAAGGCATTCGGATTTTCGCCCTTGTCGAATTCATCACGCGAGCGTTTGCCCCAGCGCAGGGACATGCGCATCGATGTCGCTGCTTCGGCCTCGGTCGCGGGACGGCCATTGATTTCATACGGCGTGCATTCGTCGAACTGCATCACGATGTCGGAATTGAGCACGCGCTGGATCTGCATCGAGATTTCCGGCGACAGGAACAGCTTATCGCCATTGATCGGCGAGGCGAACTTGACGCCCTCTTCCGTGATCTTGCGCATCGCACCGAGCGAGAACACCTGAAAGCCGCCAGAGTCGGTCAGGATCGGCTTGCTCCAGCCGATGAACCGATGCAGGCCGTCGAATTTGCTCACTACATCGAGGCCGGGCCGCAGCCACAGATGGAACGTGTTGCCGAGAATGATTTGCGCATCGATATCGTGCAGTTCGAGCGGCGACATCGCCTTCACCGAGCCGTAGGTGCCGACCGGCATGAAGATCGGCGTTTCGACCACGCCGTGATTGAGCGTCAGACGGCCGCGACGGGCCTTGCCGTCGGTCTTGATGAGTTTGAAATTCAGCATGTTGTTCCGGTTAGTAACATTGCATCGCCATAGCTGAAAAAGCGGTAGCGCTGCGCGATGGCATGCGCGTAGGCGGCGCGGATGCGCTCATAACCTGCAAAGGCAGAGACGAGCATCAGCAGGGTCGACTTGGGCAGGTGGAAATTGGTGATCAGTCGATCAACGGTTTTGAAGACATAGCCGGGTGTGATGAACAGTGCGGTATCCGCGCTGCCTGCTTGCAGCTCGCCCGATTGCGACGCGGATTCCAGCGCGCGCAGGCTGGTAGTGCCGACCGCGATGACATTGCGGCCTGCGGCCCTGGCGGCACGCACTGCATCAACGGTCGCCTGGGAAATGGTGTACCACTCGCTGTGCATCTTGTGTTCCGCAAGATTCTCGACGCGGACCGGCTGGAAGGTGCCGGCACCGACATGCAGCGTGACGAAGGCGCACTGCACGCCTTTCGCGTGCAACTTGTCGAGCAGCGCCTGATCGAAATGCAGCCCGGCGGTCGGTGCGGCGACCGCGCCCGGTTCCTTCGCATACACGGTCTGGTAGCGTTTTTCGTCGAACTCGTCCGCCGCGTGATCGATGTAAGGCGGCAACGGCAGGCGGCCATGCGCGTCGATCAGCTCGAACACATTCGACGGAAATTCCAGCGTGTAGAACTCGCCGGCCCGCTCGCCGACTGTCACATCGAACGCATCCGCCAGACGGATGCAACTGCCTGGCGGCGGCGACTTGGAAGCGCGCACCTGTGCATGCACGCTGCGGTCGTCGAGCACGCGCTCGATCAAGACTTCAACCTTGCCGCCGGTTTCCTTGACGCCGAAGAAGCGCGCCTTGAGCACGCGCGTGTCGTTGAATACCAGCAGATCGCCCGGCGTGAGCAGATCGACAATTTCCGAAAATGCACGATCGATCAACGCGTCGCCATCCACGTGCAGCAGACGCGACGCACTGCGCTCCGGCAGCGGCGTCTGCGCGATCAGTTCGGGAGGCAAGTCGAAATCGAAATCGGAAAGTGAATACATGCTACAGGCGTTGAGGATGTCGGGCGACGCGAAGACCTGCTATGGTTGCGTCATTTGCAAATTTGCAGCCATTGCATCGGCAATATGGCGGACGCGGCGGAATGCCGCAATCAAACCCGCTATTTTACGCCCTGCCAGCCCGTTACCGCTCTTACATACGTGATATGCCCGCCACCAAGGGAAAGCGCCCCGCATCAGAAAAAAGCAAGGTGAACACCGGCGCGGCCAGACTCGCCAAACTCGGCCTGCGCTCGGACATGGACCTGGTGCTGCATCTGCCGCTGCGTTACGAGGATGAAACGAAGGTCGTGCCGATTCGCGAAGCGGACTTCATGGCCGGCAGCGCGCCGCAGGTGGAAGGCATCGTTACCTCCTGCGAAATTCAATACCGGCCGCGCCGGCAATTGGTGGTGACGGTCGCGGACGAGACCAGCCAGCTGGTGATGCGCTTTCTCAATTTCTACGGCAGCCAGGTCAAGCAGTTGGCGCAAGGCGTGCGCGTGCGTGCGCGAGGAGAAGTGCGTCACGGTTTTTTCGGCGCGGAGATGGTGCATCCGACGTACAAGATCGTGCAGGAAGGTGATCCGCTGCCGACTGCGTTGACGCCTGTCTATCCCTCGGGAGAAGGCTTGTCGCAAGCCTATCTGCGCAAGGCGATCGCCAATGCCATGACTCGCATCGACTGGCGCGACACGCTGTCGCCGGCGCTGCTGTCGTCCTTGCAGCTGGGTTCGTTCGACGCAGCCGTGAAATTGCTGCACAACCCGCCGCCCGCGGTGGACGAGCATGCACTGGCAGACCGCTCTCACCCGGCATGGACGCGCATGAAGTTCGACGAATTGCTGGCGCAGCAGTTGTCGCTCAAGCGTGCGCAGGCAGCACGGCGCGCCAGGAGCGCCGCCGTACTGCCTGTCGTCGGCGGCTTGTCGAACTCCTTCCTCGCCGCCCTGCCCTTCACATTGACTGCCGCGCAGCAGCGCGTGCTGGCAGAAATCCGCGCCGATCTGGTGGAACCGTTCCCGATGCAGCGCCTGTTGCAGGGCGATGTCGGCAGCGGCAAGACCGTGGTCGCGGCACTGGCGGCGGCGCAAGCCATCGACAGCGGCTATCAGGCTGCGCTGATGGCGCCGACCGAGATTCTGGCTGAACAGCATTTCCGCAAGATCGCGCAGTGGATGGAGCCGCTCGGTGTGCGCGTGGCGTGGCTGACCGGCAGTTTGAAGAAGAAGGAAAAAAACGAGGCGCAGGCGCTGATCGAATCCGGCGCAGCGCAACTCGTGATCGGCACGCATGCGCTGATCCAGGAGGGCGTCGAGTTCGCCAGGCTCGGTCTCGTGATCGTGGACGAGCAGCATCGCTTCGGCGTCGGCCAGCGTCTCGCGTTGCGCAACAAGGGGGCCAGCGGGCAGAGCGTGCCGCATCAATTGATGATGTCGGCCACGCCGATTCCGCGCACGCTGGCGATGACCTACTACGCCGATCTTGAAGTGTCGGTGATCGACGAATTGCCGCCGGGACGCACGCCGATCGTCACGCGCGTGCTCGACCAGAACCGGCGCGAGGAAGTGATCGCGCGCATCCACGCCGCCGCGCTCGAAGGCCGGCAGGTGTACTGGGTGTGCCCGCTGATCGAGGAATCCGAAGCGCTGCAATTGCAGACCGCGACCGACACGCACGCCACGCTGGCGGAAGCCTTGCCCGACTTGCGGGTGGGGCTGGTGCACGGGCGCATGAAACCGGTCGAAAAGCAGATGGTGATGGATGCCTTCATTCGCGGCGACACGCATGTGCTGGTCGCCACCACCGTGATCGAAGTCGGGGTCGATGTGCCGAATGCCTCGCTGATGGTGATCGAGCATGCGGAACGCTTCGGCCTGTCGCAGCTGCATCAGCTGCGCGGGCGTGTCGGGCGCGGCACGGCGGCGAGCGTGTGCCTGCTGCTGTACCAGAGCCCGCTCGGCCCGACCGCAAAGCAGCGGTTGGCGACCATGCGCGAGACGACCGACGGCTTCGAGATCGCGCGGCGCGACCTCGAGATTCGCGGACCGGGTGAATTCCTTGGCGCACGGCAATCCGGCGAGGCGATGCTGCGCTTTGCCGATCTGCAAACCGATCAATGGCTGGTGGACAAGGCGCGCAATGTTGCACAGATGCTCTTGCGCGACGACCCGGCAACCGTGGATGCGCATCTGGCGCGCTGGTTGGGCGGGCGCGAGGAGTTCCTGAAGGTGTAGACAGTGCGGGGCTTGCCGGCCTGTCATTCCGAGTGCAGTGAAGAACCTCACGCGATCGTGGTTGCATTGCGGTTTGAGATTCCTCATTACATTCGGAATGACAGCAGGACGCCATCTTGCCGGCGCCATCAAACTCATGAGCGGTCGCAGCGCGATTTGCACATCGCGATTTATACTAAGCACTCCACGCCATGGCATTACCGTAACAAATTACCTCAACCAATCGCGCGGCTGATTTCCTCCAAGTACATTCATGACCCTGACTGAACTGAAATACATTGTTGCCGTCGCCCGTGAAAGGCATTTCGGTCATGCGGCCGAAGCCTGCTTCGTGGCCCAGCCGACCTTGTCGGTCGCCATCAAGAAGCTGGAAGACGAACTCGGCGTCGTCATCTTCGAACGCGGCGGCTCCGAAATTTCGATGACGCCGCTCGGTGCGCAAATCGTGGCGCAGGCCGAACGCGTGCTGGAGCAAACGGCGGCCATCAAGGAAATTGCCAAGCAGAACAAGGATCCGCTGGCCGGGCCGTTGCGACTGGGCGTGATCTACACCGTCGCGCCCTACCTGCTGCCGCCGCTGGTCAAGATCATGATCGAGCGCGTGCCGCAGATGCCGCTGGTGCTGCAGGAAAACTTCACCGTGCGCCTGATCGAGTTGCTGCGCCAAGGCGAACTGGATGCGGCCATCATGGCTCTGCCATTCGCCGATCAGGGATTGATGGTGCAGCCGCTGTACGATGAACCCTTCGTGGTCGCGGTGCCGAAGAATCATGCATGGGCGCAGCGTCATGCCATCAACGCGCAAGAACTGAAATCGGAAACCATGCTGCTTCTGGGCAATGGCCATTGCTTCCGCGACCAGGTGCTGGAAGTCTGTCCTGAAATGTCGCGCTTCTCGACGTCGGGCGACGGCATCGCGCGCACGTTTGAAGGTTCGTCGCTGGAAACGATACGTCACATGGTGGCATCCGGCATCGGCATCACCGTGCTGCCGAGGGCGTCGGTGCCCGACATGCATACCAGAGACGGCATGCTGCGCTACATTCCCTTCAACGAGCCTGCGCCGTCGCGCCGCGTGGTGATCGCCTGGCGCAAGAGCTTCACGCGGCTCGCCGCGATTGAAGCCGTGCGCGATGCGGTGCTGTCCTGCGATCTGCACGGCGCGACGATGCTGAACGGGGCGGAAACGGCCGAGGCGGCATAGCTCTGCTGCCATGTCGACATCGTTGCAGTCGACAACCCCGTGACCATCATCCGAGTGGTCTTCGTCAGTGATCGGAAAGGATGTCGTTGACCTCGTCGAGCAAAGGCGATGGCGTAGTGAGGAGACTTTGAACTCGCTGACGATCCAACAATAGCCAGTTGTCGATATTGTCGCGTTCCAGCTTTACACCGAAGTTGCGCTGATCACCAAACACGCGGGCGATGACAAGATCACCGAGTTCCTTCTTGAAGTGCCCAGCCTCCCAATAGTGGGCGAGATGGGTTTTTCGATCACCCTTTATCGGGATCGCTTCACGTGTTTCCGGTGCGACGCCACTGAAATCCCACACTTCGACGCTATTGCCGCGGGAGCGCTGACTTTCCGCAACAGCAAATACGAGTCGCTTCCAATCCGAGAACAGCCCCCCCATCCCCAAACGTTCGATCATCATGCGAATTTGCGCATGGTAGGGATAGATGATGATGTGGGTCTTGGCACCGGCTTGCGCAAGCGTATCGAGAATGGCCTTCACCGCTTGCTCATCGTCAGACACACCGCCATCAGTAGGGCGCAAGCGTAACGGCTTGTGCGTCCATTTGCGAAAGTTCTCTTCTGCTCGTTGTCGGAACAGAACGTATTGGCCGCTTTGCTCCACTTCCGGGATGTAGTGGTACAAGGGGTTGAACCCGCGTTCAGTCAGAGTGGCTGGATAGCGCGATCGCTGGAGAAATAGCGTCGCGAGTGAATCGCGAACACCTGTGATGGAGAAGACGGATTCGGCAAAGAAGCGGACATCCAGCCGCGGCGCCGGGTCTGTTCGCAGCGTTGGTAGCGGGCGTGATGATGTCCCACCCAGAAAATCAAAAAACTCGACTCCCAGAATAATTTTCATGGGAAGACAATTAGCCGCTTGCAACCAAAGAATCTGCCGATAGCTGGTCGTCGCGGACGTGCCTGGAATGGCATGGTTGTATGCAGACAGTCCCTGTGTTGCCAGCGCGATGCTCTCCGGGTCAAATCCAATTTCAGCACGTGAATTGCCGAAGATGCCAACGTCCGAACAAAGATGTCGGGCGCTTGCGTAGCGGACAAATTCGCGGTGATGATCCGGGTAGGGTTTGATGGCACTGATCCCGGCAATGCGCGGCGAGGAAAACACGCCGAGAGGATCGATGAAAACATTGAACACACCGACCACCACTATCGTGACAGCGGTCGTGGCAAGCATCCATCGAAGGTATTTTGTCCAATTTTGGACGGAAGGGGACTTTTGCATCAGAATTGAAAATAGAGAAATTCCGTGGGACGGCTAAGTGCCAATACGCCAAGTGCGAACAACAATCCGACAACCATCGCGCTGCGTCTTTGCGGCATCCATGCAAGGCGATGGCCCCGCTCAAAACCGACGTGGCTTTCGTCGGGTAATGCAGGCTCGAAACGTCTCATGATTTCTTGCGTGTTGGGTGTAAGGAATGCAATCAACGCGCTAACGACGATCCAGCACCATGTTTCAAAAAACGTTGCACCACCGCCCAGATAGCTCTTGATGCCGACATGGTCGAGCGCCTGTGCGAGCGGGCCAAGCCGCGTCACCATGGCGTCCGGCAACGCAGCTCCTGCGCTCCCTGCCATGCCCATGATGATGCGGTTAGCGGTCGCAACGTCGGGGGCACGAAAATACACCCAAGCGACAACCACGCTCAAAAACGTCAACATCACGCTAAAAACACCGGCATACCGTGGCGGCAAACGGAATGGGGTTCGACGGCATATGGATTTCCAATGTTGATTGACCACCAAAAAACCTCCGTGGAGCAGCCCCCAAATGGCAAAATTCCACCCCGCGCCATGCCATAGTCCGCCAAGAACCATCGTCGTCATCAGGTTGATTTGGCGACGCGTCGCGCCGTGGCGATTGCCGCCAAGCGGGATGTAAAGGTAGTCGCGCAGGAAACGCGACAGCGTCATATGCCAGCGACGCCAGAACTCGGCGATATTGTGCGATTTGTATGGCGAATTGAAATTGAGCGGTAAGCGCACGCCAAACAACCTGGAAAGACCAATGGCCATATCCGAGTAACCGGAAAAATCAAAGTAAAGCTGGAACGTGTACGTCAATGCGCCGCCCCACGCCAGAAAGAACGAGGGAGTGCTTGCCTGGGCGGAAAAAATGGGATTGGCATACGTGGACAAGTTGTCTGCAATCAGAACCTTCTTTGCGAGCCCTATCGCAAAAATCGTCAGCCCAATGGCAAAATTTTCGGCTCGCGCATAGTAATTACGACCATCATCGAACTGGGGCATCATCTCCTTGTGATGTAACACCGGGCCAGCAACAAGGTGGGGGAAGTAAGTAACAAACAGCACGTAATTGACGAATCGGTATTCCCTCACCTTTCCGGCCCAGGCATCGACAAGAAAGGCAATCTGGGTAAACGTAAAGAAGGAAATGCCTATCGGAAGAATAACGCCCAGAACCGGCCAATTTGTTTCAAATACGGCATTTGCGCTTGTCACGAAAAAGTCGGCGTACTTGTAGTAGCCCAAGAGCAGCACATTCGCAGCGATCGCGACGATCAGTGCCGTGCGTGCCTTTATTTTCCCTGCATGAGAGGCGATGTAACTGCCGGCAAGATAATTGACGCAGATGGACCCAAGCAGCAAGGCAATGTATCGGGAATCCCACCATGCATAAAAAAACAATGAACATGCGGCGAGCCAGTTGGCGCCGACACTCTTGCCAAAACGTCCCAATAGGAAAAAGCCAAGAAGGGAAAGCGGTAGGAAGACCAGCAGAAAAAAGTAGGAATTAAATAGCATTTCTTGACGAAGCCATGCGGGAGCTCAAGGGAGTCGCGCTGACCGCAACATCTTGCATTGATGCAAAATATGCATTTTATCGTCAATTCGTACTCAATCTTCCTATCGGGAACGATTCAGATGCGTAAATGTCCGCAATTGCAAGGAACGCATGCAGCGGCCTGTCGAACCCTGGCAAGGTGCGTTTTTTCAGGAATGGGGGCCAGACGCCAATCGATGCGACGTACGATATCCGGCGCTTATAATCCAATCCAACTTTGTCGCCCTATCCCAGCCCATGAACCGACTCAAACTCTACGTCCAGCTGGTACGACTGGACAAACCCATCGGCATCTTGCTCCTATTGTGGCCTACCCTGATCGCCTTGTGGCTGGCATCCGACGGCAGGCCCGACTGGAGGCTGGTCGTCATCTTCACGCTGGGCACGGTGCTGATGCGTTCGGCCGGCTGCGCGATCAACGACTATGCCGACCGCGATTTCGACCGGCACGTGAAGCGCACCGCGCAGCGCCCGCTCACCAGCGGCAGAATCGCCGCATGGGAGGCGGTCGCGGTGGCGGCGGTGCTGGCGCTGATCGCGTTCGCGCTGATCCTGCCGCTCAATGCGCTGACCAAGCAATTGTCGGTGGCGGCAGTGCTGATCGCGGCCAGCTATCCGTACTTCAAGCGCTTCTTCGCGATCCCGCAGGCCTATCTCGGCATCGCGTTCGGCTTCGGCATCCCGATGGCGTTTGCCGCCGTGCTCGGCACCGTGCCGCCGGCAGGCTGGCTGCTATTGATCGGCAATATCTTCTGGGCGGTTGCCTACGATACGGAATATGCGATGGTGGACCGCGACGACGACCTGAAGATCGGCATCAAGACCTCCGCGATCACCTTCGGGCGCTTCGATGTGGCAGCGGTGATGCTGTGCTACGCGATGACGTTTGCCATCACGCTGGTGGTGGGTTGGCAATACGGCCTGCGCATCTGGTTCCTCGGCGGATTGTTGCTGGCGGCGGGATGCGCGGCCTATCACTACACGCTCATTCGCGATCGCGACCGCCTGCGCTGCTTCGCCGCCTTCCGTCACAATAACTGGCTGGGTGCTGCGGTGTTTGCCGGCGTTGCACTGGATTATGCATTGCGCTGACTAGCCTTCGCATGGCGCAGGTGACTGACATAGTTTGACACCGCGCAAAGTGACAGCGCGACCGTTCCCTACACTCGAACAGGGACTTTTTCAACCAGACGGGACATGCCATGAACAACTCAGAGAAACTCTCCGAGAGCCGGGAAAAATTGATCAACGACATGAAGTCGATGAAAGAGAATGCCGAGGAAATGCTGGAGAGTGCCGGCGAGCAAGCCAGTTCGAAATACGAGTCGGCACGCGCACGTTTTCGTTCCACCATGCACGATGCCAAGGGTAATTTCAACGCGGCACAAGAGCGGCTGGTTACCGGGTCAAAGGATGCGATGGACACGGCGGATCAGTATGTGCATGAAAAACCGTGGCAGGCGGTTGGCATTGGCGCCATCGCCGGATTGCTCGTGGGTCTATTGCTCCACCGTAAATAGCACGACGGAGATCGAAATCAGCGGCGCACCGGGAGGCGCCGCTGACCATCATCAATCCTTCCCGAACTCCTCACCCAGTTCGCGGCCGCGCGCCGCAGCAGCCTTCACCGCAAGCACGATCGCGTCCTTCACGCCGCTCGCTTCCATGCTGGTGAGTGCGGCATAGGTCGTGCCACCCTTCGACGTCACGCGCTCGCGCAAGAGCGAAACCGGCTCGGACGATTGTGCCGCCAGTTGCGATGCGCCTGTGAATGTGGCGATCGCCAGCTGCACGCCCTGCTCCGCCGTCAAACCCATCTCCTGCGCCGCCTGCTGCATGGCCTCGATGAAATAGAACACGTAGGCGGGGCCGCTGCCGGATACCGCCGTGACGGGATCGATCAGCGCTTCGTCATCGAGCCAGACCGTCTGGCCGACCGCGCGCATGATCGCGTCCGCCGCATCGCGCTGCGCCGGCGAGACGCCCGCCAACGCGACCATGCCGGTGATGCCCTGGCCGATCAGGGCCGGGGTGTTGGGCATGGCACGCACGATCGCGGCATGGCCGTTCAGCCAGCGCGACAAATCCGCCGTGCGAATGCCCGCGGCAATCGACAGCACCAGTTGCGCCGAGACGAATGGCTGCAACTGTCGGACCACGTCTTTCATCTGCTGCGGCTTGATCGCCAGCACGATCACGTCGCATTGCCCGAGCGCGTCGCCGATTTGCGGCGCGCCTGCAACGCCGAACTTCCGTTCCAGTTTCTGCAGCGCTTCGGCATTGGGATCGACGACGTGGATGTTGCCGGCCGCCGTGAGTTTTCCGACCAGCCCGCCGATCAATGCGGTCGCCATGTTGCCGCCGCCGATAAAACCGATCTTCAAATCATTTTGCATAGTGTCTCTGTCCAAAAATTGCTGTTCCAATTCTTACCATCGTCGCGCCCTCGGCAATGGCCGCATCGAGATCGGCCGACATGCCCATCGATAGCGTATCGAGTGCGAAGCCCTGCTCGCGGAGTTGCTCATACAACTGGCGCACGCGGCGCAAGGGTGCGCGCTGCTTTTCAAATTCCTGTTCCGGCTCCGGGATCGCCATCAGGCCGCGCAGCTTCAGGCGCGGCATGGCCGCAACGGCGCGCGCCAGTGGCGCGACCTCGTCCGGCGCCGCGCCACTCTTGCTCGCCTCGCCGCTGATGTTGACCTGCAGGCAGACATTCAGTGGCGGCAGATGCGCGGGTCGCTGGTCGGACAGACGCTGCGCGATCTTCTCGCGCTCGACCGAATGCACCCAGTCGAAGTGCTCGGCAATCGGCCGCGTCTTGTTGCTCTGGATCGGCCCGATGAAGTGCCATTCCAGCAACAGATCCGGCCGCAGCACCTTCACCGCGTCCATCTTGTCCAGCGCTTCCTGCAGATAGTTTTCTCCGAACGCTCTCTGCCCTGCCTGCGCAGCCGCAATCACCGCCTCCGCGTCGAAGGTCTTGGATACGGACAGCAAGACAATGTCTTGCGGATCGCGCAACGCCAGACGCGCCGCTGTGGCAATCCGGTCGTGCACGGCTTGCAAGTTGTGAGAGATTGAGGACATAATCAATTTGCTTCAGGCAACATTTTTGTTGTGTTGCCGACATCATCGCAGCATACAGGTCGCCGAATCGTCGCGACAGAGCGTCAGCCCAAGGATTATAAATGGACATCTCCGAACTCCTCGCCTTTGCGGTCAAGAACAAGGCATCCGACCTGCATCTGTCGGCCGGCCTGCCGCCCATGATCCGCGTGCATGGCGACGTGCGCCGCATCAACCTGCCGCCGCTGGAGCATCAGGATGTGCACGGCATGATCTACGACATCATGAACGACGGTCAGCGCAAGGCGTATGAAGAAATTCTCGAATGCGACTTCTCGTTCGCGATTCCCGGCCTCGCGCGCTTCCGCGTCAATGCCTTCAACCAAGATCGCGGCGCGGCCGCCGTGCTGCGTACCATTCCATCGAAAGTCTTGACGCTGGAGCAACTGAACGCGCCGAAGATTTTCGCCGAACTCGCCCTGAAGCCGCGCGGCCTCGTGCTCGTCACCGGCCCGACCGGTTCCGGCAAATCGACCACGCTGGCGGCAATGGTCAATCACCTGAACGAAACCGAGTACGCGCATATCCTGACCGTGGAAGATCCGATCGAGTTCGTGCACGAATCGAAGAAATGCCTGATCAACCAGCGCGAAGTCGGTCCGCACACGATGTCCTTCAACAATGCGCTGCGCTCCGCGTTGCGTGAAGACCCGGACGCGATCCTGGTCGGCGAGTTGCGCGATCTGGAAACGATCCGCCTCGCGCTGACCGCCGCCGAAACCGGCCACCTCGTGTTCGGCACGCTGCACACCTCGTCCGCCGCGAAAACCATCGACCGTATCATCGACGTCTTTCCGGCGGAAGAAAAGGAAATGGTGCGCGCCATGCTGTCGGAATCGCTGCAGGCGGTCATCTCGCAAACCCTGCTCAAGACCAAGGACGGCACCAGCCGCGTCGCCGCGCACGAAATCATGCTCGGCACACCTGCGATCCGCAACCTGATCCGCGAAGGCAAGGTTGCACAGATGTACTCCGCGATCCAGACCGGCAGCAACGTCGGCATGCAGACGCTCGACCAGAACCTGACCGAACTCGTGCGCCGCAACGTCATCTCGCTTGGCACGGCGCGCGCGGCGGCGAAGACACCGGATAACTTCCCTGGATGAGGGCGGGATTTCGCAAAGCATGCTTTGCGCCGCCCGAATCCGAGCGGCCTGCAAGCCGCGAGGTGGCGGTGGTGCACTGAGAGATTCCTTCCTTTAAAAAGAGGAATAACAGAAAAGGAAAACCAATATGGAACGGGAACAGGCCACCAAATTCATGCACGACTTGCTGCGGCTGATGCTCGGCAAGAACGGCTCCGATCTCTTCATCACCGCCGACTTTCCGCCGGCCTTCAAGATCGACGGCAAGATGACGCCGGTCTCGAACCAGCCGTTGACGCCGACGCACACGGTCGAGCTGGCGCGCGCCATCATGAACGACAAGCAGGCGGCGGAATTCGAGGCGACCAAGGAATGCAACTTCGCGATCAGCCCGAGCGGCCTCGGACGCTTCCGCGTATCCGCGTTCGTGCAGCAGGGCCGCGTCGGCATGGTGTTGCGCACGATCACCACCGCGATCCCCAAGCTGGAAGATCTGGGCGTGCCCGACGTGCTGAAGGACGTCTCGATGACCAAGCGCGGCCTTGTCATCATGGTCGGCGCGACCGGCTCGGGCAAGTCCACCACGCTGGCCGGCATGATCGGCTACCGCAATGAAAACAGCTACGGCCACATCATCACCATCGAAGACCCGGTCGAATACATTCACCCGCACAAGAACTGCATCGTCACGCAGCGCGAAGTCGGCGTCGATACCGCCGACTGGGGCGCGGCATTGAAGAACACATTGCGCCAGGCGCCGGACGTGATCCTGATCGGCGAAATTCGCGACCGCGAGACGATGGACTTCGCCATTGCCTTTGCCGAAACCGGCCACCTGTGTCTTGCCACGATGCACGCCAACAGCGCGAACCAGGCGCTGGACCGCATCATCAACTTCTTCCCCGAAGAGCGCCGCGCGCAACTGTTGATGGATTTGTCGCTGAATCTGAAGGCGATGGTCTCGCAACGCCTGATCCCGCTGCGCGATACCAAGGGACGCTGCGCGGCGGTGGAAGTGATGCTGAATTCGCCGCTGATTTCCGACCTCATCTTCAAGGGCGACGTGCACGAGATCAAGGAGATCATGAAGAAGTCACGCGAACTCGGCATGCAGACCTTCGATCAGGCCTTGTTCGATCTCTACGAAGGGGACAGAATCTCTTATGAAGACGCCTTGCGCAACGCCGACTCGGTGAACGACCTGCGTCTTTCCATCAAGTTGCACGGCAAGGACGCCAAGGGGCGTGACCTGAGCCGGGGCACCGAACATCTGGGGATTGTGTAAACATCGATATGGCCACCATTCACGACTTCAAGGCAGACAGCCTCGCCGGCACACCGGTCGATCTCGCCCAGTATCGCGGCAAGGTCGTGCTGATCGTCAACACCGCCAGCAATTGCGGCTTCACGCCGCAATACAAGGGGCTGGAGGAAATCCATCAAGAGTTCAAGGACAAGGGCGTCGAGGTGCTCGGCTTCCCCTGCAACCAGTTCGGCAAGCAGGAGCCGGGCAATGCGGACGAGATCGGCGCATTCTGCGAAAAGAACTACGGCGTCAGCTTCCCGCTGTTCGCCAAGATCGACGTCAACGGCGACAACGCGCATCCGCTGTACAAGCATCTGAAAAGCGAGAAACCGGGCGTGCTCGGCACGGAAGCCATCAAGTGGAACTTCACCAAGTTCCTGATCAGGAAGGACGGCACGGTGTACAAGCGTTACGCGCCGCAAACCGCGCCGCAGGAATTGACGGAAGATATCGAGAAGCTGCTGGCGGAATAGCGCAGTTACAGAAAGTGCAGCCGTCGATTGCCGCCGCATTCTGTTATTCCTGGCGCAGCAGGCAGACGTTTCGCGGACACTGCTCACGCCTGCGCCCAATGTCTGCTTGCAAACATGCGTCCGGCCAGGAAGGAATCTTGCAGTGTCAGCGCACCCGCCATGCCAGTGCGTCCTCCAGTGCGTCCGGAATGCCATCACAAGCGGATGCGCGATCAACTTGCACTAACGCGCCGCCTTCTCCTTGCAGCTCGGATAACGCTTCCCGCCAACCTCCAGCAGCGCCTCGTTGCCCTTGTTCCAGAACAAGACATCATCCTTCTGATACCGCGCGCCGGACGCCGACACGACCTGCGGCAGCACCACTTCCCGATCCGGCAGTTTCAGCGTCACGCCCCCCTGCGTGAAGCGCGCCGTGACATCGAAGCCCTCGCATGCGAACGTGAACACGCGCCCTGCCGCGCTCGGCGGCGCACCCGTGGCGCTATCCGGCCCACGCACCTGCTGCAGCATGATGTCCGCATGGTTGGGATTGCCCTGCGTAATCACGCCGTAGTGTTGCGTCGTCGTCCACATCAGACGTCCCTCGGCATTCGAGATCGTCGCCCGCACGGCATAGCGATTGGCCGCATTGATGAGCGCGGGATCGTAGGGCAGCGAGAACGGAATCGGCACCTGACGCTCGGGCCGGATCGTCTGCTCGGCAATCAGTCTGGACGCCGCATCGGCGCGGCTCACATCCTCCAGCGTCACGCGTACCACCGCCCCCAGCGGCAGCGCGATGCGCTCGCGGTAGGACGCGTTACCGGTCACCACTTCCGGCATGCGCGCTGCCGGCGCGGCGCTGCTCTTGTCCGGCGCTGGCGGGGTCGCGCATCCGCCGACGGCAATCGCCGCCGCAACCAGCGCAATGACATGCTGCATCGGGTTCCACATTGTCGATCTCCTGAACGAGCGGCAAAGGCCGCGAAACAACCGTTACGATACAGAAGATCAAGCGCGGCGGCTTTGATCGGCGCGAAGCCGCCGATCCGGTGTCGCGGCAAGGCAATCAATGACGATGCCTGTTCCCGCAGGCAATCATGGCGCGGCGCAACTCACTCGAACCAGCGGCCGCAACCGCGATACTCCCGACCATCCATCCGCACCGTCACCGTCGCCTCAAACTGCGCGCCGCTCATGGTGTCGAAGCACACCTCCCGCTCGACAATCGCCTCCAGCACATGCGCTGTCGTCCTGGTGCGGTACACCGTGCGCCCATCCTCGACCGCCGGCACCGGCAGCGGAGCCGACACCGTCGTGTTTCCGTAATCGCCGGTGAACCTGATCCACTGTCTCGCCCCGATTTCCAGCAACCATCCCGGCTCGTTGCCGACGCCGCGAAAACGCGCGCCGCGCAAGCGCGCATCCTCCGTCACCGAACGCGCATGATCAACCTTGCACCCGTCGTACCGGCGTGCGCCGACCTCCAGACTTGCGTCCTCACCCTTGTTCCAGAAAACAATATCGTGATCCTGAAATTTCGTGCCGGATGCCGCCCGCACCTGCGACAGGACGACGTAACGGTCCGGCAGATACAAGGCCAGCTCTCCCGGCCCCGTGCGGATGGTGAAAGCCAAGCCGTCGCAATCGAATGCGAACGTGCGCCCCGGCTGCACGGGCTGCATGCTTTCCGCATCGTCCGATGCGCGTGGCGCGCTGTTTTCCGGCGATGGCGCGGTGGCGCAGCCGCCGATGACGAGAAGCGGAAGGAAAGGCGCAAGCAAACGACGCGCCATCCGGCACAGCGAATTCCCCATGACCATCTCCTCGGGATGACATCGGAAATCAATGGCCGCCATGCACGCCAGTCAGCGCATGACGGAAAATCAATCCACAATGAACAGCTTCGCGCCCACTGAGGTGGAGGACCGATGCGGCTCGGCATTGTCCGCAACCTGATAGCTCATGCCGGGCTTGAGCACGAAGGTGCGGCCATCCTCCAGCTCGGTATGCAGCTCGCCTTCCACGCAGAGCAGGATGTGTCCCTTCGAACACCAGTGGTCCGCCAGATAACCCGGCGAATATTCCACCATCCGCACGCGGATATCGCCGAAGCGCTGCGTGCGCCAATACGCCACACCGGTGTCTCCCTTGTGCTCGGTAATTTCAATGGCGGACCAGTCTGTGGTCCCGAAGGGGGTGTCGGTGATTTTCATGGAAACGCTTCGCTGATGCAGGGTTGGAATGCACGCCCGACAACATCGGGCGTGGATGACATCCGTTAGCGTAACGCATGGAGAAATTCCTTGCCGGGGGCGATGGCAAGGATGGATTGCCGATAGCAGAAAGTGCCGTGTCGGATTGGCGGAACCGCCGGACAGATCAGTGAATTCGCGACCGGTTCATGTGCCAATGCCCAGCTGCCGCACCTGCGAGGCTGAATCGCGTGCACCCCAGCGGTGCTTGATCTTGTCACGTTCGATTTAGAACCACTCCATCGCGACGAGTTGGTATGACTTGCCGGTAGGCTGATGGCCGAACGCGGGCCGCGTGAACGTGCCCGATTCGATGTACCGCGTCGCGACGATGTTGCCTTCCGCGATCAGATCCTGAATGGCGAGCTGGATGCCATAGCCCTCGATCAGCTGACGCCATGCGAGTTCGATCTTCTCGAAGATACCTTGCCCCATGACGCACTGAATCTCGGCATCGTCGGCGAGCAGGGACTTCAGCGCGTGCCGGTCGCCGCGGTTGAAGGCTTCTCCCTCATGCCATCCCTATCGGTCAGTTTCTCGTACTTTGGAGGGAGTCCATATACAACCAGTTAGGCGGCGGAGAGACGAGTTAAATGACGAATTCACGATGTTGCCTTACTGCGAAGAAGTTGAACCAGAAAGATGAGCGCGAGAACCTGCAAGAAGATCGTTATTCCCGCACCGACAAGGTAGGCCCCTTCGGTTCCGGTAATGGCGACTACGATCATGCCGCCTGGCCAAGCCAAAAGTAGGAAAGGGAAAGTGAGCACGATGCCCAGCATCGTAAGTCCACCCCCGATGAAATTGGTTAAAGGGAAGATGAGCGCATAGATGGCAGCGCAAACTACATGAACCCTTGTTAATCGATTATGCATAGCTGTTGAACCTAACTCCGCAATAATGGGCGCGTAGCATCCCGATTTACTAGCAAGTTAAGAGCTAGCACCTAGCACGTTCTTTCCTTGTAAAGTAATGGTAGGCATAGACTGCGCACAAACCAAGAATCCACACGGGAATATAAAACACCCACACCAGCCCCGACTCTCGGCCTGAAACAAAGAACCAGACCCAGCATTGGAACAGACCCAGTATTACGTTCAAAACAACCAAGGTGACCTGCAGTACCGAACGCGGCATTGAGCCAAAGACGCTTGCCCATAGCATGAGTAAATGTGGCGCGGCCATATAAAAGTAATTTCCAACAAACCACCGGGACAAATACTCTGCTGTGAAATCGCCATGCCTATAAACGCTTACGCAGTAAACGAGCGCAGGAACCAGCAACAGCAGTATCACTGATAGGACCGTTCGTAGCGCCATGGCTTTTGTACTCTTAGTCTGATTTAGATGTCACATCCTGCCGTACAACTTGACTCCATGACATCTAACCTGGGAAGCCGAACGGGCGAAAACCACTGTCACATGGTCGTTTTACACACGCACTGAACAAAAGCACAGTACTAAATAACCATGAAAAACGTCACCCAGTGTATCCCGATGATTACGGCGCGGACAAGAGCGCCGCCGCTCCGGTCTTCTCATTGAAACGATGGTGGCATGTCGGCTAATCACGCCCATCCGTAGTCACGGCATGACTGCACGTGGCGCATTCCGAATGCCAGGTGTCCGCATCACTTCCGACGCGCTCTGCCAAACAACTCACACAATTCATCCTTGGCCTGCTCAAGCCGTTCACGCTGCGCGGCGTCGAGGTCCTTGCCTGCCCGATTAACATAGAAAGTCAGCATCGACATCGCGGAGCGGAACGGGTCGGTCTTGCGGCGATGGCTGCATTCCGCGGAGCGCTTCAGCGATTCGGCAATGCGGCGCGGATCGTCGAGCGTGAATACGCCGGGTTCGAGGTCGAGCGCGTTGCTTTCTCTGGTGACGCGCTGCGACCATTTCTCTTGATTGCTTGAGGCCATTTTCCCTGGACCTCCAGATCACTGCGTGGGCATTGCATGCCCATCCTATCGCTCAACCGGTCGCCGACATCAGCGCACTGTCCACCAGTTCGATCCAGTGCTTGACCGGCGTCTGCGTGCCCGATTGCAGGTGCGTGAGGCAGCCGATGTTGGCCGAGACGATCATGTCGGGATTGGTCGCCTGCAGGCTGGCGAGCTTGTTGTCGCGCAGTTGATAGGACAGTTCCGGTTGCAGCACCGAGTACGTCCCGGCCGAGCCGCAGCAGAGGTGGCTGTCGGCGCAGAGCTGCACATCGACGCCGGCGGCGCGCAGCACGCCTTCGACCTTGCCGCGTATCTGCTGGCCGTGCTGCAGGGTGCAGGGCGGGTGCCAGGCGACGCGCCTGGCGATTTTGCCGTGCAGTTTCTTCAGCAGGTCTTCTTCGAAGTCGGGCAGGATTTCGCTCACGTCCTTCGTCAGTTCGGCAATGCGTTTTGCCTTTTCCGCATACGCTGCATCGTGCGCGAGCAGGTGGCCGTAGTCCTTGACCATCACGCCGCAGCCGGAGGCGTTCATCACGATCGCTTCCGCGCCTGCTTCGACATGGGGCCACCAGGCGTCGATGTTGCGGCGTGCGTCATCCATGCCGCCGTCGTGGTCGTTCAGGTGATAGCGGATCGCGCCGCAGCAGCCGGCCTTGGGCGCGATGATCAGTTGCACGCCCAGCGCGTCAAATACGCGGGCGGTGGCGGTGTTGATGTTGGGGGCCATCGATGGCTGCACGCAGCCGTCGAGGAGCAGCATCTTGCGCGCATGTTCGGTCGTCGGCCACGCGCCGGCGTCCTGTCGTGCGGGCACCTTGTTCTTCAATGCTTGCGGCAGCAACGGCCGCACCATCTGCCCCAGTTTCATCGCGGGCGCGAACAGCGATTTGCGCGGCAGCGTCTCCTTCAGTGTGTCGCGCACGATGCGTTGCGATAGCGGGCGCGGCACCTGGTCGTCAACGATCTTGCGGCCAATGTCGACCAGACGGCCGTATTGCACGCCCGAGGGGCAGGTCGTCTCGCAATTGCGGCAGGTGAGGCAGCGGTCGAGGTGCAGTTGCGTCTTGGCGGTTGCCTCCTTGCCTTCCAGCACCTGCTTCATCAGGTAGATGCGGCCGCGCGGGCCGTCGAGTTCGTCGCCGAGCAGTTGGTAGGTCGGACAGGTCGCGGTGCAGAAGCCGCAGTGCACACACTTGCGCAGGATCGCGTCGGCTTCCCTGCCCTCGGGCGTGTCCTTGATGAAATCAGCGAGGTTGGTTTGCATGTTCAGAAGTCGTTGTACATCCGCCCCGGATTGAAGATGCCGGACGGATCGAATGTGCTTTTCAGGTTGCGATGAATTTTCGCGACGGCGGGGGCGAGCGGGTGGAACACGCCGATGTTCTTGTCGCTGCCCTTGAACAGAGTGGCGTGGCCGCCGGCCTCCTGCGCGATGGCGCGAATCGCAGCCGCAGCGGCGGCATCCATCCCGGTCTTGAGCCAGCGTTGTGCGCCGCCCCATTCGATCAGCGATTCGCCGTCGAGCGCGAGCGGTGGCACGTGCGACGGCACCGACAGGCGCCACAATGCGGCGGCGGGCGTCATCGACGTAAACCAGGCGTTGCTTTGTTCGCGCAGTGCGGTCCAGAAGGCACCGGCCTCATTCATTTCCTCGCCGCCCATGCCCTGTTTCGCCGCCTTGACTGCCGCCTGTGCGCCGGACAGGCGCACGAGCAGCACGCCGCCGTGCCACGCGCTGGCCGAGATCGGCAGCGGCTGGCCGCCCCATTCGTTGAGTTTTTGAATCGCGTCAGCTTCGTGCATCTCGAAGCGCAGCGTCATTTCGCACACCGGTTTCGGCAAGACCTTGAGCGACACCTGCGTGATCAATCCGAGCGTGCCGAGCGAGCCGGCCAGCAGACGCGACACGTCGTAGCCCGCGACGTTCTTCATCACCTGTCCACCGAAATGCAGCACGTCGCCCTTGCCGTCCATCAGTACCGCGCCCAGCACGAAATCGCGCACCGCGCCAACCGCCTGGCGGCGCGGGCCGGACAGGCCGCTGGCGACGATGCCGCCGATGGTTGCGCCTTCGCCGAAGTACGGCGGCTCGAAGGCGAGCATCTGGTTCTCCGCCGCCAGCACCCGCTCGATCTCGGCCAGCGGCGTGCCGCAGCGCGCGGTGATGACGAGTTCGGTCGACTCGTAATCGACGATGCCTCGGTATCCGCGCGTATCCAGCACTTCGCCCTGCAGCGACTGGCCGTACCAATCCTTGCTGCCGCCGCCGCGTATGCGCAGCGGGGTCTTGTCCATCGTCGCCGCGATGATGCGTTGCTTGAATTCCTGCAATTGCTGTTCCATCGTTTGCCTCAAGAGCGTCTAACAAAATGAGCGAAGCGGTCTCTGGCCAGGCGCGCCGATGCAGACAGTACGAGTGGTACGGCAAGTCGGTGCAACAACGCCAGAGACATTTTGCTGGACGCTCTAAAAACGCGGCAGATCCGCGAACTTCATTTCGCCGCGCTTCACATGCATCTTGCCGTACTCGGCGCAGCGATGCAGCGTCGGGATTGCCTTGTCGGGATTGAGCAGGAAGGCGGTGTCGAAAGCGCGCTTGACGGCGAAGAACGCGTCGCGTTCCTGCGGCGCGAACTGCACGCACATCGAATTGATCTTCTCGATGCCGACGCCGTGCTCGCCGGTGATGGTGCCGCCGACCTCGACGCAGAGTTCGAGGATGTCGGCACCGAACTGTTCGGCGCGGTGGAATTCCCCCTCCTGGTTGGCGTCGAACAGGATCAGCGGATGCAGGTTGCCGTCGCCGGCGTGGAACACGTTGGCGCAGCGCAGGCCGTACTTGCTTTCCATCTGCGTGATGCGCGTCAGCACCTCGGCGAGATACTTGCGCGGAATGGTGCCGTCCATGCAGTAGTAGTCGGGCGAGATGCGGCCCGCCGCCGGGAAGGCGTTCTTGCGGCCGGACCAGAATTTCTGGCGTTCGGCTTCGTTGCATGACACGGCGATGGCGGTCGCGCCGGAGTCCTTCAGCACTTCGCTCATGCGGGCGATTTCTTCCTCGACTTCATCCGGCGTGCCGTCCGATTCGCACAGCAGGATCGCTTCGGCATCGGTGTCGTAGCCGGCCTTCACGAAGGGCTCCACCATGCGCGAGGACGTCTTGTCCATCATCTCCAGGCCGGCCGGAATGATGCCCGCCGCGATCACGTTGGCAACTGCATTGCCGCCCTTCACCACATCGTCGAAGGACGCCATGATCACGCGCGCGACCTGCGGCTTGGGCACCAGCTTCACGGTCACTTCGGTGACCACGCCGAGCATGCCTTCGGAACCGATGAAAACCGCCAACAGATCGAGGCCGGGCGCATCGAGCGCGCCGCTGCCGAGTTCGACGACCTCGCCTTCGATCGTCACCATGCGCACGCGCAGCACGTTGTGCACCGTGAGGCCGTACTTCAGGCAATGCACGCCGCCGGAGTTTTCCGCGACGTTGCCGCCGATGGTGCAGGCGATCTGCGAGGACGGATCGGGCGCGTAGTACAGGCCGTGCGGATGCGCCGCCTCGGAGATCGCGAGGTTGCGCACGCCCGGCTGCACGACGGCGGTGCGAGAGTATGGGTCGAGCTTCAGTATCTTGTTGAGCCTGGCGGTGGACAGCACCACGCCGTCGGCGATCGGCATCGCGCCGCCGGACAGGCCGGTGCCCGCACCGCGCGGCACGATGGGCACGGCGAGCCGGCGGCAGGTCTGCAGGACGGCCGCGACCTGCACCTCGTTTTCCGGCAAGGCAACGACCATCGGCAGCTGGCGATAGGCCGCCAGGCCGTCGCATTCGTAGGGGCGGGTGTCTTCTTCGCTGTACAGCACGCAGCCTTCCGGCAGCAGCTTGCGCAGCGCCGCGACGACTTCGCGCTGGCGCTCCGGCGTGAATTGAAAGGTTGTGGGGGCATTCATCGGAAAATTCTGTTGCGCGTTCGGGCGACGCAAAGACATGGCATGTCCCGAGTGTAGCGAAAACGCGGCGCACTGAGGCGGGATTGAGCGCCTGCGCCGGCTGAAATAACTGAAGTCAGCCGGTGAATTCTTTTCACCCCAGGCACCGGCCTGGCATTACCTGCCGCGACATTAAATGAATACCAACATTTTCATTGGAGATCGGCAAGTTATATCCCATAATCATGGGAGTCAAATCGATGACAAACCGCCATCAAATGAAGCGGCGCGGTCATTGCGGCATCCATGGCAATCGGGGCACACACGTGTTGGACAAACTTCGAAAACATCGCGCGGCATCGCTTGCGGCACTGGCGCTGGCGGGAGCGGCGCAACCCGCCAGCGCCGTGACGCAATTGCGCACCGCCGCCCAGGAAGGCACCGATCCCAAGTACATCGCCGCCGCACCGGGCGGCAGCGCGATCACCGGCCTGTGCATCGACATACTGCGCGCCATCGAGCGGGTCGAGCCCGACGTGAAATTCGTCGGCGACCAGAACTGGATGCCGCTGGCGCGCATCGAGGCGGAGCTGGCTGCCGGCGCGCAGGATGCGGCTCCCTGCCTCGTGAAGAATCCGGAGCGGGACGCCCGGCTGGTGTTCATCGAGCCGCCGCTGTACCAGATCAGCTTCGTGCTGGCGGCACGCGCAAATGACCCGATTCAGGTGAGCGGCTGGCCGGACGTGCGCAATCTCGGACCGGACGGCGTCGTGCTTGTCATGAAAAGCAGCGGCGCAATCAATCGCGTCAACAAGGATGGCACCGGCATCCTCTTCGACGCCGAGGCCAAGACGCCCGAACTCAACCTGCGCAAGCTTGCCGCCGGCAGAGGCCGCTTCTTTTACCACCGCACGCCGGGCCTGAAGCGGGAAATCAGCCGCGCCGGACTGGACGGCAAAATCCGCATTCTTGCTCCGGCAATGGAAGTGACGCCCGCATATCTGGTGCTCGGCAGGCATGTGTCCAAAGAGGTGACGGACAAGGTGCGGCGCGCCGTCTCGCAGCTGCACGCATCAGGCGAACTGGCGCGCATCTTTCAGAAATGGGATGGCGAATAGGCGCGCCCCGGCGATCGGGTGCGGTCACACGCGCAGTCACACGCGCAGTCACACGTTTTGGAACGCCGCCATCAACCAGTCAAGGAACAGCCGGACCTCAGGCCGCTCGCGCGGCGGCTCTTCATAGACGACGTAATATGCGTGCGGCGGTGTCGCCAGACAAACGTCGAACAATTGCACCACTTCACCGGATGCGATCATTTCCTGCGCAAAATGCTTGCGCGTCAGGCCGACGCCATGACCATGGCGGATGGCTTCGAGCAGCAGGCCGAGGTCATCGAGCCGCAAACCGCTTGACGGTTCGGGCCAATCGAGGCCGGCCACCTCGAACCAGGGTTGCCACGGCTCCAGCGCAGAGCGCAGCAGCGTCGCCTTCTGCAGATCGGAAGGCGTCTTCAGCCCGCCGATCTGCTCCAGATAGCGCGGGCTTGCCACCGCAAAGGCCGGTTCGTTGAATAATTTCTTCGTCTGGATATCCGGGTAGTTGCCGGCGCCGAAGCGCACTTCCAGATCGCTCTCGGACAGGCTCAAGTCATACAGCGGCACGGACAGAAAAATCTCCACCGAAATATCGGGATGCAGGGCGGTGAACCCGGACAGGCGCGGCACCAGCAAGTAACGTGCGAAGGTCGGCGGCACCGTGACCTTGACCCGCGGCTGCACCGGCGCATTGCGATGCGGCAGCGGAAAGTCCGTCAGGGTGCGCAAGGCGGCGCGCACGACGTCGAGATAACGCCGGCCGAATTCCGACACCGTGACGGTCCGCCCGTCGCGAATGAACAGGCGTTCGCCGACGAATTCCTCCAGCAGCCGGATCCGGTGCGACAGCGCGGAAGGCGTGATGCACAACTCCTCCGCCGCAATGGCAAACGAGCCGTGACGGGCGGCCGCCTCAAAGGCGGATAGTGCGTGAACCGGGGGGAGTCGTGTTGCCATGAAAAATAGAGTCAAAAATCATCTGATGCGCCTCGGAGTTGGTGTTCAAACCGTAGCGAGCGCCTCAAGGTCGGGCCGGGAAGCGGAACCGGCGTAGCTGGGAATTCGGATAGCCTGCTATCTGCCAGCGAAGCGGTTTGCGCTTGCAAGCGCAAACTCCCTCACTGGACAACGAGCATCACAGGCCCGAGATTGAGGCGCGCAGCAGGTTTGAACGCCAACTCCCCTACCACTGGATAATCTTGCCGGGATTCAAAATATTCTTCGGGTCCAGTGCATGCTTGATGCGGCGCATCGTTTCAATCGCTTCCACGCCATGCTCCTGCACCAGAAATTCCATCTTGTGCATGCCGACGCCATGCTCGCCAGTGCAGGTGCCATCCATCTCGATGGCGCGCGCCACCATGCGTGCATTCACGCCTTCGGCTCTCGCGACATCGGCGGGATCATGCGGATCGACCATCATCAGCACGTGGAAGTTGCCGTCGCCGACATGGCCGATGATGGAATGAATGATGCCGTTCTTTTCGCAATCGGCCTTGGTATCGAGGATGCATTCGGCGAGGCGCGAAATCGGCACGCAGCAATCGGTGGAAATGGCGCGCGCGCCCGGGCGCATCTGCAGCATCGCGAAGTAGGCGTTGTGACGCGCAGTCCACAGGCGCGAACGATCTTCCGGGCGCGTTGCCCATTCGAAACCGATGGCGTTGTATTCCGCCGCGATCTGCTGCACCGTCTCGGCCTGCTCCTTGACACCGTGTTCGCTGCCGTGGAATTCGAACAGCAGCAGGGGTTGTTCCGGCAGAGTGAGCTTGTCGTGCGCGTTGATGCAGCGCACGCTGTTCTCATCGAGGAATTCGACGCGCGCGACCGGCACGCCCATCTGGATGGTCTGGATCACGGCGTTGACGGCGTCGGCTGCCGTCGGAAACGAGCAGACTGCAGCGGAGATCGCTTCCGGCTGCGGATAGAGCCTGACAGTGACTTCGGTGATGATGCCGAGCGTGCCTTCGCTGCCGACGAAGACGCGCGTCAGATCGTAGCCGGCGGAGGATTTTCTGGCGCGCGTGCCGGTCTTGATGATGCGCCCATCGGCCGTCACGACCGTCAGCGCCAGCGTGTTTTCGCGCATGGTGCCGTAGCGCACGGCATTGGTGCCGGAAGCGCGCGTTGCCGCCATACCGCCCAGTGAGGCATCCGCACCCGGATCGATGGGGAAGAACAGGCCGGTGTCGCGGATCTCCTGGTTCAGCTGCTTGCGCGTGACGCCGGCCTGCACCGTCGCGGTCAGGTCTTCGGCATGGATTGCGACCACCTGATTCATGTGCGACAGGTCGATCGTGACCCCGCCCTGCAGCGCCAGCACATGGCCTTCAAGCGAGGTGCCGGTGCCGTAGGGAATGACCGGCACTGCGTGCTTGCTGCACAGTTTCACCGCAGCGGCGACTTCCTCGGTGGATTGGGCGAATACGACCGCGTCGGGCAGCATCGGATCATAGGACGATTCGTCGCGGCCATGATGTTCGCGCACGGCATGCGCGGTGGACAGACGATCGTCAAACAGCAATTTGAGCTCGGCCAGCAAGGCGTCGGATAGCGGCTTCCTGAGTGCCGCCGGTTGGACAGGTTGGTTCATGTTTACCTCCGGGTTGAGCGATTTTACCCCCGCAAAAGATGTGGTGCTGAGTTCGGTTTGCCGATGCGCCAGGCGCGCCTTTTTGCCGTATCCTCACCCTGTTTTCCACCTTACTTCCAATGATCATGGGCAACCGACTTTCGAAAATTGCAACCCGCACCGGCGACAACGGCACCACCGGACTGGGCGATGGCAGCCGCACCGGCAAGGACAGCGTGCGCGTGCACGCGATAGGCGAGGTGGATGAGCTGAATTCGCACATCGGCCTGCTGCTGTGCGAAGACCTGCCCGCCGCGTTGCGCGAGGAATTGATCTCGATCCAGCACGACCTGTTCGACCTCGGCGGCGAACTGTGCATCCCCGGTTACACGCTGATCACCGAACCCCACGTGGTACGGCTCGATGCCTTGCTGGAGAAATACAATGCCGACCTGCCGCCCCTGAAGGATTTCATCCTCCCGGCAGGATCGCGCGCGGCGGCGCAGTCGCATGTCTGCCGCACCGTGTGCCGGCGCGCGGAACGCAGCATCGTCGGCCTCGGCAACAGCGAGACGATCAACGACAAGCCGCGGCAGTATGTGAACCGATTGTCGGATTTATTGTTTGTCTTGTCGCGGGTGCTGAATCGCCATGCGGGTGGCAGCGATGTGCTGTGGGAGAAGGATCGGGAGCGCTAGGCGCGACCGAAGGATTCGATACTGGTCCACCGTGCCCGGCTCAGCCTCCATGAAACTGACCCGCGTGTACCGGACCATGGGTCTGCATGCACACAGGCTGAATCCACTCAGCAGAATGAAAAAAGCGACGTCATCGCGTCGCTTTTTTCATTCCTTGATGTGAACGATCAATTGTTGACCACCAGCCGCGGCTCGCCCTTGCCGAAGCGCTGACTGATCGCCGCGGCGATGCCTTTCGCGTCCAGTCCGCATGCGGCCAGCAACTGGTTCGCATCGCCGTGGTCGATGAACCTGTCCGGCAGGCCCAGATGCAGAATCGGCTTGACGATGCCCGCTTCGGCCAGTGCCTCGGCCACTGCGGCTCCGGCTCCGCCCATGATGGAGCCCTCCTCCACCGTGACCAGCGCCTCGTGCGTCTGCGCCAGCTGCTTGAGCAGTTCGACGTCGAGTGGCTTGACGAAGCGCATGTTCGCGACCGTGGCATTCAATTCATTCGCTGCCTCGAGCGCAGGCGCGACCATGGTGCCGAAGGCGAGAATCGCGACATGCTGTCCTTCGCGCCTGATCTCGCCCTTGCCCAGCGGGATGGTGTCGAGGTCCTTCTCGACCTGCGCGCCGATGCCCGCGCCGCGCGGATAGCGCACCGATGCCGGACCCTTGTACTGATAGGCGGTGGACAGCATGCGGCGGCACTCGTTTTCATCAGACGCCGCCATCACCACCATGTTGGGGATGCAGCGCAGGTAGGCGATGTCGTAGTTGCCGGCATGGGTCGCGCCATCGGCACCGACCAGGCCGGAGCGGTCGAGCGCGAAAGTCACGTCGAGGTTTTGCAGAGCAACATCGTGGATCAGCTGGTCGTAAGCGCGCTGCAGGAAGGTCGAGTAGATCGCGACCACCGGTTTCAGATCTTCGCATGCCATGCCGGCGGCAAACGTCACCGCGTGCTGCTCCGCGATGCCGACGTCGTAATAGCGATCGGGGAAGCGCTGCTCGAACTGCACCATGCCGGAACCTTCGCGCATCGCGGGCGTGATGCCGATCAGCTTTCTGTCATGCGCCGCCATGTCGCACAGCCAGTCGCCGAAGACCTGCGTGTACGTCACCTTGCCAGACGTCGCCGGCTTGATGCCTTCGGCCGGATTGAACTTGCCGGGACCGTGATACAGCACGGGATCGGCCTCGGCCAGCTTGTAGCCCTGCCCTTTTTTCGTGACCACGTGCAGGAATTGCGGGCCCTTCAGGTTCTTCAGATTCTGCAGAGTCGGAACCAGCGATTCCAGATCATGGCCGTCGATCGGTCCGATGTAGTTGAAGCCGAATTCCTCGAACATGGTGGCGGGAACAACCATGCCCTTCGCGTGTTCTTCCAGGCGTTTCGCCAGTTCCAGCATCGGCGCCGGCAGCACTGACTTGCCGACGTTCTTGGCCGTCGCATAGAACTTGCCAGACATCAGCCGCGCCAGATAGCGGTTCAATGCGCCGACCGGCGGCGAGATCGACATGTCGTTGTCGTTCAGGATCACGAGCAGGTTGATGTCGTCATGCACGCCGGCATTGTTCAATGCCTCGAACGCCATGCCGGCAGTCATCGCACCGTCGCCGATCACGGCAATCGCGTGGCGGTTCTCGCCCTTGGTCTTCGCCGCCAGCGCCATGCCGAGCGCGGCGGAAATCGAAGTCGAGGAATGCGCGGTGCCGAAGGTGTCGTATTCGCTCTCGCTGCGGCGCGGGAAGCCGGAGATGCCATTCAATTGTCGCAAGGTCGGCATCTGGTCGCGGCGTCCGGTCAGGATCTTGTGCGGATAGGTCTGATGACCGACATCCCACACGATCCGGTCTTCCGGCGTGTTGAACACGTAATGCAGCGCGATCGTCAGCTCCACCGTGCCGAGGTTGGACGACAGATGTCCGCCGGTCTTCGATACCGAATCGAGCACGAAGGCGCGCAACTCATCCGCCAGCGGCTTCAACTGCGTGCGTGGCAGCTTGCGCAGATCCTCGGGGCGGTCAATTTTCTTCAGTAAATCCATACTCATACTAAGCTTTCCGCTGCACGATCAAGTCAGCCAGTTCGCGCAAGCGCTGCGCCTTGTCTCCGAACGAAGCAAGCGCCCGATGGGCGTCGTTCCGCAATTTTTCCGCCAGCTGCCGCGACTCATCCAGTCCGAGAATCGAGACATACGTGGGCTTGTTGTCGGCGGCATCCTTGCCCGCCGTCTTGCCCAGCGTGGTCGAATCCGCCGTCGCATCCAGCACGTCGTCCACTACCTGAAACGCGAGGCCGATCGCCTTCGCATACGCATCGAGCGCCGACTCTTCCGCCGCGGAGAGCGCCTTGCCGCTCAATGCGCCCAGCAGCACCGATGCGCGCAGCAAGGCACCCGTCTTCAGCTGATGCATGCGCTCCAGTTCGCCCAGCGACAGCGTGACGCCGACACTCGCCAGATCGATGGCCTGCCCGCCGCACATGCCGACCGACCCGGCGGCGTGCGCGAGCAGGCGGATCATCGCGAGCTTGCGCGCGGCATCCACGTCAGTGTCCGTGTCATCGGACAGCACGAGGAAGGCCTGCGCCTGCAGCGAATCGCCGACCAGCAAGGCCGTGGCATCGTCGTATTTCACATGCACGGTGGGCTTGCCGCGCCGCAGCGCGTCGTCGTCCATGCATGGCATGTCGTCATGCACCAGCGAATAGGCGTGAATCATTTCCACCGCAGCAGCAGCGCGCTCCAGCGCACCCTGCTGCGCATCGAACAGTTCGCCGGCCGCGAATACCAGCAGCGGCCGCACCCGCTTGCCGCCATCGAGCGCTGCGTAGCGCATCGCCTCGTGCAGCCGTGCCGGCAATTCCCGTTCGCCGGGAAGAAAAGACGCCAGCGCATCTTCCATCGTCGACTGGACGCGCTTCATCCAGTCCGCAAAGACCTGCGGGGCCGTCATTCGTCCGCCTCGGCCACGCCATCGGCGGCAAACGGCTTGAGCATTTCGCCCTCCAGCACCTTGACCTGGTTCTCGACCTTGTCGAGTTGGCCTGCACAAAATTTAACCAGTTCCGAACCGCGCTTGTAGGCAGCCACGGATGTTTCCAGCGGCAACTCGCCCGCCTCCATCTGGGCAACCAGTTGTTCCAGCTCCGCCATCGCTTCTTCGAACGATGCGGGCTGATCGGTGGATGGGGATTTTTTTGGCATAGACGCTGGATATGAAGTTCAGCCCGATATTTTAGAGCAAACCGACTGATCAAGGGCTGAATCACAGGATGGAGCGGGCTTGCCCGCCCGCAGCAAAAATTGCAATTCACGCAACGGAAGGAGTCGATGCCGGTGCAACCCTCAACGCATTGCGGTGTCTGAGAAGGGGCGCAGACACGCCACATCTGCGCATTGCAATTTTGCAATCGTTCGTGAAAGGAAGGTGCACGAAGACATGCGGCCGCGCCCTTGGCCGGGCAAGCCTGATCGCAAGTTGCCAGGGTATAATCGCTGGTTCTGTCCAAAATTTCCGTTTCATCTTTTTTGAATACTGGTTTTTGCGGATTCTTTCTCTCTTAGGTTGGTGCAAATTAATTTGGGGGTGGGGATGTCCGATCTGGCTAATATCGCCAAGCTCGCGCGATCCAACGCGCAACTTCCTGTCAACGTCTATTTCGACGAAACGCTGTTGCAACAGGAAATCACACAACTTTTCCAGCAAGGTCCTCGTTACGCCGGCCATGAATTGATGGTTCCGAACGCGGGCGACTACGCCACGCTGGCGTGGGAAAACGAAGGCCGCATGCTGGTGCGCAACACGCAAGGCATTCAACTGCTGTCCAACGTGTGCCGCCACCGGCAGGCAAAAATGCTCGACGGCCGCGGCAATACGAACAACATCGTGTGCCCGCTGCATCGCTGGACCTACGATCTCAAGGGTGAATTGATCGGCGCGCCGCACTTCGGCGAAACGCCGTGCATGAACCTGTCGCGCACGCCGCTGCAGAACTGGAACGGCCTGCTGTTCGAACAGAACGGCACGGACGTCGCCGGCATGATGGCGAAGCTCGGTGTCGCCAGGGATCTCGACTTCAGCGGCTACATGCTCGATCACGTCGAGGTGCATGAATGCGATTACAACTGGAAGACCTTCATCGAAGTCTATCTGGAGGATTATCACGTCGAGCCCTTCCATCCGGGACTGGGCAGCTTCGTCAGCTGCGACGACCTGAAATGGGAATTCGGCGACAGTTACAGCGTGCAGACCGTGGGTGTGAACCATGCGCTGGCGCGCTCCGGCACGCCGAAGTACAAGAAGTGGCAGGAGCAGGTGCTCAAGTTCCGCAACGGTGTGCCACCGCCCTACGGCGCGATCTGGCTGACGCTGTACCCGAACATCATGGTCGAGTGGTATCCGCACGTGCTGGTGGTGTCGACGCTGTGGCCGAAGGGTCCGCAAAAGACCACCAACGTGGTCGAGTTCTACTACCCGGAAGAGATCGTGCTGTTCGAGCGCGGGTTCGTGGAAGCCGAGCGCGAAGCCTACATGGAAACCTGCATCGAGGATGACGAGATCGGCTTGCGCATGGATGCCGGCCGCCGCATCCTGATGGAGCGCGGCGTCAACGAAGTCGGGCCGTACCAGTCGCCGATGGAAGACGGCATGCAGCATTTCCACGAATGGTATCGCGCGCAGATCGAGGTGCCGGACAAGCGATAGGCGCGACAGTTCCACGCCTCTGCCGGCAATCGGAAATCGGAAATCGGCGTATCATCAAAGACCGCTCCCCTGACTGGAGCGGTCTTTTTTTGTCGATTCAACAATGACTCCGCCTAACCCGCCAGCCATGCGCACTGCAGTCGCGCACGCGGCATTCGCTTTCTGATCCCATGCCGTCTCTCTGGATGCTCTTTGCCAGCTTCGTGTTCGCCATCATGGGCGTCTGCGTCAAGCTGGCGTCCGATCTGTACTCCACCTCCGAAATCGTCATGTACCGCGGCGCGGTCGGCATGATCTTCCTGTTTCTGCTGACCCGGATTCGCGGCGGCTCGCTCAAGACTTCGCTGCCGTGGCATCACGTGTGGCGCGGCGTGGTGGGTGTCACCGCGCTGTGGCTGTGGTTCCATTCCATCGGAAAATTGCCGCTCGCGACTGCCACCACACTCAACTACATGTCGCCGATCTGGATCGCCGCCATCCTGTTCGTGGCGGGCTGGTGGCGCGGGCAGAACCGCTTCGAATGGGGGCTGACGGCCGCCATTGCAATGAGCTTCGTCGGCGTCACGCTGCTGCTGCGGCCGTCGTTCCATGCGGACCAGTGGTTCAGCGGCCTGATCGGACTGACATCCGGCGCGCTGTCGGCGCTGGCCTATCTGCAGGTGCGCAAGCTGGGACAGATGGGCGAGCCTGAATACCGCGTCGTCTTTTATTTTTCCGTCACCGGCGTGCTGGCGGGGCTCCTCGGCACACTGGCGGGTTCGGCCTTTCCCGGCAACAGCGCGACGACCTGGCACGCGCATGACGCGAAAGGACTCGCATTGCTGCTGGCGATCGGCGTGACCGCCACCATTGCGCAGATGGCAATGACGCGCGCCTACCGGATCGGCAAGACGCTGGTCACGGCGAACCTGCAGTACACGGGGATCGTGTTCTCCGCCGTGTGGGGCATCGTGATATGGGGCGACCTGCTGGACTGGCTCGGCTGGCTGGGCATGGGCATCATCCTCGCCAGCGGCGTCGCAGCGACGTATTACAATGCGCGCAATACCGCCGCCCTGACTGCGAAAGCATCCGCCGCCCGGACCGGCGATCCGATTTCAAACGAAGTCTGACCATTCCGCAAAGGAATTGCGATGTCCCATACCACACTGATTTCCGCCGCCGATCTGACGCGCCATGCAGGGGACAGGCACTGGATCATCGTGGATTGTCGCCACGATCTGACCAATCCCGATGCGGGCTGCGCCGCCTACCTGTCGGGGCATATTCCCGGCGCGCAATTCGCGCACCTGGATACCGATCTTTCCGACAAGACGCCGGGACCGAACGGCGAGTTTCGCGGACGTCATCCGCTGCCTCGCCCCGATGCCTTCATCGACACCCTGCGCCGCTGGGGCATCAACGACGACTCGCAGGTGATCGCCTATGATGCGCAAGGCGGCATGTTCGCTGCCCGTCTGTGGTGGATGCTGCGCTGGGTCGGACATGAAGCCGTCGCGGTGCTGGACGGCGGTTTGCCGGCATGGCAGGCACAGGGACAGCAATTGACTGCCGAACCCGCATCGGGATCACGCGGCACGATCACACTCCGCACGCCGCTCGTGTCCACCGTCGATGTGAATGACGTCGTGGCCAATCTGTCGAACAGGCAACGCTTCGTCATCGATGCACGCGCGCCGGATCGCTTTCGCGGGGAAAACGAAACACTCGATCCGGTCGGTGGCCATATTCCGGGCGCGCGGAACCGTTTCTTCAAGGACAATCTGCAGGCCGACGGTCGTTTCAAGTCACCGGAGCAACTGCGCGCAGACTTCGCCGCAGTCGTCACCACGCCGCAGGCGAGCATCATGCAATGCGGTTCGGGCGCGACCGCCTGCCACAACCTGCTGGCGATGGAAGTCGCGGGCTTGCCGGGTGCTGCGCTGTATCCGGGCTCGTGGAGCGAGTGGTGTGCCGATCCGTCACGCCCCGTTGCGACCGGAGCGGCCTGACGTCAATGATTGTGCGCCCGCCCGGTCAGGAATAGCACGATCGCCACGCCCACCATGATCAGCAGGATTTGCGGAATCGTTTCGCGCAGCGTCGCGCGGCGCTGCATCTGCGGCATCAGGTCGCTGACCGCGATGTAGATGAAGCCGGACGACGCGAATACCAGCACATACGGAATCCAGTCGGTCGCGCGCTCCAGCGTGTAATAACCGAGCAGGCCACCGATCACCGCCATCAGGCTGCACAGCAGGTTGTAGACGTAGGCGCGGGTACGCGTGAAGCCGGCGTTGAGCAGCACGATGAAGTCGCCGATTTCCTGCGGAATCTCGTGCGCGATGATGGCAAGCCCCGTGATCAGGCCCAGATTCGGATCGGCCAGGAACGCGGCGGCGATCAGGATGCCGTCGGTGAAATTGTGCAGGCCGTCGCCGACCAGAATCATCCAGCCGGCCTTGCCCGCCTCGTGCTTGTCATGGCCGTGCTCATGATGATGTCCGTCGCCCTCGTAATGATGCGAATGCCGCAGGATCGCGAACTTTTCCAGCAGGAAGAAGGCGAACAGGCCGCCGAGCAAGGTGGCGAACAGAGTGCGCGCATCGGCCTGCGACTCGAACGCCTCGGGCAATGCGTGCAGCAGCGAAGTCGAAAGCAGGATCCCCACCGACAGACTCACCATCCGCTCCACCATCCGGGACAGAAGCGTGAAGGAGAAGATCGCCGCAGCGGAAATGCTGAACACGCCCGCGATGGTCGTGGCGAGCAGAATGGATAACAGCGTGGAATTGATTTTATGCCTCGGAGAATATGCAACAGGGTTGCAAATTAAAGCACAGACGCGGCTTTTCGGCAAATGGCGCGGCCATGACCCCGGCGTGAACGAACGGATTGAATCGGCAAAACCGGGATGCGCGCCCGTTCCAGCGAGTCCCGCGCCGAAAAGGAAACGGCCCGGGCAATGCCGGGCCGCTGCACTCTTTTGCCGGAGCGGTTGAGAAGGCGATCAATCCCGCCCTGCCATCCCCTATGCCACGCCGTGCGACTTGAACCACTCCACGCAACGCTTCCAGCCCTCTTTCGCATCCGCCTCAACGTAGCTGGGGCGGTAATCGGCATGGAAGGCGTGACCGGAATTCTCGAAGATCACGAACTGCGACTTGCTGCCGCCCTGCGCCAGCGCCGCCTTCATCTTGTCGACGGAATCGAGCGGGATGCCTGCGTCCTTCGCGCCGTACAGACCCAATACCGGTGCCTTCAGCTTCGGCGCGATATCGACCGGCTGTGCCGGCGTCAGCTCCGTCCTGTCGCCGACCAGGCGGCCGTACCATGCAACGCCCGCCTTCACCTTCGGGTTGTGCGCGGCATACAGCCAGGTGATGCGGCCGCCCCAGCAGAAGCCGGTGATGCCAAGCTTGTCGATGTTGCCGCCATTGTCCTTCGCCCATGCGACGCAGGCATCGAGATCGCGCATCACCTGCGCGTCCGGCACCTTGGAAATGACTTCCTTCACCAGCTCGGCAACCGTGCCGTGGGAACCGGGATCGCCCTGACGCACGAACAGTTCAGGTGCCAGCGCCAGATACCCCAGCCGGGCAAAACGCCGCGCCACGTCGGCGATATGTTCGTGCACGCCGAAGATTTCGGAAATCACCAGCACCACCGGCAAATCCTTCCTGCCTTCCGGTTGTGCGCGATAGACCGGCACGTTCTGCCCGTTGATGTTGATCGTGACTTCGCCCGCGGTCAGTCCCGCCGCATCGGTCTTGACCACGCTTTGCGCCGCGACCGGCAGCACAGCGGCGGCAAAGCCGGTGCCCAGTGCGGCTTTCAGGAAATCGCGCCGCTCCACGCCTGCGGACAAGGACGTGGGGGCAACGAGGCTGTCAACATCTTCTTTCAACTGCTGCATAGGGTTCCTCCTGAAATGGTCAACGATTTCCTGCCCCGAACACTGCCAGGACAGGCTGCACAACTGCTACTTCACCTACAGTATTGATGAACTGTCATCCCGAGCGAAGCGAGGAATCCCGGCTGCACGCGACCGAGTTGACGCTTGCGGCTCCTCGCTCTGCCCGGAGGGACAAGACGCCGAGATATTGTTCGCAGAATACACTGCGGGAGTGCCGCAACGTTTCGTCAATGCGCCTCGTCCCAGTTCCTGCCCATCCCGACTTCCGCAATCAACGGCACCTTCAGCTTGCCCACGCCGCTCATCAGCTCGGGCAGTTTCTGCCGGATGAGTGGCAACTCCTCCTCAGGCACTTCGAGCACCAGTTCGTCATGCACCTGCATCACCATCTTCGACTTCAGGCGCTCGGCTTCCAGCCAGTTCTGCACAGCGATCATCGACAGCTTGATGAGGTCGGCGGCCGTGCCCTGCATCGGCGCATTGATCGCGGCGCGCTCGGCAGCCTGGCGGCGCGGGCCGTTGGGCGAATTGATCTCGGGCAGCCACAGCCGCCGGCCGTATACGGTTTCGACGTAGCCGCGCGCCTTGGCCTGCGCGCGCGTGTCTTCCATGTACTGCGCTACCTTCGGATAGCGGGCGAAATAGCAGTCGATGTACATCTTCGCCGCCGCGCGCTCGATGCCGAGATTGGCGGCGAGGCCGAAGGCGCTCATGCCGTAGATCAGGCCGAAGTTGATCACCTTCGCATAGCGGCGCTGTTCGCTGCTGACTTCCAGCGGCGTGACGCCGAAGATTTCCGCCGCAGTGGCGCGGTGAATGTCCTCGCCGGCGGCGAAGGCGTGCAGCAGGCTGTCGTCGCCGGAGATGTGCGCCATGATGCGCAGCTCGATCTGCGAATAATCCGCCGACACGATCACGCTGCCCGGCGGCGCGATGAAGGCTTCGCGGATGCGCCTGCCCTCGACGGTGCGCACCGGGATGTTCTGCAGGTTCGGTTCGTTCGAGGCAAGCCGTCCTGTCACCGCCACCGCCTGCGCATAGTTGGTGTGCACGCGGCCGGTGGCAGGATCGACCATCTTCGGCAGCTTGTCGGTATAGGTCGATTTCAGTTTCGACAGGCCGCGGTATTCGAGCAGCACCTTCGGCAGCGGATAATTCTCGGCCAGCTTTTGCAGCACTTCCTCGTCGGTCGATGGCGTGCCCGACGGCGTCTTCTTCACGACCGGCAATTGCAGCTTGTCGAAGAAGATTTCGCCGATCTGCTTCGGCGAATTCAGGTTGAAGGGCTGTCCTGCCAGTTCATGCGCCTGCTTCTCCATGTCCAGCATGCGCCTGCCGAGTTCGTTCGACTGCGCCACCAGCAACTGCGCGTCGATCAGCACGCCGTTGCGCTCGATCTTTTGCAGCACGACCGAAGTCGGCAACTCGATCTTTTCGTAGATGAACGTCAAGCCCGCATTCTCGGCCACGTGCGGCCACATCGCCTGATGCAGCTGCAGGGTGATGTCCGCATCTTCTGCCGCATAGGTGGTGGCGCGCTCGATGTCGACCTGGTCGAAACCGATTTGCGACGCGCCCTTGCCGCACACCTCCTCGAAAGTGATGGTCTTGCGGTTGAGATGGCGCAGCGCGAGGCTGTCCATGTCGTGGCTCCTGTGCGATTCGAACACGTAGGATTCGAGCAGCGTGTCATGCGCGATACCGCGCAACATCACGCCATGATTCTGGAAGACGTGGCTGTCGTATTTCAGGTGCTGGCCGAGCTTCGGCTTGGAGGCGTCCTCCAGCCACGGCTTGAGCTTCGCCAGCACGAACTCGCGCGACAGCTGCGCTGGCGCATCCTGATAGCGGTGCGCGACCGGAATGTAGGCCGCCACGCCCGGTTTGCACGAGAGCGAAATGCCGACCAGTTGCGCCTGCATCGGATTGAGCGAAGTCGTCTCCGTATCGACCGAAGTCAGCGCAGCATCGTTGATGATCGCCAGCCATTTGTCGAGCTGCTCTTCGGTCAGCACGGTTTCGTAATCGGTCGTCGTCACCGGCTCTTCGGCCGCGAACAATCCGCTCTGCGCCTCTGCCGGCTGGCTCGATGCTGCCGCATCGGCCGCCGGCGCACTGGTCAATTCCCGCAGCCAGGTCTTGAAACCGTAGCGCCGGAAAAAATCGATCAGCGCCTCGTTGTCGGCCGGTTTCGCCACCAGCGATTCCGGGATCGAGACCATGTGTTCCACGAGGTCGCAATCGGTCTTGACCGTGACCAGCGTGCGCGCCTGGGGAAGCCAGTCGAGCGCGCGCCGCAGGTTGTCGCCGACCGCGCCGCCGATGCCGGACGCATTGCCGATCACGCCGTCCAGCGAGTCGTATTGCGTCAGCCACTTGACCGCGGTTTTCGGGCCGACCTTGTCGACGCCCGGCACATTGTCGACGGTATCGCCTACCAGCGTCAGGTAATCGACGATGCGTTCCGGCGGCACGCCGAATTTCGCGACCACACCGGCGCGGTCGAGCTTTTCATTGCTCATCGTGTTGATCAGCGTGACGTGCTCGTTGACCAGTTGCGCGAGGTCCTTGTCGCCGGTCGAGATCACGGCCTGCATGCCATGCTCGACCGCCTGCACCGCCAGCGTGCCGATCACGTCGTCGGCCTCGATGCCCTCCACCATCAGGATCGGCCAGCCCAGCGCGCGCACCGCTTCGTGTATCGGCTCGATCTGTTTCGCAAGGTCTTCCGGCATGGAGGCGCGGTTTGCCTTGTACTCCGCATACAGATCGTCGCGGAAGGTCTTGCCTTTTGCGTCGAATACGCAGGCGATGTATGCTGCCGGATAGTCGTTGCGCAGCTTGCGCAGCATGTTGATCATGCCGTAGATCGCGCCGGTCGGCGCGCCCTCCGCGTTACGCAAATCCGGCATGGCGTGGAACGCACGGTACAAATAGCTTGAGCCGTCAACCAACAACAGTGTTTTGTTCATATGGAATCAAAAGGAAAAGACGTGCCGCGCTTGCGGCAGGTGGCCAACCTGGAACGCGCCACGTCGAAAAAGGCGCGCGAGTCGTGGCATATGCTCACGATTATGGCAGAGTTTATCGAGTCAACCGAACGGCTGTCCGAGCTGCGTCCTGCCGTGTCGATCTTCGGTTCGGCCCGCATCAAGCCGAGTGATCCGTACTACGCGATGGCCGTCGATATCGCGCGCCGCCTGTCCGATGCGGGCCTCGCAGTGATATCGGGCGGCGGGCCGGGCATCATGGAGGCGGCCAACAAGGGCGGGTTCGAAGGCAAGTCGTCGTCGGTCGGGCTCAACATCGAATTGCCACATGAACAGACGAGAAATACCTGGCAGAACATCTCGATCAACTTCCGCCATTTCTTTGCGCGCAAGGTTGCGTTCGTCAAGTATGCCGATGCCTACGTCGTTCTGCCCGGCGGCTTCGGCACGCTCGATGAATTGACCGAGGTGCTGACGCTGATACAGACGGGAACCACGCGTCGCATTCCGATCGTTCTGGTCGGCACGAACTTCTGGCGCGGCCTGCTCGACTGGTTCCGCACGCAGCTGGTGCGCGACGGCATGATCACCACCCGGGACATGGACCTGATCCAGGTGATCGATGAACCTGCGAATATCGTGGATGCAATTTTCGCCTTCTACGAAGCACAGGAATTGCCGCCGCTCGACACGCCGAAACAGACCGGTGCGTATCTTTGATGCATTTCCATCCGCTTGAGGTGCGAGCCGTTCCTTGTTCCTTGTCAAACGCGGGCACTTGCGGTTCGGACTCCTTGCACACGGAGCGGGAAAGATCAATGGAACGAATGATTTCCCGGAGGAGCGGGCCCTGTTTGCTAAAATGTTTCGCAGGACTCAAGTAAAACTTCGCCGCGCGTCGGTCAATATCATTCCCACATCATCATGCGCCTCTTCAAGGTCGTCTCCATTGTCACGGCGTGCATTGCCGCTTGTGCAACATCATTCCCGGTCAACGCGCAGCAACCCGCCGGAAATGCACCTCCGCCGCCGCGCCTCGAGCCGCTGGAAGAAGGCGAGGCACCAGCGGTCACCATCACCAGGCCGGATGTGCAGCAGGAAACGACCACGCAAACACGCGCACGCGGCGGCAAGGTCACCGAGGTCAAGGTCAATCGCGGCAACAATACCTATTATCTGAAGCCCAATGATCAGGCCGGCAGTGCCGCGCCGGGCGATGCCGGGGGCAGCACCATACGCGGCGCCCAGTGGGAAGTGCTGAACTTCGACTTCGGCCCGGCCAAGGAGGCAAAGGAAGCACAGGCGGAAGCCACGGCCACCACACCGTTGCCGCCTGCCGCACCGGCCTCGCCCGCGCCGCAAGGGAAGTAGTCTTGTCGCACGATCTGCATCTGCTTTCGAATTAAACTCTCTATATTTTTCTCATGGCAGTATTCACCCCGGTCAGCCTGGATGACCTCACACATTGGCTCACAAAGTTCTCTCTCGGAAAACCGCTTGCAATCAAAGGCATCTCGTCCGGCATTGAAAACAGCAACTTCTTTCTCACGACGGAAACCGGCGAATTCGTACTGACCATATTCGAGAAGCTCACGTTCGAGCAACTGCCGTTCTACCTCGGCCTGATGCGCCATCTTGCCGAGCGCGACGTGCTGGTGCCGGAGCCGATCGCCGACAAGCGCGGTGAAATCCTGCATGAACTGCACGGCAAGCCGGCCTCCATTGTGACCAGGCTGGAAGGCGCGTCGCAGCTGTCTCCCAAACCCGTGCACTGCGCCGCCGTGGGCGCGATGCTGGCAAAGATGCATCTGGCCGCGCAGGATTTCCCGATCCGGCAACCGAACCTGCGCGGATTCGACTGGTGGCGAACCACCACGCCGACCGTGCTGCCCTACATGCCGCCAGACGCACAGCATCTGCTGCGCGCCGAAATCCATGCGCAGGAAGCATTCGCAGAATCTGACACCTATCGCGCATTGGCACGCGGGCCGGTCCATGCCGACCTGTTCCGCAACAATGTGATGTTCGATGGCGAGCGGCTCACCGGATTCTTCGATTTCTACTTCGCCGGCTGCGACACCTGGCTGTTCGATGTCGCGGTGACCGTCAACGACTGGTGCATCGACCTCGACAGCGGCGCGCTCGATCTGCCGCGTACCCGCGCGCTGCTCGACGCATACCACGCGGTGCGGCCCTTCACTGCCGACGAAAGGAATGCGTGGCAATTGATGCTGCAGGCCGGCGCGCTGCGCTTCTGGCTGTCGCGCCTGTATGATTTCTATCTGCCGCGCGAAGCGGAAATGCTGACGCCGCATGATCCGACCCACTTCGAGCGGATCTTGCGCCAGCGCATCGACAACCCGGTCCCCGAACTATTCTGACAATGGAAAAATTGCCCGCGAATGTCGGCTGGCTGTGGCTGAAAGAAGGATTTGCGTTGTTTCGCAAGCAGCCCGCCGAAATGTCCACGCTGTTTCTCGCCTACCTGTTCCTGATGTTTGCCATCGGCATCGTGCCGCTGCTGGGACAGGTATTGCCGATCATTTTGATACCGGTATTTTCGATGGCTTTCATGCAGGCATGCGTCAATGTCGAACGCGGCAAGAAGGTGTATCCGAATCTGCTGCTGACAGGCTTTCGCCGTCCCGCATTCGTGAAGCTGCTGCAACTGGGCGTGCTGTATCTGCTGGCGGCGGTGATGGCGATTGCCGCATCCGCGCTGATCGATGGCGGCACCTTCTGGCAAGTCATGAGCGGCGGCCAGGCACTGGACCCTGACACGGTGCGCGATCCCCGCTTTTCGCTGGCGATGCTGGTTGCTGCCCTCGCCTACACGCCGGCGGCCATGGCGTTCTGGTACGCCGCGCCGCTCATCATGTGGCAGGACATGGGTGTCGGCAAGGCGGCGTTCTACAGTTTCTTCGCCGTCAAGCGCAACGGCCGCGCCTTCCTCGTGTTCGGACTCGCATGGATACTGATCGGCGTGCTGCTGCCGGTGATCGTGAGCAACTTGATCGGCCTGTTGTTCGGCAAGGCGACGGTCGTGATGCTGGTGTTGCTGCCGCTATCCATCGTGATGACGGTGGTCATGTACTGCTCGTTTTATCCGACCTACACTCACATATTCGGCAAACCGCAGCAGCCGGCCATCGGCCAGCAATAAGCCGGAGCAAGCTGACGGCGCATGCCGCCAGCCCTGCGTGCCTGTTCAGCCGTTCAGCCGCGTCGCCACCTTCTCCAGCTTGGCGATATTCAGGTCCAGCAGCTTCATCCCGTGCCTGCCGAAATTGATGTGCGCCCTGCTGTTCGTGCCGCTGCCTTCGATATTGACGATCACGCCCTCGCCGAATTTCGCGTGTGACACGGTCTCGCCGACGCGCCAGCCGGCATTGTCCCGGTTGAAGCTCTGCGCAATGTTGTTCGCCCCCGACTCGGGCGGTTCGTCCCATGCCGACTTGCGCTGCCCGAACCAGCGATGCTGCACCTTCGGCGACAGCCACTTGAGCGCCTCGTCCGGTAATTCATCGAAGAAGCGTGACTTCATGTTGTAGCGAGTCTGGCCATGCAGCATGCGCGTTTGCGAAAAGCTCATGTACAACCGCTTCTTCGCGCGCGTGATCGCAACATACATCAGGCGGCGCTCTTCTTCGAGGCCGGCCTCTTCCTGCGCGCTGTTCTCGTGCGGGAACAAGCCCTCTTCCAGCCCGGTGATGAAAACCGCATCGAACTCCAGCCCCTTGGCCGAATGCACCGTCATCAATTGCAGCGCATCCTGCCCGGCCTGCGCCTGATTGTCACCCGCCTCCAGCGAGGCATGCGACAGAAAGGCCGACAACGGCGACATCACCGCCGGCAGCGGCGCATCGGCATCGAGCACTTCCACACCGTCGGCAATGGTCAGTGCGGGACCGGCAACCTCCGCGCTCTTCGGCCCGAGGAAGGCCGGCGCATCGATGCCGAAGCCCTCTTCCGACACGAACAGCATCGCCGCGCTGACGAGCTGCTCCAGATTCTCGATGCGGTCCGCGCCTTCCTTCTCATTCTGGTAATGCGTGATCAGGCCGCTCATGTCGAGCATGACCTGCACCAGTTCCTGCAGGGGCAGATTCTGCGTCTCGAAACGCATGCCTTCGATCAGCTTGACGAAGCCGCCAAGCGTGGTGCCGGCCTTGCCCGTGACATACGGCACCGCCGCGTACATCGAGATGCCGTACTGCCGCGCCGCATCCTGCAATTGCTCGAGCGAGCGCGCGCCGATGCCGCGCGTCGGAAAGTTCACCACCCGCAGGAAAGCCGAATCGTTGTGCGGATTGTCCATCAACTGCAGGTAGGCGATCGCGTGCTTGATCTCGGCCCGCTCGAAATAGCGCTGTCCGCCATACACGCGGTACGGAATGCCGGCCGTGAACAAGGCATGCTCGATCACGCGCGACTGCGCGTTGGAGCGGTAGAGAATCGCGATTTCGCTGCGCGTCGCGCCTTCGTTGATCAGGCTCTTCGCCTCTTCGATGATCCAGTTCGCTTCGCGGATATCGCTCTCGGCTTCGTAAATCCGCACCGGCTCGCCATGGCCCGCATCGGTGCGCAGATTCTTGCCAAGCCGCCTGCTGTTGTTGGCGATCAGCGTATTGGCCGCATCGAGAATGTGACCGTGCGAGCGATAGTTCTGCTCCAGCTTGATCAGGTTCTCGACGTGGAATTCGCGCTCGAAGGCAATCATGTTGCCGACATTCGCGCCACGGAATGCGTAAATGCTCTGGTCGTCGTCGCCGACCGCGAACACGGCATTGTGTTGCCCCGCCATCAGCTTCAGCCAGTTGTATTGCAGATTATTGGTGTCCTGGAACTCGTCGACCAGAATGTGCCTGAAGCGCGCCTGATAATGTTCACGCAATGGCTGATTGCGCGTCAGGAGTTCGTAGGTGCGCAACAGCAATTCGGCGAAATCGACCACGCCTTCACGCTGGCATTGCGTGTCATACAGATCGTACAGCTCGACGAACTTGCGGTTGTAATCGTCATTCGCCTCGACGTCTTTCGCGCGCAAGCCCTGATCCTTCGCACCATTGATGAAATACATCAGATTGCGCGGCGGGTATTTTTCATCATCGACATTCAGCGACTTCAACAAGCGCTTGATGGCCGACAGCTGATCCTGCGAATCGAGAATCTGGAAGGTCTGCGGCAAGCCCGCGTCGCGGTGATGCGCGCGCAGCAGACGGTTGCACAAGCCGTGGAAGGTGCCGATCCACATGCCGCGCGTATTGATCGGCAGCATGGACGACAGGCGTGCAATCATCTCCTTGGCCGCCTTGTTGGTGAACGTCACCGCCAGGATGCCGGCGGGAGATACCTGCCCCGTTTGAATCAGCCACGCGATGCGGGTCGTCAGCACGCGGGTCTTGCCCGAACCCGCGCCGGCAAGAATCAGCGCCGGCTGTGCGGGGAGAGTGACTGCGGCGAGTTGTTCGGGATTGAGGTTGTGGAGGAGATTTTGCATCCCGAGATTATAACGGGCAGGGTATCCGCGAACGGGGTTGTTCGAACGACATTACGCCATGTAACTGCAGCCGTCAGTGCTCGCGTGCCACAACAAGTCTTTCAGACAATAGATAGCGATTTCACTTTTGCAAACGGCATGAGTGCCCCTCCATCGCACACTTGTCTTGCGCATCGATGCGCGATCGGGGATACGGGCGCACGAACAACACGACTGGCGAAAGCAGTGCCACGCCAGGCATGCTTGCAATGGAGTGCGCGAGCACGCCATGCCCGCGCATCCTTTCTTTCGTGCTCAGGCAAACAGCGCGACGAATTGCCGTGCTGCCGCTTGCGGGTCATCCGCCATGTACACGCTGCTGATCGCCGCCACCATGTCGGCGCCCTGCGCGACCAGCGGCGCGGCATTCTCGCGGGTCATGCCGCCGATCACCACGCTCGGCAATGGAATTTCGCTTTTTGCCTGCGCCACGATCTCGGGCGGCGTGGTGACCGGATACTTTTTCACGCGCGACGGATAGAAGCCGCCGAACGCGATATAGCTTGCGCCGGCCTCGCACGCATCCCGCGCCAGTTCAATGCTGCCGTAGCATGACGCGCCGACAATCCGATTCGGACCGACTGCGGCGCGCACGCGTGCCACCGCTTCGTCGGTGCCGCCCACATGAATGCCGTCGGCATCGAGTTCGAGACACAGCTCGACATGATCGTTGACGATGAAGGGGCGATCGTATTTTCTGCACAATGCCAGCAGACGGCCGGCCTGCTCCTTGCGCAACTCGGCACCGGCGGTCTTGTGACGGTATTGCACCAGCGCCGCACCGCCGCGCAGACCGGACTCGGTGACTTCCAGCAGTTTTTGCGTATCGTCCCAATCCGGCGTGACGAGGTACAGGCCCTTCATGGCAAGCCGGCTCATCGCACGCGTCCTTCCATCGGAGATGAAGGTGAAGCGGAAAACTTCCGCGGAATGCGGCCGGCAAGATACGCCTCGCGTCCGGCCTCGATCGCCAGCTTCATCGCCCGCGCCATGCGGATCGGATCGCGTGCGCCGGCAATCGCGGTGTTCATCAATACGCCGTCGCAGCCCAGCTCCATCGCAATTGCCGCATCCGATGCGGTGCCGACGCCGGCATCGACCAGTACCGGCACCTTGGCCTGCTCGATGATCAGCGACAGATTCCACGGATTCAGGATGCCCATGCCGGAACCGATCAACGACGCCAGCGGCATGACCGCGACACAGCCGATTTCCTCCAGCATCCGTGCCTGGATCGGATCGTCGCTGCAATACACCATCACGTCGAAGCCATCCTTCACCAGCACTTCGGCAGCCTTCAGTGTCTCCGGCATGTTGGGGAACAAGGTCTTCTCGTCGCCCAGCACTTCCAGCTTCACCAGCTTGTGCCCGTTCAGCAGCTCACGCGCGAGCTGCAAGGTGTAGATGGCATCCTTCGCGTTGTAGCAGCCTGCCGTGTTCGGCAGGATCGTGTACCGCGAAGGCGGCACCACGTCGAGCAGGCTCGGTGCGTTCGGGTCCTGCCCGATGTTGACGCGGCGGATCGCGACCGTGATGATCTCCGCGCCGCTGGCTTCGGTCGCCACACGGGTTTCTTCGAGGTCGCGGTACTTGCCGCTGCCGACCAGAAGACGCGAGCGGTAGGTCTTGCCGGCGATGGTCAGGCCCTCGGGTTGACGCTGGTTCTGTGACTCATTCATGAATTTTCCTCTGCGCAGCTCCCTCCGCCTGCAAGGTGAAGGAGCGCATGGTTAGCCGGATCAACCGCCACCGATCGCGCGCACGATGTCGACACGATCGGACGGTTGCAACACGCGTTGTGCCCACATCTGACGCGGCACCACTTCGCGGTTGATCGCCACTGCCAGCGACTTGTTCGCCAGGTCGAGCGAGGCGATCAAGTCCTGCACGTTCTGGTTTTCCGCGATCGGATGCGGCGCACCGTTCAATTCGATTTCCATTGACGCGCTCACTGCTTGCGATAGATTTCCGCGCCGCTCTTGACGAACTCGACCGCCTTGACCTCCATGCCTTTCTTCAGCGCCTCGTTGTCCGAGATGCCCTGGCTGGCGGCGTAATCGCGCACATCCTGCGTGATCTTCATCGAGCAGAAATGCGGCCCGCACATCGAGCAGAAATGCGCGACTTTCGCGGAATCCTTCGGCAGCGTTTCGTCGTGGAAGTCGCGCGCCTTGTCCGGATCGAGGCCGAGGTTGAACTGGTCCTCCCAGCGGAACTCGAAGCGCGCCTTCGACAGTGCGTTGTCACGGATCTGCGCGCCCGGATGCCCCTTCGCCAGGTCGGCGGCGTGCGCGGCGAGCTTGTAGGTGATGATGCCTTCCTTCACGTCCGCCTTGTTCGGCAAACCGAGGTGCTCCTTCGGCGTGACGTAGCACAGCATCGCGGTACCGTACCAGCCGATCATGGCCGCACCGATACCGGAAGTGATGTGGTCGTAGCCAGGCGCGATGTCGGTGGTCAGCGGGCCAAGCGTGTAGAACGGGGCTTCGTGGCACTGCTCCAGTTGCAGGTCCATGTTTTCCTTGATCAGATGCATCGGCACGTGGCCGGGGCCTTCGATCATCACTTGCACGTCATGCTTCCACGCGATCTGCGTCAGCTCGCCGAGTGTCTTCAACTCACCCAGTTGCGCTTCGTCGTTCGCGTCGTAGATCGAGCCGGGGCGCAGACCGTCGCCAAGCGAGAACGACACGTCGTAGGCCTTCATGATTTGGCAAATGTCTTCGAAGTGCTCGTACAGGAAGGATTCCTTGTGATGCGCGAGACACCATTTCGCCATGATGGAACCGCCACGCGAGACGATTCCCGTCATGCGCTTGGCGGTCAGCGGCACGTATTGCAGACGCACACCGGCATGGATGGTGAAGTAATCGACCCCCTGCTCGGCCTGCTCGATCAGCGTGTCGCGGAAGATTTCCCAGGTCAGGTCTTCGGCCTTGCCGTTGACCTTTTCCAGCGCCTGATAAATCGGCACGGTGCCGATCGGCACCGGCGAATTGCGGATGATCCATTCGCGCGTTTCATGGATGTGCTTGCCGGTGGAAAGATCCATCACGGTATCGCCGCCCCAGCGAATCGCCCAGGTCATCTTTTCGACTTCCTCGCCGATGGAGGATGTTACCGCCGAGTTGCCGATGTTGGCGTTGATCTTCACGAGAAAATTGCGGCCGATGATCATCGGTTCGATTTCCGGGTGGTTGATGTTCATCGGAATGATGGCGCGGCCGCAGGCGACTTCGGCACGCACGAATTCCGGCGTGATCTCGGCAGGAATCGCGGCACCAAAACTCTGCCCCGGATGCTGGCGTCCCATCAGGTCGGCCAGCTTCGTTCCCATCGGGCCGGACGCCTTCAGCTCTTCCAGATATTCCTTGCGACGCATGTTTTCGCGGATCGCGATGTATTCCATTTCCGGCGTGATGACACCCTGACGTGCATAGTGCATTTGCGACACGTTCTTGCCAGGCAAGGCGCGGCGCGGCTTGCGATGCAGGTTGAAGCGCAGCTCGGCCAGCTTCGGATCGTTCAGGCGCTCGACGCCGTATTGCGAGGTCGGCCCAGCCAATTCCTCGGTATCGCCGCGTTCGGCGATCCATGCTGCGCGCAACGCCGGCAAGCCCGAACGGATGTCGATCTTCGCTGCCGGGTCGCTGTAGGGACCGGAGGTGTCGTACACATAGATCGGCGGATTCTTTTCCGCGCCAAAGGAGGCCGGCGTATCCGCCTGGCTGATCTCGCGCATCGGCACGCGGATGTCCGGGCGTGAACCCTCGACATGAATCTTGCGGGAATTCGGCAGCGGATGGACCGCCGCTTCATCCACCTTGGCGGTGGCGGCGAGGAATTGTGGATTGGCGTTCATGATGCTCCTTTGCTCGAATGAAATAGCGAAGGAACAACGGAATGAAGGGGGACTTCCGGTTGCTTCCCTTCGCTGGCATTACCCAGATCAGGTTTGAGGGTATTTCTCACCCGGTCGACTTGTGTCTGCAAGCCTGCCAGGACCCCTAGCTGTGTGCGGTCTGAAAATATGACGTGGGTGGATTATACGCTTCGACCCCGCCAACGTCGTGCGCTTTCGACGACGTTGGCGCACGTTGCCGGCATGACAAGAAATATTGCGTTTCGGCAAGCGTTTGCGGACTGGCTTATACTACGCGCCGTCCTATGTCCCAGCCTGCCCGCCTGCCGCTGGTCGACGGCCTCAAGGCTGCGGCCTGCCTGTTGATCATCTGCCACCACCTCGCCTTCTACGGCCCCATGTCGGACCGGGCTTACTCCTTGGCGCCCGAACTGATCGACTGGCTCTACCACTACGGACGCATGGCGGTTCAGGTGTTCCTGGTCGTCGGCGGCTTCCTCGCCGCGGGGGCACTGGAGAGTCTCGATGCAGGCAAACTCGCGCGCCCGGACATATTGCTGTGGCGCCGCTACCGGCGCCTGGCTGTGCCCTGCATGGCAGCACTCGCCTGCGCGATCCTGAGCGCCATGCTGGTGCGGCCTTGGCTGGACCATCCTTCTGTACCGGCACCGCCGGAATTGACACAGGTGTTGGCCCACGTGTTCCTGTTGCAAGATTTGCTCGAAGTGGAAGCGCTATCGGCGGGAGTCTGGTACGTGGCAATCGACTTCCAGCTCTACGCCCTCGCCCTGGGCCTGTGCTGGCTGAGCCGCAACCATGCCGGCGCGGCGCGGCCAACCATTCTGGTACTTGCGTTCACGATGGCCTCGCTGCTTTTCTTCAACCTCGACGCCAGCTGGGATGCGACCAGCCTGTACTTCTTCGGCGCCTACGGCCTGGGCATGCTGGCCTTCCGCGCCTCGCGCCAGCGCACGCCGCAGTGGGCAGCGGCAGGGCTTGCGGCGCTGGGCGGACTGGCACTATTGCTTGCCTTCCGCGAGCGCATCGCCGTCGCCCTGGCGACAGCCCTCCTGCTGGGCCTCGCGCCGTCGCGCGGCTGGATGCACCGCGGAGCGCATGTGCGCGGCATCGCCTGGCTGGCCAGACGCTCATACTCCGTGTTCCTGATTCACTTCCCGATCTGTCTGCTGGTCAACTCCCTGTGGGCACAATGCTTCCCCGAGGGTGCGTGGATCAACCTGGCTGGCATGGCGTTGGCGTTAGTCGCGAGCGTGGCCGCGGGAGCGCTGTTCTTCCGCCTGATCGAAGAACATCACGCGGACTTCACCCGGAACCGCTATTACCGGCGCCTGGTCCCAGCCGGTTTGTTGTTGTGCGCGGCAATCAGCATGGCAACAAGCCAATAGATATCGAATTGGCACGACACCGCGTTGGATCCCGCGCCGCTTGACGAGGGGCCCTCCCTTATAATGTGTGGTTTCGCAATAATCACTCCGCACATCATGGAATTAGCCAAGTCCTTCGAACCCGCCGATATTGAAAAACGCTGGCGCACAGCATGGGAACAGCGCGGTTACTACACCGCCACCGTCGATCCCGCCAAACCCGCTTTCAGCATTCAGTTGCCGCCGCCCAATGTCACCGGCACGCTGCACATGGGCCATGCGTTCAACCAGACCATCATGGATGGACTGACGCGCTACTACCGCATGCGCGGCTACAACACGGCATGGATTCCCGGCACCGATCACGCGGGCATCGCCACGCAGATCGTGGTCGAACGACAGCTCGACGCGAAGAAGATTTCGCGCCACGACCTGGGCCGCGAAAAATTCCTCGAAAAAGTGTGGGAGTGGAAAGAACATTCCGGCTCCACCATCACCGGCCAGATGCGCCGCATGGGCGCGTCCACCGACTGGAGCCGCGAGTACTTCACGATGGACGCCAAAATGTCGAAGGCAGTGACCGAAGTCTTCGTGCGGCTGTACGAGCAAGGTTTGATCTATCGCGGCAAGCGCCTCGTCAACTGGGACCCGAAGCTGCTGACCGCCGTCTCCGACCTCGAAGTGGTGTCCGAGGAAGAAGACGGCCACATGTGGCACATCCGCTATCCGCTCGCCGACGGCAGCGGCCATATCACGGTTGCCACGACACGCCCGGAAACCATGCTCGGCGACGTCGCCGTCGCCGTCGATCCGACCGATGAGCGTTACCTCCATCTCGTCGGCAAGATGCTGAAGCTGCCGCTGACCGATCGCGAAATTCCGATCATCGCCGACGACTACGTCGACAAGGAATTCGGCACGGGCTGCGTGAAGATCACGCCGGCGCACGACTTCAACGACTATGCCGTCGGCCAGCGTCATCAGATGGCGCAGATCAGCATCTTCACGCTGGACGCGCGCATCAATGAAAACGCGCCGGAAAAATATCAAGGCATGGATCGCTACGATGCGCGCAAGCAGATCGTCGCCGACCTCGAGGCGCTCGGCCTGCTCGAATCGACCAAGCCGCACAAGCTGATGGTGCCGCGCGGCGACCGCACCGGCGTCGTGATCGAGCCGATGCTGACCGACCAGTGGTTCGTCGCCATGAGCAAGCCCGCCCCGGAGGGCACGCATTTCCCCGGCAAGTCGATTGCCGACGTGGCGCTGGAAAAAGTTGCGGGCGGCGAGATCAAGTTCGTGCCCGAGAACTGGACCACGACCTACAACCAGTGGCTCAACAACATCCAGGACTGGTGCATCTCGCGCCAACTGTGGTGGGGCCATCAAATCCCGGCGTGGTACGACGAGGAAGGCAACATCTACGTCGCCCGCAACGATGAGGAAGCAAAGGCCAAGGCCGGCGGCAAGCAACTGACGCGCGAAAGCGATGTGCTCGACACCTGGTTCTCCTCCGCGCTGGTACCCTTTTCCTCGCTCGGCTGGCCGGAAGAAACGCCGGACTACAAGATGTTCCTGCCCTCGTCGGTGCTGGTGACCGGCTTCGACATCATCTTCTTCTGGGTGGCGCGCATGGTGATGATGACCACGCACTTCACCGGCAAGGTGCCGTTCGAAACCGTCTATGTGCACGGCCTCGTGCGCGACGCCAACGGCCAGAAGATGTCGAAGTCGAAAGGCAACACGCTCGACCCGATCGACCTGATCGACGGCATCGATGTCGAGGCGCTGGTCGCCAAGCGCACCACCGGCCTGATGAATCCGAAGCAGGCCGAGAGCATTGCCAAGGCGACGCGCAAGGAATTCACGAACGGCATCGCAGCATTCGGCACCGATGCCTTGCGCTTCACGATGGCCAGCTATGCTTCGCTGGGCCGCAACATCAACTTCGATCTGAACCGCTGCGAAGGCTATCGCAATTTCTGCAACAAGCTGTGGAATGCGACGCGCTTCGTGCTGATGAATACCGAAGGCAAGGATTGCGGCTACGAGGGTCACGTGCCGGGCGCATGCGACAAGGGCCATCTCGAATTCTCGCAAGCAGACCGCTGGATCGTGTCACTGCTGCAGCGCACCGAGGCGGAAGTCGAGAAGGGCTTTGCCGACTATCGCTTCGACAACATCGGCACGGCGATCTACCAGTTCATCTGGGATGAATATTGCGACTGGTATCTGGAAGTCGCGAAGGTGCAGATTCAGCAAGGCAACGAAGCACAACAGCGCGCCACGCGCCGCACGCTCCTCCGTGTGCTGGAAGTCGTGCTGCGTCTGGCGCATCCGGTAATCCCGTTCATCACCGAGGAACTGTGGCAAACCATCGCGCCGATGACCGACCGCAAGCTCGACCCGGCCGGCGACTCGATCATGCGACAGGAATATCCGCGTCCGAACCTCGACAAGATCGACGAACAGGCGGAAAGCTGGATGGCGCAACTCAAGGCAATGACGGACGCCACCCGCAACCTGCGCGGCGAAATGCAGCTGTCTCCCGCGCAACGCGTGCCGCTCATCATGGAAGCGCCTGCCGGCGGCAAGGAGCAACTGCAATCCTTCGCGCCCTACCTGCAAGCGCTGGCAAAACTGGCGGACGTGCAAGTCGTCGATGCATTGCCAGAATCCCCCGCGCCGGTGTCCATCGTCGGCACGGCGAAGCTGATGCTGAAGGTGGAGATCGACATTGCCGCCGAACGTGAGCGCTTGTCGAAAGAGATCGCCCGCATCGACGGCGAGATCGTCAAGGCCAATGCCAAGCTCGGCAATGAAAGCTTCGTTGCACGCGCACCGGCACAGGTCGTGGCGCAGGAAAAGGAACGTCTCGCCAGCTTCACCGCGACCGTGGCGAAGCTGCGCGAGCAATTCGCGAAATTGCCGAAGGCGTGATTCCTTCAATCACAAGCGATGGCCTGCGCGGACCGGCCATCGCCCCATTCATGAATAACAACAACATGGAGACAGCATGATAAAAAAATTCCTCACCTCCGCAATTGCCGCCAGCGCCCTTCTTGCTCTCGGCGCATGGGCGCAGCAAGCCTCGCCGGTGGGACTGTGGAAAAACATCGATGACGAAACCGGCAAGCCGAAAGCGCTGATCCGCATCACCGAAAGCAATGGCGAATTCAAGGGCAGGATTGAAAAACTGTTTCGCGATGCGAACGAAGACCAGAACCCGAAATGCGACAAGTGCGAGGGCACGCGCAAGGATCAGCCGATCATCGGCATGACGATTTTGACCGGCCTGAAGCAGGAAGGCAGCGAGTACACAGGCGGCCAGCTTCTCGATCCGGGTAACGGCAAGGTTTACAAGAGCAAGGCTGCGCTCGTCGATGGCGGCAGGAAGCTGGATGTGCGTGGCTATATCGGCGCGCCGCTTTTCGGACGCAGCCAGACCTGGGTTCGCGCCGAGTGACAGGCAATGCTGAGGCAATGAAAAAGGCGCTCACGGCGCCTTTTTCATTTCATGGATAGCCTGTTTACACGAAGGAAATCGTCAGGCCCGGCAAGCTCACGCCGGAGAATGCCGAGGTCCATGTCTCGCCGGGCGCAATCGCGCACACATTCGTCCACGTGCCGGTGGTGATCACTTCACCGGCAGCGAGCGGCGGGAATTGCGGCTGTTCTTTCAGCATCTGATGCAACTGCCACAGAGCGTGCACCGGACTGCCGAACACATCGCTGCCGAAACCGGCCGAACGCAACTCGTCGCCGCAGGACAATGACAAACTGGCGTTGGCAAGCACTTCACCCAGATTGCGGCGCGAGGCGGTAGACAGCATTTTCGGCTCGCCCACGATCAGCGAACCATGCAAACCGAATGCCGCGATCGAATCCACCATCTCGAATTTCCAGTCGGGGAATGGGCAGGTCACGATTTCAAATGCATGCGCCATCCATTCGATGCATTCCGCCAATTCTTCGACAGTCGCATCGGGTGCGGGCGCTGCGGCCAGCTTGAAGATGAGTTCCGGACCGATGCGCGGCTGCAACGCCCCTTGCAGACTTTGCACACCACGGTTGTCCTCGGTATAGCGCACGGTACTGCCGAACATCGGCGTCCAGATCGGCATGGAGATCGGTTCCTTCATGCCGTATTTCGACCAGATCTTGCGGTTGGTAAAACCGATCTTGCGGCCGACCATCGCCTCACCCTGCGCCGTGCGGATATCGAACATGCTTTTGACAATGTTGTAACCATCCGCGACCGTCAGTGCGTCACTGTCGGAAAGTGGCGCAATCAATTGCCCCTTGGCACGTGCCTCAAGCAAGAGATGGGCATAGCGGCTGGCTTGAGTAGACATGAGCATGACGGGACTCGATCCCCAGTGGATGTTGTTGACGACCGCAGCGCATTGATGGCGAGTCATTCACAATTTACGCAGAGGGCATTCCGTGTAATTGCGTTGGCTCACGCCGAAAAGTCCGGCCGTGCTTGAAAATGCAATTATAGGAGGAAAAGCTGATGCAACTTCACAAATCCTCGCCCATGTTTGCCGATCTGCAGCCCATGCGAAGGATGAATGAAACGCCAGTCTCGACGCATTAACGGCGCGAAGGGCTCATTTCCCGATGCATTTTTGAAGCTGCCGTTCCAGCGCACTCGCAAACGCATGCCGGTCGGCATGGTTGAAAGGTGCCGGACCGCCCGTATCCACCCCGCTGCCGCGCAGCTGATCCATGAAATCGCGCATCGTCAAATGCTGCGCAATATTGTCCTTGGTGTATGTCTCTCCACGCGGATTCAACACATGGCCGCCCTTGGCGATGATATCGGCAGCCAGGGGAATATCGGCGGTGATGACGAGGTCGCCAGACTGCGCCAGCCGCGTGATTTCCCGATCGGCCACGTCGAATCCGGCCGGCACTTGCAATGCCTTGATGTAGCGTGACGGCGGTGTGCGCAGGAATTTATTGGCGACAAGGGTCACCATGATCTGCCGCCGTTCGGCGACCCGGAACAGAATGTCCTTGATGACATTCGGACAGGCATCGGCATCGACCCAGATTTGCATGGGGTTGCGCGCAACGTCCATCAGGGCCGCAATGCGAATGGAGCGAATGGAGCGAATGGCGCGAATGAAGCGAGATTGCGCAAGGTACTCACTCTTGCGCCGGACTCCACAGATCGCCGGTCGGGCTGCTGCGCGGCGCGGTAACCCCGAAGTGCGCATACGCAGTCGGCGTCGCGATCCGGCCGCGTGGCGTACGTTGCAGAAATCCCTGCTGGATGAGATAAGGCTCCAGCACGTCTTCGATGGTGTCGCGCTCTTCACCGATCGCCGCCGCGAGGTTGTCGAGGCCGACCGGACCGCCGCCGAATTTGAACAGCACCGCTTCCAGCAGTTTCCGGTCCATCACGTCGAAGCCGACCGGATCGACGTCCAGCATCTTCAACGCGGCATCGGCCATCGCCTTGGTGATTCTGCCGTTGCCCTTCACCTCGGCGTAATCGCGCACGCGGCGCAGCAGACGATTGGCGATACGCGGCGTGCCGCGGCTGCGTTTGGCGATTTCCAGCGCGCCCTCATCTTCGATGGCGGCATGCAACAAGCTGGCGCTGCGCGTGACGATTCTTGCCAGTTCTTCCGGCGTGTAAAACTCCAGCCGCGCGACGATGCCGAAGCGGTCGCGCAAGGGATTGGTCAGCATGCCGGCGCGCGTGGTCGCACCCACCAGTGTGAACGGCTGCAAATCCAGCCGCACCGAACGCGCCGCCGGCCCTTCGCCGATCATGATGTCGATCTGATAATCCTCCAGCGCCGGATACAGGATTTCCTCCACCACCGGCGACAGGCGATGGATTTCATCGATGAACAGCACGTCGTTCGCTTCGAGATTGGTCAGCAAGGCGGCCAGATCGCCGGCGCGTTCCAGCACGGGACCGGAAGTCTGCCGCAGATTGACGCCCATCTCTCGCGCGATGATGTGCGCCAGCGTGGTCTTGCCGAGGCCCGGCGGACCGAACAGCAACGTATGGTCGAGCGCCTCGCGCCGCTTGCGCGCAGCGGCAATGAAAATTTCCAGTTGGCTATGGATCTTGGCCTGGCCGACGTAGTCATCCAGTTGCTTGGGGCGCAGTGCGCGCTCGATCGCTTCCTCGTTCGGCGACGCCGGTGTCGCGGCGATGATGCGCTGCTCGGTCAGATTGTCGGTTTGGATACTCATGGTGTTTCCTTCATCGCAAGCGCTGCGCCAAGATTATCAGGCTTTCGACAAGGCTTTCAATGCCAGCTTGATGCCTTCCGACACGCCGGTTCCGGCCGGCACCTGCTTCAATGCAAGCGCCGCTTCCTTGTCGGAATACCCAAGTGCAACCAGTGCATTGAGGATGTCGGCCGTCGCGTCGTCGTGCGCAACGCCGCCTGTCGCGCCAAGATCGGCACCCAGCTTGCCCTTCAACTCCAGCAGCAAGCGTTCCGCCGTCTTCTTGCCGATGCCCGGCACCTTAGTCAGGCGGCCCGCTTCCTGCAGCGTGATCGCCTGCGCCAGATCGGCCACCGACATGCCGGACAAAATCGACAGCGCAGTACGCGCGCCGACACCCGATATCTTGATGAGCTGCTTGAACACATTGCGCTCTTCGGCGGTGCCGAAACCGTAGAGCAGATGCGCGTCTTCTCGTACCGCCAGATGCGTCAGCAGCACGATCTTCTCGCCCATTCCCGGCAGGTTGTAGAACGTGCTCATCGGTACATCGACTTCATAGCCGACGCCGTTGCAATCGACCAGCAATTGCGGCGGGTTTTTCTCGAGCAGGATTCCGGAAAGGCGACCTATCATGGCAATATGGCGTCAAAAATGTAGATGCATCATACAGGACAACGACGCGCTGCCCCAATGGCAGGCAAGGCGGCGAATCCCTTGATTTCCTTGTTGCCGCATCGTTTCCTTCAACCGACATGCACATTCAGCATCCCCCATCTTCCAACCCCAAACGCCTGTCCCGGACATGGTCATGGATGGTCAATCTGTCGGGTATCGCGTGGGCATTGCCGATGACTGCACTGGGGCTGTGTTTCGCGTTACCGGTGTATGCCTTGCATGGCAAGGTGCAACTGGTCCGGGGCCGCACGCTTGCGATCGTGGTGCGCGGGCCCTTCGCGGATCGCATGTTGCACCATCATCCGTTCGGGGCGATGACCGCCATGGCCCTCGGCCACATCGTGATTGCGGAACATCGGGGATTGTCGCCGCGGGTACTGGTGCACGAGCTGGAGCATGTGCGGCAGGCAGCGCGCTGGGGGCCGGCATTTCCGTTCGCCTATCTCGCATCGAGCCTGTGGGCGGCGTTGCACGGGCGGGATGCCTATTGGCATAACGCGTTTGAAATCGCCGCGCGTGAAGCCGAGAAGCATGCTTGATGTGATTCCGGCTTGAGTCCCTTGCGGCATCAGCCGATCAGGCGGCCGCGCCGCACGCGCAATCCCTTTTTCGCCAAGGCCGGCGCAAGCCCGCCAAGAGTCGCCAAAGTCTCGCCGCTATGCGCATGGCAGATCGCCACCCCCAGCGCATCAGCGGCATCCGGGCTCGGCGTGCCGGACAGCAGCAGCAGACGCTGCACCATATCCTGCACTTGCTGCTTCTGTGCCTTGCCGTGACCGACCACGGCCTGCTTGATCTGCAGCGCCGTATATTCCGCCACCGCGAGATCGGCATTGACCAGGGCGCAGATTGCCGCACCACGCGCCTGCCCCAGCAGCAGCGTCGATTGCGGATTGACGTTGACGAAGACTTTTTCGATTGCCGCGCAATCCGGGCTGTAAGTGCGGATGATTTCGCCGACGCCGGCGAGAATGGTTTTAAGACGCTGCGGCAGATCGGCATCCGGCGTCTTGATGGTGCCGGATGCGACGTAGCCGAGCTTGCTGCCCTGCTTGCTGATGATGCCGAAGCCCGTGGTGCGCAGGCCGGGGTCGATGCCGAGGATTTTCACATTAGAGGGTCATCCGGCTTTCGCCGGAATGACCGTGGATATTGCAACGATGATCAATGCCGGAAATGCCGCGTACCCGTCAACAGCATCACCACGCCGCGCTCGTCGGCTGCATCGATCACTTCCTGATCGCGCATCGAACCGCCCGGCTGGATCACGCAGGTCGCACCGGCATCCACCACTACGTCCAGACCGTCGCGGAACGGGAAGAAGGCATCCGACGCCACCGCCGAACCCGCCAGCGTCAGACCGGCGTTCTGCGCCTTGATCGAGGCGATGCGCGCGGAATCGACGCGGCTCATCTGGCCGGCACCGACACCGAGTGTCATGCCATTGCCGCAGAACACGATCGCATTCGATTTGACGAACTTCGCCACGCGCCACGCGAACATCAGATCCTGCATTTGCTGCGGCGTCGGCTGCTTCTTGCTCACGACTTTCAGTTCGGCCAGCGCGACATTTTTTGCATCGGGCGATTGCAGCAGCAGGCCGCCACCGACACGCTTGAAGTCGTAGGCATTGCCGCTCTTGCCCAGCGGAATCTGCAGCAGGCGCACGTTCTGCTTGCCGGCGAAAATCTGTTTCGCTTCATTCGTGAAAGACGGCGCGATCAGCACCTCGACGAACTGCTTGGCAACCGCTTCGGCGGCCTTGCCGTCCAGCTCGCAATTGAAGGCGATGATGCCGCCGAATGCCGAAGTCGGATCGGTCTGGAATGCCTTGCTGTATGCCTCCAGCGGCGAAGTGCCGGTCGCCACGCCGCAGGGGTTGGCATGCTTGATGATCACGCAGGCGGCAGTGTTGTCAGCAGCGTCAAAGGTCTTGACACACTCCCATGCCGCGTCGGCATCGGCGATATTGTTGTACGACAGTTCCTTGCCCTGCAATTGCGTGTAATTCGCCAACGCACCGTCGATCGGCGCGATATCGCGATAGAAAGCGGCGGATTGGTGCGGGTTTTCGCCGTAGCGCATGTCCTGCACTTTTTCGAAATGCAGGTTCAGCGTTTGCGGATAGTTGCTGCGCGTGGCGTGCTGCTTGTCTTCGCCGAGCGAGGTCAGGTAATTCGTGATCGCGCCATCGTATTGCGCGGTGTGGGCGAACACTTTTTTCGCCAGCGCAAACTTGGTGTCATAGCCGACCGCACCTCCATTGGCCTTCATCTCGTCCAGCACGCGACCGTAGTCGGCGGGATCGCATACAACGACCACATCCTTGTGGTTCTTGGCCGAGGAACGCAGCATGGTCGGGCCGCCGATATCGATGTTCTCGATTGCATCTTCCAGCGAGCATTGCTCCTTGGCGACCGTTTGCTGAAACGGATAGAGATTCACCACCACCATGTCGATGGTCGGGATGCCGTGCTTTTCCAGCGCCGCGACATGCTCCGGAAAATCGCGACGGGCCAGAATGCCGCCGTGGACTTTCGGATGCAGCGTCTTGACGCGGCCATCGAGCATTTCGGGGAAGCCGGTGTAGTCGGCGACTTCAGTCACCTTCAGACCATTGTCGGCCAGCAGCTTGGCGGTACCGCCGGTGGACAGGATGTTGACGCCCATGGCGGACAGCGCGCGGGCAAAATCGAGAACGCCGGTCTTGTCGGAGACCGAAATCAGGGCTTGTTTGATCATGGTAGAGATGGGGGAAGTGATGGATAGCGTAAGAGCAACGGCAAGGCGGGCCGCCTCGCTGCTCTTACGTTATAAATCACAGCAGTCCATGTTGCTGCAGTTTCTTGCGGAGCGTGTTGCGGTTGATACCGAGCATCTCGGCGGCCAGCGACTGGTTGCCGTCGGCGCGCTCCATGACGGCTTCGAGAATCGGCTTTTCCACCGTAAAGACCACCATTTCGTAGACGTTCGACGGCTGCTGCTCGCCGAGATCCTTGAAATACTTCTCAAGGCTTTTCTTGACGACGTCCTGGATATTATCTTTGCTCATTGCAGTGGAAAGGTTTGGTGTTATTGCGTAGCGCTCTTGATCAAGCGGCAAGTTTTTGCTCGGGAACCCCGTATTGTAACCGCTTGCCATATAGCAACTGCGATTCAAAAAATGCGTCCACTGCTGCAAGCTGCTCCTCGCAGCTTTCCAGCCGATTCATGCGCTGGCGAAATTCCTCGCCGCCAGGCAGCCCGCGCACATACCAGCCGATATGCTTGCGCGCAGTGCGCAGCCCCATGAAGTCGCCATAGAAGGCGTAATGCGCGAGCAGATGCTCATTCATCAGCGCGCGCACTTCCGCAACCGACGGTGCCGGCAGATAGTCGCCGGTGCGCAGAAAATGGTCGATTTCGCGGAATATCCACGGCCGCCCCTGCGCCGCGCGGCCGATCATCACGGCATCCGCGCCGGTCGCCTCCAGCACGAACTTCGCCTTCTCCGGCGTCGTGATGTCGCCATTGGCCACGACCGGGATCGACACTGCGGCCTTGACCGCCGCGATCGTCTCATATTCCGCTTCGCCACTGTAGCCGTCGGCGCGCGTGCGCCCGTGCAGAGTCAGCATCGCAATGCCGCTCGCCTCGGCCATTTTTGCAATCGTCAGCGCATTCTTGTTGAGCCGATCCCAGCCGGTGCGGAACTTGAGCGTCACCGGCACATCCACCGCTGCCACGACCGCATCGAGAATCCGGCCGACCAGTTTCTCGTTCTGCAGCAATGCCGAGCCGCACCAGCTATTGCACACCTTCTTGACCGGGCAACCCATGTTGATGTCGATGATTTGGGCACCGCGATCGACGTTGAATTTTGCGCATTGCGCCAGCATGTCGGGGTCGGCACCGGCGATCTGCACCGCTTTCGGCTCCATTTCTCCGTCGTGATTGATGCGGCGCGAGGTCTTTTCGCTCGCCCACAGACGCGGATCGGAGGCCGCCATTTCGGACACCGCATAACCCGCACCGAGTTGCTTGCACAACTGGCGGAAAGGACGGTCCGTCACCCCGGCCATCGGAGCGGCGAAGACATTGTTGCGGAGAGAATGGGGACCGATATTCACTGGAGAAGGCACTGCTGGCGCGGAATCCGCTATTTTAGCCGGATCGGGGCGGGATTCGAAATTGCGGCCTGCGGATGCAAGCCAGGCCCGAGGCGTGGCTTATTTGTCCACTTCATCCAGAATCGCGGCGTCGTCCGCAGCCAGATGCGCGACGTCGCCCCACTGCGCCAGCTGGATCGCTTCGCCATTCCAGATGAAGCGGTTGATGCTGGCATTGAGGATGTCGAAATCACGCGCATGGGCGAAGCCGATGCCTTGCGCAGCGCGATACGCGCATTCCAGCACGCCGCCATGGGTTACCAGCGCCACGCGCCGGTATTTACCCTGACGCACGATGCGCGTGATGGCACCGACCGCGCGCGTGGAAAATTCACGCAGGGTTTCCGCCACATGGGTGCCTTGCGGAAAGCGCGCATCGATGTCGCGTGACTTCCATGCCGCATAGGCTTCCGGATAGCGCTCGCCGATGTCCGCATACAGCATGCCCTCAAACGCGCCGTAGCAGCGCTCGCGCAAGCCGGGATCGACCTGCACGTCCATGCCGCGCGGCACGGCGACTGCGTGCGCGGTCTGACGCGCACGCAGCAAATCGCTGGCAATGACCGCATCCAGCTTTTCGTTGCGCAACGCCTGGCCCAAGGCTGCGGCCTGCCGCCGTCCCTCATCATTGAGCGGCACATCGAGATGGCCTTGCAGACGCTTTTCGGCGTTCCATGCAGTTTCGCCATGGCGAATCAACAGAATCTCCGTCACGCCGCCCCCGCGGTCTGCTGCAGCGTCGGCGTCAAGGTGTAGATGCCCGTGATGCTCGCCTCGCCGAGCACATGCCCCTTGATCGCATCGCGCACCTGCTGTCCGGTGAATTTGCCATCGACCGGCACACGCTCGATATCGAGCGCATACAGGGTGAACACGTAACGATGCACGATTGAGTCGTTCCACGGCGGACAAGGGCCGTCATAGCCGAAATACTCGCCGCTCATGTCAGCGTCGCCGGCGAACCAACCGGTGTAATCGTTCAGGCCGTGGCGCGTTCCGCGGCCATTCGGCACTTCAGGCCCGGACTTGCCGCGCGGCGTGATGCTGTTGCTGTATTGTCCGGCGGCGATGACCGGCGTATCGACCGGCAAGTCAATCAGCGTCCAGTGGAAGAAATCAACGCGCGGCAAATCGACGGGCACGCTCTTGCCTTCCTGATTCACGTCGTCGCCACGCGAGGGCACATCCACATCATGACAAATCAGTGCAAGCGACTTCGTGCCGGACGGCAAATCGCTCCATGCGAGATGCGGATTCTTGTTGGCAGACATGGCCACATGATTGACCGGATCGATCACGCAAAATGCAAACTCACCCGGAATCGCGCCGCCATCCTTGAAGGAATCACTCCACAGTTTCATGCTTGCCTCCTTGCTTGTTAAGCATTTCATCCTTGCGGCTTTATCTGCAGCCAGAACGTCACCGGGCCATCGTTGGTCAGCGACACCTGCATGTTCGCGCCGAACTGCCCCGTTGCGACCGTCGCATGGCGCGTGCGCGCCTGCGCCACGAAATAATCGAACAGCCTGCGGCCGTCTTCCGGCGCGGCCGCAGGCGTGAATGACGGACGCGTCCCGGACTGGGTGTCCGCCGCCAGCGTGAATTGCGGTACCAGTAACAAGCCGCCCGCCACGTCGGCGACGCTGCGGTTCATCTTGCCGGCATCGTCGGAAAACACGCGATAGGACAGCAATTTCGCCAGCAGCGCATTCGCCTCTTTTTCACTGTCATTGCGCTCCGCGCACAACAGCACCATCAAGCCGGCGTCGATTGCGCCCACGACACCGCCATCAACCACGACGCTTGCCTGCGTTACCCGCTGCAACAGACCGATCATCAGCAGAGTTCCAGCATCACGCCAGCGTCACGCGCGCAAATTTTCGCTTGCCGACCTGCAACACAAACGTTCCCGCCTCGACTTTCAAGCCCTTGTCGCTGATCGTCCCGCCATCGATCCGCACACCGCCCTGCTCGACCATGCGCAGCGCTTCGGAAGTCGACGCGCACAGGTTCGCTTGCTTGAGCAGCTGGCCGATGCCGAGCGGCGCGCCCGTCAGGCTCAGTTCCTGGATATCGTCGGGAATGCCACCCTTGGCGCGGTTGTTGAAATCGGCCAGCGCCTCTTCCGCCGCCTGCTGCGAATGGAAGCGCGTCACGATTTCCTGTCCGAGCAATACCTTGATGTCGCGCGGATTGCGGCCTTCCTCGACCTCCTTGCGGAACTGGGCGATCTCCGCCAGCGAGCGGAACGACAGCAGTTCGTAGTAACGCCACATCATCGCGTCGGAAATACTCATCAGCTTGCCGAACATGGTGTTGGCCGGCTCCGTGATGCCGACGTAGTTGCCCTTGGATTTGGACATTTTTTCAACGCCGTCCAGACCTTCCAGCAAGGGCATGGTCAGAATGCATTGCGGCTCCTGGCCGTAATCCTTTTGCAATTCGCGCCCTACCAGCAGATTGAACTTCTGATCCGTGCCGCCAAGCTCGAGATCGGATTGCAAGGCCACCGAGTCATAACCCTGCATCAGCGGGTACAGCAGCTCATGCACGGAGATCGGCGTGCCCGCCTTGAAACGCTTGGTGAAATCTTCGCGTTCCAGGATGCGCGCCACGGTGTACTTGGCCGACAGCTGGATCATGCCGCGCGCGCCGAGCGGGTCGCACCATTCGGAGTTGTAACGGATTTCGGTTTTTGCCGGATCAAGCACCAGGCTGGCCTGTGCGAAGTAAGTCTTGGCGTTTTCCTCGATCTGCTCACGCGTCAGTGGCGGGCGGGTGACGTTGCGGCCGGACGGGTCGCCGATCATCGAGGTAAAGTCGCCAATCAGGAAAATCACGTTGTGGCCGAGATCCTGCAGCTGCCGCATCTTGTTCAACACCACGGTGTGGCCGAGGTGCAGGTCAGGCGCGGTCGGATCCAGTCCCAGCTTGATGCGCAGCGGCTTGCCTGTTTTCTCGGAACGAGCCAGCTTTTGCGCAAATTCGGATTCGATCAGCAACTCATCCACGCCGCGCTTGGCAATGGCCAGCGCTTCCTGCACGGCATCTGAGAATGGAGGAGTCGACGCGTCGGATTGCGCCGGATTATTGTTTTGCAACTGCTGCAGATCGTTCATTTGATGACAAAAATTAAGATGTAACGTGAAAAGGCCAATACCATGACTTTGGTATAATCGCTGCTCGTTTTCAACCTTGCCCTGCATTAATAAAAAAGGAACAAGGGGGAAAATCAGGGCTTGAGAAACAACGTCGCGACCAGCCTCGGATCGGGACGGGCAATGCAGCCGCATCGCTTGCGGCAATGAGCATAGCCCTCAGGGGAATCGCACAAGTGATTCATCTCAAGCTCTCGAACGCTTTCAACGGATTCATTTTGCGTCCCGCCCGAACACGGGCCGGCGGCAATCGCGTTGTCGGCATCCCAGACCAAAACAGCAAATTTTAACGTATTGCATGCGCCCTATAGATAAAATCCTGAGCAAAATCTCGGATGGCAAGCTGCTCTTTGGTTCATCTCGCAAGACGCGCATCGTGTCGGCCTCGGCATTGTTTCTGGCCGTGTGCGCATTCGGCGCCGCCGGCGTTGCCCCGATCGCGCCCGACGCCGCGGACCTGCCCGTCAGAGCCATCACCGAAGAACTGTCCGTACCGAATCTCTCCGAACAAATTGCCAAGCTGGAAACCGAGCAACATTCCTATCTCCACGAAGAAAAAATCCGTCCCGGCGACACGCTGGCAACGCTGCTGAACCGCCTCGGCGTGGATGATGCCGCCGCCGCCAGCTTCATCAAATCGGACCGCATCGCCTACCAGGTGCTGCAGTTGAAAGCCGGCCGGCGCGTCCAGGCGCAAACCACCGAGGACGGCGAATTGCAGCAATTGACCAGCACGCTGTTCGACAATGCCGGCAACCCGCTGAAGGCCGTCTCGGTCAGCCGCGACGGTGACCGCTTCATTGCATCGGAAGTGCCGGCCAACCTGGAAAAGCGCGTCGAAATGCATTCGGGCGAGATCAGGTCCTCGCTGTTTGCCGCCACCGACGCCGCGCAAATTCCCGACAGCATTGCCACCCAGATCGTTGACATGTTCGCCACGAACATCGACTTCGCCTCCGACCTGCGCCGCGGGGACCGTTTCAATGTGGTCTATGAAACCTTCTGGCAGAACGGCGAACTCGTGCGCGCCGGCCGCGTCCTGGCCGGCGAGTTCATCAATGCCGGCACCACCTATCAGTCGGTATGGTTCGATGAACCGGGCAGCAGGCAGGGCGGCGGTTACTACACCTTCGACGGCAAATCGCTGAAGAAGGCTTTCCTGAAATCGCCACTCGAATTCACGCGGATTTCCTCCGGCTTCTCCGGCCGTGTACATCCGATCTCCGGCAAATGGAGGCAACACCAGGGGGTGGATTTCGCCGCACCGACCGGCACCCCCATTCGCGCATCCGGCGATGGCGTGATCGATTTTGCAGGCGTACAAGGCGGCTACGGCAATGTCGTCGTCGTCAAGCACTGGAACAACTATACGACCGCCTATGCGCACATGAGCCGTTTCGCCAGCGGCCTGAGAAAGGGTGCCAAAGTCAATCAGGGCGAAGTCATCGGCTATGTCGGCTCAACCGGCTGGTCCACCGGCCCGCATCTGCACTATGAGTTCCGCGTCAATAATCAACCGCGCGATCCGATGGCAATCGATGTGCCCAACGCACAACCGCTGGCAGGCGCGGAATTGCAGCGCTTCCGCAATGTCGCCAGCGAAATGCGGCATCGCTTCGCGTTGCTGAATCCGCAAGGCAACGCCAAGCTGGCTGCCAGATAGCGGATGCGTCGCCTGCCTGCGCGTACGCCGGCAATGACGACAGAAAAAAACTGTTCGAGGACCTGTAGAATCAGGGCTCCTCGAACAGTTTTTTCATGCCAATGACACAATCCATATCCCGCCTTTATATCGGGCTGATGTCCGGCACCAGTCTCGATGGCGTGGACGGCGTTCTGGCCGCAATGCCGGCGGACGGCGCGCAAAGCCCGATCCAGACGATGGCAAGCGCATACATCCCCTTTCCTGCAGCGCTTCGCCGCGACTTGATGAGCCTGCAGGCAGTCAGCGACAACGAACTTCACCACGAAGCCCTGGCGGCCAACACGCTGGCGCGGCACTACGCCGAATGCGTCACGCAGCTGCTGCAGCAATCCGGCATGCAGCGCGAGACGATCACCGCGATTGGCGCACACGGCCAGACCATTCGCCATCGCCCTGAAGCGGGTTACACACGCCAGACCAACAACCCCGCCCTGCTGGCGGAGTTGACAGGCATCGATGTGATCGCCGATTTCCGCAGCCGCGACATAGCCGCCGGCGGCCAAGGCGCACCGCTCGTCCCCGCATTCCACCGGGCAGTCTTCGGCAAGGCAGGAGAAACCCGGATCGTCGCCAACATCGGCGGCATCGGCAACATCAGCGTGCTGACGAACAATGAGGAAACGATCGGCTTCGACACAGGTCCCGGCAACGTCCTGATGGATGCATGGATCGCCCAGCACCATGGCAAAACCTACGACGCCGACGGCGCATGGGCAGCAAGCGGCATGATCGTTCCCGACTTGCTGACGGCTCTGTTGAACGAGCCCTATTTCATGCTGTCGCCGCCCAAGAGCACGGGCCGCGACCTGTTTCACCCGGCCTGGCTGGCGAAGAAACTGGCAGGCTTTTCCCATGCCGCGCCTGCCGATGTGCAAGCGACGCTCGCGGCATTCACCGCAACGACGCTGGCCAACGCCATCACCGCGCACGCGTCCGAAGCAAAATCCGTATATGTGTGCGGCGGCGGCGCGTACAACGCGTATCTGATGCGCCAGTTGCGGGACGCGCTGACCGATCGCAATCACATGGCAAGCGTGCAGTCGACCGAGGCATTGGGCATATCGCCGAATCATGTCGAAGCGCTCGCCTTCGCGTGGCTCGCGCAGCGTCACGTCGAGCGCAAGCCGGGCAATCTGCCTTCCGTCACCGGAGCAAAAGGCTTGCGCATACTTGGCGCGCTTTATCCGGCCTGACTTTCATTTGACGACAGACAGACGTAAAAAAAGCGCAGGCAGTGCCTGCGCTTTTCATTGCCGCAAACCAGCATCAAACCGAAAATGACGAGCCGCAACCGCAAGTGGTGGTCGCATTCGGATTCTTGATCACGAATTGCGCGCCTTCCAGGTCATCCTTGTAATCGATTTCCGCGCCAACCAGATACTGGTAGCTCATCGCATCGATCAGCAATTGGACGCCATTCTTGTCCATCGTGGTGTCATCGTCGTTGACGATTTCGTCAAAGGTGAAACCGTACTGGAAACCGGAGCAGCCTCCGCCTTGCACGAACACGCGCAGCTTCAGGTCGGGATTGCCTTCCTCTTCGATCAATTGAGCAACTTTCGCGGCGGCACTGTCAGTGAAGACAATCGGCGAGGGCATTTCGAGGTCGGTAACTGCATTCATTTCAAACTCCTGGAAGCCAAGTGCAATGGCTGAATTATAGACTTTCGGCGCTTGTCACGTATTCGACAGTGCCAGCTTCAAGACCGGCTCGCCGGCCTGATCGTGCGTCAGCTTGCCAGAAACGAGCGCGCCGCCATGCATTTCCAGCGCCTTGTAATGTACATCTCCGGTTATGCGGGCTTTCGGCTCCAGTTCAAGGAGCTCCGTCGAATAAACCGGGCCGATGATTTCCCCATTGACAACCAGATGCGCCACGCGCACTTCGCCTTCGACCTTCGCACTCTCTGAAATCACCAGCATGCTCGCCGATTCGGGTTCGGCAATCACATTACCCTTGACCTGACCATCGATGCGCAGCCCTCCCTTGAAATGGAGATTGCCTTCAATCATGGTTGACATGCCGATGAGGCTGTCAATCGTGCTCTTTGTTTTGCGGCCCAACATGATTCCTCTCCTTTACAGATTCGCGGATTGCTGTGCTCGAATCTGGCCTTTTTCGAGCACACGCGCCTGAACCAGCCTGACCGTTGCACCATCCGGAAGGGTCAATATGCCCTCTACACGTTGATAGTGCCTGAAGCCGAGCTTGAATTTGTCCAACTCATTGGAATTGCCTTCGGGAAAGTTCATCATAGCATTTTTGCCCCCCTGCAGAGTTGTGACGACAAGTTGCAAATTGCCGCTGAAATCCTGGTCACCCTTGCCGCCCTGCATAATTAATAAACGATATCGGAGCTGGTTGGGCGCGATTAGATCAATCTTTAGGCGACGAATCGCCACACCTTGCGGCCCGGTGCCGTTGGGCAACAGACTTTCAAAAAACGCCAGATCCTCTTTCAGCCTGGTATTTTCAAGCTCCAGTGCCTTGACCTGCGCCGCCAGCTGCTTCTGTGCCGAACGTTCGATATTGAGTTGGCTTTCGGCGGAATTGACCGTCGTGGAAAACCGGTCACGTTCCTCGGTAAGCATCTCGACCTGTTCTTGATATTCGGCCAACTGCCTTCTCGCGTCGCCCGCCTTGGGAGCCGTCCAGCCGCGACCCAAATCGTATGTCCACATCGCGATCGCCCCCCCTGCCCCAACGACTACAGCAAGGAAAACCGCCCGCAAAGGCCACGGCCGCTGTGTCGTGATGGCCATCCTCGCCGAGGAAACCGAGAGGCGCCGCCGCCACAGCTTGTACTTCAATGAATTGAACATCGGGAAACTGAAATACTGGAATGTGATAAGCAGTCTGCGCTCAAGGCAACACTGGAACCTGCGTCAAGCCAGCCGTTTCATCGAGGCCGAACATGATGTTCATGCACTGCACGCCTTGGCCTGCGGCACCTTTCACCAGATTGTCTTCCACCACCAGAATCACCAGCAAGTCTCCGCCGCCAGGGCGATGCACCGCGATGCGTAATTTGTTCGAAGCGCGTACCGAACGCGTTTCAGGATGACTGCCGGATGGCATCACATCGACGAATTTTTCACCTTCGAAGTGTTTTTCATACAGCGCCTGGAAGTCGGTGTCACGCGCCTCCGGCAAAATCGTTGCATACAGCGTGGAATGGATGCCACGAATCATGGGTACCAGATGCGGCACAAAAGTCAGGCCGACCTTGCGCTTCGCAATCGCCTGCAATCCCTGCACGGTTTCCGGCAAATGGCGGTGCCCCTTGACACCGTATGCCTTGAAGTTATCGGCCGCTTCCGCCAGCAGCGTATGCACTTCCGCCTTGCGTCCCGCCCCCGACACGCCAGACTTGCAATCGGCGATCAACATGGACTCGTTCACGAGCGGCTTGGCTTGCGCCAGCAGCGGCGCGTAACCCAATTGCATCGAGGTCGGATAGCAACCCGGCAAACCGATGATGCGCGCCTTCCGGATCGCCTCACGATTGACCTCCGGCAAACCGTACACCGCCTCTTCCAGAATATCCGGGCAGGAATGCGGCATGGCGTACCATTTCTCGAATTCCGCGGTGTCCTTGAGACGGAAATCGGCGGCGAGATCGATGACCTTCACGCCAGCGGCAAGCAGTTCCCGCGCCTGCGCCATCGCCACCCCATGCGGCGTCGCGAAGAACACAACGTCGCATTCAGTCAGTTTCGCCTTTTCTGGCGCGGAAAATGCTAGAGACACATGGCCGCGCAATGACGGAAACATGTCTGCTACGGGCATTCCATCTTCCTTGCGCGAGGTGATGGCGGTCAATTGAACTTGAGGATGTGCAGACAGCAAGCGCAGCAACTCCACGCCCGTATAACCCGTGCCGCCGACGATACCGACTTTGATCATGTCTTTTCCTTGCTGGAGACTTCGTTTCATCTTGAATTTTAACAGGCGATGCAAATGCGCTGGGACGACCGCTTTGTAACAAATATGGCGACCGCGACCGCAATTGAACCATCGACAACAACCCGCAAAAAGCAAAAAGCCGCCAGGCGCGAACCCGGCGGCTTTTCGATGCTCTGAAAACGCAGATTAGCGCTTGGAGAACTGTTTTGCGCGGCGTGCTTTACGCAGACCGACTTTCTTACGCTCGACTTCACGTGCATCACGTGTGACGAAGCCGGCTTTTGCCAGCTCAGGCTTCAAGCCCGCATCGTAGTCGATCAATGCACGGGTGATGCCGTGACGAACCGCGCCGGCTTGGCCGGACTCGCCGCCGCCATGCACATTGACCATGATGTCGAAACGCTCGACATTGCCAGTCAATTCCAGCGGCTGACGGATAACCATCAGACCGGTTTCACGCGAAAAATATTCCGCAGCCGGCTTGCCGTTGACGACGATCTGGCCGCTGCCAGATTTGATGAAGACGCGAGCCACTGCACTCTTGCGACGGCCGGTTCCGTAGTTGTAGTTACCGATCATGTCCGTTCCTTAGAATTCTAGTGGCTGGGGTTGCTGTGCGGCGTGCGGGTGGGAACCACCTGCATACACCTTCAGCTTCTTGATCATGGCGTAGCCGAGCGGGCCCTTGGGCAACATGCCCTTGACTGCCTTCTCCAGCGCGCGCCCCGGAAAACGCTGTTGCATTTTCAGGAAATTGGTTTCGTAGATGCCGCCCGGATAAGTCGAATGGCGGTAATACGTCTTGTCCACCGCCTTGTTGCCGGTCACGCGCAACTTGTCCGCGTTGATGATGACAATGAAATCGCCCGTGTCGACGTGCGGAGTGAATTCCGGTTTGTGCTTGCCGCGCAGTCGGCGTGCCACTTCGCTGGCAACACGTCCGAGGACTTTGTCCGTCGCGTCAATCACGAACCAGCCGCGCTGTACCTCATGGGATTTAGCGGAGAAGGTTTTCATGATGACTTCCTAATAAGATTAACTCGCTCAAATTGGTGGTTCCGTCTGTCATCGCCTTGCAGCGATCGTGCGGACTCTGCCTTGTTGTCTTTTCCTGAGCGAACGGAAAGCCTGAAAGTATAGCCTTTTCAAGGACTTGGCGTCAAATTGAATCCGCTAGTAAAAAACAATGGTCGATGCGGCAGGGCCCAATCGATAGCAACTTGCCAACGATCAGGCAAAAAAAACCCGAAGCAATCAGGCTTCGGGTTTAAATCCACACCAAAAGAGGAGGGTGGAGGAGACAAGTGGTTGGTCGCTTCTGGATAACTCAACATTAACGACCAGCAATTAAAGTATAGTCAAATTTATTGTGCAACGCAAGATAAAAGGCTTTATCGAGCATCAAAAACCACTTCAAATTTTGAATTTCACTTTAAATTCAAATACTTGAATCATCCCACAATGTGGTTCTTCTTCCACATTGCGGAATCCTCATGAATCTCCCCGCTGCGCGCACGACCGATGCGGACACAATCTGAGCAGTTACAATAAGACTCGATCTAATAATCAAGGCGAGAAAATAATGGAATGTACTGTCCGTTGGACCGGCTTGTCCGGCATGACATTTTTGGCGGAAACGGGATCCGGACATGTGGTCGCAATGGACGGCGCACCTGACGGTGGCGGCCGCAACTTGGCACCGCGTCCGATGGAAATGGTGCTCGCGGGCACCGGTGGCTGCACCGCCTATGACGTGGTCTTGATCCTTCGCAAGAGCGGTCAAGACATCCGAGGCTGCGACGTTACTCTCTCATCCGAGCGCGCGGAAAAAGATCCCAAGGTATTCACCAAGATTCACTTTCACTTCTTGGTGCGCGGCAGGAATCTGAAATCCAATCTGGTTGAGCGCGCCATCAAACTATCCCACGAAAAATACTGTTCTGCGTCGATCATGCTGGAAAAGACTGCTGAAATGACGCATTCCTTCGATATCCTGGACGACTTGACCGAACCGTCGACCGCTTGAGACACCCGGAAAGAATCCACAGGCGGTTGCGCACACGTTGTTTGCAATGATGCGCAACCGCAGCAGTTACAAATAATACGCGGTGGTTGTCATGACTTTTGCCATTGCCTGCATTGCCTTCCTTACCGGAAATGGCGTCGAAGCCGCCCCCATGGATTGCGCGGCCTCGCCATGCGCGACCTCATCCTGACGCATCTGCTCCACGATCGCTCTCGATTTTTCATCCTTGATCGGCAAAGTCTCCAGGTGACTGGCAAGATGCGCCTCCACCTGACGCTCGGTCTCGACAACAAAACCCAGACTGTGCCCATCGCCGACACGCGCAGCCACGGCACCCAAGGCATAGGCCCCCGCATACCACAGCGGATTCAGCAAACTTGGCCGCGAACCGAGTTCGCGCAGCCGCTGCGCCGTCCATGCCAGATGATCCTCTTCTTCACGCCCGGCCTGCGCAAATTGTCGCTTCAGATTGACATTTCTGGCAAATTGCCCTTGCGCATCATATAGCGCCTGCGCACAGACCTCACCCACGTGATTGATGCGCATCAAGCCGGCGCTGTGCCTCCGCTCCGCCTCGTTCAGCAGATTGTCCTCGGCACCAAGCGCCGGATTTTCACGCGACGAAGAAGCCACTCCGGCCACCACACGCAATGCCTTGTCCACCCCAACGATGATTTCATCCATACGCATCATTCTTCGCCCCAGTACTGAACGCCAGCCAATTCATTCAACGCCAAACTTTCAACTTTATCCATATAAATAATTCACCACCCAAATTTCAACGCTTGTCGCGCCACATCTGCATAAAACCCATCACTATTACCCTCACACCATCTGTTGCTGATTAACCACATTTTGGATTATCAATGTCGGCAAACAACAAATAGTCTTTGCCCAAAATGCATTGATTTGTTGAAATCATTGCTAGCTTCTAAACCATGCTGTTCAGAAGTGTCGGCAGGGACGTTATCACTAGTGACCTTGCTGAAGTAATAAAAAAAATCTTAGCACGCCAACCTTGGAGAATTATTAATGAAGAAATCGCTTCTCGCACTCGCCGTCCTGGGTGCATTCGCAGCTTCCGCACACGCGCAATCCAGCGTGACCGTTTACGGTTCGTTTGACGGCGGTGTCCGCTATGTCAACAACGTCAATGCAGCCGGCGACGACCGCACTTCGGTCAGCTCGAACGGCACGTTCAACTCGAACCGCCTCGGATTCCGCGGCGTTGAAGACCTCGGCGGCGGACTCAATGCACGCTTCACACTGGAGTCCGGCTTCAACACCGGCACCGGCGCATTCGACAATGCAGCCAACAACATCTTCAACCGTACCGCTGCTGTCGGTATCGGCGGCGCTTGGGGCGGCATCGACCTCGGCCGTCAGTACTCCGTTTCGTTCAAGACGATCGGCGCCTACGATCCGTTCAACTACAAGTACACCGGCATCATCCCGCTGGCAGCTGCAGCAGCTGGAAGCGGCGCCACATCCATCGGCGGCACACGCTTCAATAACGATATCCAGTACACCGGCACCTTCGGTCCGGCGACCATCCGTGCAGAATACGCACTGGGCGAAACCACTGGCAGCAACAGCAATGGCTCCGCAGTTGCAGTCGGCGGCACCTTTGCTACCGGCCCATTCAGCGTTGGTGGCGCATATACCCAGAAGAAGCCGAACGTGGGAACTGCAGCAGCACCGAATTTCCAAGATAACAACCAGTGGACTATCGGCGGCGCGTACAAAATCGCAGCCCTTCGTGTAGCTGGCGGATATATCCGCGAAAAACAAGAATTTGCAGCCGCCGCTGATACCACCGTCAAGAATGGCTGGATTGGCGCAAGCTACAATTTCACTCCTGCATTCGAACTGTCAGGCGCTTGGTACCAAACCAAAACCAACGTCGCTGTTTTGGGCGATGGCAAGAGAGACTTGTTCATTTTCGGCGCAATTTATTCGCTGTCCAAGCGCACCAACATCTATGCTGACATCGACTACGCTCGCCTCAGCGGCACGTCACGCTTGATCAATCCGGCAACCGGCGCTAGCCAGGATCGTCAAACCGGCTTCTCGGTTGGTCTCAACCACCTGTTCTAAGCAATTGCATAGCGGCCGCAATTCAGCCGCTACGTGATGCACGGAAGCTGCTCAAAACGGGCTCATGTAGCATGAGCCCGTTTTTTTCTCTCAGTAAGGTCCTGCTCTCTTCCATTCGCCCCCAAAAAATGGCGCATCTTCGCATCGAAATAGTTCCAGACATGGACTGATGCCTTGCCGCAATACATTGTCATTTAGCTATTTGAGCACCCCATTCCGTTGCAACAACGCCACAAATCCCTTCATGGCGGCATCAAACCGCAAATTCCCTTTGTCCTCGGATCGGTTATTTGATGAAATAACTATCGGCTTCTTATTTGGATGATTAGAAGCGTATCTTTGGCAAGACGTCATCAATGTCACCTGCCAAACGCACTACAAAAATCTTGGCTCGATAACCTTTGGGGATTAATCAATGAAAAAATCGCTTCTCGCGCTCGCAGTACTGGGTGCCTTCGCAGGCGCAGCTTCGGCACAAACCAACGTGACCGTTTACGGCTTGGTGGACATTGACGTTGCACGTACCAGCGTCAGCGGCGGTGGCGCTAACGCCGGTACGAGATACCTCTTGGATGAAGGCAACAACGGCCTCGGCAGAAACGGCTCCCGTCTCGGCTTCAAGGGCACTGAAGATCTGGGCGGTGGTTTGTCCGCAATCTTCCAACTGGAAAGCGGTTTCGACGCCACTACTGGCGCCTCCACTCAAGGCGGCCTCTTGTTTGGTCGTCAAGCCTTCGTTGGCTTGAGCAGCAAGACCTTGGGCACCGTCGCGCTTGGTCGTCAGTACACGACGATGCACATCGCGCTGGACTCGATCGATCCGTTCGGCACTGGCATGTCTGGTAACATCGAAGGCGGCGTTTCCGGGCTGACGGGTGGCGGGCAATTGTTCAGCTCAGCCGGCACCCGCATGAACAATTCCATCAGCTACAACACTCCGAACTTCTCCGGCTTCTCTGCCACCGCAATGTACGGTTTCGGTGAAACAACCGCAGGCTTCTCGAACAACCAGCAGTATGGCGTGTCTGCCAGCTACGACAACGGCCCGATCAGGGTAGTGGGTTCTTATAACCAGCTCAAACCCTTCGTCACTAACGCGGCTGGCGCTGTTACCACCAACACAGAAACCAAAACTTATATGGTGGGCGGCACTTACAACTTCAATGTCGTCAAGCTTCATGCAGCTTACGGCAACACTGAGACAGACGACAATCTGGCGGGCGTGCAAACTGCCGACAACCGTAACTACATGCTGGGCCTTTCTGCTCCGCTTGGCGCATTTACCTTGATTGGTTCGTATGTTCGTCAAGACGACCGTACAGGATTCAATGCTGACCGTGATCAGTACGCTCTCGGCGCGATTTATAACCTGTCCAAGCGCACCAATGTGTACACTTCGGCTGGCTACCTCAGAGCACGTGGCACCGAGTCGGCAACTAACGTGAACGCTAACGTGTTCCAAGTTGGTCTGCAACACCGGTTCTAATCTAGTGCAGATCTAAATCTGCTACAGATAAGAATGAAAAAAGGCACCTTCGGGTGCCTTTTCTTTTTTTCGCGCATTCAAAAAGTTGGGCGTGGATGTAATCGAGCGGAAACCAATCTTTTGCATGACGATGCCGAGAAGCGAGGCTACGAAAAAACACGTCCAAATTGACGTGTCCTGTATGCGGACCAACTCGTTCCGACACACTCTCAGCAAATAATCAAGCGTTCAATTGCTGGTCACAGCCGGCACTTCGAAGCAATCAAGCCGACGGCCCCACCGCGCCGCGAACCTTCTTCGGCCTGAATACTGTGGTATCGCCATAAAACGCATCGTCTTGCTCATGCCACCAGCCCGGTATGCCGAGTATGGGGAGAGGTGTAAATTCGGCAGTGGATACACCGGCTGCGAGATGCCGGCTTGCGACTGCATCCAGCCAGCGGCGCTTTTCCTCGAATGGCATGGCAAAGAATCCATCACCTGCCATGACCGGCAATGCATGGGCAGTAATGGATTTGTAAGGCGTAACCAGCTTTTCCATCAATGCGTGGCCGAAAGGCCACACTTCCCAATCAGACCCGAATGCTGCGCGCCTCGTTTGAAACACGTCATGCCAGCGATGATTGCACAAGGCATCGACGATCTGCGCATCGCGTGCGACAAGAAGTGCGGCGTTCTCATCGAAGATGGTTGCTGCGTCGCGGAGTTTGCCGCGGCTCGCGCCATGAGGGTGCGGGATGCCTGGTGATGCAGTGTGTTTGAAAATTTCCGCTGCCTGCAGGGCGTTGAGCTGCGTTTTAATCTTTGGAAAAGTCAGCCAGACCAGGGCATTGAAGAAGTCGTGCAGGTTGTCGCGCGTGGGGACGCCGCCGGTGGCGCTGATGAAGGCTTCATATGGGGTACCGAGCGGCAAATCGGCTTGCGCGACGAACCGAACCGGCAAACCACAGTGGTTTTCCAATCCGATCCGCGTCGCGATCTCATTGATGTCTTGATGCCAGTTCGCCCCTGCCAGAATCGGCTCGACGGTTGGCAGCAAGGGCGCCAGCCACGGGCGCGACCAGTCGATTAACTTCAGAATTTGCGGACTCATTGCCTGCACCGCCAGCTACAAACCGTAGGCCTGACAATATGAGGAACTGCGGGCCGACTCGCTGACAACACACGTCAAGCCAATTTCCACCCGATGGTTTCCCCCGCATTCAAAGGCACGACCGTCGCGTCACCCAATGGCAACTCGTCCGGCACGCTCCATTCGGCGCGTTGCAGCGTGACCGTGCCGCTGTTGCGCGGCAAACCGTAGAAGGCCGGACCGTTGACGCTTGCGAATGCCTCCAGCTTGTCCAGCGCCCCTGCCCGGTCGAATGCTTCGGCATACAGCTCCATGGCATGCAGCGCCGTGTAGCAACCCGCGCAGCCGCAGGCGTGTTCCTTCAAGCCCTTCGGATGCGGTGCGGAGTCGGTGCCGAGGAAGAATCGGTCGCTGCCGGAAGTGGCCACCTTCACCAGTGCCTGACGATGCTCTTCGCGCTTCAACACGGGGAGGCAATAGTAATGGGGACGGATGCCGCCCTTGAAGATTTCATTCCGGTTGTACAGCAGATGGTGCGCGGTGATGGTTGCGGCGATGGGGCCCTCCGCCTCGCTGACATAATGCGCGGCATCCTTGGTGGTGATGTGCTCGAACACCACCTTGAGTGCCGGCATGTCGCGCCGCAAAGGCTGCATCACGCGTTCGATGAACACGGCTTCACGGTCGAACACGTCTACCGCGGGATCGGTGACCTCGCCGTGGACCAGGAATGGCATGCCGACTTCCTGCATCACTTCCAGCGTCTTGTAGCACTTTGTCAATGACGTCACGCCCGCATCGGAATTGGTGGTTGCGCCAGCCGGATACAACTTCACCGCATGCACGAAACCGCTATCTCTGGCGCGGCGAATTTCGTCCGGCGGCGTATTGTCGGTCAGGTACAACACCATCAGTGGTTCGAATTCCATCCCCATGGGCAGCGCCGCAAGAATGCGGTCGCGATATGCCGCGGCCTGCTCAGTTGTCGTGACCGGCGGCTTGAGGTTGGGCATGACGATCGCGCGGCGGAACTGGCGTGCGGTGTGCGGCAGCACGCTCGCCATCGCCGCGCCGTCGCGCAAATGCAGGTGCCAGTCGTCCGGGCGGGTAATCGTGATGTTTTGAGGGGAATTGGATGCGGAATGATTGGACATGACAGTACTTTCTCTGGACTGCCGATATTTTACCTTTTCGCTTCACGCTCCATCTGGTGTGCAAAAACAAAAGCCGCTCCGGTTTTACCCGAAGCGGCCTGAAACCGGAGGAAATGTTGATTCAGTGAATGATCTTGGCGAGGAAGTCGCGTGCGCGTTCGGAGCGGGGGGCGCCGAAGAAGTCGTCCTTGGCGCAGTCCTCGACGATGGCGCCGCGGTCCATGAAGATCACGCGGTCGGCCACCTTGCGGGCGAAGCCCATCTCGTGCGTCACCACCATCATCGTCATGCCATCCTGCGCCAGCCCCACCATCACGTCCAGCACCTCGTTGATCATTTCCGGGTCCAGCGCCGAGGTCGGCTCGTCGAACAGCATCGCGATCGGGTCCATCGACAGCGCGCGCGCGATCGCCACCCGCTGCTGCTGGCCGCCCGACAGCTGGCCCGGGAACTTGTCCTTCTGCGACAGCAGGCCGACCCGGTCGAGGTACTTCAGGCCCTTCTCGGTGGCCTCCTCCTCGCTGCGTCCGAGCACCTTGACCTGGCCCAGCGTCAGGTTCTGCCGGATCGACAGGTGCGGGAACAGCTCGAAGTTCTGGAACACCATGCCGATCTTCGCGCGCAGCTTCGACAGGTTGGTCTTCGGGTCGCCCACCGACACGGTATCGACCAGGATCTGCCCCTTCTGGAACGGCTCCAGCCCGTTGACGGTCTTGATCAGGGTCGACTTGCCCGAGCCCGACGGCCCGCACACCACCACCACGTCGCCCTTGGCCACGCTGGTGGTGCAGTCGGTCAGCACCTGGAAGCTGCCGTACCACTTGCTCACGTCTTTCATTTCAATCATCTTGCTCTCCTGCATTCTGTGTTCGTTTCACGGATCGGGTAGGCCGCGGCTTATCGGATGATGGCGACGCGCTGCTGCAGCCGCCGCACCAGCCACGACAGCGCGTAGCAGATGATGAAGTACACCACCGCCACGAACAGGTACATCTCGACCAGCCGGCCGTCGCGCTGCGCCACCTTGGAGGCGGCGCCGACGAAGTCGGTGATCGACAGCACATACACCAGCGAGACGTCCTGGAACAGCACGATGGTCTGCGTCAAGAGCACCGGGATCATGTTGCGGAACGCCTGCGGCAGCACGATGGTGCCCATGGTCTGCCAGTAGTTCATGCCGAGCGCGTAGCCGGCCCACACCTGGCCGCGCGGGATCGACTGGATGCCGGCGCGCATGATCTCGCAGTAGTAGGCCGCCTCGAACAGGATGAAGGTGATCAGCGAGGAGGTGAAGGCGCCGACCCGCACCGGTTCGCTTGAGCCGATCAGCCACGCGCCGATGTAGGGCACGAGGAAGTAGAACCAGAAGATCACCAGCACCAGCGGGACCGAGCGGATCAGGTTGACGTAGGTGGTGGCCGCCGTCGAGATCAGCCGGTTGCTGGACAGGCGCATCATCGCCAAGAGGGTGCCGAGGATGATGCCGCCGATCATGGCCAGCGCGGTCAGTTCCAGCGTGAAGGCCATGCCGGTCTGGAACAGGTAGACCCAGGAGCGCTCGATGACGTCGAAGTCGAAATTGCCGAACATGGTCAGTGCCCTCCCGCGCCGGCGGTGCCGGTGGTGATGAAGCCGGGCACGGCGACCCGCTTCTCGATGAAGCGCATCAGGTTGACCACGATCACGTTGACCACGATGTAGATGAGGGTGGCGGCGGTGAAGGCCTCGAACACCTGGAACGAGAATTCCTGCATCGAGCGCGCGCGCGCGGTCAGTTCCATCAGGCCGATGGTGAGCGCCACCGCGCTGTTCTTGATGATGTTGAGAAACTCGCTGGTGAGCGGCGGGATGACGATGCGAAACGCCATCGGCAGCAGCACGTGGCGGTAGGTCTGCGGCAGCGTCAGGCCGAGCGCGGTGCCGGCCATCTTCTGGCCGCGCGGCAGCGCGTTGATGCCGGCCGAGACCTGCACCGCCACCCGCGACGAGGTGAAGAAGCCGAGGCAGATGACGGCGGTGACGAAGGCCGCGTCCGGACGCGACTTGAGCCAGTTGCCCAGCGCCTCGGGCACCAGTTCCGGCATCACGAAGTACCACAGGAACATCTGCACCAAGAGCGGGATGTTGCGGAACAGTTCGATGTAGCCGTCGGCCACGCGCGCCGCGGCCCGGTTCGGCATGGTGCGGATGGTGCCGACGATCGCGCCCAGCACCAGCGCCATGATCCACGCCGACAGCGCCGTCGCCAGCGTCCACACCAGCCCCGACCACAGCGTGTCCATGTACGTCCCCATCCCGTCGGGCGACGCCTCCCAGAAGATCCGCCAGTTCCAGTTGTAATTCATGTTCCCCTCGTCTCTATAAAAAGAGTCGTCAATTTGAAGCCTCGTTCCATCCGCAGTGGACAAAACGTCCATAAAACACTTTTCTGCTGAATTATTGCCTATGCACAGCCGCAAGTCACATGCCGAAAAACAAAACGGGGGGCGTGCGCCCCCCGTTTGGATCAAGACACCTTGAATTATTTTGCTGCGTACGCTGTCGGGTCACCCGAATCGGTCGGCTTGGCGATAGCGGCCTTGAGCGGCGCGCTCATCGGCACGTTCAGGTTGACGCCCTTCGGCGGGATCGCCGACATGAACCACTTGTTGTAGATGCGGGTGATATCGCCCGATTTGAAGACATTGGTGATCGCGGCATCGACCACTTTCTTGAACTCCGGGTCGTCACGGCGCAGCATGATGCCGTACGGCTCGACCGACAATGCTTCCGTCGTGATCGTGTAGTCGTTCGGCGCCTTCGAGCTGGCGGCAAGCGATGCCAGCAGGATGTCGTCCATCGCGAATGCCACTGCACGGCCGGTTTCGACCATCAGGAAGCCTTCCGCATGGTCCTTGGCCGCCATGATGTTCATGCCGAGGTTCTGCTCGCCGTTCAGCGTGGTGATCTGCTTCAGGTTGGAGGTGCCGGAAGTCGAGACGATGGTCTTGCCCTTCATGTCGGCCAGCGACTTGATGTTGGACGACTTCTTGGCCAGCAGACGGTTGGCGGTCACGAAGGTGGTGGGCGCGAACGCGACCTGCTTCTGGCGCTCCAGGTTGTTGGTAGTCGAGCCGCACTCGAGGTCGACGGTGCCGTTGGCCATCAGCGGGATGCGGGTGGCCGACGTCACGGGATTCATCCGCACGTTCAGCGACGTCAGGCCGAGCTCTTTCTGCACCGCGCTGACGATCTTCATGCACAGGTCGATCGAATAACCCTGGTAGGACTGCTTGTCATCGAGGTAGGAAAACGGGATGGAGGAGTCGCGCACGCCCAGCGTGATCGTGCCGGTGTCCTTGACCTTCTTGAGCGTGCCGGTTTGCTGCGCCTGCGCTGCGCCAGCGATCACACCTGCGCCAACCAGAACCGCAATCAACTTTGCTACTTTCATGACGTCTCCTTTCAGACTGTGCACTCTTGGGTTCCCCATATGCCTCTTTTGAAAGCATATTGCTCTTTTCATACAAGTGTTACGCGGACGAATCCATATTGCCTGCTTATACGTCTGGATATTGTGCCTTGTTCAAGCAATCTGTTTGCTAAGTATTAATACGTATTTACTGCACTGATGGGCAGGTCTTTCCGTCGCGTTGGGCATTTGACAATCGCCTGGTCGCGACGAAATCCATCGCCGCTTTCCATGCTCATCTTAGGACTTGTCAATTTTGCACTCTTTGATCGGACGCACATTTGCACATCGATGCCGACCAAGAAATCGCAGGGCGTCGGGAGGGAGCGTTGGAGGAATCAGGGAAATTGCCGGCAAGCACTTTGCCGGCATGAGGATGCGAAGAAACAGATGGGTACGAGAAGCGGCAGCGCCATGCTCAAGCTGCAGGCATGGCGCCGCTGCATCGGCATCCGGGCGGCACTGGCTGCCGCCGAATACCGATGCACGGTAGTGCAGAAGATCAGGGATACAGACCGCGCATTTCGCGCGCGCGCAATACGCGAGTACACGCGACGATGAAGGCCGCCGTGCGCAGCGACACATTCTTCTCTTCCGCCAACTGCCAGACCGCGGTGAACGCCTCGCGCATGATGCGTGTGAGCCGCTGGTTGATCTCGTCCTCGGTCCAGAAGAAGCTGGAGAAATCCTGCACCCACTCGAAGTAGCTGACGGTCACGCCGCCCGCATTGGCGATCACGTCCGGCACGATCAATACGCCCTTGTCATGCAGGATGTCGTCTGCTTCCGGCGTGGTCGGGCCGTTCGCGCCTTCCAGAATGATCTTGGCGCGGATCTTGTTCGCGTTGGCAGCGTTGATCTGCTGCTCGAGCGCGGCGGGTATCAGGATGTCGCAATCGACGCTCCAGAATTCGCTGCGGTCATTGATGCGCTCCGCTCCGCCGAAACCGGCGACGCTGCCAGTCTCCGCGACGTACTTGAGCAGGGCAGGAACGTCGATGCCGCTCTCGCGCACGACGGTGGTGACATGATCCTGCACGGCGACGACTTTCGCACCGGCTTCCGCGAACAGACGCGCTGCAATTCCGCCGACATTGCCGAAGCCCTGCACCGCGACGCGCGCGCCCTTGATGTCGAGGCCGCGCTTGGCAGCCGCTTCGCAGCCGACCACGAACACGCCGCGTCCGGTCGCTTCGTGGCGTCCGAGACTGCCGCCAAGCGAGATCGGCTTGCCGGTCACCACGCCGGATGCGGTACTGCCCTGATTCATGGAGTACGTATCCATCATCCACGCCATGATCTTTTCGTTGGTGTTGACGTCAGGCGCCGGGATGTCCTTGTTCGGGCCGATGATGATGTTGATTTCACTGGTGTAGCGGCGCGTCATGCGCTGCAGCTCGCCATTCGACAATGTTTTCGGATCGACGCGGATGCCGCCTTTTGCACCGCCATAGGGCACGTTCACCGCGGCATTCTTGACGGTCATCCAGGCCGACAGCGCCATCACCTCGGATAGCGTCACGTCCTGGTGGAAGCGCACGCCGCCCTTGCCCGGGCCGCGCGACGTATTGTGCTGGACACGATAGCCTTCGAAATGGGCGATCGTGCCGTCATCGCGCTCGATCGGCACGTCGACAATCAGCACACGCTTCGGACGCTTGAGTGTTTCGACCCAGCGCGACAGGTTGCCGAGGTGCGGCGTGACGCGGTCGATCTGTTCGAGGTACACGCCCCATGGGCCGATTTCATGCGGGGTCAGGTATGAGGGAATTTCGTGATTGGCGGCCATGCTGATGATGCTCCTTGTCGTTTCAAATGCGCCAGCGGCGCTGTGAAGTGATGCAATGATGATGACAAGAATGCTAGAGCAACGCAGCACGGCATAGCCAATGCTTTGTGTGCATCAAACTATGCAAAAAAAACATGAAGCGGTTTTTATCGGTTTCCGGCCCGCCCTGTCGAGGTGTGAATCAGCCGCCTTTGGCGGCGGGTTTTCGCTTGCGCGCCTGCGCCTTGGCCTCTGCCTCGCTGCGCTTGACGAGGTAATCCCAGAGCCGCCCCACGACCGGCTTGCCCGGCCTCTGCTGCGTCGGACGCTCGCGGTACAAGCGGATCTCCATGTCGACCTCCCACTCGGCACGGCCGCCATCGGCGCGCGCAAGAAGCTTCTGCTTCACTTCGCGGGTCACGGCGGACTCCGGCAGGAACACTACGCCATGTCCTTCCAGCGCCATCATTTTCAGACCTTCGGCCATGTCGGTCTCATAGTGCTTTTCGAGATGGAGCGGACGCTTGGCGTCGGACAGGATGAGTTCGACCATCCGCGCGAGATAGGCGTTGGTGGTGTAGGAAAGAAACGGCAGCGGCGATCTCGCCGTACCCGGCAGCACGAGGTCGGGCTTGCCGGTCCTGTCGCAGCGCGCATAGGCGCGCAGTGCCTCGCTGCCCAGCGTGATCATGTCGTAGCGGCTGGCATCGAGCTGTACCGGCTGGCGAGGATGGTGATAGCACAGCAGCAGATCGCAGCCGCCTTCGACCAGCGCCAGCACCGCATCATGCACATTGAGGGCGAGCAGGCGGCTGTTGAGCCTGCCGAAGCCGGACTCCAGCTCGGTCATCCATTTCGGCATGAAGGTCAGCGACAACGTATGCGGCACGGCAAAATCGACCGTGGTCTGCGCGGTCGGACGCTTGCCGCGCAGCAGCGCACGCGCATTGCTGATCTGGCCGAGCATTTCCAGCGCCTGTTCGTAAAACACTTCGCCTGCCGGCGTCAGTCGCGTGGGATAGGAGGTGCGATCGATCAGGTCGGCGCCCAGCCACGCTTCAAGCGATTGAATGCGCCGCGAAAATGCGGGCTGCGTCACATGACGCAATTCGGCAGAGCGGCTGAAGCTGTGCGTCTCTGCCAGAGAAATGAAGTCTTCCAGCCATTTGGTTTCCATGGCGCTATGTTAGCGGGGGTCGGAGCCGGAAGCAAAACGCATCGCGGGAAAAATCCGCGTCATGCGACGGCCTGCTCGGATTCCGCCTGATCCGAGGCCGGAGAGCCCTCGTCACGCCGCGCCTGCTGCCGCGCCCACATCTGCGCGTACGCGCCCTCCGCCGCGAGCAGTTGCGTGTGCGTGCCGCGCTCGATGATGCGGCCATGGTCGAGCACGAGGATCTGCTCTGCATCGGCAATCGTGGACAGGCGATGCGCGATGACCAGCGTGGTCTTGTTCTTCGCGATCTCCTGCAGTTGCAGCTGGATCGCCTGCTCGGATTTCGAATCGAGCGCGGATGTGGCTTCGTCGAAGATCAGGATGGAAGGATTCTTCAGCAAGGTTCTGGCGATGGCGACGCGCTGTTTTTCGCCGCCGGACAGCTTCAATCCGCGCTCGCCGACCATCGTTGCATAGCCGTCGGGGAGGCTTTCGATGAAGTCGTGAACGTATGCGGCCCGTGCGGCGGCCACGATCTCATCCTTGCTCGCGCCGGGCTTGCCGTAGGCGATGTTGTATTCGATCGTGTCGTTGAACAGCACGGTGTCCTGCGGCACGATGCCGATGGCCTTGCGCAGCGATGTCTGTGTGATGTCGCGCAGATCCTGGCCGTCGATCGTGATGCCGCCGGAATTGATGTCGTAGAAGCGGAACAGCAGGCGCGACAGCGTCGACTTGCCCGAACCGCTGTGCCCCACCACGGCGGTCGTGGTGCCGGCGGCGATCGTGAAGTCGACATCGAACAGGATCTGCCGCTTCGCTTCGTAGCTGAAATCGACATGCGAGAATTTCACTTCGGCACCGCGGATCGCCAGCGGCTTCGCATCCGGCGCGTCGGCCACTTCGCGATGCTGGTCGAGCAGCGAGAACAGGCGCTCCATGTCGGCCAGGCTCTGCTTGATTTCGCGATAGATCACGCCGAGGAAATTGAGCGGGACGTAGAGCTGGATCATGAAGGCATTGACCAGCACCAGATCGCCCAGCGTCATGGTGCCGTCGATCACGCCCTGCGTCGCGCGCCACAGGATCAGCGTCACCGCCGTCGCAATGATCAGCGACTGGCCGGTATTCAGGAGCGACAGCGAGGTCTGCGATTTGACCGCCGCCGTTTCCCAGGTCTCCAGGCTGCGGTCGTAGCGCTTTGCCTCGTAATCCTCGTTGCCGAAATACTTGACGGTTTCGTAGTTGATCAGCGAATCGATGGCCTTGGTGTTGGCCCTTGAATCGAGTTCATTCATCGTGCGCCGGAAGTGGGTGCGCCATTCGGTGACCGCAACGGTGAAGACGATGTACACCACCAGCGCGACGAGCGCGATGCCCGCGAACCAGATATCGTAGTGCAGCACGAGATAACCGACCACCAGCGCGATCTCGACCAGCGTCGGCAGGATGCTGTAGAGCGTGTACGACACCAGCGACGAGATGCCGCGCGTGCCGCGTTCGATATCGCGCGTCATGCCGCCGGTCTGGCGGTTCAAGTGAAAGCGCAGCGACAGCGCATGCAGATGGCGGAACACCTTGAGCGCGATGGTACGCACCGCGCGCTGTGTCACCTTGGCGAACACGAACTCGCGCAACTCCGTGAACAGGGAGGTGGACACGCGCAGCAAGCCGTAGGCAATCAGTATCCCGACCGGCAGCACCAGCAATGCCTGCGGATTGTCCGGGCTGATGGTCATGCGATCGACCAGTTGCTTCAACACAAGTGGCACGCCGACATTGGCGACCTTCGCGCCAACCAGAAACACCAAGGCAAGCAGCACACGCCATTTATACGCCCACAGGTAGGGGAACAAGGTCTTGAGCGCGACCCAATCGTTGCGCTCGCCCTGATTGGCGGCGGGTTCGGACGATGAAACGGAATGACGGCGCATACGAGGAGGAAATCGGATCAGAATGGTTTATGCTTGGACACGGGAAACGGCAATGGACGATGTCGGCGTGACATCGGAATGGCGTTGCAATGCTCGCCATTTTTCCGTCATCAAGATTAACGATTGTAGCTCAGGGCCTGTAATTCAATAGCCAGCCTGTGAAATGGCCGTGAGCTGCCAATATGAATGCAAGGGAACAGCACATGACAACTCAACATCACACTCATCTGCCCGAGGGCAAGATGCCGGAACTGCGCGTGATGCCGATGCCGGCCGATGCCAACGTGCACGGCGATGTGTTCGGCGGCTGGATCATGTCGCAGGTCGATATCGCCGGCTCGCTGCCGGCCGTGCGTCGCAGCAATGGCCGGGTTGCCACCATCGCGGTGAATTCGTTTCTCTTCAAACAGCCGGTGTTCGTCGGCGATCTGCTGTCCTTCTACGCCGAGATCGTGCGTGTCGGCAATACATCGATCACCGTCAACGTCGAGGTCTACGCCGAGCGCAATCGCCTGCAGGCCGAGACGGTCAAGGTCACCGAAGCCACGCTCACCTACGTCGCCACCGATGCCAATCGCAAGCCGCGCACGGTGCCGCCGCTGTCGGCATTGACCGGCCACGCGCAGAACGGCAAATAGGCATTCCTTGCGAACCGGCGCGCATGCATCGCGCGCCGGGATCGCAACATCACTCCCCTGCCCCGCATGCATCCAGATCGCAGAATCTTTCTCGCCAGTACAGCTCGCTTATTCTCGCTTGCGGCACTGGCCGCCACGTTCCCCGGCGCGGCAATGGCGCGGACAAGCGCCTACCCTTTCAGCCTCGGTGTCGCATCCGGTTCGCCACGCGCCGACAGCGTGGTGCTGTGGACGCGGATTCTGCCGGATCCGCTCGATGCGCAATCGATCGCAGCGGCACCGCTGACGGTGCAGTGGGAAATTGCGGAGGATGAAGGCTTCCGGCGCATTGCCGCCAAGGGCCGCGCAACGGCATTGCCGGAATTGGCGCACAGCGTGCATGTCGATGCCGCCGGCCTGCGGCCCGACCGCTGGTACTGGTATCGCTTCATGCTGGGCGATGCGGTCAGCCCGATCGGAAGAACACGCACCGCACCGTCCGCCGACGCCATGCCATCGTCGCTGCGCTTTGCCTTCGCCTCGTGCCAGCACTGGGAATTCGGCCAGTATGCGGCGCACCGCCACATCGCCGCCGCAGCGCCGGATCTGGTCGCCTTTCTCGGGGACTACATCTACGAATGGGGTCCGCATCACCTCCATCATCCGCACTCGCCTCGCCGCACCAATGAAAGCGTGACGCTGGCCGACTATCGCGCCCGCTATGCGCAGTACAAGTCCGATCCGCACTTGCAGGCGGCGCACCATGCCGCGCCGTGGATCGTGACCTGGGACGACCATGAGGTTGCCAACGACTACGCCGACGATCGGGATGGACGGCGCGATCCGAATTTTCTTGCGCGGCGCGCGGCAGCGTACCAGGCGTTTTACGAACACATGCCGATACGCCTGCCGGCGCTGGCGGGCGGCGCAAACCGCTTCACCCATCTGCGCATCCACGACCGCTACGACTGGGGACGGCTGGCGCAATTCCACGTGCTCGACACGCGCCAATACCGCACCTATCAGGCCTGCCAGTCTGCCGGCCGGGGCGGCTCGAACTCGGTCACGACAGAGTGCGCGGAACGGCTCGATCCGGCGCGCTCGCTGCTCGGCGCGGAACAGGAGGCATGGCTGGCAAACGGCCTTGCCGCATCGCGCGCGAAGTGGAACTTCCTGGCGCAGCAGACGCTGATGGCGCAATCGACCCAGACCTCGATCGCGAAAGCCGACGACGGTCGCTTCTGGACCGATGGCTGGGACGGTTATCCGGCGACGCGCAAGCGGCTGTTCGACAGCATCGTCCAGCACCGCCCGGCCAATCCTGTGGTGATCTCGGGCGACGTGCACACGTTTTATGCGGCCGATCTGAAGCGCGATTTCAATCAGCCGGCCTCGACGGACAACCCGGTGATCGCCAGCGAATTCTGCGGCACCTCGGTCACCTCGAATTCGCGGCCGCAGTCGCGCACCGATCAGTATGTCGCGCAGAATCCGCACATGAAGTTCGGCCGCAGCGACCGGCGCGGCTTCGTGATGATGGAGGTGACATCGGCGCGCACGGTGGCGCGCTTCCAGGCGCTGGATGATGTACGGCGCGCGGATTCCGGCTTGTCGACGCTGGCGAGTTTTGTCGTCGAAGATGGCCGTGCCGGCGTGACGCGCACCGATCGCAGCGGCTGATCACCTCCTCGCAACCCGAAAAAAAACCGCCTGACTTGCAGGCGGTTTTTCTGGATCGAAGCAGGCCTTACGCCGCCTTCTTCTCGTCCCGCAGTTCGCGACGCAGAATCTTGCCGACATTGGTCTTCGGCAGCTCATCGCGGAACTCGATGTACTTCGGCTTCTTGTAGCCGGTGAACTGTTCCTTGCAATAGTTCATCAGCTGATCGACGGTGAGCGATGGATCCTTGCGCACCACGAACAATTTCACTGCTTCGCCGGAGTTGCCATCGGGCACACCGATGCAGGCGCATTCCAGCACGCCTGGATGCGCTGCGACCACTGCTTCGATTTCGTTCGGATAGACGTTGAAGCCGGACACGAGAATCATGTCCTTCTTGCGATCGACGATCTTGACGAAGCCGCGCTCATCCATCACGCCCACGTCACCCGACTTGAAGAAGCCGTCCGGCGTCATCACCTTCGCCGTCTCGTCCGGCCGGTTCCAGTAGCCGGCCATCACCTGCGGACCGCGAATCGCGATCTCGCCCGGCTGGCCCAGCGGCACCGGATTGCCGTCATCATCGAGAATGGCGATATCGGTCGAGGGGATCGGCAGGCCGATCGTGCCGCTGAACTCATCCGACATCGGATTGGTGGTCGCCACCGGCGAGGTTTCGGACAAGCCGTAGCCTTCCAGAATCGGGTGACCGGTGACCTTGCGCCATTTGTCGCTGACAGCTTTTTGCACCGCCATGCCGCCGCCGTTGCAGACCTTGAGTTCGGTGAAATCCAGCTTGCCGAAGTCGGGATGATTCACCAAGCCGTTGTACAGCGTATTGACGGCGGGGAACATATGGAACTTGTACTTCGACAGTTCCTTGATGAAGCCCGGGATGTCGCGCGGATTCGGGATCAGCAGGTTCATCGCGCCCAGGCGCATACCCAAGAGGCCGCAGGCGGTCAGGGCGAAGATGTGATACAGCGGCAGCGCGCAGACGATGGTCAGCGCCTCGACCTGCGGCTCCTTCTGCAGCATCGGCTGCGCCCATGCCTCGTTCTGCAGCACGTTGGCGATCACGTTGCGATGGATCAGCGTTGCGCCCTTGGAGACACCGGTGGTGCCGCCCGTGTATTGGAGGAAGGCGACGTCGTCCTGCGTGAGCTCGACCGGCTTCAGCGTCATTCCCGCACCCTGGGACAGCGTCTGCTTGAAGCGCACGGCATTCGGCAGCGAGAAGGCCGGCACCATCTTCTTCACGTTGCGCACGACGAAGTTGACGATCATGCCTTTGGCACCGCCGAGCATTTCGCCCATGCTGGCGACCACGACGTGCTTGACCTGCGTCTTGCCGATCACCTTTTCCAGCGTGGTCGCAAAATTCTCGAGGATGATGATCGCTTCCGCGCCGGAGTCGTTGAGCTGATGCTCCAGTTCGCGCGGCGTGTAGAGCGGATTGACGTTGACCACCGTGTAGCCGGCGCGCAGGATGCCGGCGATGGCGACCGGGTATTGCAGCACGTTCGGCATCATCACGGCGACGCGCGCGCCTTGCTTGAGCCCCCTGCCTTGCAGCCAGGCGCCCAGCTTTCTGGACAGGTCATCCAGTTCGCCGTAGGTCATGAACTTGTCCATGCACACATAGGCATTGCGCGATGCGTATTTGCGGAACGACTCCTCCAGCAGATGCACGAGCGAGCGGTATTGCGTGTAGTCGATTTCCGCAGGCACGCCGGAAGGATAGGACTTCAGCCAGATTTTTTCCATTGTCTGCCCCTTGAATTGAATCTCGTTGTTATGGATGTGGAATCTCTGGGAGAACGGCAATAAACGAACGCCAGTTCTTTTTTACAGACAGATCGTATCGGGCAGTGCGTTTGTGCGCAAGCATTTTGAACAATTTGCCAAGTGCTGCATGCGCCGCGATATTGCAACGCAGCAAGGCTCATCGTCTGGCGCAACAAGGAGCAGGCGCAATGGCCTGCTTCCGCGCGACCGGATAATTGATCATCGCGTGTCGATACTCTGCGCATTCCCCGCGGTCATCGTGCCCGTGCCGAGGCTCGCCAGCTGGCGATGGCGCTCGGACTTGTCGAGCCCGGCCAGTTGCCTTGCCGCCGCATAGAAGTTTTCGAATGTTTTCTCGCGCAAGAGCAAGGCGCGGAATCCCGGTACGAAATCGTGATAGGTGGCGATCGCCGCCAGATGCGCATTCGACAGCGGTTCGGCGAACCAGCGGTCGTAGCCGCTGTAGCCGCCCCATGACACTTTCAGGGTCTGGTATTCATCCTTGAGCTGCGCGAAGATTTCGGCCTTGCGCTTTTTCTTCTCGGCATCGCTGACGTCGCGCGCGTAGTTGTCTTCCAGCTCCTTGCGGCACTTCAGCAGGAGCGCCAGAAAGTCCTGCTTGCGCCCTTCGTATTCGGCATAGGCCTTGCGCATCTTCTCGTTGCCGAACTTCGCCATCCAGCGTTCGACGCCCGCCTCTTCCACCGCCACGGCGAATGATTCATTGAAGCGCGAATCGCCGGCCGTGTAGACCACCTGATGCGCCAGCTCATGGAACACCAGCCGCGCCAGTTCGCCGTCCGGATAGTGAATGAAGGTGGACAGCACGGGATCGCTGAAGAAACCCAGCGTCGAGTAGGCGGGAACGCCGCCGACCTGCACGTCGAAATGCTCGCGGCGCAATTCCTTCGCGTAGGCCTGCGCCTCGTCCTTGCTGTAGTAGCCGCGATAGTTGACGCAGCCGGCGACGGGGAAGCACCACTGCCGCGGCTCCAGCGACAGCTCAGGCGTCGCGACCACGTTCCACAAGACGTATTGCCGCTTCAGATCCGCGTAGGTCGTGTAGCTGTCGTTGTCGGGCAGCGCCAGTTCCTGCGCGGCGAACTTGCGGATTTCCTTGACCTTGGCGAGCTTGTCCTTGAGCTTGTCGCCCACGGCGGGATTGGCGAGCCATTCGTCGATCGGCCTTGCCTCCGACAGCAGCGAAAACTGTCCGTGCGCCGCCTGCACGAAATATCCCAATTGCGCACAGCCGACGGTCAATGCCGCCATGCCGCCCAACGCCAGAAGCTGCCATTTTCTTTTCATGCAGAACCCATCTCGATATGCCTTGCGTTCGAGTGGGTTGTCAGCGAGCGATGCTCCGGTGGTCCACTCTTTCCACCTCTACCAGAACGTCGTAGAACGTCGGCGCTGCGCCCATGTCGGTCAGACGCTGGCTGGTGACTTCATTGGCATTCCTGCCATCGGCGGCCAGCTTCTTCCACCAGATGGACAGGCCGACAACCAGTCCCTGCCGCGTCTTGTCCGTCACGCGCGCCTTCGCGACAAACGCGCCGCGTTCGTTGTAGATGCGGACGCGAGCCCCATTCTCAATGGTGCGTCGGGCAGCGTCAATAGGGTGAATGTCAAGATGCGGCTCGCCTTCGGTATTCCTCAAACTCTGCACGTTGACGAAAGTGGAATTGAGGAAGTTGCGCGCAGGCGGCGAGATCATCGCGAGCGGATAGCGTTTCGCCAACTCGGGATTGCTGGCAACGGATTCGTAGGGCGGGATGTAAGTCGGCAGCGGATCGAGTCCATCGGCCTGCATGCGCGCGCAATAGAATTCGCATTTCCCTGATGGCGTGGGAAAGCCGCCTTCGGCAAATGGCGCATCGGGAACATTCAATTTTTGCCAGCCCTTCTGCTTCAACGCGTGCCAGTCGAAATGGATGGCGCGCACGTCGTTCTTGTTGAAGGCCTGGGCTGCGATCTCATCGTCGCTTTCCTTGAAGCAAGCATCGTCGAAGCCCATGCGCGCAGCCAGCAGCCGGAAGATTTCCGTGTTGGGTTTTGCCTCACCCAGCGGCGCGATCGCTGCATTGTTGGCCATCATGTACAGATGACCATAGGTCGAATGGATATCGACATGCTCGAGCTGCGTGGTGGCCGGCAGCACGATGTCCGCATAGTCCGCCGTGTCGGTTTGAAAATGCTCCAGCACGACCGTGAACAAGTCCTCGCGCGCAAAGCCTTGCGCCACCTTCGAGGACTCGGGTGCGACGGCGACCGGATTGGAGTTGTATACGATCACGGCTTCGATCTTGGAACCGAATTCCGGCGATGCCTCGCGCAGCAAATCGTCGCCTATCGTGCTCATGTTGATGGTGCGCGGCGCCGCTCCCACAGGCAGCAGGTCGGGACGCTGCAAGGCCTGATTGTTTTTCGGAAAGGTATCGGAAACCGAGAGCTGGACACCGCCCGCCGCGTGACGCCATGCGCCGACCAGTGCCGGCAGGCAGGCGATGTTGCGCACCGCCATGCCGCCGCCGCGCACACGCTGCACGCCGTAATTGACGCGGATGGCGACCGCGTCGCCGCCCTTGGCGGTCGTGCCGTATTCGCGCGCCAGCTGTTGCACTTCTTGCGCCGTGATGCCGCAGGTTTGCGCGGTGCGCTCGGGCGTCCATTCCCGCACGCGCTCTTTCAGCTGCTCGAAGCCGAGCGTATGCCGGGCGATGTAGTCCTCGTCCAGCAGGTGCTCCGCAATCAGCACATGCATCATGCCCAGCGCGAGCGCCGCATCGGTGCCCGGCAGCAGCGCAATGTGCTGATGACATTTCTCCGCCGTGAGGGAGCGATAGGGATCGATCGCGATCAGCTTCGCGCCGCGACGCTTCGCTTCCTGCGCGCGCATCCAGAAATGCACGCTGGAGGCGATCGGATTGCCGCCCCAGATCAGGATCAGTTTGGCATTCTGGAATTGTTCGAGATCGGTGCCGATGCGCGCGCCGATCGTGTAGCGATAGCCGACGCCGCCCGCCGTCGCGCAAATGGTGCGGTCGAGGAATGACGCGCCGAGCTTGTGGAAGAAGCGCGCCGCCATCGATTCGCCCTGCACCAGTCCCATCGTGCCGGCATAGCTGTACGGCAGGATGGCTTGCGGGTCACGCGCTGCAATCGATTGCAGCCGTGAAGAAATGGTCGTCAACGCTTCATCCCAGCTGATGCGCTCGAACCGTCCTTCGCCCTTCCTGCCGATGCGCTTCAGCGGATGGAGCAGGCGATCCTTGTGATACGTGCGCTCGACATAGCGCGACACCTTGGTGCACAGCGCGCCGGCGGTGGGCGGATGTTCCGGGTCGCCGCGCACCTCGGTGGCGACGCCATCCTGCACAGTCACCAGCATGGCGCAGGTATCGGGACAATCATGCGGACAAGCCGCGCGGACGATGGAAGTGGTCATGGCGCATTGCAGAATGTTGCGGATAACACCGTACTGTAAACGATTCGCGGCACGGGAGACTTGCCGAGGGCGCATGGCGTTTCACGATGATCAAGACCGGCTTCGCGCCGCAGGCATAATATAGCGTTGCATGTCATGTAAATCATGACGTGATGCAACAGCGCCGCCATCATGTTGATGCCTTGCGGCATGTATTGGAGAAAGCAATGCAATTGATCGATCCGATTATCCAGTTCCATTCCGAGTTGCAGAAAATCCGGCGCGACATCCACGCGCATCCCGAACTGTGCTTCGAGGAACAGCGCACTGCCGACGTCGTCGCGAACAAGCTGACCGAATGGGGCATCCCGGTGTTGCGCGGCATGGGCATCACCGGCGTGGTCGGTGTCATCAGCAAAGGCAAGGGTACGCGCGCAGTCGGTCTGCGTGCCGACATGGATGCGCTGCCGATGCAGGAGATCAACAGCTTCCCTCATGCATCGAAACACGAAGGAAAGATGCACGCCTGCGGCCATGACGGCCACACGGCAATGCTGCTCGGCGCCGCACATTACCTGTCTCAACACGGCGACTTCGACGGCACCGTGTACGTGATCTTTCAGCCGGCCGAGGAAGGCGGCGGCGGCGCGCGGCGCATGATGGATGACGGCCTGTTCACGCAATGCCCGATGGAAGCCGTGTTCGGCATGCACAACTGGCCTGGCGTGGCGGTCGGCACGTTCGGCGTGACGACGGGACCGATGATGGCATCGTCCAACGAGTTCGAAGTCGTGGTCAGGGGCAAGGGCGCGCATGCCGCGCAGCCGCACAAGGGCATCGACCCGATCATGGTCGCGATCCAGATCGCGCAGAGCTGGCAAACCATCATTTCGCGCAACAGGAATCCGCTCGATGCCGGCGTGCTGTCGATCACGCAGATCCATTCCGGCAGCGCGACCAACGTGATCCCCGACGAGGCGACGCTGATCGGCACCGTGCGCACCTTCACGACCGGCGCACTGGACCTGATCGAGCAACGCATGCGCGCGATTGCCGAACACACTGCGGCGGCGTTCGACGCACAGGTGGACTTCGGCTTCAATCGCAACTACCCGCCGCTGATCAACCACGAAAAGGAAACCGCATTCGCAATCGAGGTGCTGCAGTCCGTGGTCGGCGCGCAGAACGTCGACACGAAAGTGGAGCCGACCATGGGAGCGGAAGACTTCGCCTTCATGCTGCAGGAAAAGCCGGGCTGCTATGTCTTCATCGGCAACGGCGAAGGCGCGCATCGCGACAGCGGCCACGGTCTCGGGCCGTGCAACCTGCACAATCCGAGCTACGATTTCAACGATGACTTGCTGCCGATCGGCGCGACGTATTGGGTGAGGCTTGCGGAGGCGTATCTGCGCAAGGCGTAAGGCGGGACGAGCGCTGCCGAGATGAGCCGACTGTGAGGCTGAAGTAAAGCCGGCAGCGGCCGGTCCGACCTACATGCGCTCGCGCAAGACCCGAATGTCGCCGTACCAGGCTTCCACCGTTTCGCCGGTGTTGTCGGTATCGGTCAGCACGCCGACGCCGATCAGGCGTCCCGGTTTTTCGCCGAATGCCCTTTCGTAGTCTTCCACGATATTGCGGGTGAAATTCTTCCATTGACCGATGCCGTCCGGCCCGCTGGCCGCCACGACCTTCTGGATGCGCTTGCTGCGGCTGTTCGCGATAACGGTGCCGACCGGTGCCTTGTTTTCCCAGATGTACATCATCGTCGCATAGGGAAAGTCATGACCGGTGATCAGCTTGGCGGTGTCGAACAGCACCTGGTCCGCGAACGGCAGCGTGTCCTTGTCGCCGTCGAAACCGAGCACGATGCGCACCGGCGAATCCTCCGTCGCGCCGTGAAAATTGTCCGCGGTCTTGACGAGTCCCGCGATCTTCCATTGCCACGTGAGCCAGGGTTGCTGCAGCGGATCGATGCTGACATGCTGCATCAAACCGGATGAGGCGCCGACCGCCTTCGCGTGCAGCACGGTGCGTTCTTGCTCGGCCACGAGTTGATAGTGGGTCGGCTTCTTCGTGCGCAGGATGACAACCGGCTCCCATCCGGACGGCAGACCGCCGGGCGCACCGGCGGAGAACGGTGCAAGCCGGTCCTTCGCATTGCCCGACGCGACGGCCGGGGCGGCATCGTCGTCCGGGACCTGGCGCAGCGCGCATCCGGCAATCATGACCAGCAACAGGAGCGAAACAAAAATTCGATTCATGACATCACACTAAAAGCCGGGCAACGGGAACGACGCATGCTGCGCAACACGCTCATCACGGCGTTCCCTCGACGAGCTCCTTCGCCGGCAGCCGGGCGAATTTGGTTCGCTGGATTGTATAGCGCAATGTTTCCGGTGCGGCGGATATTTCAGACACGCGCGCCGGTTCGTGAACAAACTGCCAATGAAGTTGATGGAATTTCGCCACAGCGTCGCGATGCGCAATGCTGATCACCGCGGCAGCCGGCAGTTCTCGCAGCACGAGTTCGTACAGTGCCTCTTCCGTCGCCGCATCGAGCGCGCTGGTCGCCTCGTCCAGGAACAGCACCTGCGGCCGCCACAGCAGCACGCGCACAAACGCCAGCCGCTGCTGCTCGCCCGGCGACAGGCGCTGGCTCCAGTTGTCGGACGCGTCCAGCAAGCCCTTCAGATGCGGCAGCCTGACCGCATCGAGATAGTGGCGGATGGCCAGGTCCTTGTAGGCATCTTCCGCAGCGGGATAGGCAATCGCTTCGCGCAGCGTGCCGATCGGCAGGTAGCCCTTCTGCGGCAGGAACAGCAGCCGGGCATCGGCGGGAATCTCGATGCTGCCGGAACCGTACGGCCAGATATCGGCGATCGCGCGAAACAGCGTCGATTTGCCGCAGCCCGATGGCCCGGTCACGAGAATGTGTTGGCCGACGTGGATGTCCGCCGTCAGCGGCTGTGTCAGCGGCGCGCCGTCCGGCAACCGCAAGACCACGTCCTCCAGCAGAATCGCGCCGACGTTGTTGCGCGTGACGACGATGCCGGAAGTCTGCTTGCGGGCACGATCGATCGCGGCATGGAATCCGGCGAGGCGATTGACACTCGCCTTCCAGCTCGCCAGCGAACTGAAGGCATTGATGAACCAGGACAGCGCCTCCTGCACCTGTCCGAAGGCGGAGCTGATCTGCATCAATCCGCCGAGCGTGATGGTTCCGGCAAAAAAGCGCGGTGCGCCGACCAGGAAGGGAAAGATGATGGCGAACTGCGCATAGAAGGTGGAGGCAACGTTCAGGCGCTTGGTGGTGCGCATGATCTGCCACCAGTTCTCGCGGATGCGCGCAAAGCGCGTCGCCAGCTGCGATCGCTCCTGCGGCTCGCCGCGATACAGCGCGACCGGCTCGGCATTTTCGCGGATGCGGATCAGTCCGAACCGGAAGTCCGCTTCATAACGCTGCTGCAGGAAATTCTGTCGCACCAGCGGCAAGCCGATTCGCCACACCAGCATGGAGCCGATGCCCGCGTAGGCAATCGCGAACCACACCATATAGCCCGGGATCGTCCATTCGCGCGCGCCGAGCATGAAGGACAGCGGGCCGCTGACCGACCACAGGATGCCGATGAAGGACACCAGCGTCACGACGCTCGATAGCAGTCCGAGCGAGAGCGTGAGGAAGCCGCTGGTGAGCAGGTTCAGGTCTTCGGCGATGCGCTGGTCGGGGTTGTCGGCGCTGCGGCTTTGCTCGATGCGGTAGTACGCCTGATTCTCGAGCCACCGTTCCATGTACTGGCGCGTCATCCACGCGCGCCAGTTGATCTCCAGCGCCTGCGTCAGATAGATGCGATAGATTGCAACCGCGATGTAGATGAATGCCAGCCAAGAAAATCGCCACAGCTGTTCCTTGAACACCTGGAAATCCTTCGTTTCCAGCGCGTTGTAGAAATCGCGGTTCCAGGTATTGAACTGCACATCCAGATAGACCATGCCGAGCGCAAGCGCGATGACCGCGGCCAGCAAGCCACGCGCTTTCCATTTCTCATCCGAACTCCAGTACGGTTGAATCAAGCGCCACATGGCGCGCCAGTTGGTAGGTTCGGATGGGCCTGGAGTCATGGAGCGATGGTGTCGGGATCGGGATGCGTGTTCGAAGCAGCATGCACATGTCGCGACCCGCAATTTGCGCGGCCGCGACACTGGCAAAAGAACGCTATTTCACCATGGATACATGCTGCCGGGAATGGTGGCAATCAATCCACCTTTCAATCCACCTTCGCACCGGAATCCTTCACCACCTTGGCCCATTTTTTCGACTCGGCCTGGATATGCGCGGCGAATTGTTCCGGCGTATTGCCGATCGGGTCGGCGCCTTGGGCGATCAGCTTTTCCTTCACGGCAGGACTGGATAGCGCCTTCGCGATTTCCTGCTGCAGCTTGTCGACGATGTCCTTCGGCGTGCCCGCCGGCGCGAGGATGCCGAACCACGAACTGGCCTCATAATTGGCCAGTTCGCCGCCGCTCTGCGCAATGGTCGGCACATCGGGCAGGGCCGGCGACGGCTTGCTGCTGGTGACGGCCAGCGCACGCAGCTTGCCCGCCTTGATGAAGGGCATCGACGACGGCAGATTGTCGAACATCACGTCGGCCTGACCGCCGATCAAATCGGTCACGGCCGGCGACGAACCGCGATAGGGAATGTGTACCATGTAGGTACGCGTTAACGTCTTGAACAGTTCGCCGGCCAGATGGATCGAGGTGCCGTTGCCGCTCGACGCCATGTTGAGCTTGCCGGGATGCGCTCTCGCGTAGGCGATGAAGCTCTTGACGTCGGTGATCTTGTTCTTTTCCGCCAGCGCGGTGTTGATGACAAGCACGTTCGGCACGGCGGCCACCAGCGTGACCGGGGCAAAATCCTTGACCGGATCGTAGGGCAGCTTCGGGTACAAGGCCTGATTGATCGCATGCGTGCCGACCGTTCCCATCAGCAGGGTGTAGCCGTCGGCAGCGGACTTGGCAACGATCTCCGAACCGATGTTGCCGCCCGCTCCGGGCCGATTGTCGATGATCACCTGCTGCCCCCACGCCTTGCCCAGTTCCGCGCCGACTGCGCGCGCCAGGATATCGGTGGTACCGCCGGCGGCGAAGGGCACGACCAGCTTGATCGGCTTCGAAGGATAGATCTGGGCGTGCGCCGCCACATTGAAGAGCAGTGCGGCGGCGGCACCGAGGATCGATAGCAAGCGATTGAGTTTCATGTTGTCTCCTTGTGAGTCTTCATTTTTGAGTTTTCATTTTTCCGGTCGCTGCCGGATTACCACGCCTGGTGGCATGTCGTTCGCCAGCTTACCGCGAGCGGATAGCGTCGATATGCCGCTTTCCGCAAACCCATTGTCGATGCTTGCTTGCAGCCATTATCGCGGGGCACATCGCAAACGCATCTTGATCAAGATGAAGGAAGGCGCAAGCACACCCACATTGCTAAATATTTCATTGGATAATTGGCCAACGACACCAGACAACCGATCACCATGCCGATGGACAATGTACAGGTTTTACAAGATACCCCGATGCAACTCGGAGAATGTCCGCTATGGGTGCCGGATGAGTCGGCACTCTACTGGATCGACATCGCCGGCCAGGCGGTCCATCGCCACGATACGGATAGCGGCACACATCAATCGTGGCCGCTGGCGTCGGAGCCGGGATGCATCGCCCGCTGCGCCGGCGGCGGTCTGGTGGTTGCCATGCGCAGCGGCCTTGCCTTGCTCGATACGGCAAGCGGCGCGTTGACCCCGATTGCCAGCGCCCCGTATGACGTATCGACAACGCGCTTCAACGACGGACGCTGCGATGACGCCGGCCGCCTCTGGACCGGAACAATCTATGAGCCGCGCGACCACCCCCTGGGATCGCTGTTTTGCATCGAACGCGGAGTACTGCGCGATGCAGCCAAGCCGGTAACGGTCTCGAACGGCGTCGCATTCAGCCGCGACTACCGCACCCTGTATCACGCCGATACGGCCGCGCACAGGGTCATGGCATACGACTTCGACCTTGCCAGCGGGAAAATCGGCGACGGCCGCTTGTTCAAGCAGTTTTCCATGGATAAATCGCAAGACTACGGCGGCCGCCCCGATGGCGCTGCAGTGGACAGCGAAGACGCCTATTGGTGCGCAATGTACGAAGGCGGACGCGTCCTGCGGCTGTCACGCTTCGGCGACGTGCTGCAGGAAATCGCCCTGCCGGTGCGATGCCCGACGATGCTCGCCTTCGGCGGCACGGATCTGCGCACGCTCTACATCACCACCGCCCGCCATAACCGCCCCGCTGAAGAACTTGCAAGACATCCTCTGTCCGGCTGCGTGCTGACGCTGCGGGTCGATGTCCCGGGTCGCATCGAGCCCGCATACCTTCGATAGACATCGGGCATTGAGGCATGTGAAAGCGCGAATCACCGGAGATCGCCCATGATTGCAAGCAGAACACCATGGATAGCCGTCGCTGGTTGCACATTGTTGACGCTGCCCACCCCCGGCCTCGCCATCGATTCGACATCGCTTGAATTCGGCGCCGGCGATCATACAAAAATGGTTCGCGCCGGCCTGCAATGGAAGTGGCAGCGTCAATGGTGGAAGTCCAACGGCACGCACCTCGGCGGCTATTGGGACGCGAGTCTCGCGCAATGGCGCGGCAACCGCTTTCAGGATGTCAAAGGAAACACGCAGAACATTACCTCGCTCGGCATCACCCCGGTATTTCGCTTCCAGCGCGACAGCATGAAAGGCTTCTATGCGGAAGCCGGAATCGGCATCCACTACCTCTCCGAACGCTACGACAACGGTAACCGCCAGCTATCCACCCGATTCCAGTTCGGCGACCTCCTCGGCATCGGATATGTTTTCCAGAACAACCTCGATGTCGGCATCAGGCTCCAGCATTTTTCCAACGGCGGCTACAGACAGCCAAACGATGGCGTCAATTTCGCGTTCGTACGAGTCAGTTATGGCTTCTGAAGAGGAGCAGTACCACCCTCAGCAGAATCAATCTTACGCTCACCTGCCGTATATGACAGCCTAGTTGACCTGCTCCCCGAGATTGGTACGGCGTTGATGTAGCGTCTGCCCCCAGGGAGACAGGCATGAAGAATCGATTCACGGAAGAGCAGATAATCGGGGTATTGAAGGAAGCGGAAGCCGGCATGAAGGTGGCCGAGGTGTGCCGCAAGTACGGCATCAGCGATGCTGACGTATTACAACTGGAAGGCCAAGTTCGGCGGCATGACAGTCTCGGACACGCAGCGGCTGAAAGCCCTGGAAGCCGAGAACGGCAAGCTCAAGCGGTTGCTGGCCGAGGCGATGCTGGACAACGCGGCATTGAAGGACGTCGTCGGCCGAGAGTGGCTGGGCGTCACGCGCGCTTGTGGGCTGATTAGCATATCCAGGTCGTTGTATCGCCATGCATCGACACGACCGGATGATACGGCGCTGACGGAACGATTGACGCTACTGGCAGGACAAAAGCGTCGGTATGGCTACCGCCGCCTGCATGTCCTGCTGTGCCGGGAAGGCTGGCGCATCAATCGCAAACGCACGTACCGGGTGTATCACGCTGCCGATTTGATGGTGCGCCGGCGCAAGCGCATCGCCGAGATCGAGCGTCAGATAAAAGTGGTCGCCCTCGCACCCAATCAAAGCTGCTCGATGGACTTCGTGTCGGATGACTTTGTGGATGGGCGGCGATTGCACTGCCTGAATATCGTGGATGATTTCACGAAAGAATGTTTGGCAATCGAAGTGGATGCGTCGCTGCCGGGGCGGCGTGTCGTCAGTGTGCTGGCGCGATTGGCAGAAAGCCGGGATTGCCGCAATCGGTGACCGTGGACAACGGGCCGGAATTCATCAGCAAGGCGCTCGATGAATGGGCATATCGCCAGCAGCTGCAACTGCGATTCATTGCGCCAGGCAAGCCGCAGCAGAATGCGTACATCGAGAGCTTCAACGGCAAGTTCCGGGACGAATGCCTGAATGAGCATTGGTTCTTGTCCATGCGCCATGCACGAGAAGTCATTGCCGCATGGCGTCAGGAATACAACGACGAACGGCCGCACAGTGCGCTTGGATACCTGACACCGAACAGATTTGCAGAAAGTTTTTCAACCGCAGACTCCATGTCGGTTTCGGACTGAGTTGGGGAGCAGGTCACTGCGGGTCCATGTGGGAGACATGGGGCATTTTTCGCGCTTCATGATGGAGACGCTGCTGCGGCATCCGGCGGTGCTGGACGTGAAGTCGAGTTTTGCGTTGCAGAGGGTGAAGGACACGACGGCGCTGCCGCTGGTATGAGCGGGCGGCGGTGATTGTCGCGGCGTTTCTGCAAAGCGAAACGCCCCCGGCATTGCTGGCGGGGGCGTTTCTGGAGACAAGCCTGACGATTACCTACTTTCACACTGGTTGCAGCACTATCATCGGCGCGACGTCGTTTCACGGTCCTGTTCGGGATGGGAAGGGGTGGGACCGACGCGCTATGGTCATCAGGCATAACTTGTAGTGTCGTTTGGTGCCGGTGAGCTGGCGGGTCAAACAACGCAATCCGGGAAGAAGCAGTAATTTGCGCAGGGGTCTGCGCGTATTTTGGCGGGCGTGATGCACAATCGGCATACGCAAACACTTGCCTGTAACCTGCCAAGGTTATAGGGACAAGCCGCACGGGCAATTAGTATCAGTTAGCTTAACGCATTACTGCGCTTCCACACCTGACCTATCAACGTCCTGGTCTCGAACGACCCTTCAGGGGAATCAAGTTCCCGGGAAGTCTCATCTTGAGGCAAGTTTCCCGCTTAGATGCTTTCAGCGGTTATCTCTTCCGAACTTAGCTACCCGGCAATGCCACTGGCGTGACAACCGGTACACCAGAGGTTCGTCCACTCCGGTCCTCTCGTACTAGGAGCAGCCCCCCTCAAACTTCCAACGCCCACGGCAGATAGGGACCAAACTGTCTCACGACGTTTTAAACCCAGCTCACGTACCACTTTAAATGGCGAACAGCCATACCCTTGGGACCGGCTACAGCCCCAGGATGTGATGAGCCGACATCGAGGTGCCAAACTCCCCCGTCGATATGAACTCTTGGGAGGAATCAGCCTGTTATCCCCAGAGTACCTTTTATCCGTTGAGCGATGGCCCTTCCATACAGAACCACCGGATCACTATGTCCTACTTTCGTACCTGCTCGACTTGTCAGTCTCGCAGTTAAGCACGCTTATGCCATTGCACTATTAGCACGATGTCCGACCGTACCTAGCGTACCTTCGAACTCCTCCGTTACACTTTGGGAGGAGACCGCCCCAGTCAAACTGCCTACCATGCACTGTCCCCGACCCGGATGACGGGCCAAGGTTAGAACCTCAAACAAACCAGGGTGGTATTTCAAGGTTGGCTCCACGGCAACTGGCGTCACCGCTTCAAAGCCTCCCACCTATCCTACACAGATTGGTTCAAAGTCCAATGCAAAGCTACAGTAAAGGTTCATGGGGTCTTTCCGTCTAGCCGCGGGTAGATTGCATCATCACAAACATTTCAACTTCGCTGAGTCTCGGGAGGAGACAGTGTGGCCATCGTTACGCCATTCGTGCAGGTCGGAACTTACCCGACAAGGAATTTCGCTACCTTAGGACCGTTATAGTTACGGCCGCCGTTTACTGGGACTTCAATCAAGAGCTTGCACCCCATCATTTAATCTTCCAGCACCGGGCAGGCGTCACACCCTATACGTCCACTTTCGTGTTTGCAGAGTGCTGTGTTTTTATTAAACAGTCGCAGCCACCAGTTTATTGCAACCCCTTCGTCCTTCTGGCGCAGGCCAGTCAAACTACCAGGGCGTACCTTATCCCGAAGTTACGGTACCAATTTGCCGAGTTCCTTCTCCCGAGTTCTCTCAAGCGCCTTAGAATACTCATCTCGCCCACCTGTGTCGGTTTGCGGTACGGTCTCGTATGACTGAAGCTTAGAGGCTTTTCTTGGAACCACTTCCGATTGCTTCGCGAACAAGTTCGCTCGTCCCATACCCTTGAATTACGCTGCCGGATTTGCCTAACAGCCTTCTTTGATACAGGAACCGGGACATCCAACACCCGGACAACCTTCCGCGATCCGTCCCCCCATCGCATCATACGACGGTGCAGGAATATTAACCTGCTTCCCATCAGCTACGCATCTCTGCCTCGCCTTAGGGGCCGACTCACCCTGCTCCGATGAACGTTGAACAGGAAACCTTGGGCTTACGGCGTGCGGGCCTTTCACCCGCATTATCGCTACTCATGTCAGCATTCGCACTTCTGATACCTCCAGCATCCTTTACAAGACACCTTCGCAGGCTTACAGAACGCTCTCCTACCATCTGCATTGCTGCAGATCCGCAGCTTCGGTGACTGGCTTAGCCCCGTTACATCTTCCGCGCAGGACGACTCGATCAGTGAGCTATTACGCTTTCTTTAAAGGATGGCTGCTTCTAAGCCAACCTCCTGACTGTTTTAGCCTTCCCACTTCGTTTTCCACTTAGCCAATCTTTGGGACCTTAGCTGGCGGTCTGGGTTGTTTCCCTCTTGACGCCGGACGTTAGCACCCGACGTCTGTCTCCCAAGCTCGCACTCACCGGTATTCGGAGTTTGCAATGGTTTGGTAAGTCGCGATGACCCCCTAGCCATAACAGTGCTCTACCCCCGGTGGTGATACTTGAGGCACTACCTAAATAGTTTTCGGAGAGAACCAGCTATTTCCAAGTTTGTTTAGCCTTTCACCCCTACCCACAGCTCATCCCCTAACTTTTCAACGTTAGTGGGTTCGGACCTCCAGTGCGTGTTACCGCACCTTCATCCTGGCCATGAGTAGATCACTTGGTTTCGGGTCTACACCCAGCGACTGAACGCCCTGTTCGGACTCGCTTTCGCTACGCCTTCCCTACACGGTTAAGCTTGCCACTGAATGTAAGTCGCTGACCCATTATACAAAAGGTACGCAGTCACCCCTTGCGAGGCTCCTACTGTTTGTATGCACACGGTTTCAGGATCTATTTCACTCCCCTTCCGGGGTTCTTTTCGCCTTTCCCTCACGGTACTGGTTCACTATCGGTCGATATCGAGTATTTAGCCTTGGAGGATGGTCCCCCCATCTTCAGACAGGATTTCTCGTGTCCCGCCCTACTTGTCGCAAGCCTAGTTCCACACTACGGATTTCGCGTACGGGGCTATCACCCGCTATGGCCGGACTTTCCATTCCGTTCCACTATCCCTAATGCTAAATCTTGCAGGCTGGTCCCATTTCGCTCGCCACTACTTTGGGAATCTCGGTTGATTTCTTTTCCTGCAGCTACTTAGATGTTTCAGTTCGCCACGTTCGCTTCGTTACCCTATGTATTCAGATAACGATGACCTTACGGCCGGGTTTCCCCATTCGGAAATCCGCGGATCAAAGCCTGTTTGCTGGCTCCCCGCGGCTTATCGCAAGCTACTACGTCCTTCATCGCCTGATATCGCCAAGGCATCCACCATGTGCACTTATTCGCTTGTCCCTATAACGTTAGCTTCTGTTGCCAGAAACGGTTACAGAGTTTGAGTTTGAATATGCCGTAATCCAGACTACTCATCTTGCGACGAGAACTCTTTCATACATATGATTGATACAATCACAACCCACCAGCACATCCCGACGCATTCATCACAAACACATCAGTCTGCACTGATAAATCTTTACTACCTCTTCCAGATTGTTAAAGAACAAAAACAGCCATTGATCCTGAAAGATCAAACCCAAATCCCACGACGCACTGCGCCGCCGACTTGGGTTTGACATTTCCGCGAATGATGGTGGAGGTTGACGGGATCGAACCGACGACCCCCTGCTTGCAAAGCAGGTGCTCTCCCAGCTGAGCTAAACCCCCGAATCTTTCCTGGTGGGTCTGGTTGGGCTCGAACCAACGACCCCCGCGTTATCAACACGGTGCTCTAACCAGCTGAGCTACAGACCCGCTTGATCAGATCTCAGTCACCTTCAACCGGCCAGCCGCACCGATTGCCCACTGTTTTCTGTCTCTTCTTATTAACACACCGATAAGTGTGAGCACTTGACGCTCGTGCAAACTCTAGAAAGGAGGTGATCCAGCCGCACCTTCCGATACGGCTACCTTGTTACGACTTCACCCCAGTCACGAATCCTACCGTGGTGAGCGCCCTCCTTGCGGTTAGGCTACCCACTTCTGGTAAAACCCGCTCCCATGGTGTGACGGGCGGTGTGTACAAGACCCGGGAACGTATTCACCGCGACATGCTGATCCGCGATTACTAGCGATTCCAACTTCATGGAGTCGAGTTGCAGACTCCAATCCGGACTACGATACACTTTCTGGGATTAGCTCCCCCTCGCGGGTTGGCGGCCCTCTGTATGTACCATTGTATGACGTGTGAAGCCCTACCCATAAGGGCCATGAGGACTTGACGTCATCCCCACCTTCCTCCGGTTTGTCACCGGCAGTCTCATTAGAGTGCCCTTTCGTAGCAACTAATGACAAGGGTTGCGCTCGTTGCGGGACTTAACCCAACATCTCACGACACGAGCTGACGACAGCCATGCAGCACCTGTGCGCCGGTTCTCTTTCGAGCACTCCCGCCTCTCAGCAGGATTCCGACCATGTCAAGGGTAGGTAAGGTTTTTCGCGTTGCATCGAATTAATCCACATCATCCACCGCTTGTGCGGGTCCCCGTCAATTCCTTTGAGTTTTAATCTTGCGACCGTACTCCCCAGGCGGTCAACTTCACGCGTTAGCTGCGTTACCAAGTCAATTAAGACCCGACAACTAGTTGACATCGTTTAGGGCGTGGACTACCAGGGTATCTAATCCTGTTTGCTCCCCACGCTTTCGTGCATGAGCGTCAGTGTTATCCCAGGGGGCTGCCTTCGCCATCGGTATTCCTCCACATATCTACGCATTTCACTGCTACACGTGGAATTCTACCCCCCTCTGACACACTCTAGCCGTGCAGTCACCAATGCAGTTCCCAGGTTAAGCCCGGGGATTTCACATCGGTCTTGCACAACCGCCTGCGCACGCTTTACGCCCAGTAATTCCGATTAACGCTTGCACCCTACGTATTACCGCGGCTGCTGGCACGTAGTTAGCCGGTGCTTATTCTTCCGGTACCGTCATCCCCCCGAGGTATTATCCCAGGGGATTTCTTTCCGGACAAAAGTGCTTTACAACCCGAAGGCCTTCTTCACACACGCGGCATTGCTGGATCAGGGTTGCCCCCATTGTCCAAAATTCCCCACTGCTGCCTCCCGTAGGAGTCTGGGCCGTGTCTCAGTCCCAGTGTGGCTGGTCGTCCTCTCAGACCAGCTACTGATCGTCGCCTTGGTGGGCTCTTACCCCGCCAACTAGCTAATCAGATATCGGCCGCTCCACGAGCATGAGGTCTTGCGATCCCCCACTTTCATCCGTAGATCGTATGCGGTATTAGCCAGTCTTTCGACTGGTTATCCCCCACTCCAGGGCACGTTCCGATATGTTACTCACCCGTTCGCCACTCGCCGCCAGGATTGCTCCCGCGCTGCCGTTCGACTTGCATGTGTAAGGCATGCCGCCAGCGTTCAATCTGAGCCAGGATCAAACTCTTCAGTTCAATCTCTGTTTCTGCCCTCTCGGGCACAGTCGTTTCCGACTGGTCGCTCACTCAAAATACTGACAGGTAACTTCTTGCGAACTTACCTATATTTCTTTGCGAGCACTTGATATTTGTAAAGTTACACAGCAAGGCAAAACCCCGCTGCCGCACTCCCATCAAGCACCCACACTTATCGGCTGTTAATTGTTAAAGAACCACCCCGCCCGCACCGCATTCCTGCGACACCCCACCGAATCGTCTTGTTCGGCAGCAGCAGAGAAACGAGATTATGCAGGGGTTTTCAGAAACCGTCAAGTTTGGTTTAACTCACTTAACTTATCCTGTTGCCTGCTTTCGCCTCGAAAGCACTGCCGAATCGTTTTGTCCGGCAGCAGCAAAGAGGCGATATTCTAGGGATGCTGATGCGGAAAGTCAAGCGAATCTGCTGGCGAGATCATCAACATTTGGCATCCTGCGATGGCGGCGCCTTTTTACCTCCTTGCCGGCACACAATTTCTTCAGCTGTTTTTGAACATCGGCGGACGCTTTTCAAGAAATGCTTCCATGCCTTCTTTTTGATCCTCGGTTCCGAAAGTGCCATGGAACATGCGGCGCTCAAAGAGAATTCCTTCTGTCAGCGTGGTTTCGTATGCGCGATTGATCGACTCTTTTACCATCATGGCGATCGGCAACGACATGCTTGCAATGATTGCGGCAGCAGAGAATGCCTCATCCAGCAATTTGTCAGCCGGCACGATACGCGACACAAGTCCCGCCCGTTCTGCTTCTGCCGCATCCATGATTCGGGCGGTCAGACATAAATCCATCGCCTTCGCTTTTGATATGGCACGCGGGAGGCGTTGTGTACCACCAGCCCCGGGAGTTGTGCCTATCTTGATTTCCGGCTGTCCGAATTTCGCGGTTTCGGCGGCGATAATGAAATCGCACATCATTGCCAATTCGCAACCACCGCCGAGCGCATATCCTGCGACGGCGGCAATCACCGGTTTGCGCACGCGCCGAATGTGTTCCCAATTGCGCGAGATGTACTCGCCCTTATACACATCCATGTATGTGTATTTGGCCATCGCACTAATGTCGGCACCGGCAGCGAAAGCCTTGTCGCTGCCGGTAATGACGATGCAACCGATTTTTTCATCCGCGTCGAATTTCAATAATGCATCACCCAATTCGTCCATCAATTGATCATTGAGGGCATTCATGGCCTTGGGGCGATTCAATTGAATCACTCCGACCTTGTCGCGAGTCTCTACCAGTATGTTTTTGTAATTCATGTTGCATCTCCCGAAAAGAACTCTCTGGATTGTAGCGCCTTGAAAGAACACGGATGGCCGAGCATTAATCTTGACAAGCCCCGATTGGCATAGCCGGCATGAATCGCATCGTTTTTGTTCCAGATTAAAAACACATGATGAGAAGGCCTGGCATCATCAAGACTCGCATCACGTTGATGTCGACGACCAAGCTGAAAGGAAGCCGCCATGTTCAAGACCATTCTTGTGCCGACCGATGGGTCCGCACTGTCGGAGAAAGCGATTGCCCCCGCAATCGAGTTTGCGCAGAAATGCGGAAGCAAGATCATCGGGCTGTCCGTTGCGGAGCCCTATCCATTTGCAACAATCCTCGAGAGCTCAAGTGCCATCGAGTCGGGAGTGTATGAAGAGCGAATGCGCGAGTTGGCGGAAACCTATGTGCAGAAAATCGCCGTCGCCGCGCACAATGCGGGCGTGGCCTGCGAAACCAGTGTCGCGCAGTCATTCGCGCCGCATGAGGAAATCATCAATACCGCCGATAAATTCCATTGCGATGCGATATTCATGGCTTCGCACGGGCGAAGGGGGTTCAGCAAATTGTTCATCGGGAGCGAGACGCAAAAGGTATTGGCGCATTCGACCATTCCCGTTCTTGTTCTTCGATAATTCGTTCGCGCCGCAACTGCTTGCTCGCAACACCCCAGGATTTGGCCGCTTGTACGCATCACGCATGCGCCGTGCAGTTCATTTGCTGCCGTTCGCGCTTTCGGAAAATTTCGGCAAAAGGACCCACAGCATGCCGCGCTGTTTCATCTTCCCCGCCTTTTCGCCTGCTTCCGCACCGAAGCCCCAAAAATAATCGGCGCGCACCGCAGTCTTGATCGCGCCCCCGGTGTCTTGGGCCATCACCAGCCGCTGCAACGGAACATCCTTGCCCGGCAAAGTCGTCGCCAGAAATACGGGCGCACCCAAAGGCACGAATTGCGGATCGACTGCGATCGAACGCTGCGGCGTCAGCGGCACGCCGAGCGCTCCTTTCGGCCCCCGGCTCGAATCGGCGAGCTTTTCTTCCTTGAAGAATACATAACTCGGATTGGCATTGAGTAATTCCTGCTGACGGGCTGGATTTGCGGCGACCCATGCCTTGATGCTTTGCGCGGATGCCTGCTCAAGCGTCATCGCGCCCTTGTCCACCAGATAACGACCGATGGACTTGTAAGGATGTCCATTCTGATCGGCGTAGGCAACACGCACCACCTCCTTCGTATCGGCCAATTGCACCCGCCCCGATCCCTGCACCTGCAGGAAAAACGCCTCGACAGGATCATCGACCCATAGCAACTCTTTGCCCGAGAGCGCATTGGACTGGGTCATGTCGGCGCGCGAGGGATACGGCATCACCTTGTTGCCGACCACCCGCCCCTTCAAACGCATGCCTTTCAGCTCCGGATAGACGCTTGTCAGATCGATCGTCAGCAAGTCGTCCGGCGCACGATGCAATGGCGTCTGATACGGACCGCCGCGCTTGCGCGCGCCGCGCAGGAGCGGTTCGTAATAGCCGGTCACGAGCCCGCTGTCCGAGCCGTCGGCATTGACCACCTGATGCGGCACGAAGAACGACTCGAAAAACAGACGTACCGCCTTTTCGCTGCCCGCATCGACCTCGCGCGCAATTGTGCACGGCTCCTTCCACTCCTCTTTCTTGATCAGCACGTCGCAGGACGACATGAACGCGGGCCATGCCTGACGCAGATCATCCCTGGCCCAGCCCGGCAGCACAGAAAATGTCGTTGGCTGCAGCGGGGCCTTCCTGACTTCGGCGGGTGCAGGTGCGACCGGCGGCGCTGCGACCACCGCCGGACTTGATGGCTGCGGCGATGGAGTTGTGGTGCAGGCACCGATACTGATGCCGACGACGACTGTTGCGGATACAAGTAAACTGATGCGCGTGAATGACATTGAGGTAGTTAAAACCATGTGGGTATTATTTCTTGAAGCGGGCGTTGCGCTGTTCTTGCTTGTATTTATTGTTTGGTGGACCATGTTTTCGGGGAAAAAACCGACTCATCCACCCCAGCAAAAATCTCCTCCACCTGAAGAGAAGACGCCGCGCGACGACTAATCTAATGCAAGGTGCGCGGCAAGCTCAACACGAATTCCGGAATGCTTGCCTCGAACTGCGCGCCATCCTCGGCAACGCAGAAATACTTCCCCTTCATCGAGCCTTGCGGCGTGGCCATCGCCGTGCCGCTGGTGTATTCGAATTGCTCACCCGGCTTGAGCAACGGCTGATGTCCGACGACACCGAGGCCGCGCACTTCCTCGACGTCGTTGTTCGCGTCGACGATGATCCAGTGGCGTGAAATCAATTGCGCGGCGACTTGCCCCGTATTCCTGATCGTGATCGTGTAGGCAAATACATAATGGGAACGCTCCGGTTCCGATTGCTCTTCCAGGTACCGGGTCTTGACGGTGACGGTAAATTCGTAGGCGGCCATGCGGGTTCCTTGATGTTCTTGCATGCAGCAAGTTCAATCGACGCATTCCACACGAAATCCCGCAATCATGCAAGGACTCGCTTTTCGTCGAAGCGGTAAAATAGCGCAACTTCATTCCCGTATTTGCCATGCCAAATTATCGTATCGCGCCTAGCATTCTCTCCGCCGATTTCGCCCGCCTGGGCGAGGAAGTGCGCAATGTCGTTGCCGCCGGTGCCGACATCATCCACTTCGATGTGATGGACAACCATTACGTCCCCAATCTGACCATCGGACCGCTGGTATGCGAAGCGATTCGCCCGCATGTGCAGGTGCCGATCGACGTGCATCTGATGGTCAAGCCGGTGGATCACATCGTGCCGGATTTTGCCAAGGCGGGTGCGAACATCATCACATTCCATCCGGAGGCGTCCGAACATATCGACCGTACGCTGCAACTGATCCGCGACAATGGCTGCAAGGCCGGTCTGGTGTTCAATCCCGCCACGCCGCTGCATTATCTCGACCATGTGATGGACAAGCTCGACATCATTCTGATCATGTCGGTCAATCCCGGCTTCGGCGGTCAGTCCTTCATTCCCGAGGCACTGAAAAAGATCGCCGCGGTACGCCAGCGCATCGACGAATCGGGGCGCGACGTCATGCTGGAAGTCGATGGCGGCATCAAGATCGAGAACATCGCCGATGCGGCGCGCGCCGGCGCGGACACCTTCGTGGCGGGCTCGGCGATTTTCGGCAAGCCGGATTACAAGACCGTCATCGACGCCATGCGCGAAAAGCTGGCGCAGGCATGAACGCGCCGGAACGCATTGCCTTGCGCGGCATTCGCGCCGCCATCATCGATCTGGACGGCACCATGCTGCACACGGCACCGGACTTTCATGTCGCCGTCAATCGCATGCGTGCAGAACTGGACCTTGCTCCGCTTGCGATCGAGACGATCACGAACTTTGTCGGCAAGGGAACGGAGAATCTGATGCGCCGCGTGCTGGCCGTCGATTTCGATGCCGACGGTGTCGAGCGGCATTTCCCGCAGGCGCTGGAATCCTATCAGCGGCATTACCTCGCGATCAACGGCGACTATTCCAGCGTCTATCCTGGCGTTCGTGAAGGCTTGGGTGAGCTGCAAGCGAAAGGCGTGCGGCTGGCCTGCGTGACGAACAAGCCGATCGCATTCGCGCTGCCTTTGCTGGAGAAAACCGGTCTGCGTCCCTATTTCGAGCTGGTGTATGGCGGCGATTCGCTGCCGAAAAAGAAGCCCGATCCCTATCCGTTTCTGAAGGTGTGCGAGGATTTCGGCGTGCAGCCGCAAGAGGCAGTCGCGATCGGCGACTCGTCCAACGACGCGCAGGCGGCGCGTGCGGCCGGCTGCCGAGTCTTGAACGTGCCCTATGGTTACAACCATGGCAAACCTATACACGACGTCGATTCGGATGGTATAGTTTCCTCGCTGCTCGATGCAGCGCATCTTATTTCTGCATAACTTTCTACCGCATGTTTCTCGTCAAAAAACGTAACGTGACATCGCTGGGCGTGTTTGAGGCCTGGCTGTGGCGACGCTGGCAATCCAGGGCTGAATAAATCCCAATGCCGCTGGCCGCCTGTTCGGTCAGCAACGTTTTTGAACCAATCCCGTTGCTGTGATTCGCGCCGTTGTCATTCGTTCTACAATGGCGCCCGGAGAGAAACATGACTGAACTCGAATTCAAATCGCTGGCCACGCACGGCTACAACCGCATTCCGCTGATCGCCGAGGCATTCGCCGATCTGGAAACCCCGCTTTCGCTCTACCTCAAGCTGGCGCAGACGCAGAACGCGGGCAAGAACACCTTCCTGCTTGAATCCGTGGTCGGCGGCGAACGCTTCGGCCGCTATTCCTTCATCGGCCTGCCGGCTTCGACGCTGATGCGCAGCTTCGGCAACCGGATCGAAGTCGTGAAGAACGGCACGGTGATTGAAACGACCGAAGGCAATCCGCTCGATTTCATCGCGGAATTCCAGGCGCGTTACAAGGTTGCCATCCGCCCCGGCATGCCGCGCTTCTGCGGCGGCCTGGCGGGTTACTTCGGCTACGACGCGGTGCGCTACATCGAGAAGCGCCTGCAGCATTCGACGCCGCACGACGACCTCGGCCTGCCGGATATTCAATTGCTGGTGACGGAAGAACTGGCCGTCATCGACAACCTGTCCGGCAAGCTGTACCTGATCGTGTACGCCGACCCGACGCAGCCGGAAGCCTTTTCCAAAGCGCGGCAGCGGCTGAAGGATTTGCGCGCCATGCTGCGCCGTGCGGTCGATGTGCCGGTCACGTCGGCATCGGTGCGCACCGATGCGATTCGCGAGTTCGCCAAGGAAGACTATCTGAAGGCGGTCGAGAAGGCCAAGGAATACATCATGGCCGGCGATCTGATGCAGGTGCAGGTCGGCCAGCGCATCAAGAAGCCATATGTCGATTCGCCGCTCTCGCTGTACCGCGCGCTGCGTTCGCTGAATCCGTCGCCCTACATGTACTTCTACAACTTCGGCGACATGCAGATCGTCGGCTCTTCACCGGAAATCCTGGTGCGCAACGAGACGGTCAGCGACGGCAGCAAGGCAGTCACGATCCGTCCGCTCGCCGGCACCCGCCCGCGCGGCGCGACGCCGGAACGCGATGTGGAGCTGGCGAAGGAATTGCTGGCCGACCCGAAGGAAATCGCGGAGCATGTGATGCTGATCGACCTGGCGCGCAACGATATCGGCCGCATCGCGGACATCGGCAGCGTCAAGGTCACCGACAAGATGGTGATCGAAAAATATTCCCATGTGCAGCACATCGTTTCCAATGTCGAAGGCACGCTCAAGTCCGGCCTGTCGAACATCGACGTGCTGAAAGCCACCTTCCCCGCCGGTACCCTGTCCGGTGCGCCGAAGGTGCGCGCGATGGAACTCATCGATGAGCTGGAGCCGACCAAGCGCGGCATCTACGGCGGCGCGTGCGGCTATCTGTCGTTCGGCGGCGAGATGGATCTGGCGATTGCGATCCGCACCGGCGTCATCAAGGACGGCACGCTGCACGTACAGGCCGCCGCCGGCGTCGTCGCCGATTCGGTCCCCGAAATGGAATGGCTGGAAACCGAGAACAAGGCGCGTGCCGTGCTGCGCGCAGCTGAGCAAGTGCAAGACGGTCTGGATGGGGAGATCTGACATGTTGCTGATGATTGATAACTACGACTCCTTCACCTACAACCTGGTGCAGTATTTCGGCGAGCTGGGCGAGGATGTGCGCACCTATCGCAATGACGAAATCACGCTGGCAGAAATCGAGGCGCTGAAGCCGGATCGCATCTGCGTTTCTCCGGGGCCATGCACACCGCATGAGGCCGGGATTTCGGTGCCTGTGCTGCAACACTTCGCGGGCAAGCTGCCGATCCTCGGCGTGTGCCTCGGACATCAAAGCATCGGTGCGGCATTCGGCGGCAAGGTGGTGCGTGCCAGGCAGGTCATGCATGGCAAGACCTCCGTGATCGAGCATACCGGCGTCGGCGTGTTCAAGGATCTGCCGAGCCCCTACACCATCATCCGCTACCACTCGCTGGCGATCGAGCGCGAGTCGCTGCCGGATTGCCTGGAGGTGACGGCGTGGACCAGCGACGGCGAAATCATGGGTGTGCGGCACAGGGAATTCGATATCCAAGGCGTGCAATTCCACCCCGAGTCGATCCTGTCCGAGCACGGACACGCGCTGCTGAAGAACTTCCTGCGCGCCTGAGCCACCATTCAACGGAGTACCAGAAATGCCGATCACCCCACAAGAGGCGCTGTTGCGCTGTATCGAACACCGCGAGATTTTCCACGACGAGATGCTGGCCTTGTTCCGCCAGATCATGAGCGGCGAAATGTCGCCGGTGATGATTGCCGCCCTGACCATGGGCTTGCGCGTGAAGAAGGAAACCGTCGGCGAGATCGCCGCCGCCGCGCAAGTCATGCGCGAGTTCGCGACCAAGGTGCCGCTGGCCGACACCACGAATCTGCTCGACATCGTCGGCACCGGCGGCGACGGCGCGAACACCTTCAATATTTCCACCGCGTCGATGTTCGTCGCGGCTGCAGCCGGCGCACGCATCGCCAAGCATGGCGGGCGCAGCGTGTCTTCGTCGTCCGGCAGCGCCGATGTGCTGGATGCGCTGGGCGCCAACATCAATCTGCAACCCGACCAGGTCGCACAATCCATCGAGAAAACCGGCATCGGCTTCATGTTCGCGCCGAATCACCACGCCGCGATGAAACACGCCGCGCCGGTACGCAAGGAACTCGGCGTGCGCACGATTTTCAACATCCTCGGCCCGCTTACCAACCCGGCCGGCGCACCCAATATCCTGATGGGCGTGTTTCATGCCGACCTGGTCGGCATTCAGATCCGCGTATTGCAGCGCCTCGGCGCGCAGCATGCGCTCGTGGTCTGGGGCCGCGACGGCATGGATGAAGTGTCGCTCGGCGCGGCAACCATGGTTGGCGAACTGGTCAACGGCGAGATCCGCGAATACGAAATCCATCCGGAAGACTTCGGCCTGCAAATGGTCAGCAACCGCAACCTGAAAGTCGCGAGCGCGGCGGAATCGAAGGAAAAGATTTACGAGGCGTTCGACAATGTGCCGGGGCCGGTGCGCGACATCGTGGTGTTGAATTCTGGCACGGCGTTGTACGCGGCGGGCGTGGTTTCCTCGATCGCCGATGGCCTGACCAAAGCGCGCGAGGCGCTGGCCTCCGGCGCGGCACGCGCGAAGCTCGAACAATTCGTGCAAGTGACTCAACAACTCGGCGCTTCTGCCTGATCCATCATGTCCGACATACTGAACAAAATCCTTGCGGTGAAAGCGGATGAAGTCGCCGCCGCGAAAAAATACCGTGACCTCGCCAGCTTGCGGCGTGAAGTGGAAAGCGACAAGGAAGCCCGGCAAAACCTGCGTGATTTCGAGGCCAGCCTGCGCGGCAAGATCGCTGCGGGCCATGCGGGCGTGATCGCCGAAGTCAAGAAGGCATCGCCGTCCAAGGGCATCCTGCGCCCCGATTTCCGCCCTGCCGATATCGCGAAGAGTTATGCCGAGCATGGCGCGGCTTGTCTGTCGGTGCTGACCGATGTGCAGTTTTTCCAGGGTTCGCCGGATTATCTGAAACAGGCGCGCGCAGCGTGTTCCATCCCGGCGCTGCGCAAGGACTTCATGGTCGATCCGTACCAGGTGTACGAAGCGCGCTCATGGGGCGCTGATTGCATCCTGCTGATCGTTGCCGCGCTGGATCACGGCTTGATGGCGGAACTGGAAGCCTGTGCGCATGAACTCGGCATGAGCGTGCTGGTGGAAGTGCATGACGCGGAGGAGTTGAATGCGGCGCTGCGCCTGAAGACTGCACTGCTGGGCATCAACAATCGCAATCTGCGCACTTTCGAAACCTCATTGCAAACCACGCTCGGCCTGCTGCCGCGCATCCCTTCCGACAAACTGGTCGTGACCGAGTCCGCCATCCTGACGCCGGATGACGTGAAGCGCATGCGCGATGCCGATGTGCATGCCTTCCTCGTCGGCGAGGCGTTCATGCGTGCCCCGGAGCCGGGTGTCGAGCTGAGCCGGCTGTTCGGCTGACGCTGTCATTCCGGATGCAATGAGGAATCTCTGACGCAGGCGACCGCAATGACGTTTTGAGATTCCTCGTTCACTCGGAATGACTGGAAACGGCGTTTCGCTTCTGACCCCGCCATTTCCGTTGCCGTCACTTCAACATAGCAAGCGTCAGCGCAACCACTTTGCTCGCATGCGCGCCGCAGCCAGCGGTTTTTCTTGCGGCATCAGCTTCACCTGCGGCGCATCGCCTTGCGTCAACACGACAGTAAACGTCATCAGCTCATCGCGCCGGAACACATGCAACGCCACGGCGTCGCCCGCACGATAACGCGACAGCAGATCCTCCAGATTCGTCGCCGTCACGCGCACGCCATCCAGCGCCACCAACGCATCGCCAGCCGACACGCCCGCCCGATGCGCCGCACCGCCTTCATAGGCATTGGCCACCTTGCAATCGCTGCCATTGCGTGCGGTGCGAATGCCCAGCCCCGGCTTTGCCTCCTTGCAATCATCGGTGAGCGTGACGCCGAACGGCGCGAGCAATTTGTCCAGCGGAATGTCGTCGGTGCCGCGCACGCAGCGGTCGAAGAAACGCTTCAGCTTCAGTCCCGTGACTTCGTCGAAAATCGCCTCTGCATCCACTTCGAAGACACCTTCCGCGTCTGCGCCGCTGGCGTAGAAGTCGCGTCCGTAACGCTTCCACAGCACGCGCATGACATCGTCCAGCGATTTCTTGCCCCCGGTCTGTTCGCGTATCGTCAGATCGAGTCCCAGCGCGATCAGCGAGCCTTTCTGGTAATAGCTGACAATCGCGTTCGGCGCATTCTCGTCCTGCCGGTAGTATTTGATCCACGCGTCGAAACTCGACTCGGCGACGCTTTGCTTCATGCGCCCGCTGCCGCGCAGCACGGCATTGGCGGTCTTTGCCACCAGCTTGAAATACTCCTGCTCATCGATCAGGCCGCTGCGCACCAGCATCAAATCGTCGTAGTAGCTGGTGAAGCCTTCGAACAGCCACAGCAGCGAGGTATAGCCTTCATTCTGCAAGTCGTAGGGCACGAAGGTCGCGGGCTTGATGCGCTTGACATTCCAGGTGTGGAAATACTCATGGCTGCACAGGCCGAGGTAGGTGCGATAGCCATCGCTCATCTCCCTCCTGCCCTTGACCGGCAGATCGCCGCGCGCGCAGATCAGCGCCGTCGATGCGCGATGCTCCAGCCCGCCGTAGCCATCACCCACCACCATCGTCATGAATACATAACGATCCATCGGCGCACGTTTGGTGCGCGGCTCGAACAACGCGATCTGCGCTTCGCAGACCTTCTTCAAGTCCGCCGAAAGGCGCGCCATGTCGAGGTTGGGCACGCGGCCCGTGATGACGATGTCGTGCGGCACGCCATGCGCCTTGAAGCTCGCCAGTTCGAACTCGCCCATCTCGACCGGATGATCGATCAGCTCGTCGTAGTTGGCGGCGACGTAGGTGCCGAAGCCGTAGCGTTTTGCCTTCAGTTCCGGCAGCGCGGTGGCGACGCGCCAGGCGCGATACGCGGGGTCGTCGTGACGCTGGATATCGACGACGTGCGGCAGGTTTTCAAAACCGTGCGCGCACAGGAATACGCTGGTGCCGTTGAAGAAGCCATGCGTCTGATCCAGATGTGCGGCCCGCACCGACAAGTCCCACGCATACACCTCGTAGCGCAACGTCAACGGCCCGTCGCAATGCGCCGCCAGCCATGTGTGCTTGTCGAGCTTCCTGAGGGAGATTTTTCTGCCACCGGATTCCGCACGAATCTGCACGATGTTGCGCGCGAATTCGCGAATCATGTAGCTGCCGGGAATCCACGCCGGCAGCGAGAAGCTTTGTCCCTCCGGATCGGGTGTCGGAACCGTCAGCGTGACCGCGAACAAATGCGCCGCCGGATCCTTCGGGACTATCGTGTATTGGATCGTGTTTTTCATTCTAGCCTCTCACGTTTGCGGCGATGACCGTCAGCGCAAGCATCGGGACGACCATGCATGTCAATCTGAATCGCAATTGCAGGAACCAGTCCGGCAGGCGATACCAACCGAACAGGCGCTTGTCGGCCTGGTAGGCACCGATGAATCCCGCCATCAGGATGGCAAAGCCGAAACCGCCGAACATGGTCGCGCTCCATGCAATCAACGGCGGCATCACGCCCCATGTCAATGCCTTTCTGCCCTGCTCCGCGGACAATTCGGCCGACATCAAGGCTGCGCTCCAATGCATGCCGCCGAGAAAAGACAGCACCGCGATGCCGTAAGCCAATTGCCCGCGAATGAAATCGCCGAGCCAATCGGGATGCGCCAGCCAGCAGCCGAGCGTCAGAAGAATGAAGGGAACAAGACCGGCGTAGCCGAGTCGATGAGCGAGGCGCTGGTTGATCTGATGACTATTCATCGAGGGAAAGGACGCGGAACTCTGCGCGCGAACACGAGGGTTGCAAAGCGCATAGTGTAACGGCAAGCGCCCTTCGCTGGATGGAGAAGAGCACGCCGCGCATGCCTGCGTGCGAGCAGCGATCAGTGCCTGTCAGGCATTGACGTTGACCACCAGCCTGCCACGCACCTTTGCCGCGAGCACATCGGATGCTTTGGTCAGTGCCTCCTTCAAGGTGATTTCCTGCGTGATGCGGGCCAGCTTGCCGACATCCAGATCGGTCGCGAGCTTTTGCCATGCGGTGAGCCGCTTCGCTCTGGGTGCCTGCACGCTGTCGATGCCGATCAGGCGGACGCCGCGCAGGATGAATGGCGCGACCGAGCCCGGAAGATCCATGCCCTGCGCCAGACCGCATGCGGCAACGACGCCGCCGTAGCGCGTTTGCGCAAGCGCGTTGACCAGCGTGTGCGAACCGACGGAATCGATGACGCCGGCCCAGCGTTCCCTTTGCAGCGGCTTGCCGCCGGGAGCCGACAGCTCGGCGCGATCGATGATCTCGCTGGCCCCGAGCGATTTGAGGTAATCCGCCTCCGCCAGCTTGCCGGTCGATGCCGTGACGCGATAGCCCCAGGCGGAGAGGATGGACACGGCAATGCTGCCGACGCCGCCGGTCGCTCCGGTGACGAGCACCTCGCCGCTGTCCTTCGTCAGGCCCTGCTCTTCCAGCGCCATCGCGCACAGCATCGCGGTGTAGCCCGCCGTACCGATTGCCATCGCGTTGCGGGAAGTCATGTGCTTGGGCTGCGGAATCAGCCAGTCGCCGTTCAGTCTGGCCCGTTGCGCGAGACAACCGAAGTGCGCCTCGCCGACGCCCCAGCCGTTGAGGATGAAGGTGTCGCCGGCCTTCCAGTCCGGGTGCGACGACGCGATCACGCTGCCCGCGCCGTCGATGCCGGGCACCATCGGCCATTTGCGCACCACCGGCGACTTGCCGGTGATCGCCAGCGCATCCTTGTAGTTGATCGTCGAATAGTCGACCGCGACCATCACATCGCCGTCGGCGGGCAATTGCGCATCATCGAGTTGCGTGAGCGCGGCGTTCGTCGTGCCGTCTGCGTTCTTGTTGAGCAGGATCGCATTGAACATGAAGTGTCTCCTCGAATGGAGCTTCGATTATAGTCCGCTGCAAAATGGCCGCCGGAATGCAAAACGACCCGCGCGGAACAAACCGTTGCGGGTCGCTTTCGACGAGGGGAGAAAACCGCCTTACTTGATCGTCGCCAGCTTGGCTTCCAGCGCCTTCTGGTCGATCGCGCCGGGGACGCGCGTGCCGTCGGTGAAGAAGATGGTCGGCGTGCCGGTGATCTTCAATTTCCGTCCGAGCTCGAATATCTTGTCATTCGGCGTGGCGCAGTTGGCGGGCGCAGTCGGCGCAGCCTTGCCGTTCAGCATCCAGTCGTCCCACGCCTTGGACTTGTCCGCCGAGCACCAAACATTCTTCGACTTGACTGCCGAATCCTCGGACAGGATGTTGTACATGAAGGTGTACACCGTCACGTTATCCATTTCGCTCAGGGTCTGGCGGAAGCGTTTGCAGTAACCGCAGTTCGGATCCTCGAAGACGGCGATCACGCGCTTGCCGTTGCCCTTCACCGTTTTCAATGCGGACTCGAAAGGCAGATCGGAGAACTTGATCTTCGAGATTTCATCGATGCGTGCCTTGGTGTAATCCTGATGCGTCTTGGCATCGAGCACGCGGCCGACGAATAGATAATCCGCCTTGGCATCCGTGTACAGAATGTCGGTACCGATGCGCACCTCGTACAGGCCGGAGTACGGCGTCTTGGTGATGGAATCGACCTTCGCGCCTTCGCCGAGACGCGACTCGACCAGCTTCCTGATATTCGCTTCCTGCGCGGTTTGCGCCGAGGCGCCCAGCGTTGCAAGTCCGATCAATGCGGCAGCCGCGATTTGTTTCATTTTCATCTTGTTCCTGATTGCGAGTTCTTAAAATGTCTTGCCAAGGGCATGAGCAATGAGCCGTCTCTTTATGACAGGCAACTTGTCCACGAGGTTCAATCCGAAGTTGCGCGCCACACGCAGCGGCTCAAAGTCCGAGGCGAACAGGCGCTCCAGTCCGTCCGTCGCTACCTGCATCAGCAGGATATCTTCCTTGCGCGAGCGGGCATAGCGGCCCAGCACGCGCGCGTCACCGCAATCGCGATGTTCCTCGCGTTCGGCGACGGCTTTCATCAAGGCTGCCACATCGCCGAATCCGAGATTCATGCCCTGCCCCGCCAGCGGGTGCACAACGTGCGCGGCATCGCCGACCAGAGCCACGCGCGGCGCAACGATCTCGCGCGGCCGCATCAGCGTCAGGGGAAACGCCTTCACGGCTTCCGGCTGCAAGGGCCGCAGCTGGCCCAGCGGGTGGCCGGACCGTATGGAAACCTGTTCCGCCAGCCTGGACAGCGGCTCGGCGAGGAGCCTGCCTGCCAATGCATCGGGGGCCGACCACACCAGCGATACGCGCTGCCCCGGCAGGGGCAGGAGCGCGATGATGCCGTCGGTCGAGGTGAACCATTGGTACGCCGCACCGTGATGCGGCTTTTCACATTCGAAATTGGTGACGATGGCACGCTGGCCGTAAGGCCGGTAATCGAGGTCGATATCGCACTGGCCGCGCACCCAGGATTGCCCGCCGTCCGCGCCGATCACCAGCGAGGCTGCGAGCGTGTCGCCATTGTCGAGCTGCACTTCGGCATTGTCAGAGGTCGTGCGCAGTTGCACCGCCCGCCCGGTGATCACCTGCAGATTCGGCGCGAAGCGCAGCGCCGTATCGAGCGCCTGATTCAGGTTGCGATCCTCGACAATCCAGGCCAGCGCATCGGTACGCGCGCCGTAGGCGTCAAAGACGAGATTGCCCGCCTGCTGCTCACCGTCGCCCTTGATGACCATGCTGTCGACCGGCGCGATACGGGAGGCGTCCATCGCATCCCAGACCTTGAGTGATGTCAACAGATTGCGAGCGACGTGATTGAGCGCATAGACCCGCACGTCCCACCCATCGGAGCTTGCCGATTCAAGCGGCGCGCCGGCAACCAGGTTCAGCAGGTTGACGCTCAGACCGGCTTGCGCAAACCCAAGTGCCGCCGCCTTGCCGACCGCGCCGTTGCCAATGATGCAAATATCGCTTTGCAAGTGCATATATCGAAGAGCCGAATCCAGAACGATTGTGGAGACCATTATAACGGCTGGGACTGATTCAACCGGGAAAAGGTTCTTGCATAATCCAACTGTTTTGCTATACTTGCGCGCTCTTGGCCTGGTAGCTCAGTCGGTAGAGCAGAGGATTGAAAATCCTTGTGTCGGTGGTTCGATTCCGCCCCGGGCCACCAAGAAAATCAAGGGGTTACAAGTTTCGGCTTGTAGCCCTTTTGCTTTGCGCCGGCCGGAAACCGGGGGCTGTCGTACAGGCAAGGTCTCGCAAGGGGCGGCTCCTTCCATCCAGCGCCGCCCGGACCGATCATCAGCCGCGTTGCCGCCCGCACTCACACTGGCGGTGTCAGCAACTCTTTCGCCTGCAAATCCGCGTGGTAGGACGAACGCACCATCGGACCGGAAGCGACGTGCGTGAAACCCATCTTCTCGCCGGCTTCACGCAAGGCATCGAACTCCTGCGGTGTCACGTAACGCTGCACTGGCAAATGGTGCGCGCTCGGTTGCAGGTATTGTCCAAGTGTCAGCATGTCGATGTCGTGCTCGCGCATGTCGCGCATCACCGCTTCGACTTCCTCGATGGTTTCGCCGAGGCCGAGCATCAGGCCGGATTTCGTCGGCACTTGCGGATGGCGTTGCTTGAAGCGCCGCAGCAGGTCCAGCGAGGTCTCGTAATCCGCACCCGGTCGCGCCTGCTTGTAGAGGCGCGGGATGGTTTCGAGATTGTGGTTGAACACGTCCGGCGGGGCCTGTTCCAGAATCTCCAGCGCGGAATCGACGCGACCGCGGAAATCGGGCGTCAGGACTTCGATCGTGATGCCGGGATTGAGTCGGCGCGTCTCGCTGATGCAGGCGACGAAATGCGCGGCGCCGCCATCGCGCAGGTCGTCGCGATCGACCGAGGTGATCACCACGTACTTCAATCCCATCGCCTGGATCGTCGTCGCCATGTTCTTCGGCTCGTCGGGATCGAGCGGATTGGGCCGGCCATGGCCGACGTCGCAGAACGGGCAGCGGCGCGTGCAGATGTCGCCCATGATCATGAAGGTCGCGGTGCCGCTCTTGAAGCATTCGCCGAGATTCGGGCAGTTCGCCTCTTCGCACACGGTATGCAGCTTGTTTTCGCGCAGAATCGATTTCAGCCGCTGCACTTCGCGCGTGCCGGTGAATTCGGCGCGGATCCATTTCGGCTTGCGCAACATTTGCGCAGGCTCAGTTGGGACTATCTTGATCGGAATCCGCGCCATCTTTTCGGCGCCGCGCAGCTTCACGCCGGCCTGCACCGGCGCTGCGGTTTTGTGCGCGTCCTGCCTCGGTTTGCTCGTTTCGCTCATTTCATTCAGCCTCGGTAGTAGCGTTGCGGCGTGAACGGCGTCTTCGCGACTTCGACCGGTACCGGCTTGCCGCGCACGATCGCGTGCAGCGTGGTCCCGAGTTGCGCGTGTGCACTATCCACATATCCCATCGCCACCGGCGCGCCCACGGTCGGACCGAAGCCGCCGCTGGTGACCTTGCCGACCGGCTTCCCTTGCATATCCACCAGTTCCGCGCCTTCGCGCACCGGCATGCGATCCTTCACCAGCAGGCCGACGCGCTTGTTCGCCGCGCCTTGCGCAAGCTGGCGCAGAATGACTTCCGCGCCAGGATAGCCGCCGGCGCGCGCGCCGTCAGCACGACGCGCCTTTGACAGCGCCCATCCAAGGCCTGCCTGCACCGGCGTCGTACCCGCATCCATGTCGTGGCCGTAAAGGCACAAACCGGCTTCCAGGCGCAGCGAGTCGCGCGCACCCAGACCGATCGGCGCGACTTCGGGTTGCGCGAGCAGCAGGCGCGCCAGCTCCTCCGCCTTGTCCGCCGGCACCGAGATTTCGAAGCCGTCTTCGCCGGTATAGCCGGAACGGCTGATGAAGCACTCCGCGCCCGCCAGCATTACCTTGCCTGTGTTCATGAAAATCATGCTCGCAGTCTCCGGCGCGAGGCGGGCCATGACCGCAGCGGCGGTCGGGCCTTGCAACGCCAGCAATGCGCGATCGGCCAGTTCCTCGATCTCGCAACGGTCGGCAAGATGCTTGCGCAGATGCGCGACGTCCTGCTGTTTGCACGCGGCGTTGACGACCACGAACAGGTGGTCGCCGCCATTGGACACCATCAGGTCGTCCAGGATGCCGCCCTGCTCGTTGGTGAACATCGCATAACGCTGGAAGTTCAGCGGCAGGTCGACGATGTCCACCGGCACCAGTGATTCCAGCGCGGCCGCCGCCCCCGTGCCGGACAGGCGCACCTGCCCCATGTGCGACACGTCGAACAGGCCTGCCTGCGTGCGAGTGTGCGTATGCTCCTTCAGCACGCCGGTCGGATACTGCACCGGCATCTCGTAACCGGCGAACGGCACCATGCGCGCGCCGAGTTCGAGGTGCAGCTTGTACAGCGGGGTGCGCGACAGTGTTTGCGTGTTGTTGTCCATGGAAAATCCGTTCCTTGTCATTGAATATCAGTTCAGCACTCGATCACATTGACTGCGAGCCCTCCGCGCGCAGTTTCCTTGTACTTGACTTTCATGTCGGCGCCGGTCTCGCGCATGGTCTTGATGACCTTGTCGAGCGAGACGAAATGGTGACCGTCGCCACGTAGCGCCATGCGCGCCGCATTGATCGCCTTGACCGATCCCATCGCGTTGCGCTCGATGCACGGCACCTGCACCAGTCCGCCGATCGGATCGCAGGTCAGTCCCAGGTTGTGTTCCATGCCGATCTCGGCGGCGTTCTCGACCTGCTCCGGCGTACCACCCATCACTTCGGCAAGTGCGCCCGCAGCCATCGAGCACGCGACCCCGACTTCCCCCTGGCAACCGACCTCCGCACCGGAAATCGACGCGTTCTCCTTGTAGAGAATGCCGATCGCGGCGGCGGTGAGCAGGAAGCGGATCACGCCGTCGTCGCTGGCGCCGGGAACAAAGCGCGAGTAGTAATGCAAGACCGCCGGGACGATGCCGGCGGCGCCGTTGGTCGGCGCGGTCACGACCCGCCCGCCGGCGGCGTTTTCCTCGTTCACCGCCAGCGCATACACATCGACCCAATCCAGCGTCGTCAGAGGATCGCGCAGGCTGGCTTCCGGCTGGCTCGACAGCTTGCGGTACAACTCGGCGGCGCGGCGGCGCACCTTCAATCCGCCCGGCAAAATCCCTTCTTTTTCGCAGCCGCGCTTCACGCATTCCTGCATCACCTGCCAGATCTTCAACAGATCCTTGCGCGTTTCCACTTCCGGTCGCCACGCGCTTTCGTTTTCCAGCATGAGCTGGCTGATCGACAGTCCGTTTTCCCGGCACAGCGCAAGCAGTTGTTCCGCGCTTTTGAACGGATGCGCGAGCACGGTCGTATCCGCGACGATGCGGTCGGCGCCGGCCGCCTCCTCATTCACCACGAAGCCGCCGCCTACCGAGTAGTACACCTTGCTCAGAATTTCCGCACCCGCCGCGTCATAGGCGATGAAACGCATGCCGTTCGGGTGATAAGGCAGCGACTTCCTGTACAGCAGCAGGTGCTCGCTCTCGACGAAGGGAATCTCTTTTTCGCCGAGCAGATTGATGCGGCCCGAGCTTCGGATTTGCGCGAGCTTTTGTTCGATGGCATCGGTATCGACGAGGTCGGGTGCCTCGCCCTGCAGGCCGAGCAGCACCGCCTTGTCGCTGCCGTGCCCCTTGCCGGTTGCCCCCAGTGATCCGTACAGCTCGGACTTGATTGCTTCGGTGGAAGCGAGCTTGCCCGATTCCTTCAACCCGTTGACGAAGCGCAATGCTGCACGCATCGGTCCGACCGTGTGAGAGCTCGAGGGCCCGATTCCGATCTTGAACAACTCCAAAACACTGATGGCCATGTGATCCACCTCCGCCCCTTGCGGGAGCGTAAACTCCTTCCCCTTCAAGGGGAAGGTTGGGATGGGGATGGGTTTCCTATGCCGCAGGCTTTGACCCATCCCCACTTGCAGTGCGCGCATTGACGTGCAAGTCAATGCTGCTCCGCAGGCGAGCAGCATGCCGCTCGAATTCCCTGCTTCGCCCCTAGCCCTCCCCTTGAAGGGGAGGGAACGAGCCCCCTTACTCGTAGTCCGACATCGGCGGGCAGGAACAGACCACATTGCGGTCGCCGTACACGTTGTCCACGCGACCGACCGGCGGCCAGTACTTGCTACCCTGGCGCAGGGACGCAACCGGGAACACCGCCTGCTCGCGCGAATACACACGCCCCCACTCGCCGGCGATGTCCATCGCGGTATGCGGCGCATGCCGCAGCGCGCTGTCTTCCGCTGTCACGCTGCCGCTTTCGATCGCACGAATCTCGTCGCGGATCGCGATCATCGCTTCGCAGAAACGGTCGAGTTCATCCTTCGATTCGCTTTCGGTCGGCTCGATCATCAGCGTGCCGGGTACCGGGAAGGACATGGTCGGCGCGTGGAAGCCGAAGTCCATCAGGCGCTTCGCCACGTCATCGACCGTGACGCCGGTGTCCTTCAGCGGACGCAGATCGACGATGCACTCGTGCGCGACGATGCCGTTCTCGCCCGCGTACAGGATCGGATAGTGCGGGGCCAGACGGTTGGCGATGTAGTTGGCGTTGAGGATCGCCATCTGGCTCGCCTCTTTCAGCCCCTGGCGCCCCATCAGCTTGATGTAGGTCCAGCTGATCGGCAGGATGCTGGCGCTGCCCCACGGTGCCGCGCACACCGGCGCAACGTGGTTGTCCAGCATGCGATGGCCGGGCATGAAGGGCGCGAGGTGCGCCTTCACGCCGATCGGGCCGACGCCGGGGCCGCCACCGCCGTGCGGGATACAGAAGGTCTTGTGCAGGTTCAGGTGCGACACGTCGCCGCCGAACTTGCCCGGCTGGCACAGGCCGACCATCGCATTCATGTTGGCACCGTCGATATAGACCTGGCCGCCGTGCGAATGGACGATGTCGCAGATTTCGCGAACCGCCTCTTCGAACACGCCGTGCGTCGACGGATAGGTAATCATCATCGCGGCGAGGTCGGACGCATGCTCATCGGCCTTGGCCTTCAAATCGGCGACATCGACGTTGCCGCGTTCGTCACACTGGACCACAACCACCTTCATGCCCACCATCTGCGCGGTCGCCGGATTGGTGCCGTGCGCAGAGCTCGGAATCAGGCAGACATTGCGAGCGCCTTCGCCGCGGCTCTGGTGATACGCGCGGATCGCCAGCAAGCCGGCGTATTCGCCTTGCGAACCGGCATTCGGTTGCAGCGACACCGCGTCATAGCCGGTGCACGCGACCAGCATCTGTTCGAGTTCGGTGATCAGTTGCTGATAGCCCTGCGCCTGCTCCAGCGGTGCAAAGGGGTGGATGTTGCCGAACTCCTTCCAGGTCACTGGAATCATTTCCGTGGTCGCGTTCAGCTTCATCGTGCAGGAGCCGAGCGGGATCATGGTGCGGTCCAGCGCCAGGTCCTTGTCGGCCAGCATGCGCAGGTAGCGCAGCATCTGGGTTTCCGAATGATGGGTGTTGAACACCGGATGCGTGAGGAATGCGCTTGTGCGCGCAATTGCGGCCGGAATGCGATCGGCGCGATCGGAGGTTTCCTGCTCGACTGCCGCGAAGGACGGTACCGTCTTGCCGGTTCCGGCGAAGACCGACCACAAGACGGCGAGGTCTTCGGGCGTCGTCGTCTCGTCGAACGAGAGGCCGACGGTGTCGCTATCGATCGGACGCAGGTTGATCGCGCGGCTCCTTGCCGCTTCGTGGATTTCCTGGGTGCGGTTGCCGGTGCGTACCGTGATGGTGTCGAAGAAGGACGTTGTGCGCACGGCGAAATCCATCTTGCGCAAGCCCTCGGCAAAAGCCGCGGTCAAACGATGCACGCGCTGCGCGATGGTCTTCAAACCTTCCTGACCGTGATAGACCGCGTACATGCTCGCCATGTTCGCGAGCAGCACCTGCGCGGTGCACACGTTGCTGGTCGCCTTTTCGCGGCGGATGTGCTGTTCGCGTGTCTGCAGCGCCAGACGGTAAGCCTTGTTGCCGTGACTATCGATCGACACGCCGACCACGCGGCCGGGCATCAGGCGCTTGTTCGCATCCTTCGTCGCGAAATAGGCGGCGTGCGGACCGCCGTAGCCGAGCGGCACGCCAAATCGCTGCGCCGAGCCGATCGCGACGTCGGCGCCGAATTCGCCCGGCGGCGTCAGCAGTGTCAGCGCCAGCAAATCGGCGGCGACCACGACCAGCGCGCCCTTGCCGTGCGCCCTGGCGACCGTATCCGCATAGTCGTGAATTTCGCCGTCCAGCGCCGGATATTGCAGCAGCACGCCGAAGCAGTCGAGGCCATCAAGCGCGGTGCGATGATCGCCGACCACCACCTCAACCCCGATCGGCTCGGCGCGCGTGCGCACGACGTCGATCGTTTGCGGGAAGCAGTCCTGCGACACGAAGAAAACCTTGCTCTTGCTCTTCGATACGCGCTGGCAGAAGGTCATCGCCTCCGCCGCCGCAGTCGCCTCGTCCAGCAGGGACGCATTGGCGATTTCCATGCCGGTGAGGTCGCACACCATCGTCTGGAAATTCAGCAAGGACTCCAGGCGACCCTGCGAAATTTCCGGTTGATACGGCGTGTAGGCGGTATACCAGGCGGGGTTTTCCAGCAGGTTGCGCAGGATGACGGTCGGCGTGTGCGTGTTGTAGTAGCCCATGCCGATGTAGGACTTGAACACCTGGTTCTTCGATGCGATCTTGTGCAACTCGTCCAGCACTTCCGGCTCGCTGCGCGCGGCATCCAGTTTCAAGGCCTCGTTCGTCAGGATCGCGCCCGGCACCACTTTCTTGATGAAGGCATCCATGGAATCAAATCCGAGCGCTGCCAGCATCGCCTTCCTGTCGGCTTCACCAGGCCCGATGTGCCGGTCGATGAAATCCGTGTGCTGTTGCAAGTCCTCGAAAGCAGCTCGTTTCTGAATCATGGTTACCTCTCAAAACAAATGACATGTAGTTCGGGGGCGCGGCCGCAAGTCCCCGGCCCGGCGCAAATCGGAAAATGCCTGGTTTCAGCCGAGCGTGTCGATATAAGTCTTGTAACCGGCTTCGTCGAGCAGACCGTCCAGGGCGGTGACGTCATTCGGCTTGAACTTGAAGAACCAGCCCGCGCCCATCGGATCTGCATTCACCTTGCCCGGCTCGTCGGCCAGCAATGCGTTCGCTTCGACGACGGCACCGGCAGCCGGCATCAGGATCTCGCCGGCGGTCTTGACCGATTCGATGACCGCGGCTTCCTCGCCCTTGCCGATTTCCTTGCCGGCCTCGGGCAACTGGACATACACCAGATCGCCAAGATGGTCCTGCGCGTAATCGGTAATGCCAACCGTGACCAGACCATCGGCTTCAATGCGCAGCCATTCATGTTCCTGGGTGTATACGGTCTTGCTCATCTTGTTAGCTCCTGAAAATGATTGAGTGAACTGCGGTTGGGAATACGGACCTGGCCGGAACGACGGGTAATGACGCCACGACGACTTGCCTGACATGCAATGTAATGCGGCGACTGTCTTGCGAATGTTTTTCGGGTGATTTTTCGCTATTCACGCGCGAGAAATCCGATATTCATAGGGCGAGATTTTAGAAGGGAAGATGTTTTTTTTGTACTCAATCGACCCATCAAAACATCGAATTATGAAAATTAATGGCCTAAGTATGTTTATTTATATAAAAATTGACCGATTTTATTTGATTATCGAAATCATGCGATCCATATAAATTGCATTGATGCCACGCTTATCCCTCGTGCCATGGTTTGACAGCACTGGCGCCGGGGCCTGGCGAGATCTTTTGATGTCGCTGGCGAGTCGTGCCGGGATTTTCTTGCTGGCACAGCATGTGGCTTGAAGCGTCGTCTGATTCTCCAATGACACAATAAAAAACGCCGCCCGGCGAGGCTAGCCGGTCACTTAAGGTGTTGATAATCGGCTAGTAGGCTGCCTATAATGCCCTCCGTGTCTCATGATACGGAGGGCATATTCTTAAGAAAAAATCTCCTTCAGCAGGGCCTGCCTGGCGATACCCTCCTTCCGTCAAAGGCATACAGGTCAATCACTGCAAGAATCCTGCTTGCGCCAATTTTGGCGTCCCTCCAAAAGAAAAAACCAGCCGCAGAAAGGCCGGTAGCCTGCCCGAACCTAGTGATTACACTGTAGTCGCCGCCGGTGCCGGTAAGCCTCTTCTTCGTTGCGAGCTATGCAGAGAGCACATACCAATGCAGAGCAACCTAGCCATCGTTGAAGAAATGATGCGCCTTGCTGCCTATTTGGATGCTCCGACCGATTTTTCCTGCTCGAATAGGGAGTGCTCGCACTTCGGGCTGCCTCAGACGGAAGAAAAACGGCGCTACGTCAAATTTGGCAAAACGAAGTCTGGCATTCCTCGATTCAAGTGCCTTGCTTGCGGAAAAGTGGCCTCTGTTGGACAAGCGAAGGCAACGCAGCGGCAGCGGATTACGCATAAAAATCGCGATATTTTTATGCTTTTGGTAAATAAGTCGCCCCTGCGGCGTATCAGCGCCGTGACCGGGCTGACGATGCAGACTGTATTCCGCAAAATCGACTTCATTTATCAGCAATGTCAGCGCTTTGCGGGAGACCGAGAGAGGCAATTGACAGAACACGACCTGAATACTCGGTACATCTGCGTCGACCGGCAAAACCACATCGTCAACTGGGCGTCTCGCAAAGACCGACGCAATGTCGCCCTGCAGGCTATTGGCAGCGCCGACCTCGAATCCGGCTATGTGTTCGGGATGCACCTCAACTTCGATGGTGAATTAGACCCAGAATTGGTTGCGGAGGACATGATGCGCTTTGGCGACCATCACCTTGCTCAGCCGTTTCGACGTTACGCTCGCGTCTGGCTGGAAAGAGATTACGCAGAGGCGGCATCCCGCAACAAATCGGATTCGGCTCGAAAACGCGCACTTCGGCAGACCAAGAAGGACGGTAAGGACGCTTTGTCGGCAGAGATTGTGGCTACCTATGAAGTGGCCCTTGAACGAGAAGATATTGAGGCAAGTCATGCACCTTCGGCCGAAGAGACTGTGCCTCGGGCGGGAATGCAAGTTCATGAGCAGGTCAGCATGAACGCACACATCCAGCTTGTTTCTCGCCTCCTTTACCGAGCAAAGAAGTTACGCTTCTTCATGGACCAGGAATCCGGTCTGCGCGCGGCTGTGATGGCGGCGGTCGGTGACCGTATCAAGGCCAGAACTGCGGACGCCTTCTATGTGAAAGTGATGAAGGAGTCCACCGTCGACGCTAAGCGGCAGGCGACCAAAGTGGCAAAGGAAAGGTTCGAGAGCGCAAAAACTGCCTATCCGGGTTTATCCGACCATGAGATGAAAATGCTTTTGGTCAAAGAAGAAATGCAGCGAATGGCTTCAATCGGCAAGTGGAATGACCGGTGGTTGTCGCAACCCACTACCCACTATGACGGAACCGGACAAGCGAGTCTGCTGGCTCACCGACATGGGCGATTACGATGAAGACCATGCAGCCCGGCTGTACCTGAAGGCAACTTTACATCCCATAGACCGTTATTTCATGCAGGTGCGGCGGCGTCTTTCTCTGGCAGAGCGCCCAATCGGAACCTCATCTAAGGCTGGCCGGACCTGGTACGGATACTGCGTCTATCAACCTGCCAATCTGGCCAAAGCGCTCGAAATTTTTAGGATTTATTACAACTATTGTGAAACGGGAAAAGATGGAAGCACGCCGGCGATGCGGTTAGGGTTGGCAAAAGGGCCAGTGGCTCCGGAGGATATTCTGTATTTCATGCTGAATCAGCGCTGAATTCGGCACATTCAAGTAAGGGGGAGCGATTAAAGGGCATTCCTCAGCATCCCTTCGAAGGAATGCCAACTTGCTGCAATTTCCCGTGCTGCTTCTGGCTCCATTCCGATGAACGGTAGATAAACTACCGTCCCGGACGGAGAAATTGCATACATTTCGCCACCACCATTTGTCGCAAAGCCAAAGTAGCCCGCAGCGTATTCGGACACTTCATATTCCTGGTTATAACGCTCCAGTTCGTCTAATGGCCAAAATTCGCACAGAAAAGGACTGACATCGAGTTCGCATACCAGCGATTTCCCTGACTGGTGGTAGGCAATCAGTTCAGGTGGCACGTTCGTCATAAATTCCCCTTTGAATTGCAGTGTCGGAAAAACAAAGCCCCTCAACGATTCGTGAGGGGCTTTTAATCATACCGGGGCGAGATTTCTCGTCAACATCTTAAGTGACCGGCTAGCCCGGTGAGGCGGCGTTTTATTGGGCCAGTCCCGGATCACTTGCCCGGGTCTTTCACGTTTTCAATCTTGTCGAACTCGACGTTGTAGAGCTGGTTGTCGACTTTTTCGACCTTGCGGATGTACACGGTCTGGATCACGTCGCGCGTTTGCGGGTCGATGGCGATCGGTCCGCGCGGGCTGTTGATCTTCATGCCCTTCACCAAGGCCATGGCCTTGTCGCCGTCGATCTTTCCATTGAGCTTCTTCGACACTTCATAGATGAGGTGCATGCCGTCGTAACCCGCAACCGCCATGGCATTCGGGCGGCCACCGTTCGGGTTGGCGGCGGCGAAGCTCTTCAGGAACGCCTTGTTTTCCGGGGAGTTGTGCGCGGTGGAGTAATGGTAAGAGGTGATGGCGCCCAGTGTCGCATCGCCCATCGCCGGCAACACGTAGTCATCGGTCAGGTCGCCGGTCGCGATGACCTTGATGCCGGCTTGCGCCAGGCCGCGCTCGCGGTAGCTCTTCATGAAGGCAATCCCCTGCTCTCCAGCGGGCACGAAGACGAATACGGCTTCCGGCCTGGCATCCTTGATGCGCTGGATGAAGGGTGAAAACTCGGGACTCTTCAGCGGCACACGAATCGTTTCCATCACTTGTCCTCCGCCGCCGATGAAAGTGGTCTTGAACATGGTTTCAGCATCGATGCCGGGGCCGAAATCGGACACCAGCGTCACCACGCGCTTGATGCCATTCTTCAGCGCCCAGCTTGCCATCGGCGCGGACACTTGCGCCAGCGTCATCGACACGCGGGTGATGTAGTTCGATTTGGCGGTGATGACGGAGGTGGCCGCGTTCATGACGATCATCGGCTTCCTGGCTTGTTCGGCGATCGGTGCGACCGCCAGCGCTTCCGGCGTCAGGCCGAAGCCGGCGAGGAAATCCACCTTGTCGCGCACCACCAGTTCCTGTGCCGCGCGCTTGGCGATCTCGGGCGCAGCGCCGGTGGTGTCCTTGAGGATGAGCTCGACCTTCTTGCCGGCAACCTTGTCGCCGTGCTCCTTCATGTAGGCCTTGATGCCGCCTTCCATCTGCTTGCCGTAGTCGGCGAACGGTCCCGAGAAGGCGGCGACCACGCCGACCTTGATGGTTTCCTGCGCATGCGCGGCGAGCGCCGCGCTGCCCAGCATGCCGGCGATGGCGACAGAATGCAGGATGCTCTTGAGTTTCATGTGATCTCCTCCTTGAAGTACAGCGGTTGGGATTGCGCCTCTTGTGTGAGCGCTTGAATAGACACCGGGAAAAAAAAATCAATCTGATGCTGCACGCGCGGCCGGGCGCTTGCCCTGATAGGCATCCTCCAGCAGCGCACGAATCGCGCCCCTTTCCACCGGGCGCGGATTGGCGTAGGCATTCTGCGTGGCGATCCCGGCGCAGCGGTCGAGCTGGTCGGCCGGCATGCCGATGTCCTTCAAGGCGACCGTGACGCCGAGCGACTGCGCCAGGTCGAAGACGCCTTGTGCTGCGTCCGTCGCATGCAAGGCGCGCGCGATGCGATGCATGGCGTCGGGTGCGGCAGCGGCGTTGTAGGCCAGCGCATGCGGCAGCACGATGGTGTGGGTCTCGGCATGCGGCAGGTTGTAGCTGCCGCCCAGCGTATGGCAAAGCTTGTGATGCAGCGCCATGCCGACGCTGCCGAGCACCGCGCCGCACAGCCACGCGCCGTACAGGCAGTCGCTGCGCGCCGCGATGTCGTCCGGACTGGCGACCACGCGCGGCAGCCCCTGCGCCAGCGCGCGGATGCCCTCTTCCGCGAACAGCGACATGACGGGATTGGCGTCTTGCGCGTACAGGCCTTCGGCCGCGTGCGCGATCGCATTGATACCGCTGGTGACCGACAGCTGCGCCGGCAATCCGGTCGTCAACTCCGGATCGTAGATCACGGTCTTCGGCAGCACGCGGGCATCGCGCCCGGTCTTCTTCAGACCGGCTTCCGTGATGCCGTAGATCGGCGTCATCTCGCTTCCCGCATACGTGGTGGGAATGGCGAGAATGGGCAGCGACGACTCCAGCGCGATCGCCTTGCCGAGTCCGGTGGTCGAGCCGCCGCCGATGGCGACCGCGCAATCGGCATTCAGCCGCGCCGCAACTTCACGCGCCTCACGCGCCGTTTCGATCGGCACGTGCATCACGGCGCGGTCGAAGATGCCGGCGCAGCGCTCGCCGATGAGCGCGGCGACATGCTCGGCGCTGCTCCGTTGTTCCGGCGTGGACAGCACGAGCGCGCGACGCGCGCCGAGCAGGTCGATCTCGCGGACCAGATGACGCAAACTGCCTGCGCCGAACACGACGCGTGATGCCTGACTGTTGTAGACGAATGGCTGCATGATCAGCGCTCCGATGAAACAGGATTGAGAACGAAGTCGTAGTCGAGCGTGTAGAACGGCACCTTCATCTGCGTGCCGTCGGGCGCGATGCCAGGCTCGTGCCGCACCCAATCGGCGACCAGCGTCGAGCGCACGCCGAACACGGCGTCGGAATCGAGATACGGATCGCCATCGCGGAAGACGTGCGTGATCAAGGTCTCGTAACCTTCTGCCTTGATCAGGAAGTGCAAGTGTGCCGGTCGCCATGGATGCCGTCCCAGCGCGGCCAGCATCCGTCCGACCGGTCCGTCGTGCGGGATCGGATACGGATTGGCCACGATGCTGCGGAAATGGAAAGTGCCGTCGGCATCGGCATGCAGCGTCGCGCGCCCTTGAAGCGCGTCCAGCTCCGGATACTGCACGTCGTAAAAGCCATCTTCATCCGCCTGCCAGACTTCCATCATGGCGTGCGGTACCGGCTTGCCGAGGATGTCGCGCACCATGCCGCGCACGAAGCAGGGTTCGCCTCTGGCGCCGTTGGCAATGTCGTCGCCCAAGGCATGTTCCGGTGAATTTTCTACATGGAACGGTCCGAACACGGTCGCCTCGGTGCAGCCGTCCGGCTTGCGATTGTTCTGTGCCGTCACCAGCGTCGACAGTCCCAGTGTGTCGGACAGCAGGATGAATTCCTGCCGCTTGTCGGAACAGGTATGGCCGGTCTCGGTCAGAAACTTGATGCCCTGCTCCCATTCCTGCTCGGTCAAGCGGACCTCGCGCGCGAAATCGTGCAGATGCCGGACCAGGCTGGTCATGATTTCCTGCAGGCGCTCGTCCGACATGTCGGCGTGGCGTGCAAGCACGGCTTGCGTGATGGTGTCTTCATTCAAGTTGCGCATGGTGTTCACCTACGTGGATCGGGTTGAGAGAGGTTGGCAAGGTGTCTGCAGGGTGCGCGTGGCGCACCTATGCATGTCCACCTCCCAAGCTGCCGGGTTGCCTAATATCCGGCCGAGAATCTCGCCGGCCTCAATACAGGAATTGCCGCGCCAGGCCACGATCTGATCCGGCCGGATCAATGCGAAATCCGCTTCGTAGAGACGGCGCGCTTCCGGCACGGGCAGATGCACCATTTTCAGATCGATACCGCGACGCTTCGCCTCCTGCTCCATCGGCGCGCCGCCCTCTTGTCCTGCGAAACACAGCAAGGTCCATTCGAATCCGAATGTGTCGAACAGCGACGAACCGTCGGCCAACCACAGATGCGGCGGGCGCCCGCCGGGGCAGGCGCTGGGAATGTATTCGTTCGCCGCATCGGGCGGCGGCAGGCTGCCGTCGGAGACGATGGCGGGCGAGCCGTCGTAACGTCCACCGAAGGTGACGCCGGGAATATTGAACTCGGCGCGGCCGTGCGCTTCCAGATAGGCGCCGGCCTCGCGCCTCGCCTTGGCGCCTGCCTCGGTGTCGTCTTCGATCTCCGGCACGGGTGCGTACAGACCCAGCGAGTCGGCAAAGGTCTTGGCGAAGCTCGTGTTGCGTACCGCAAGGGGACGGCGCTCGGCTTCATAGCTGACAAGCAGATCGGCGCTGGCGATTCCCTTGAGGACGGCCGCCAGCTTCCAACCGAGATTCACGGCATCTTCGACCGCCGTGTTGTAGCCCAGACCGCCGGTCGGGGTGAACAAATGCACGGCATCGCCGCCCAGGAACACGCGGCCCGCCTGGAAATGATCGGCAACCAGGGCGTGGCCCGCCGTCCACGATCCGCGCGACAGGATTTCCACCGGAACCGGCGCGCCGACCGCAGCCTGGAACATCCGGCACGCGTCCTCGTCGGTGATTTCCTTTTCGTCTTCGTGCGCCTTGAGCTGTGTGTGAAACGCGAACTCGCCCTTGCCATCGACGGATGCCATGAACGCCCGGCGCTCCGGGTTGAAGCAGACATTCATCCATGCCGGCGCATGCGGCACGGCGCGATAGAATTCCGGCGCGCGCGCATAGATGGCATACATGCGTCCGCCCATGAAATCGCGCACCACGCCGGTTTCGCCGGTGTAGCGGAAGCCCAGCTTCTCGCGAACCTTGCTGCGCGGCCCATCGGCGCCGACCAGATAGTCGGCCGTGAGCGTCTGCCGAGTGCCGTCCGTCACATGAACCACATCGACCTCCACGGAATTTCCGAGATCGCGGTAATCGGTCATGCGCCAACCGTAGTTGACCGATATTCCCGGCAACGCTTCTGCATGCTTGCGCAAGACTGCCTCAACGAATTTCTGCGATACACGGTGCGGCAACTCGGCTGCACTCCAGGAGCCGGACAAAGTGTTGACCTTTGCCTTGGCTTCCTGCGCCGACGGCAAACGGAAACGCCCGAGTTCGTGCTCGGCATAGCGCGTGTAGTAGGCGATATCGGTCGGAAAGTCGGGCGGCAGACCGAGGCTGCGTATTTCGTCGGCAAAACCGTGCCGGCGGAAATGCTCCATCGAGCGCGCCTGAGTGGCGTTCGCCTGCGGATTGAATGCGGTACTCGGCTTCTCATCCACCAGCACCGCCGTGATCCCACGTCGGCCAAGCTCGTTCGCCAACATCAAGCCACAAGGCCCGCCTCCCACTATGACCACCGAACTCTTACCGGGCAACATCGCGTACTCCCCAAACAGGATGAAAACAAGATGCGATTTATAGTAAGGTTGCCTGACTATATTGTCAAGCGCGCTGATTGAACGGCGAGCACACCGGACGCTATCTGGAAATTGGGGCATCACGATATGATGGGAAAGTCGCCCGACGGCACGACGGGGATTTGTTCGCAAGGCGTTCAGATTGTTCATCACCACGCCGCATTCAGAGGAAAACAGCAAAAGAAATGAGCAGGTCAAAAACCGGAAGCCGCAGCCCGGCAAGAAAAACCATCTCCGCAGAGAAACCCGAGTCGACAAAGTCGATCATGCATTGGGCGGATGATCAGAGCTGGAGAAAACACAACATCGGTCGCCTCTTGAACAATGCGATTGACCGCTTTGAAAACCGGATCCTGCAGCAAATGGACGAAGCCGGCCAGGGAGGACTCTCGCTGAGTCATATCACCATCACGCGCAATCTGGATATTGAAGGCACGCGAGCGACCGACCTCGCCAAGCGCGCCTCGATCACAAAGCAGTCGATGGGCGAACTGATTGTTCAGCTTGAAGGCCGCGGTTTGATTGAGCGCAAACCCGATCCCGGCGACAAGCGTGCCAGAATCGTGTTTTTTACCGATGCAGGCCTTCAATGGCTCAAGGCTTTTCACATCGCTTTGCAGCAGGCAGAGAAGGAGATCGAAGACGAGCTGGGGTCGTCTACACTGAAGTTGCTCAAGGAAGCTCTGGCCGCCTATGGCAGTCGCTCGGAGCAAGCTGATGATCGGCAGTGATTCGGGCAGTGATTCGTGCTGTTTTCACCGCCGGCGCGGTGAAGGGGCAGCGATAAGCCGGCTTATCTGCTGACCGCCATCTTGCCGCCCTTGAGCTGAATCACCGTGCGGCCGCCATCTTCGCGCGCCTGCCAGACTTGCTGCGCAATGCGCACCTCGACGCCGTAACAGACTGCGACTGCAGCTTCCACTTGTGCCTGTTCGGCCAGTTCCAGCCTGGCGCGCAGGGATTTCAATTCGGCGGTCAGGGTGTCGATCATCGCCAGCAATTGCCGGCGCGTCGCTTCCGCTTTTTCGGCGATGCCGCCCTCACCCTTTTTCGGATTCTGCTTCAGAAAGGTCATCAGCTTGATGACGCGGTCGAGTTCGTCGCAGCGGCGCTTGAACTCAGCATCCTTTTCCGCGATCTGCTTTTCCAGGTAGGGGTCGAGTCCGACCTGCAGCTGGGTCTTGATGCCGGTGGTGGTGCCGAGGGTGCCGGTGGCGATGCGATTCGTGGCTTGCGCGCTGCCGCCGACGATATGCCCGTTCCTGCCCTCCTTGCCAACCACGATTTCCTCGCGCGCGAGCAGTTCGCACTGGCGCGCGCTGCGTTCGATCACGATCGATTTGCCGGCTTCGATGTGCGCGTTTTCCATGAACAGCGCCTGCACCACGCCTTCGCAGAAGATGCGCGTCGTGGTGTCCGGCAGCGCCTGCGCGCCCGAACGGGAATCGAGATGGCCGACGATGCCGTTGCGTACCGCGACGTTGCCGCCGGCGACAATCTCCGCCGCCTCGACCGTGCCGTTCACGACCACGTCGCCCGTGACCTTGATGCGCAGGCCGGCCTTGACGTCGCCGCCGACGCGCAGCGTGCCGTCGAACTCGATGCTGCCGGTACCGAGGTCCACATCCAGCACTTCGATCACGGGATTGACCGTCACGCCGTTGCCGGCGAGCGCGGGCTGGCCGCCGGAGGTCGCGATCAGCAGGTTCGGGTCCTTCTGGTCGAGCGCCGCGCCCTTCAGATCATTGAGAAAGGCGATGTTGGGCGTCGGCTGCGGCAGCAGCGGATGTCCCTTGATGTTGGTACCGTTCTTGCCGGGTACCGGCGGGATGCGCCGCATCAGGGCATCGCCGGTCTGCACCAGCAGGATGTGGCAGAAGTCGGTGTATTTGATGCGGTCGAGATCTTCCGCGGGGGGCGGATCCTCGGCCCGGTCGTACAGGGTTTCGAAGCGGGTCGGCTCGCCCTCCACGACCGGCTCGCCGCAGGCGATGGCGAGGCGTTCGCACTGACCGGCGGCAAATGCAGCCTTGATCTCGTCATGACGGATGCCGTACACGATGCCTTCGGCGCGCAAGGCATCGCTCAGTTCGCTCTGGGTCACCGCTTCGCCGCCGCACGCCGGCACCAGTGTCAGCCATGCGGTCAGCATGTCCTCGCTCACTTTCAGCGCGAATTCGCCGTCGCGGCGGGCGCCGATCGTCATCTCCAGCGGTTCGGCGGCCGTGCGGCAGGCGCCGATGAATTCGATAACCGCCTTGTCGTCGAAATAGAAACTGCCCCAACCCTTGCTGCTCAACTCCTGCCGGATCCCGGTGCGATCGGGCGGCGGCATGCCGGCGGCAGGATTGAAGCGGACGCGCAATTCGCCGCTTGCCTGGTCGAGCGAAAGCGACAGCGGCTGCAGATTCGTTGCCTCCATGGGCACAACTCCTGTGTACAGATGTGAATGCGGGGTGTTCGAGCGTTCGCGAACCGTTTTGGCAGGACATGCGTTGCGGGCGCAACCATTGTCAATCATGCATGACAAGCAACCGGATTCCGGCGAGACGTCGTTGGCATGAAATTTCCCGATAGAAATATACAACAGTTCAGCGAAGCAAGTCGCGAAGCGGGAGCGGAGCGGCGGTCAGGCTATCGCGGCAAAAAAGGAGTTGGTGACGGGCGCGCCCGTCCGGCACGGCAGCTCATTTGCCGCGCGGGGTTTGCTGCTGCAACAGCGCCGCGATGTCGGGTTGGCGGCTTTCGGTGGCGATCTGCAGGGCGCTCTTGCCGCGATTGTCGAGCAGTCGCGCATCCGCGCCATGATCGAGCAGGAAGCGCACGGTATCGAGATGGCCATTGCCCGCCGCCCACATCAGTGCGGTCAGCTCATTGTCGTAGCGCTCGTTCGGCATGACGCCTTTCGACAGCAGCAGATCGACCACGCCCGTCTTGCCGTTGCCGGCGGCATAGACCATCGCCGTCTTGTGCAGATGATCCTGTGCCGTGATGTTCGCATTGCGGTCGAGCAGCATGTTGGCCATGTCCTTGTTGCCGACGAAGGCGGCCGCCATCAGCGGCGTGACTTTCGATACGTTCGCGAGATTGACATCGGCACCGTGGTCGATGAGGTAGCGGAACATGTCCATCTGCCCGCTCTTGATCGACATCAGCAGCAGGGTGTCGCCGAAGCGGTTGCGCGAGTTGACCGCCGCGCCCTGCTCGACCAGCCGTTGGAGCGATGCGAAATTGCCTGCGCGCGCCGCGATCAGCGCCTGCCGGTTGAGCTCGAATCCCGATTCTTCGGCGACGGCCGCAAGGCAAAACAATGCCATGGCGAAAGCGATTGAAAGCTTGATTTTTCTCACAACCGAGCCCTCCTGCAAAACCGTCATTTCGGCCAATTAGTACTAGGCTTAGACACAAGTAATACTTGGTTACGACTCTCACGCAGTCAAGTATCAATCACCCATTCATTGATCTTGATTCGGCGCGCTTCCCCGGGTCCTGAACAGGGAGCCGGGGCGCGTTTCATGTCACAAGCGGGTAACAACAGGAGCGACCATGGGAACGAGCAAATTGACACTGACAGGTGTGGCAATCGGCGCGTGGCTGGCGTGCAGCGGCATCAGCCTCGCACAGGAAATCCAGGGCGGCGCGGGCATCAAGCCGGTTCCGATGCCGGGCAAGCTCGGTTCGGTCAGCCAGCAGATGCTGGACGGCGCAAACAAGGACGCGAAGAACTGGCTGCATTCCAACGGCGATTACAGCCAGACCCGCTTCTATCCCGCCAAGGAGATCAACAACAAGAACGTCGGCAAGCTCAAGCCGGCCTTCGTGTTCCAGACCGAAGTGGTGGAGTCGATGGAGACCGCGCCGATCGTGGTCAACGGCATCATGTTCCTGACCACCTCGTACAACCACGTCTACGCGATCGATGCGGTCACCGGCCAGCAGTTCTGGCACTACAAGCACAAGATGGGACCGGTCACGACCTTCTGCTGCGGGCCGAACAACCGCGGCGTCGCGATCGCCGGCGACAAGCTCTTCATGGGCACGCTGGATGCGAAGCTGGTAGCGCTCGATGCAAAGACCGGCAAGCTGCTGTGGGAAACGCAGATCGCCGATCCGGAAAAAGGCTATAGCGAAACGATGGCGCCCGTGGTGGTCGACGACAAGGTGCTGATCGGCACCAATGGCGGCGAGTACGGCATACGCGGCTTCGTGAAGGCATTCGACGCGAACACCGGCAAGGAAGTCTGGACCTTCTACACGATCCCGGAAAAGGGACACGAAGGTGTGTGGGCCGAGAAGGACGCGACCGGGCGCGACATGAAGCGCGACATCGCGGCGGAAAAGGCGGCCTTCGCCAAGAACAGCAAGTTCTACGAAACCCTGGGCGGCGGCGTGTGGATGCCGCCCTCGTTCGACCGCGCCACCAAGACGCTGATCTTCGTGGTCGGCAATCCCTCGCCCGACCTGTACGGCGCGGAACGTCCGGGCGACAACCTCTACACCGACTCGCTGGTGGCGATCGATTTCGACACCGGCAAGTACAAGTGGCATTCGCAGTACGTCGCGCATGACGTGTGGGATCTGGACGCTGCCAGCCCGCCCATCCTGGTCGATGTGAAGGACAAGAACGGGAAGATGATTCCCGGCGTGATCCACGGCGGCAAGACCGGGCATGTGTATGTGCATGACCGCCGCGACGGCAAGTTGATCCGCTTCTCCGACGCCATGGTGCCGCAGGAAGCCATGTGGACGCTGCCGACCACGCAAGGCGCGCGCATGCTGCCGGGCGCCAACGGCGGGGTCGAATGGTCGCCGATGGCCTTCCATCCGCAGGCGCGGCTCGCTTATGCGGTCAACCTGCATCAGCCGATGACGTATCAGGTGGAGCCATCGCCCTACCCCGGCGGCAAGATCTGGCTGGGCGGCGCGTTCAAGAACATCCCCGGTGAAGAGCAATGGGGCAACGTCACCGCTGTCAACATCGACACCGGCAAGATCGCGTGGCAGGCCAAGACCGAGCAGCCGATGATCGGCGGCGCGCTCGCCACCGCCGGCGACCTCGTGTTCGCGGGTGAAGGCAATGGCTGGTTCAAGGCCTACGATGCGAAGACCGGCAAGGTGCTGTGGAAATTCCAGTGCGGCGCGGGCGTGAACGCGCCGGCGGTGTCGTACACGGTGAACGGCAAGCAGTACATCGCGGTCGCGGCCGGCGGCAATACGCAACTGGACTTCAAGCGCGGCAACAGCGTGTTCGTGTTCGCGCTGTAGTGGGACAAGCGTGGGGCAAGCGCCCCGTTCCCTCCGCGCGCATGGCGAGGAACGCAGATTCCTCGCCGCGCGCGGAATGACAGGTGGGCATGGCAGCAAGCATCAAAAGATGCGTCGCCAAAAGGACACATCGCAGGGACGCATCGCAGCACGTTTTTGCATCGGATTCATCCACGAGGAAGAGAATGCCCGACGGCACCTCTTCCTTTTCCATGCCAGCCGCATCGCCACCGGAATCGCCATCGAACCCATGCGTGCATTCATCCTGTTCTCCTCCCTGGCGATGAACGCGCTCATCGCCGCCGACAGTGGCGCCGCCGATGCGGAGGCCGGCAAGCGCAAGGCGGAAACCTGCGTGGCGTGTCACGGGCCGAACGGCAATTCCGTCAGCGGAAATTTTCCCATCCTCGCCGGGCAGACTGCGCGCTACCTGTATCTGCAGCTGCGCGACTACAAGGAAGGGCGGCGCAAGGATCCGAACATGACGCCGCTTGCGGAAGCCCTGTCGCGCGAGGACATGTTCGATCTGGCGGAATACTTTTCAAGGCAGAAGCCCGCGCCGCTCAACTTCAAGCCGGACCCGAAGCGCGTCACGGCGGGCGCGAGGATCGCCGCCGACGTGCTGTGCACCATGTGCCATCTGGGGCAGATGAAGGGACAGAATGAAATCCCGCGGCTGGCGGGGCAGCAGCCCGACTATGTCCTCAAGCAGTTGAAGGACTTCAAGGCCAGGACCAGAACCAACGACGGCGGCAACATGACGAGCGTCACGCAGACGCTCAGTGACGAGGACATGCTGAATCTGACCCATTACATCGGCAGCCTGTTTTGAAACCCTTTATTGAACCCTTCATGGACATTGCCACATGACATCACCTCGCACGCGCTTCGTTCCGGCCATCGTGTCGCTTGCACTGGCCCTGCCCTCGTGGTCGCTCGCCGCGCCTTTCGCCTATGTCCCCAACGAGAAATCCGGGACGCTGTCGATCATCGATTGCGCCAGCGACACGGTGGTCGGCGAGATCGCCTCGGGCGGCAAACCGCGCGGTGTGGCAATCAGCCGTGACGGCAAGCTGCTGTACGTGAGCGACCAGTCGTCCAACTCGCTGCTGCTGGTTGATGCGGACAGCAAGGCCGTCACCGGCAAGATCGCGCTGGGCGAATCGCCGGAAGGCGTCGGCATTTCACCGGCGGGCGACTGGGTGGTGGCGGCCATCGAGTTGTCGAATGCGGTCACCTTCATCTCGACGAAAACGAATGAAAAGGCATTCACCATCAAGACCAGGGGCGAGAACCCCGAGCATGCGAAGTTCAGTCCGAACGGCAAGTGGCTGTACGTCAGCGCGGAGGAGGCGGACACGCTCGACATCATCGACGTCGCGCAGAAGAAGCAGGTGGCCTCGGTCACGCTCGGCAAGCGGCCGCGCGGCATCGCGTTCACACCGGACGGCAGCCGCGCCTATATCGCGGCGGAGATTGCCAGCACGGTGTATGTGGTCGATGTCGCCAGCCGCAAGGTGCTCAAGGAAATCAAGGCGGGCAATTTCTCGAACGGCGTGACGATGGCGCCGGACGGCAAGCGGGTGTATATCTCGAACGGCAGGGACGGCACGGTGTCGGTGATCGACACCGCCGCCAACAACATCATCGCGACGATCCCGGTCGGCAAGCGCCCCTGGAACATGGCGATCACGCCGGATGGAAAAAAACTCTATGTCGCGAACGGCCGCTCCAATTCGGTGTCCGTCATTGATACCGCGACCAATGCGGTGCTGAAAGACATTGCCGTCGGAGAATCACCTTGGGGCGTCGTCATTCATTGAGCGCGGACAACACCATGCGCAGCACAGCGGGGACTGCCAGCACAGCCAGCACCGCCGACGCACCGGAGGCTGGCGCGCGCGACATGCATGCGCGCCACAGCCTGCCGACGGTCGTGCTGCACTGGACGATCGCGGCGCTGATCATCGGCTTGCTGGTGCTCGGCTACTACATGGTCGGCATACCGCGCAACACGCCGGAGCGCGCCTTTTATTTCAATCTGCACAAATCGCTCGGCGTGCTGGTCGCCGTGCTGATCCTGGCGCGCATCGTCTGGCGCTTTTACGACACCGAGCCGCCATTGCCTGGCAGCATGCCGAAATGGGAAGTGCACGCCGCGCAATGGGGCCATCACGCCTTGTACCTGTGCATGGTGCTGGTGCCGCTCACCGGCTACATCTCATCGTCGTTCAACAAGTATGGCGTGAAATTCTTCGGCATCGCGCTGCCTTCGTGGGGCTGGGAAGACAAGCCGCTGCGTGATTTGTTTGCCGGCATGCATTACATACTGGCATGGGCCTTCGCCGCGCTGATCCTGATTCATGTGCTTGCCGCGCTCAAGCATGTCTTGCTCAATCGCGACCGGATTTTTCAGCGCATGCTGCCACGCCTGTAAGAATTACATGACGGGAGGAAGAACATTTGCCCCCTATCCCCTCTCCTTCGAGACAGGATAGGCGGCTGGATGTCTCTGCAATGCATGGCACGTGTCTTGCGATCTCGGAGAATCCCGTGACCAGCCGTTTGCTCCGCAATCGAGGAGGCAAACATGAAACATGAAAATTGCGCAATTTTCTCCATTGTTCGAGCGCGTGCCGCCGAAGGCATATGGCGGTACTGAGCGCATCATTTCCTATCTCACCGAAGAGCTGGTCCGGCGCGGCCATGAGGTGACGCTGTTTGCCACCGGCGACTCGAGCACGGATGCGCGCCTCGTGTCGGCTGTCGATCAACCGTTGCGGCAAGAGGTGGGGCGGCAATCGTGGCTGGCGTATTACGCGATGCAACTGGATCAGCTGGCGCAGATGGCGCACTCCTTCGACGTGATCCATTTCCACACCGAGTACATGCATTTTCCATTGGCGAGGATGCTCGGTGTGCCGCACGTGACCACAGTTCACGGGCGGCTCGATTTGCCGGAGTTGATGCCTCTCTACAAGCGTTTCAACGACTGCCCGCTGGTGTCCATTTCCAACAGTCAGCGCAATCCGCTGCCAGCGGCAAACTGGTGCGACACGATCTATCACGGCTTGCCGTCGGACATGTATGCGTTCATGCCGACCGGCGGCGATTACTTCGCGTTCGTCGGCCGGGTGTCGCCTGAAAAACGCCTTGACCGCGCCATCGAGATTGCGCGCGCATGCGGCATGCGGCTCTACATCGCAGCCAAGATCGACCAGATGGATGAGCCGTACTTCAACAGTGAAATCAAGCCCTTGCTGCGCGACCCGCTGGTGGAGTACATCGGCGAAGTGGGCGACCGCGAAAAACGCGAATTGCTCGAACATGCAAGCGCGCTGCTGTTCCCGGTGGACTGGCCCGAACCATTCGGCCTCGTGATGATCGAAGCCTTTGCCTGTGGTACGCCGGTGATCGCCTATCGCAACGGTTCCATTCCGGAAATCATGGAAGACGGTGTCACGGGCTTTGTGGTGACAGACCAGGAGGCGGCGATACGCGCCGCGCAGAACATCGCCGCCATCGACCGGCGGCACTGCCGGGATACATTCGAGCGCCGCTTCACGGTCGCCACGATGGCAGAAAATTACTTGCGCATTTACCAGCAAATACTCGACAGCGACGCTCCATCGTTCCCGTAAAGCACGTGTTTGCGGTACGGCGCATCGCGCACGACCGGAGAAAGCCATGGTTGAAAAAGTTCAATTGGGAGAACAGTGGTACATCCTCGCCACCGCTTCGCCCGCCGACGAACGTCGCCGCGTGCTGAAGCACGACGACACCTTCGCCCTGTTCGACCGCTTCGGCGACATCCAGTCGATCGGCATGGGCGAGGAAGGCATCTACAACGGCGACACCTGCTTTCTGTCGCAGCTGGAACTGCAGATCGAAGGCGTGCGGCCGATGTTCCTCAATTCGACCGTGAAGGACGACAACGGCCTGTTCATCATCGAGCTGATGAACCCGGACATCCATCCGCACGGACGCAACTCGATCCCGAAGGGCGAGTTGCACGTGTTCCGCGCCAAGCTGCTGTGGAAGAACGCGTGCTATGAGCATGTGCGCATCGCCAACTACGGGCTGGAGCCGATCGAGGCGACGGTGTCGATCGAGGTCGGCGCGGATTTCAAGGACCTGTTCGAAGTGCGCGGCTTCAAGCGCGAGCGGCGCGGCGAATACCTGCCGCCGCAGGTCGGCGAGCGCGAACTGGTGCTGTCCTACCGCGGGCTGGATAATGTGGTGCGCAGGACGCGCATGCACTTCGATCCGGTGCCGGACAAGCTGACGGCGGAGCAGGCCGATTTCAGGATTCGGCTGCAGCCGAAGGAAGAGACGCATCTGTATCTGACCATCCGTTGCGAGGTGGAGGACACGCCCGGACAAGTCGCGCAGAAAGACGGGACCGAGTATTTCTCCGCGTTCACGCAAGTCACCAAGATCCTCGGCACGCAGCTGCAGAACCGCTGCAAGGTCAGAACCTCCAATCCCCTGTTCAACAGCTGGCTCGACCGCTCGACGGCGGACCTCGTGATGCTGACGACGACCATGGAAGACGGCTGCTATCCGTATGCCGGCGTGCCATGGTATTCGACCACCTTCGGGCGCGACGGCATCCTGACCGCACACGAATATCTGTGGATCGATCCCGGCATGGCAAAGGGCGTGCTGACCTTTCTCGCCGCCACCCAGGCGACCACGCACGACCCCGAGCGCGACGCCGAGCCGGGCAAGATACTGCACGAGGCACGCAGGGGCGAGCTGGCCGCCCTGAACGAGATTCCGTTCCGCCGCTACTACGGCACGGTGGATGCCACGCCGCTGTTCATCGGCCTCGCCGGCGCCTATTACGAGCGCACCGGCGATCTCGATTTCATCCGTTCGATCTGGAGCAACATCACGCGCGCGCTGCACTGGATCGACCACTTCGGCGACCGCGATCAGGACGGCTTTGTCGAGTACGCGCGCTATACCGAGTCCGGTCTGGCGCAGCAGGGCTGGAAGGATTCGCACGATTCCGTGTTCCACAAGGATGGACAGCTGGCCGAGGCACCGATCGCGCTGTGCGAAGTGCAGGGCTACGTGTACGAGGCAAAACTGCAGGCCGCGAAGCTGGCCGCCCTGCTGGGCGAGCATGAACTGGCGCGCGATCTCGAGAGCGCCGCGCGCGCGCTCAGGAAGCGCTTCAACGAGGCGTTCTGGTGCGAGGAAATCGGCACCTACGCGCTTGCCCTCGACGGCAAGAAGAAGCAATGCGCCGTGCCCTCCTCCAACGCCGGACATGCGCTGTGGAGCGGCATCGCGACGCCGGAGCGCGCTGCGCGGGTGGCCGATCAGTTGTTGAGCGATGAGTTCTTCTGCGGCTGGGGCATCCGCACCATTCCCAGCAAGGAGGTGCGTTACAACCCGATGGCCTACCACAACGGCTCGGTCTGGCCGCACGACAATGCGCTGATCGCCTACGGCATGGCGCGCTACGGCTTCACCGGCAAGGCGATGCTCGTGTTCAGCGCGCTGCGCGAGGCGTGCATGCACATGGACCAGCACCGCATGCCGGAACTGTTCTGCGGTTTCGAAAAGCGCCCGGAGGAAGGGCCGACGCTCTACCCGGTGGCCTGCTCGCCGCAGGCATGGGCCGCCGCCAGCGTGTTCTATCTGCTGCAGGCCTGTCTCGGGCTGTCCTTCAATCCGCACCAGAACGAAATCCGTTTCCGGCATCCGCAACTGCCGTCCTTCCTGGACACGGTCGAGATCAGGGACCTGACGATCAATGGCGCGACCGTCGATCTGATGCTGCAGCGCTACCCGAACAATGTCGGCATCAATGTCATGCGCAAGAGCGGCAACGCGGAAGTGGTGACGGTGGCGTAGCAGATTGCACGGGTGGCGCTGCCGCTCCCTTTCGGGGCTTGACTGCGGTCAAGCCCTTTTCATTTGCGCTTGCAAAAATAATGCGCGCTTATTTCCCTCAGGCGATTTGCATTTTGTTAAATTAGCAGGCAATCAGACCTCCACGCGCCTCCTGCGTGTCACTTTTCATGCGAATCGCCCTCCTCGACAATGATGCGCGGCAAACCCGGCTGATCGGCGAGGTGCTGACGAACGCCGGGCACACCTGCCATCCCGGTACGGCCGATACCCTGGAACAGCTGCAAAGCGAGGGCATAGACATGCTCATCGTCGACCAGAAAATGCCGAGCGCTGCGGTATTGCAATGGGCACGCAGTCACATGCCGGAAAACTTCCCCGTGCTGTATGTCGCCAGCCGCACCGACGAAGACCATATCGTCGAAGCCATGAGCAGAGGAGCGAGCGATTACATCATCAAGCCGCTGCGGCGCGGCGAACTCCTGACGCGCGTGCATACCTTGCTGCGGCGCGCCTACCCGGACCGACAGGGCCCGGAACAGCTGCAGTTCGGGCACTACATTTTCGAGCCGCGCACCAACCGCATCCACATCGCCGGCCACCAGGTCAGTGTGACGCACAAGGAATTCGAGCTGGCCCTGTTGTTCTTCCGTCATCTTGGCCGACCGCTGTCGCGCGCCTATATCCTGGACGCCATCTGGTCCGCCGACGGCAATGTGCCGTCGCGCACCATGGACACGCATGTCTCGCGCGTGCGCACCAAGCTGCAACTGCGGCCGGAGAACGGCTATCGCTTGCTGCCGGTGTACAGCTTCGGATACCGGCTGGAATTGCTGCCTGATTCAGCGCAACAGCGCGGATAGGATCCGCATGCCTGAGTGTCCAATTGACATGAAGGCAAGTTGTCGGCGGACGTTGCTGGTTTGACCATTCTTGACAGCAGATCAGGCAGGCAACAAACGCCCGGCAGCACTTCGAGCGCGAAGCAACAGGCTATAATCCGGGGTTGTTCACCCATGAAATTTCACGACCGGACATGCAGCTTTTAGCCGTCGGCCTCAACCACACCACCGCGCCGCTATCCCTGCGCGAAAAGGTAGCCTTCCCGGCCGACCAGATCGGCCAGGCGGTGGGGTCGGCGCGCGCCTGGTTCGGGCGCGGCACGGCGGCGGATGCTTCCGCGCAGTGCTCCGATGAAGCGGCCATCCTCTCGACCTGCAACCGCACCGAGTTGTACGCCGTCAGCAACATTCCCGGCGGCGTCACCGCCGCGATCGACGCGACTGCGTACTTCCTCGCCGAATACCACAAGCTGCCCTACGGCGAGCTGCGTCCCTATCTGTACACGCTGCCGCAAGACAATGCGGTGCGTCACGCCTTCCGCGTCGCCTCGGGACTGGACTCGATGGTGCTGGGCGAACCGCAGATTCTCGGCCAGATGAAGGACGCCGTGCGCCAGGCGGATGAAGCAGGCGGACTCGGCACCTATCTGCACCAGATGTTCCAGCGCACCTTCTCGGTCGCGAAGGAAGTGCGTACCACCACCGAGATCGGCGCGCACAGCGTGTCGATGGCCGCCGCCGCGGTGCGCCTGTCGCAGCGCATCTTCGACAAGATCGCGGACCAGCACGTGCTGTTCATCGGCGCGGGCGAAATGATCGAACTGTGCGCCACGCATTTCGCCGCGCAGAATCCGAAATCGCTGACGATTGCCAACCGCACGCTGGAGCGCGGCGAGACGCTGGCGCACCGATTCAACGGCCGCGCCATCCGCCTCGCCGACCTGCCGCAGCAACTGGCGAATTTCGACATCGTCGTGTCCTGCACCGCATCCTCGCTGCCCATCATCGGTCTCGGCCTGGTCGAGCGCGCCGTCAAGGCGCGCCGCCACAAGCCGATGTTCATGGTCGACCTTGCGGTGCCGCGTGACATCGAATCCGAAGTCGGCCGGCTCGACGACGTCTTCCTGTACACCGTCGACGACCTCGGCGCCGCGGTACAGACCGGCATCGAGAACCGCCAGGCCGCCGTGCAGCAGGCCGAAGCCATCATCGAAACGCGTGTGCAATCCTTCATGCACTGGATCGACCGCCGCGCGGTGGTGCCGCTGATCCAGGACCTGCACGAATCGAGCGAAACCATGCGCATGCTGGAACTGGAACGCGCGCGCCGCCTGATCGCAAAAGGCGAGGACATCGACGCGGTGCTGGAAGCCCTGTCGAAAGGCCTCACTGCCAAGTTCTTGCACGGCCCGCAGCAGGCCCTGCACAACGCCCAGGGCGACGAGCGCGCCCGCCTCGCGGCGCTGCTGCCGCAACTGTTCCGCACCAAGCGGTAGGGCGGATAAGCGCAGCGCCATCCGCCGATGGCACACCTTCTGACGAACGCGCCATTCGCCTCGTCCATCCAATTCCCAAGAAAGCCCATGAAACCATCCATGCTCGCCAAACTCGACCAGCTGACGGAACGGCTGGAAGAAGTGAACAATCTCCTGATGCAGGAAGGCATCACGTCCGACATGGACAACTACCGCAAGCTGACGCGCGAACACGCCGAGCTCGGCCCGCTGGTCACGCTGTACAAGGATTACCGCCAGGCCGAAGACGACGTGGCAAGCGCGCAGGAAATGCTGGTCGATCCGGAGATGAAGGAAATGGCGCAGGAGGAAATCGCCGACGCCAAATCGCGCATCGAACAGCTCGAAGTCGATCTGCAAAAGATGCTGCTGCCGAAGGATCCTAACGACGAGCGCAACATCTATCTCGAAATCCGCGCCGGCACCGGCGGCGACGAAGCCGCGCTGTTCGCCGGCGACCTGCTGCGCATGTACACGCGCTACGCCGAACGCAACCGCTGGCAGGTCGAGATGGTGTCCGAATCGCATTCCGAAATCGGCGGCTACAAGGAGGTCATCGTGCGGCTGGTCGGCTTCGGCGCGTACTCGAAGCTCAAGTTCGAATCCGGCGGCCATCGCGTGCAGCGCGTGCCCGCCACCGAGACGCAGGGCCGCATCCACACCTCGGCCTGCACGGTGGCCGTGATGCCGGAAGCCGATGAAGTCGAGGACATCGACATCAATCCGGCCGACATCCGCATCGACACCTTCCGCGCTTCCGGTGCGGGCGGCCAGCACATCAACAAGACCGACTCGGCGATCCGCATCACGCACTTTCCGACCGGCATCGTGGTCGAATGCCAGGACGACCGCAGCCAGCACAAGAACAAGGCGTCCGCGCTGAAGGTGCTGGCCGCCCGCATCAAGGACGTGCAGTTGCGCGAGCAGCAGGCCAAGGAAGCGGCCACGCGCAAGTCGCTGATCGGCTCCGGCGACCGCAGCGAGCGCATCCGCACCTACAATTATCCGCAGGGCCGCATGACCGACCATCGCATCAACCTGACGCTGTACAAGCTCGACTTCATCATGGATGGCGATCTGGAGGAACTGACCGGCGCGCTGGTGGCCGAGCATCAGGCGGAACTGCTGGCGGCGCTGGGCGAAGAAGCCTGAACACTGCAGGGCGGGTCCCACCCGCCAACGATGCACATGGCGGGTGGGACCCGCCCTACACAATGGCGCGCCCTGTTGCCGAACGGGAACCATTTAAAATCGTGGCACTCTTATGCCTTTACCCACTGACAACATCCGAAAATGAAAACATCCAGACCCGTTCTGCTTGCTGTCGCCGTGATTTCGTTCGCCCTGCTGGGCTTTGCGCTGTACCTGCAACATGTGGAAAACATGCTGCCCTGTCCGCTGTGCATCATCCAGCGCTACGCCTTCGCCGCCGTCGGCCTGATCTGCCTCGTGTTCGCGATCCTGCCGCGCGGCGCGACCAAGACCGGCGCCTATCTCGGCACGCTGGCCGCACTCGGCGGCGCCGGCGTCGCCGGCTGGCATCTGTGGGTCAAGGCGCATCCGACCGTCTCCTGCGGCATCGATCCGCTGGAAACCTCGCTCAACAAGATCCCTACCGCCGAACTGCTGCCCTTCGTGTTCAAGGCCGACGGCCTGTGCACGACGGAATACGCGCCCATCCTCGGCCTGTCGATCCCGCAATGGTCGCTGGTCTGGTTCGGCATTTTCGCCATCGTGCTGATCTGGGCAGCCTTGCGCCAGCAAAGCCGCTGAGGTGATTGCGATGCAGGATGCGCCGCGCACGATCCGGATCGCCGCCGGCAGCACGATAGCCGCGCTGCTCAAGAAACCGCCGCTGGATCCGCTGGAAACCCGCATCCTGCTGACGCATGCGCTCAAGCTGTCGCGCGTGCAGCTCATCACGCAAGGCGAGCGTGTTCTGACGCACGATGAAGCGCAATATTTGTCGGCGCTGCTGCAGCGCCGCGCCGATGGTGAACCGATCGCGTACATCGTCGGCGAGCGAGAATTCTACGGACTCGCCTTCGAGGTCACGCCTGCGGTCCTGATTCCGCGCCCCGAAACCGAACTGCTGGTCGAGCTCGCGCTGGAGCGTCTGCCGCAAAACGGCCGCGTGCTGGACATGGGCACCGGCTCGGGCGCGATCGCAATCGCGATTGCCCACAGCCGACCCGACGCCACCGTCACCGCGCTGGACGTCAGCCAGGACGCGCTCGCGGTCGCCCGGCGCAATGCACAACGGCACGCCGCCGACATCCGCTTTGTACAAAGTGACTGGTTCGAGGCTCTGGACGAGCAGCGTTTCGAGCTGATCGTCTCCAATCCGCCGTACATCGTTGCCGGCGACGACCATCTTTCGCAGGGCGACCTGCGCTTCGAGCCGCTGTCGGCCTTGACCGATCACGGCGACGGACTCGATTGCCTGCGCACGATCGTCTCGGGTGCGCGAGATCGCCTCGCACCCGGCGGATTCCTGCTAATGGAACACGGCTACGATCAGGCCGCCCATGTGCGCGCACTGCTGACGGAGCGGCAGTTCCATGCCGTCCAGAGCTGGTGCGATCTGGCCGGCATCGAACGTGTCACGGGCGGACAGCACCCCTGACGCAACGCACCTCTCAACTCAACAGCATCACGATCACCATGCCCCAGACCGTCAGCAGCGTGTTGCCGACGGCGTAGGTGACGGTATATCCCAGTCCCGGCACATTGCTTTTCGCGATGTCGCAAATCATCCCGAGCGCCGCCGTCGTGGTGCGCGCGCCCGCACAGCAGCCCAGCAGGATCGCGGGGTCGAAGCGGAAGATGTATTTCGCGGTGAACATCGCGAGGATCAGCGGCACCGAGGTCGCGAACACGCCCCACAGGAACAGACTCAGGCCCAGCTTCTGCAAGCCGAGCACGAAGCCGGGACCGGCCGAGATGCCGACCACGGCGATGAAGACATTGAGCCCGACCGAGTTCATGAACCAGACGGTGGGCGCGGGAATCCGGCCGAAGGTCGGATGAATCGAGCGCAACCAGCCGAACACGATGCCGGCGATGAGCGTACCGCCTGCGGTCGACAGCGTGAGGGGAATGCCGCCGGCCTTGATGACGATGGCGCCGATCAGCGCACCGATCGTGATCGCGGCCGCCATCATCGCGACATCGGTGACGTCGGTCGGCCGGTCGGCATAGCCCACCAACTTCGCGACCCGTGCAACATCCTGCTTGCGGCCGACGACCGTCAGGATGTCGCCGCGATGCAGTTCCGTCCTGGCGAGGACCGGGATCTCGGTGCTGGTGGCACCGCGCACGATCCGTTGCAGGTACACGCCGCGCGCCTCGGGCCGGGGCGACAGTTCGTGCAGCGTCTTGCCGTCGACCTCGCGGTTGGTGACATAGATGTTGACGCCTTCGATCGGCACCGCCAGCAGTTCCGGATCGTCCACCTCTTCGGCAAGCGGGCCGATCAGCTCGACCAGCACTTCGCGATGGCCGGCCACCACGACCACGTCGCCGCTCATCAGCACCGTGTCGCCTGTAGCCTCGATGATCTTGCCGTCGCGCCGCAGACGCTCGACGAACACGCGCGTGCCGGTGGCCAGCGCCTCGGCATCGGTCGCCTTCAGGCCGACCACGCGGCTGCCCGGATGGATGCGGAATGCGCGCAGCTCGAAATCGTGCCAGCCGGTGCCATCGCCGCCGACGCGCTTGCCGCCACCCATGGATTCCTCGTACCGCTTGCATTCCGCAACGAGGTCGATGTTGAGCAGTCTGGGGCCGACCAGCGCCAGCAGCAGCGCCGAGCCGACCGTGCCGAAGATGTAGGTGACCGCATAGGCGACCGGCATCGCGTCCAGCATCTGCTTGGTCTGCTCGGCCGGCAGGTTCAGGCGGTTGATGGCATCGGTGGCGAGGCCCATCGATGCCGAGATGGTTTGCGAGCCGGCAAACAGGCCGGCGGCGTAGCCGATGTCGTAGCCGGCGACCTTCGCCGCCACCACCGCCGCGCCCAGACAATAGACGCAGGTCACGACCGCAAACAACGCCTGCGGCAGGCCGTCCCTGGCGATCCCCCGCACAAACTGCGGCCCCACGCCGTAGCCCACCGCAAACAGGAACAGCAGGAAGAACACCGACTTGACGTTGCTCGATATGCTGATGTTCAGCTGGCCGATCAGCACGGCCGCGATCAGCGTGGCCGTCACCGCGCCGAGGCTCAGGCCCTTGTAGCTTTTTCCGCCGACCCAGTAGCCGATCGCCAGCGAGAGGAAGATCGCGATTTCCGGATAGCTGCGCAGCGTGTTGACGAACCAGTCGGCCATGGTTCCCTCCCTTCATGTCATGTTGCCGCGCCTTGCACGCGGAACTCGCATTGCATGGCGCTGCAGGCCGCAACAGACCCGCAGCGTCATGCGCTGATCACGCATCGGAGGCGATGGGCGGTGTGCGGCCATCGCCTCGGTCGAACTAGCATTTCGCCGGTGTGGTGTTGTAGTGCGCGTGTTCGTGCAGCGCCGGCGGCCGTGCGGTGCCGCCATGTTCTTCGAGGTAGGCGCAGGCCTTGAGGATGTCGTCGGCCAGCATCCCCACCACATCGTGATTGAGGTGCGGACGCACCACCACGCGCAGGGAGTTCACGCTCTCGGCATTGGCCGGCATGGTGTAGGCGGACAGCACCCAGCCGCGCTCGCGCACCTTGGCCGATATGTCGAATTCGTTGTAACGCTTCACTTTCTTGTCGAGCGTCAGCGCCACCACCGGAATGCGCTGGGTCTCGTTCATGATGGTGAACAAGCCGGAATCCGCCAGCCGCTGACGCAACAGCTGGGCATTGTCGACGGTGTGCTGCATGATCATGCGGTAGCCGTTGAAGCCGCAGCGCAGGAACATGTAGTACTGCGCCGGGATCTGCATCGCATTGCGGCTGAAGTTGAGCGTGGCGGTGGGCGACTCGCCGCCGAGATAGTTCACGTAGAAGATCAGATCCTTGTTGAAGACCTTCTTCTCGCGAAACACCACCCAGCCCAGCCCCGGCGGCGCGAGGCCGTACTTGTGACCGGAGCCGTTGATGGATTGCACGCGCGGCAGCCGGAAATCCCACTTGTAGTCGGGATAGAGGAAGGGATTGACGAAGCCGCCCGAGGCGGCATCGATGTGCATGGGAATATTGATGCCGGTGCGCTTTTCATAGGCATCCAGCCAATCATGAATGGCCTGGATGTCGTCGTCCTCGCCGGTGAAGGTCGAGCCAGCAATGGCCACCACGCAGATGGTGTTTTCATCGACCAGTTTTTCCAGATGCTCGGTCGTGAGCCGGTAGTTGCCGGGCTTCAGCGGCGCGATGCGCGGCTCGACGTCGAAGTAGCGCAGGAATTTCTTCCACACGATCTGGACATTGCCGCCGGTCACCATGTTCGGACGGCTGCCATCCTTGCCGGCACGCTCGCGCGCCTGCCGCCAGTTCCATTTGTGCGCCAGGCCGCCGAGCATGCACGCTTCCGACGAACCGACGGTGGCCGCGCCGTAGACCTCCACACCCTTCGGACCGTTCCACAGCTGGTGCAGCCAGCGCACCATGCGCTGCTCCATCGCGTAAACCTGCGGATACATGTCATGGTCGATGTAGTTCTTGGTCATGTTGGCGGCGATGATGTGCCGCGCCTCGGGCTCCATGTAGGTCGTCACGAACGACGACAGATTGAGCATCGGATTGGCGTCGGTCCACGACTCGCTTTCGGTGATGGCCTGCGCCGCGCGCGCTTCCATGCCGTGTTGCGGAAATTCATTCTCGGGTATGACGCAATTGAACTGATCGAAAGGCGTTGCAGGTGTATACGATCCGCTGGTTCCACTAGCCATTCTTTTCTCCTGAGCTGAAGTGAGGAAATCTGTTGCCATACCAACAAGGCGACAAGTCGGCGCATGCACTCATGGACTGCAAAATGCAATCGGGGAAAATTCGATGGCAATTTTGCAAAAAGGTGCCGCGCTCCTTATCGGAAATGCATCTCGTTCAAATTGCGTCAACATGCGTTACGTCAGGCACGTACGGCAGGCGTTGCGCTGCTGCCTGTCAAGACTGGTGCATTCCCTTGATTTGTGTATCATCCATCGCTTGTTTTTTCACTTTCTGATGCTCATGCTGCCTTCCATCGAACAACGTCTCGCCCTCGAACTCGTCGCCAAGCCGGTGCAAGTCGCTGCCGCCATCGCCCTGCTTGACGAAGGTGCAACAGTGCCCTTCATCGCTCGTTACCGCAAGGAAGCGACCGGCGGTCTGGACGACACGCAACTGCGCCTGCTGGAAGAGCGACTGCGCTATCTGCGCGAACTCGAAAGCCGGCGCGCGGCGATCATTGCGTCGATTGAAGAACAAGGCAAGATGACGCCGGAATTGCTCGACGCCATCACGCATGCCGAAGACAAGACGCGGCTGGAAGACCTGTACCTGCCGTACAAGCCGAAGCGCCGCACCAAGGCGCAGATCGCGGCCGAAGCGGGATTGACCGAACTCGCGGATGCGCTGCTTGCCAATCCGGCCCTGAACCCGGAAGAGGAAGCCGCCAAGTATCTGAAGCCGGCATTCACCACCGACAATGGCGACAACCCCGGCGTGACCGATGCCAAGGCAGCGCTCGACGGCGCGCGCCAGATCCTGATGGAGCGCTTCGCCGAGGATGCGACGCTTCTGCAAACCCTGCGCGAATACCTGACCGAACACGGCATCGTCGAATCGAAAGTGGTCGAAGGCAAGGAAGACGCCGGCGCGAAATTCGCCGACTATTTCGACTATTCCGAGACGCTCAACACGATTCCCTCGCACCGCGCGCTGGCGCTCTTTCGCGGTCGCCGCGAAGAGATGCTCAACGTGACGCTGCGTCTCGACAGCGAGGAAGAAAAGCCGAAGTGGGACGCGCCGCACAATCCGTGCGAAGGCCGCATCGCCTCGCGTTTCGGCATCAGCAATCAGAACCGTCCTGCGGACAAATGGCTGGCCGACACTGTGCGCTGGACCTGGCGCGTGAAGGTCTTCATGCACCTCGAAACCGAACTGATGACCGGCCTGCGCGAGCGCGCGGAAGTCGAAGCGATCAATGTCTTCGCCCGCAATCTGAAAGACCTGCTGCTGGCCGCACCTGCCGGCCCGCGCGCCACCATGGGCCTCGACCCCGGCCTGCGCACCGGCGTCAAGGTCGCGATCGTGGACGCCACCGGCAAGGTCGTCGACACCAACACGATCTACCCACACCAGCCGCGCAACGACTGGCACGGTTCGCTGCACACATTGGCGCTGCTCGCGCAGAAGCACAACGTCGCGCTGATCTCGATCGGCAACGGCACCGCCTCACGCGAGACCGACAAGCTGGCGCAAGACCTGATCAAGCAGCATCCGGAATTGAAACTGACCAAGATCGTCGTGTCCGAAGCCGGCGCCTCGGTCTATTCCGCCTCGGAATTCGCCTCACGCGAATTGCCGGAACTGGACGTCTCGCTGCGCGGCGCGGTATCGATCGCACGCCGCCTGCAAGACCCGCTGGCGGAACTGGTGAAGATCGATCCGAAATCGATCGGCGTCGGCCAATACCAGCACGACGTTGGCCAGACGCAACTGGCACGTTCGCTCGATGCAGTGGTTGAGGATTGCGTGAACGCGGTCGGCGTGGACGTCAACACCGCCTCCGCGCCGCTGCTGGCCCGCGTGTCCGGCCTGAACGCCAGCGTGGCGCAAAGCATCGTGTCGTACCGCGACATGAAGGGCATGTTCACTTCGCGCGCAGCGCTGAAGTCGGTGCCGCGCCTCGGCGACAAGACTTTCGAACAAGCCGCCGGCTTCCTGCGCATCATGGATGGCGACAACCTGCTCGACGCGTCGGCAGTGCACCCGGAATCGTATCCGCTGGTCGAGAAGATTCTCGCCGACATCAGCAAGGACGTGAAAGGCGTCATCGGCGACGCCAGGCTGCTGAAGTCGCTGAATCCCGGCAAGTATGCGGATGAGAAATTCGGCGTACCGACCATCACCGACATCCTGAAGGAACTGGAAAAGCCGGGGCGCGATCCGCGTCCGGAATTCACCACCGCGACCTTCAAGGAAGGCGTCGAGGAAATCAAGGACCTGCGTCCCGACATGATTCTCGAAGGCGTCGTCACCAACGTCGCGGCATTCGGCGCATTCGTCGACATCGGCGTGCATCAGGATGGCCTGGTGCATATTTCGGCCTTGTCGAATACCTTCGTGCGCGACCCGCACACCGTCGTCAAGGCCGGTCAGGTAGTGAAGGTCAAGGTGCTTGAAGTCGATGAGAAGCGCAAACGCATTGCGCTGACCATGCGCCTTTCCGACACGCCGCAACCGGCCGGCGCGAAACCCGAGCAGCGCGGCGACCGCAACGATTCGAAGCGCCTGGCGCAGCACCAGCAACGCGCCGCGCCGCCGGCCAACAACGCCATGGCGGCGGCATTCGCAAAGCTGAAAGGCTGAACGCGGCGCGCTCCACCATCACGGCCCCTTGCCCGCAAGGGGCGGCGCGACGAGATCCACCATTCCGGCAACACATCTCTTGATCGCGCATTGGCGGCAAACTCTCCAGCCGCCCGTTGCGCGGCACATCAACGGTTGCCCACGCTTTTTCATATAATGGCGTTATTCCGATTCTTATTGAAGGCAGCACCATGAGCGACGTACAAACCTGGATCAAAGATACCGTCACGCAAAACCCGGTCGTGCTTTTCATGAAAGGCACTGCGCAGTTTCCGCAATGCGGCTTTTCCGGCCGCGCCGTGCAGATCCTGAAAGCATGCGGCGTCGACAATATCGTCACCATCAATGTGCTGGAAGATCAGGAAGTGCGCCAGGGCATCAAGGAATTCTCCAACTGGCCCACCATTCCCCAGCTCTACGTCAAGGGCGAATTCGTCGGCGGCTCGGACATCATGAACGAGATGTTCGAATCCGGCGAGCTGCAATCGCTGCTGAAAGCCTGAGGCGGCTGCGTTACCCGCGTCGCGCCATGCCGGCCGCACAACGACTGATCATCGCCATCACCGGCGCCACCGGTGCGGTTTACGGCGTGCGCCTGCTGCAAGTGTTGCGCGACACGCCCGGCATCGAAACCCATTTGCTGGTATCCGATGCAGGTGTATTGAATCTGCATCAGGAACTCGACATGAACCGCAAGGATGTCGAGGCGCTCGCGCACGTGACACACAGCATTCGCAACATCGGTGCATCCATCGCCAGCGGCTCGTATCAGTCGGCAGGCATGGTGGTCGCGCCATGCTCGATGAGAACCCTGGCCGCCGTGGCCCATGGCCTGTCGGACAATCTGATCGCGCGCGCCGCCGACGTGACACTGAAAGAACGCCGCCGACTCGTCCTGATGGTGCGTGAAACCCCCTTCAATCTGGCGCATCTACGCAACATGACCGCCGTCACCGAAATGGGCGGCATCATCTACCCGCCGCTCCCCGGCTTCTATCATCGCCCCCAATCGATCGCCGACATGGTCGATCACACGGTCGGCCGCGTGCTTGATCTCTTTTCCATACCGCATGCGTTGACACCCCGCTGGAACGGCATCAAGTCAACAGATTGACGCTACGTTCCAGCAGTAATGTCTGTGGCAATAACTTGGCGACACCGCTGCGCATAAAAATCGTTTCACAGGAATGCGGCGACACGCAGGCAACGGAATCGACACGGCAATCTCGCGCGCAGCCACAATCAACATCAATCCATGTCATTGCGGCGCCTTCGCTGGGGCTCGCTGAAGTGGTGTTGATTTTTCGGCATATGCCAAAAGAAAAAACCCGCGATCATCTCTGATCACGGGTTTTTATTGGTGCCGGCTGCCGGATTCGAACTGGCCACCTGATGATTACAAGTCAACTGCTCTACCAAATGAGCTAAGCCGGCGAAAACTGTAAGACCGTTATTGTACTTTATTTGATGCGGGTTAGTGTAGGCCTGCCACCCTTTTTTGGAGGATCCGGATTGTCATCCGGACCGGTAGATGTGGCAGCATCCGATTCGTCCTTGGGAGTCGGTACTGCACTGAGAGCAGGCGCGATCAGCTCACCTCCATCAACTCCCCCCTCATGACTTTCTTCCGGCGCGGCAGGTTTGGATACTTCAAATGCCATCCCCTGCCCGTTTTCACGGGCATAGATTGCGACCACATTGTCCATTGGAATGGAAACGTCACGCGAAACCCCGCCGAAGCGCGCGCTGAAATTGACGAAATCGTTATCCAGCTTCAGCCCGCTGGTTGCGGTAAAGCTGATGTTGAGCACGATTTCGCCATTCTTGACGAATTCACGCGGCACACGCGTCTGTCCGTCCACCATGGCCGCAAGATATGGCGTGTATCCGTTGTCGGTACACCATTCGTAGATGGCTCGCAGCAAGTACGGTTTGGTAGAAATTTCAGACATGAGCTTGTGCCTTGAACAAGGCATATTCCATTACATTGCCATGCATCATGTTGTCATGATCAGCTTGTCGCGACTTGGATGCAGCTGAATCAACATGACACATGGGAAAGTTCCAATGATGCATACCTTAACGGCGCATCACTTTTTCCGAAGGCGTCAATGCTTCAATATAGGCCGGGCGAGAGAAGATGCGTTCGGCATATTTCATCAATGGCGCTGCGGTCTTGGACAATTCGATGCCGTAATGATCCAGACGCCACAGCAAAGGTGCCACGGCAACATCCAGCATCGAAAACTCATCACCCAGCATGTACTTGTTCTTGAGGAACAAGGGTGCCAGCGTGGTCAGACGATCACGGATTTCAGCACGTGCTTTTTCATGCACTTTTTCTGAACCCTTCGATTTATCGTTCTCCAAGGTATGCACATGGATGAACAACTCCTTCTCGAAGTTGAACAGCATCAGCCGTGCCCGGGCGCGCATCAACGGATCGGCAGGCATCAACTGCGGATGCGGGAAGCGCTCGTCAATGTATTCGTTGATGATATTGGATTCGTACAGAATCAGGTCGCGCTCGACCAGAATCGGCACTTGTCCATACGGATTCATGACCGAAATGTCTTCCGGTTTGTTGAACAAATCAACGTCACGAATTTCGAAATCCATGCCCTTCTCGAACAGCACGAGACGGCAACGTTGGGAAAACGGGCAGGTTGTGCCTGAATAGAGAACCATCATTTTTATAGTTCCTTAGAAACAAAGAGGGTGAGACGCGTTACGGCTCACCCCAAAGCAAACGCCCGCTCGCGCGGACAAAGAGCGTTTATTTGACTTCTTTCCAGTAGGAGGCGTTCAAACGCCACGCAAGGATCAGGAAAATGCCCAGGAACAGCAACACCCAGACCCCCAGGCGCTTGCGCGTATGTTGCGCAGGCTCCGCCATCCATGCCAGATATGCAACGAGGTCGGCAGTCGCATTGTCAAATTCGATCGCGGACATCTTGCCCGGCTTGACCTGCTCGAACCCGGCAAACTTGTGCACCACCTTGCTCGGATCGTGCGCATCCTTCTCCTCAGCGAACTTGGCAGTACGCACGCCTTGGGACTCCCACATGACGTGCGGCATGCCGACATTCGGGAATACCATGTTGTTCCAGCCTGTCGGACGGGTATCGTCCTTGTAGAACGTCCGCAGATAGGTATAGAGCCAGTCCGCACCCGAACCATCACCCGACGCCTTGGCGCGTGCGATCACCGACAGGTCCGGGGGTACTGCGCCGAACCAATCCTTCGCGTCCCTGGGCGCCATCGCAACCTTCATCAAGTCACCCACCTTGTCGGATGTGAAAAGCAGGTTGTTCCTGATCTGGTCGTCGGTCAGGCCGATATCCTTGAGCCGGTTGTAACGCATCGCGGATGCGGCATGGCAATTCAGACAGTTGTTGACAAACAACTTGGCACCGTTTTGCAATGCGCTCAGGTCCTTGGTCCGGTCCTGCACGTGATCAAGGGGAAAGGTCGCTTCCGAAGCCAGCGAGAGCGCCGGCACCAATGCCACAACCGCAATCAGTTTTTTCAGCAATTTCATGATTCTTGTATCCCTTTTGCGGCTTAGTGCGGCTGATAGGTAACACGATCCGGCACCGGTTTGAAGTTGCCCATCGTGCTCCACCATGGCATCAACAGGAAGAAGCCGAAGTAGATGAACGTGCAAATCTGCGCAACCAGCGTACGAGCTTCAGTCGGCGGCAGAACGCCCAGATAACCGAGGATCAGGAACGCGACACCGAACACCAGATAGACGTATTTGTGCCAGTCAGGACGATAGCGGATCGACTTGACGGGAGAATGGTCCAGCCACGGCAAACCGGCGAGGATCATTACAGAAACGCCCATCAACACGACACCCCAGAACTTCGCGTCGAAAACGAACATGCCGATGAGGGCCAGCACCGCCGCTCCGGCAATGATCATCTTGATGAAGCCGCTCAGGCGGGACTTCGTCAAGATCAGCGCCACATAGGCAATCACACCGAACTCGAGCGCATACATGAACTGCGAGGTCGTCGCACGCAGGATCGAGTAGAACGGCGTGAAGTACCAGACCGGCGCGATATGTGGTGGCGTCTTCAGCGGGTCAGCCGGAATGAAATTATTGAACTCCAGGAAGTAGCCACCCATTTCCGGCGCGAAGAAAATGATTGCCGAAAACACGATCAGGAATATTGCAGCGGCAAAAATGTCATGCACCGTGTAATACGGATGGAACGGGATGCCATCGAGCGGGAGGCCGTTGGCATCCTTCTTCGCCTTGATCTCGACACCGTCCGGGTTGTTGGAGCCGACTTCGTGCAATGCAACGATATGCGCCACAACCAACCCCAGCAACACCAGCGGAATCGCAATGACGTGGAACGAGAAGAAGCGGTTCAGGGTTGCATCGGACACCACATAGTCGCCACGAATCCACAGCGACAGGTCCGGGCCGATGAACGGAATCGCGCCGAACAGGTTGACGATCACCTGCGCACCCCAGTAGGACATCTGGCCCCACGGCAGCAGGTAGCCGAAGAAGGCCTCGGCCATCAGGCACAGGAAAATACCGACGCCGAACAGCCAGACCAGTTCGCGCGGTTTGCGGTACGAGCCGTACAACAGACCGCGCAACATGTGCAGGTAAACGACGATGAAGAACGCCGAAGCGCCGGTCGAGTGCATGTAACGCACCAGCCACCCCCAAGGCACATCACGCATGATGTACTCGACCGAAGCAAACGCGAGGTTGGCGTCCGGCTTGTAATGCATCACGAGGAAAATGCCGGTCACGATCTGGATCACGAGCACCAACAGTGCGAGCGAACCGAATGCGTACCAGAAATTGAAGTTTTTCGGCGCATAGTACTCGGACACATGCGCCTTCCATGTGGCAGACAGCGGGAAGCGCTGGTCAACCCAGTGCAATGCCTTGGCCGATAGCGGCGCGGATGGGGAGATTGGTTTGTCTTGGTATCCAGCCATGATTACGCCTCACCCTTCTCGTCTTTGCCGATGACCAGCCGGGTATCGCCCAAATACATGTGCGGTGGCACCTCGAGGTTATCCGGAGCCGGCTTGTTCTTGAATACGCGACCGGCAAGGTCGAATGTGGAACCATGACACGGACACAGAAAGCCGCCGGTCCAATCGTCCGGCAGCGAAGGCTGCGCGCCGGGCTGCAGCTTGGTGGTCGGGGAGCAACCCAGATGCGAGCAGATGCCTACCGCCACGAGAATTTCCGGTTTGCGCGACCGATATTCGTTGCGCGCATATTCAGGGGTAAGCTCAGCCGGATTACGCTCGGAATTCGGGTCAGCGACCTGGGAGTCGGTTTTCTTCAGGGATTCGACCATTTCCGGCGAACGCTTCAGGATCCAGACTGGCTTGCCGCGCCATTCGACGGTCTTCATTTCCCCTAGAGCCAAGCCCGAAATATCCACCTCAACAGGCGCACCGGCGGCTTTCGCCCGCTCGGATGGCTGGAAGGTGGACACAAACGCCCCCGCAGTGGCCAATCCGGCCACCCCGCCCGCCGCACACGTAGCGACGAGCAAGCCACGTCGACCGGAATCGACCTGCTTTTCGTTACTCATACCAACCCCAATCAGTCAAAATGCGAAATTTATACAAAACTTCTAGCAACCTTAGATTATAACGGACCACGAACTTGAATTAAAGGGAATACATGTTGCCTCGTGTAATTTCAGGGAACTTTTTGAACGAGTTGCAATGATTTACATGCTTGAGTCATCATGCTTTCCATCATCGCCAAAAATTTCGTCAATTCATGTTTTAAATTTAATAACTTCACTCAACTATCAATGCAGCAATAATTCAGGAGCGCAAGAATGGGAATGATGCAGGAATTTAAAGCCTTTGCCATCAAAGGCAACGTCGTGGACTTGGCAGTGGCCGTGATTATCGGTGCCGCGTTCGGCAAAATCGTTGACTCGCTTGTTCAGGACATCGTCATGCCGATTATCGGCAAAGTGCTTGGCGGACTGGATTTCGCCAACTATTACCTGCCGCTTAATAATCAGGGCATGCAAATGACCTTGGTCGAAGCGAAAAAGGCAGGTGCCGTGCTTGCTTACGGGAATTTCATCACAATCCTGCTGAATTTCCTTATTCTGGCTTTCATCATTTTCCAGATGGTGCGCGTCATTAACAAAGCGCGCAGAACCACCGTCGCGCCGGAACCCGCAACACCCGCAACTCCGGAAGACATTGTATTGTTGCGCGAAATTCGCGACTCGCTGAAAAAGTGAAAACCACTGCGCAATAAAAAAACCGGTCCGCCGACCGGTTTTTTTATTGGCATTGCATGAATCACTTCTTTCCTCTCGGGCGGTCCAGTTGCAGCAGGCCGCGCCGATGCGCTTCGAACACGGCCTCGCCACGCGAATGGACCGCCAGCTTTCCGTAGATGTTCTTGATATGGGTCTGCACCGTTCCGACGGATACCGACAGGATTTTGGCGACTTCGCCATAGCTGTCGCCTCGCGCGATCAGATCGAGAATGGCCGACTCCCTTTTGGTAAGACTGGCCGGGGAAGCATTCTCAGGTGCCGCAGGCGGTACCGGTCTTTTCACATCGCGCACCTTCGCCAGCACCATGCGCGCGATTGTCGGGCTCATCGGCGCGCCGCCTGCGCGCAAATCCAGCACCGCACGCGCCACATCCATCGCGCCGGAGTCCTTCAGCACATAGCCCGAAGCGCCAGCCTCGATGCAAGCAAGCACGCTTGTTTCGTCGCTGGATATCGTGATGACCATGATGTCGCAATCCGGATGCTGTGTTGCGCACGCCTTGATGATGTCGATTCCGGAGCCGTCAGGCAAACCAAGATCGGTCAGCAATACATCAACAGTCCGATTTTCCAGCCAATTCAATGCCGGCTTGACGCTATCGAATTCCGCCAGCAGCTTCAATGCAGGTGCTTTCTCAATCGCCAGGCACAACATTCTTCGCGTCACCGCATCATCTTCAACAACCAAAACACCAATCGGCTCACGCGATGTTTCTTCCAACATATTCATTCCTCGCCGGCAATTTGAATTACCTGATGCAATATAGGGAATATTGCCAGCTTTGCGCAACTTTTGGTTATTGCATATTCAAAAATTTCAATGTGCGATCTCGCGGCAGGAACGGTGTCCTGCCGCTGCTCGTTCGCGGAAGGATCACACCGGATTTGCGATATCGACGAATCGATGCGCAATGCCGAAATGGTCGGCGAGATGGGTGCCCAGCGCCTGAACGCCAAAGCGCTCCGTCGCGTGGTGACCGCAAGCAAGGTAGGCGACACCGCTTTCCCGTGCAAGATGCACAGTCGGCTCCGACACTTCACCGCTGATATAGGCAGTTGCACCGGCGGCGATCGCATCGCCAAGCAGGTTTTGCGCAGCACCGGTGCACCATCCAATGCGGCCTACCGGCTGCAATGGATCACCGATGACCAGCGGTGCACGGCCAAGATTCTTTTCGACGACCCGCGCCAGGTCGGCAATGTTTTTGACGGACGCGTCTTGCAGAACGCCAAGCCAGCCCAGCCCGTCTTCGCCGAAACGACCGTCCGGCAGCAGCCCGAGACGGCGCGCCAGTTGTACGTTGTTTCCGAACTCGGGATGCATGTCGAGCGGCAGATGATAGGCAAACAGATTGATATCGTGTGTCAGCAGCAATTTCAGCCGCTTATGCTTGATCGCCACTACGCGCGGATCTTCGCCGCGCCAGAAATAGCCGTGATGCACGAGAATTGCATCGGCCTTCGCGTCCACCGCCGCCTCGATCAACGCGGCATTTGCGGTCACGCCGGTGAGGATTGATGCGATCTGCGCGCGTCCCTCTACCTGGAGGCCATTTGGGCAATAATCACGAAACCGAGTAATATCAAGCGCCTGCGCGAGATACTTCGCTAAATTATCTCTATCCACACATTCCCGACTCATCTTCACACCTTATATGCGACGCCTTTGGTTATTGTTTGCGCAAACCGTCACCGTCGGTTTGGCAATTTGGTTCATTGTAGCGAGCCTGAAGCCTGAATGGGCCGGCAGCGCACAGCGCAGCACGTTATCGCCAGTGCCGATGCTGGAAGCGCCGTCCAATGCCGCACCGGCGCAAGGCTCGTATCGCGAAGCGGCCAAGCGCGCAATGCCGGCTGTCGTCAACATTTTCACGACCAAGGGTGCGCAGCAGCCGAAAAATCCGTTCATGGAAGATCCGCTCTTTCGCAAGTTTTTTGGCGAACAGCAGGAAGAAAAGCAGTTCAGCCTCGGCTCCGGCGTGGTCGTGAGTCCGCAAGGTTACGTGCTGACCAACAATCATGTGATTGAAACCGCCGACGAAATCGAAGTGGCGTTTGCGGACGGCCGCAAGGCTCCCGCCAAGGTGGTCGGCACCGATCCGGAAACGGACTTGGCCGTCATCAAGATCAATATGGAGAACCTGCCCGCCATCACGCTTGGCCATGTCGAGCAAGCCAGAGTCGGGGATGTAGTGCTGGCCATCGGCAATCCGTTCGGCGTTGGGCAAACCGTCACGATGGGCATCATTTCAGCGCTAGGCCGCAACCATCTCGGCATTAATACATTTGAAAACTTCATCCAGACCGATGCCGCAATCAATCCAGGCAACTCCGGCGGCGCGTTGATCGACACCAACGGCAACCTGCTGGGCATCAATACTGCAATCTATTCGCGCAGCGGCGGCTCGCTCGGCATCGGCTTTGCGATTCCCGTGACGACGGTGAAGAGGGTCATGGAGTCCATCATCAGCACCGGCCAAGTCGTATACGGCTGGATCGGCGTCGAACCGCAGGACATTACGCCGGAATTGGCGGAAAGCTTCGGACTCAACAGAAAATCGGGGGCGATCATTGCCGGTGTGCTGAGGAACGGCCCTGCCGACAAAGCCGGAATCAGGCCTGGCGATATCCTTGTCGCAGTCGAGGGCAAGCCGGTAAGCGACACGACAGACATGCTGAATCTGATCGCACAACTGACGCCCGGCAACAAGGCGAAGATGACCGTGTTGCGCAAGAGCATGGAAACGACGCTTGATGTCGTGGTGGGCAAACGCCCGAAACCGCGCCGCGAAGACCGCGAGTAAGTTCACACAGTAAAGAATGATGCCTGCCACCGCCGGATAGCGAACGATGCATACACGGGACCTGATCCAGTTTCTTGCCGAGCTGGCAGAAAACAACAATCGCGCATGGTTTGTCATGAACAAGCCGCGCTACGACATTCTGCGTGCGGAGTTCCTCGAACTGGTAACGCAACTCATCGCGGATATCAGCAAATTCGATCCCGCCGTTGCCGCATGCAATCCGAAAAAAGCCATGTTCCGGATCAACCGCGACATGCGCTTCTCACACGACAAGAGTCCGTACAAGACCACGTTTTCCGCGGCCATTACCGCCAGCGGGCTGAAGAAACCGAGTCAAGGCGGCGGCCCGGCATATTATTTTCACGTCGACGCCGATGGCACGCTGCTTGTCGCCGGTGGAGAATACATGCCGCCCGCTGATCGCCTGAAAGCGATTCGTCAATCCGTCATTGCGGATGCTGCAGGATTCGGCAAGATGCTGAAGAACAAGAAGCTGAAGGAAGGTTTTGGCGATCTGCAGGATGAGGGCAAGCTGTCGCGTCCACCGAAAGGTTTTGACGCCGACAGCCCGCATATCGAATACATCAAGCTCAAGAGCTTTATCGTTTGGAAAGAGACGGGTCTGAAGAAAAAGATTCCCGAGAATATCGGGAAGGAAGTGCTCGCGGGATTCAAGAATGCTTATCCGTTGATATCGTGGCTGAGGCAGGTGAAGCAGTAATTCCGCCTCGATTCAGGCCGTTTCTTCGGGTGCCTGCGTCACTCGCACGAACAAGGGTGCGATCCACAATCCAACTTCATACAGCAGGCACAAAGGCACGGCCAGCAGCATCTGACTCATGATGTCCGGCGGCGTGACGACGGCGGCGATGATGAAAGCGCCAACGATGACGTAGGGACGGATTTCCTTCAGTTTTTCCACACTCACCAAACCCATCCGCACCAGCACGATGACCACGATCGGCACTTCGAACGTCAGCCCGAAGGCCAGGAACATCGTCATCACAAAACCGAAATAGCTGTCGATGTCCGGCGCCACCGATACCGATGCCGGCGCGAAATCGTTGACGAACTTGAACACCACGCCGAACACGAGGAAATAGCAGAACGCGACGCCGGCAACAAACAGAAGCGATGACGAGATCACCAACGGCGCAATCAGCTTCTTCTCGTGCGCATACAGTCCGGGAGCGACGAATGCCCATGCCTGATACAGCACCCATGGCAAGGCGATGATGAAAGCAACCAGCAGCGTCACCTTGACCGGAATCAGGAACGGCGTGATGACGCCGGTGGCGATCATCTTGCTGCCCGCAGGCAGCGCCGCCATCATCGGCTGCGCCAGCGCATCGTAGATGCTGGCCGCCCATGGCATCAGACACAGGAACACGACGATGATTGCCGCCGACGCCTTCATGATGCGATTGCGCAATTCCACCAAGTGCGAAATAAAGGTGTCGCTTGCACCCGGCATTTGTTGATCGTCAGCCATTTGACTCAATGAAATGATTTTCGGGCGGCACCGCTGGGCCGGTATTTGGCGACACGCGCCGCACCTGAAATCACGCGCGTGCGTTGTCCGCTCTGCCTCTTATACCAGGATGGAATTGCCGATGTACGTGCCAGCTTTTTTTTGCGGAAGTCTTTCGCCTTGACCGAAATTTGCTCCGGCGCGAGAGGTTCCATCAAGGGATTCGAATCGCTGCTCCACGATGGATTCAAATCACTTTCCATCTGTGAAACATTTTGCGCAATGGATTGCTCGACGCTACTTGCAGCTTCCTGCATGTCCTTCTGCATCTTGCGCAACTCGTCGAGCTCGATTTCGCGGCTGACCTCGGATTTCACTTCGTTGATGTAGCGCTGTGCGCGACCGAAAAGCGAACCGGCCATGCGAGCGACCTTCGGCAGCCGCTCGGGACCGATCACCACGAGTGCAACCACGCCGATCAGCGCAAGTTTGGAGAGGCCAAGATCTATCATATCGATACGCAATCAGAGGCGCGCACGCTCGAACCGTGGCGCGACTCGGCAAGCGCAATGGTCAGCTCTTCGCCTTCTCTTTTGCTTCGACGTCAATCGTTGTCTTGTCAGCAACCGACGGCGCGGGCTTGTCTTCTTCACCCTTGACGCCATCCTTGAAGCCCTTGACGGCCTTGCCGAGATCGGAACCGACGTTGCCGAGTTTCTTGGTGCCGAAAACCAACATGACAACGACCAGTACGATCAACCAGTGCCAAATGCTAAATGAACCCATGCTCTTTCTCCTAGAGGACACTCTCGTCCTGAATCAGTGTATACGATGGCGCGACCAGAGAGTTACCGCTGTCCGCGCCACGGACGCGGCCCACCAATGACGTGCAGATGCAGATGGTACACCTCCTGCCCGCCGTTCGGTCCGGTATTGAAAAGAGTTTTAAATCCGCCCGCGCCAGCGCCATCCTCATGGGGGGTATAGCCGCAACCCTGCTCTTGCGCCAGCCTCGGTGCCAACAGCATCATTTTACTTAACAATGCCGCGTGGCTATCGTCGCAATCTGCAAGCGTGGCGATATGCAATTTCGGGACGATCAGAAAATGCACAGGCGCGGCCGGATTGATATCGTGAAAAGCAATCAAGTCGTCATCTTCATAGATCGCATTCGACGGGATTTGCTTCGCGGCGATTTTGCAAAAAATGCAGTTGGTCATGTTGGTGATGTTGGCCGAAGCTCTTTAAACAAGGAAATCAGTACGCCCGGAAATTTTTGACGCGCTCAGTCTCCGTTGCGCTCGCGTTCGATCAATTTGCGATTCGCCTTTTCCTCGATGCCGGAAATGCCCTCGCGACGCGACAACTCATCCAGCACATCCTGCGGCGTCAAATCGAATTGCGCCAGCATGATCATCGAATGGAACCAAAGATCGGCGCACTCGTACAGGACTTTCGATTTATCGCCGCCGGCACGCACATCCTTTGCGGCCATCACGGTTTCGGTTGCTTCCTCGCCGATCTTCTTGAGAATTGCATCGTCGCCTTTTGAAAACAGGCGCGCGACATAGGACTTGTCGGGATCGCCGCCGTTCGCAGGCTTGCGCGACTCGATTATTACGGCCAGACGTTTCAGGGTATCGCTCATGTGTTTGGGTAGCGCGATTCGATCTTCATGCCGCACACGGCATTCGAGGCGATTCGCCGCGCGGAATTATTTGTAAATGCTTTCGGGATCCTTGAGTACCGGATCGACTGCCTGCCATTCGCCGCTCGTGGCGTCGCCTTCGAACTTCTGGAAAAAGCACGAATGCCGTCCGGTGTGGCACGCGATGCCATCGGCCTGCTCGACCTTCAGCAGCACGACATCTTCATCGCAATCGAGGCGGATTTCATGGACTTTCTGAATGTGGCCGGATTCCTCACCCTTGTGCCACAGCTTCTTGCGGGAACGGCTCCAGTAGACAGCCTCGCCCAGCTCGACGGTTTTTGCCAAGGCGTCGCGGTTCATCCACGCAAACATCAGCACATCATTCGAACCGACTTCCTGGGCGATGACTGGCACCAGACCGTGCTCGTCCCACTTCACCTTGTTCAACCATTTGGCGGCAACGCTCATGCCAGCCTCATTGGAATGCCTTGCCCTGCCATGAAGCTCTTCGCTTCCTGCACGGTGTGCTGGCCGTAATGAAAAATACTGGCCGCCAGCACCGCGTCCGCCTTGCCGACCTTGATACCGTCGGCGAGATCCTGCAAGCCGCCGACACCGCCGGAGGCGATCACGGGAATCGATATCGCATTCGACACCGCGCTCGTCAAGGCGAGATCGAAACCGCTCTTGGTGCCATCGCGATCCATGCTGGTAAGCAGGATTTCGCCGACGCCAAGATGTTCCATTTTTTTCGCCCACTCGACCACATCAAGCCCGGTAGGCTTGCGGCCGCCGTGCGTGAATACTTCCCACTTGCCCTCACCCGTTTTCTTGGCATCGATCGCGACCACGATGCATTGCGAACCGTATTTTTGCGCGGCATCGTGCACCAGCTGCGGATTGGCGACCGCCGCACTGTTGACGCTGATCTTGTCCGCGCCGGCGTTCAGCAGACGGCGCACATCCTCAACCGTGCGCACGCCGCCGCCGACCGTGAGCGGAATGAATACCTGCGAAGCCACGGCTTCGATGATGTGCAAAATCAGGTCGCGTCCGTCCGAGGTTGCGGTGATATCGAGGAATGTCAATTCGTCCGCGCCCTGCTCGTCATAGCGGCGCGCGATCTCGACCGGATCGCCGGCATCGCGCAGCTCGACGAAGTTGACGCCCTTGACCACGCGACCCGCCGTCACGTCCAGGCAAGGGATGATGCGCTTTGCCAGTGTCATGCTTCGTCTTCTTCCGCGGACTCTTCCAGTCCGCTCAATACATCCGCGCGCTCCTGCGCCTGGCGCAGGTCCAGCGTGCCTTCGTAGATCGAACGGCCGCAAATCACGCCTTCAATGCCTTCATCCTGCACGGCGCACAATGCTTCCACGTCCTTGATGTTGTGCACGCCGCCGGATGCAATCACGGGGATCGTCATGCTTTGCGCCAGCTTGACCGTCGCGTCGATGTTGACGCCTGCCATCATGCCGTCGCGGCCGATATCGGTGTAGACAATCGCTTCGCAGCCGTAGTCTTCGAACTTCTTTGCCAGATCGATCACTTCATGGCCGGACAGCTTGCTCCAGCCGTCGGTGGCAACCTTGCCATCCTTGGCATCCAGGCCGACGATGATCTGGCCGGGGAAGGCGCTGCAGGCGTCATGCAGGAAGCCCGGGTTCTTGACCGCGGCGGTGCCGATGATGATGTAGGACAGGCCATCGTCGAGATAGCGTTCGATCGTGTCCAGATCGCGGATGCCGCCGCCGAGCTGGATCGGAATCTCGTCCGTGCCGTTCTCGACTGCAAAATCGCGCACTGCCTGAATGATCGCCTTTACCGCCGATTCATTCTTCGGTTTGCCGGCAAACGCGCCGTTCAAATCGACAAGATGCAGTCGTCGCGCGCCTTGAGCCAGCCAATGTCGCGCCATGCTGGCAGGGTCCTGGGAAAATACGGTGGCTTGGTCCATGTCACCTTGTTTGAGGCGCACGCAATGACCGTCCTTGAGGTCGATGGCAGGAATGAGCAGCATGGCTACGTGAAAGAATATTGAAGGTTGTAGTGAATGGCGAACGTTGGCATTGTCCGCGGCTATGGGTTCCAGTGAACAAAATTCCTGTAAAGCTGCAAACCGGTGGATGCGCTTTTTTCCGGATGAAACTGGGTCGCGAATATATTATCCTGCCCGGTCGCACAGCAGAACGGCGCACCGTAATCCGATTCGCCCAGTGTGTGTCGCGAATCGGCCGGCACGGCGTAGTAACTGTGCACGAAATAAAAATAACTCTCGTCGGCAATACCATTCCACAGCGGATGGGACACCGTTTGCCTTACCCGGTTCCAGCCCATCTGCGGCACCTTGAAGCGCGAGCCATCGTCCTGCAGCCGACCGTCCAGCTGAAAGCGTACCACTTTCCCCGGCAGCAAACCGAGGCCGGGCGTATCCCCCTCTTCGCTCCAGTCGAACAGCATCTGCTCGCCGACGCACACGCCGAACAAGGGCTTGGAACGCGAGGCCTCGACCACGGCTTCCTGCAAGCCTGACTCGCGCAGACAACGCATGCAATCCGGCATCGCACCCTGACCTGGCAGGACCACACGGTCGGCGGATTTGACGTCCGCAACTTCACCCGAAATGCGCACATCCGCTTCCGGCGCAACCTGGCGCAAGGCCTGCGCTACCGAGCGCAGGTTGCCCATACCGTAATCCACTACAACAATTTTGTTCATGACAGAAAATGACTTTTCAACGCATCGTGCGGCGATTACAGGCTGCCCTTGGTCGAGGGAATCGTGCCGGCGGCACGCGAATCCAGCTCGGCGGCCATGCGCAATGCACGTCCGAATGCCTTGAATACCGTTTCGCACTGATGATGCGCGTTGTCGCCGCGCAGATTATCGATGTGCAAAGTGACCTGGGCGTGATTGACGAAGCCCTGGAAAAATTCATGCGTGAGATCAACGTCGAATGCGCCGATCATCGAGCGCTTGAATGGCACGTGAAACTCTAGGCCGGGGCGTCCTGAAAAATCGACGACCACGCGCGACAGCGCCTCGTCCAGCGGCACGTAGGCGTGGCCGTAACGGCGAATGCCTTTCTTGTCGCCGATGGCCTTGACAAATGCCTGACCAAGCGTGATGCCGACGTCTTCCACCGTGTGATGCGCATCGATATGCAGATCGCCATTGGCTTCGATATCGAGATCGATCAGGCCATGGCGGGCAATCTGATCGAGCATGTGGTCGAGGAAAGGCACGCCGGTATTCAGCTTCTGCTGGCCGGTGCCGTCGAGATTGATCACGACGCGGATTTGCGTCTCGTTGGTGTTGCGTGTGATTTCTGCAACGCGTGGCGTAGGCATGTTCAAGTGATTATCAAAATTACGATGCGAGCGATGCCGTGAATGCATCGAGGAAAATGGCGTTTTCTTCCGGGGTGCTGACGGTCACCCGCAAGCAATTTTCCAGTAGTGGGTGCATTTTACCGACATTTTTAATCAGAACCTTGTGCTCCAACAATGCGGAAAATACACGATTGGCGTCGTGCGCTGCACCTGACACTCTTAACAACAGGAAATTCGCCGCCGACGGAAACACATTGACTCCCGGCATGCTTGCCAATGCCGCCGCCAGTTTGGCACGCTCGGCACGCAAGCTTGCCGCTTGCGCGTCCAGCACGTCGACATGATCGAGCACGAATTCCGCTGCAGTCTGCGTCAGCACATTGATATTGTAAGGCGGACGCACCTTGTCGAACTCTGCCAGCAGCGCCGTACTGGCGGACAGGTAGCCGAGCCGGATGCCGGCCAGGCCGAGCTTGGATACGGTGCGCATGACAACCAGATTGTCAAACTCCGTCAGCCTCGGCATGAAGCTGTGTTGCGCGAACGGCTGGTAAGCCTCGTCGACCACGACAATGCCGGAGTCGCCGACCGCGCGGATGATCTCGACCATATCGTCGGCGTCGAACAGGTTGCCGGTCGGGTTGTTGGGATAGGCAAGATAGGTGATCGCCGGTTTGTGCTGCGCGATTGCGGCCAGCATGGCCGGCTTGTCCAGCGTGAAATCCGCCTTCAGCGGAACGCCGACGAACTCCATTCCCGCAAAGCGGCCCGACACGGCGTACATGACAAATCCGGGCGTCGGCGCCAATACCTTCGCGCCGGGCTGGGCGCAGGCAACGGAGAGCATGGAAATCAGTTCGTCCGAGCCGTTTCCGAGCACGATGTCAAAGCCGGCCGGCACGCCGAGTTTGCTGCAGATTTTCGCCTTCAAGGCCGTGTAGGACGGTACCGGATAACGGTTCATCGCGACGTCGGCCAGCCGCTGCCCGAGTTCGCTGCGCAACTCCTGCGGCAACGTGTAGGGATTCTCCATCGCGTCGAGCTTGACGAAGCCGTCCGAGTCCGGCACATGATAGGCCGCAATCGCGCGGACGTCGGATCGGATGATGTTTTCGATGAGAGACATGATGTTGTTCACAATATCGGTGCTTGCGAGGCGCTGGGTCAGGCGGCTTCTTCCGGCTTGTCCAGCGCCATCAAGCGGGTTTCAATCAATTCGCAATATTCCGGGTTCAATTCGAACCCGACGAAATTCCTGCCGCAACGTCTGGCCGCGACCGCGGTCGTGCCGCTGCCCATGAAGGGGTCGAGCACGACACCGTCCGGCGGGCAGGAGGCCTTGACCATGCGCTCGATGATTTCGAGCGGCTTCTGGGTCGGATGGTCGGCGCGTTCGCGGTGTTCGCGGTGCAGGCGCGACACGCTCCACACGTCCTTCGGGTTGTAGCCCAGTTCCAGCCACTTGGCGCCGACGAAGATCGAACGGGAGCGCGCCTTCTTGGTTTCCGCATCGTAGGGAATGCGCACCGCGTCCAGATCGAAATGATAGTCCCTCGCTTTCGCGAAAAAGCCGATCGTGTCGTGCACGGAGGAAAACCTGCGCGTGCTGCCACCCATCGATGGCACCCGGCGATCCCAGACGATTTCGTTGATCATCGTCATGCGCTGCTTGAGCATCACGAAGATTTCCGGCGAATAGCGCCACGTCAGAAAAATGTACAGACTGCCGTTGGGCTTGAGCTTGGGCAGTGCGGCATCGATCCATTGCTCGGTCCAGCGCAGATAGGCGGCGGCTTCGAGCTTGTCGGAGTCGTTGCCGTAGTCCTTGCCCAGGCCGTAGGGCGGATCGGCAATGATCAAGTCGATCGTGCCGTCGGGAATGCGCGCGAAGCCATGCAGCGCATCCTCGCAATGAACGCGATTGAGCCAGGCGCTCATTTGGCGGCCAGGCTCATTTCAGCCGATACTCCGCCGAACGCGCATGCGCCTGCAAACCTTCGCCGTATGCCAGTTCCGCCGCTACCTCGCCGAGCGTCTGCGCGCCCGCCTCGCTCACCTGGATGATGCTCGAACGCTTCTGGAAATCATAGACGCCGAGCGGCGAGGAAAAGCGCGCGGTGCGTGACGTCGGCAGCACGTGGTTCGGGCCGGCGCAGTAATCGCCCAGCGACTCCGACGAGAAGCGGCCGAGGAACATCGCGCCTGCATGGCGTATCTTGTCCGCCCATTGCTGCGGATTCTCGGCGGAGATTTCCAGGTGCTCGGCCGCGATCAGGTTGGCGATCTCGCAGGCCTCGTCCATGTCGCGGACCTTGAGCAGCGCGCCACGATTGGTCAGCGAAGTGCGGATCACGTCCTTGCGCGGCATCGCGTCGAGCTGCCGGTTGATGCTGGCTTCGACTTTTTCGATGTAGGCGGCGTCGGGACAAAGCAGAATGGATTGCGCCAGTTCATCGTGTTCTGCTTGCGAAAACAGGTCCATCGCCACCCAGTCCGGATCGGTACTACCGTCGCAAATCACGAGAATTTCCGACGGGCCGGCGATCATGTCGATGCCGACGATGCCGAACACGCGGCGCTTGGCAGCGGCGACATAGGCATTGCCGGGACCGACGATCTTGTCCACTGGCGGAATGGTGTCGGTGCCGTAAGCCAGCGCACCGACCGCCTGCGCGCCGCCGATGGTAAAAACGCGATCGACGCCGGCAATGGCGGCTGCCGCCAGCACCAACTCATTCTTCACGCCGGACGGCGTGGGCACAACCATGATGACTTCCTGCACGCCGGCGACCTTGGCCGGAATCGCGTTCATCAACACCGATGACGGGTAGGCGGCCTTGCCGCCCGGAACGTAAATGCCGACGCGATCGAGCGGCGTGACCTTTTGCCCCAGCACGGTGCCGTCGGCTTCCGTATAGGTGAAGCCGTCGGAGCCGCATTCCTTCTTTTGCCGCTCGTGATAGGCGCGCACACGGTCGGCTGCGGTTTGCAGCGCGGCACGCCGTCCGGCCGGCAGACCGGCCAGCGCCTGCTGCATTTCGGATTGGCTGATTTCCAGCGCGGCCACGCTGGCGGCGTCGAGACGGTCGAAGCGATTGGTGCATTCCAGCACCGCCGCATCGCCACGCGCTTTCACATCGGCCAGAATCTGCGCAGCGGCCTGGTCGATTGCCGCATCCTCGCCCGCTTCGAAGGCGAGCACCGCGGACAGCCTGGATTTGAAGTCGGAATCGCTGGAATCGAGTTTACGGATTTGAACGGGCATAGCTGCTTTCACCGGCCTTTCGATGCGTTTTCGAATGCTTCCAGAATCGGGCGCAGGCGCTCGCGCTTGATCTTCAGCGCCGCCTGATTGACGACGAGGCGCGACGAGATTTCCATGATGTGCTCGACTTCGAGCAGATGGTTGGCACGCAGCGTGCTGCCGGTGCTGACCAGATCGACGATGGCATCGGACAAACCGACCAGCGGGGCCAGTTCCATCGACCCGTACAGCTTGATCAGGTCGACGTGCACGCCCTTGGAGGCAAAATGCTGGCGCGCGGTTTCCACATACTTGGTGGCGACGCGCAGGCGCGCCCCCTGTCGCACCGCGCTGGCGTAATCAAAACCGGTCGGCACCGCGACCGACATGCGGCATTTCGCGATGTTCAGGTCGATCGGCTGGTACAGGCCTTCGCCGCCATGTTCCAGCAACACATCCTTGCCGGCCACGCCGAAGTCCGCCGCGCCGTACTGCACGTAGGTCGGCACGTCGGAGGCGCGCACGATGATGACGCGCACGTCCGGATCATTGGTCGGCAGGATCAGCTTGCGCGAGGTTTCCGGATCTTCGGTGACGGTGATGCCGGCCGCCTGCAGCAACGGCATCGTCTCTTCGAAAATGCGGCCTTTCGACAGCGCGAGTGTCAGTTGTTGGCTCATCAGTTCACCCGCTGAATGTCGGCGCCGACGGCAGACAGTTTGACTTCCATGCGATCGTAGCCACGGTCCAGATGGTAGATGCGGTCGATCAGGGTCTGCCCTTGCGCTGCCAGCGCGGCGATCACCAGCGAGGCACTGGCACGCAGGTCGGTTGCCATCACGGGTGCGCCGACCAGTTTGTCGACGCCCTGCACGGTCGCGGTATGGCCGTCGATCGCAATCGACGCGCCGAGGCGGTTCAATTCCTGCACATGCATGAAGCGGTTCTCGAAGATCGTTTCGGTGACGCGGCTGCTGCCGTCGGCGATGCAGTTCAGGGCCATGAATTGCGCCTGCATGTCGGTCGGGAAGCCCGGATACTCGGTGGTGCGGAAGCTGACCGCCCTGGGCCGCGCCGCCATCTGCACGCGAATCCAGTCGGGACCGGAGGTCAGGATCACGCCGGCTTCGCGCAGCTTGTCGAGCGCGACATCGAGAATGTCGCTGCGGGTGTTCTTCAGCGTGACGTCGCCGCCCGCCGCCGCGACCGCGCACAGGAAGGTGCCGGTTTCGATGCGATCGGCAATGACGGCATGAGATGCGCCATGCAGCTTGTCCACGCCCTGCACCACCAGCCGGTCGGTGCCGATGCCGTCGATCTTCGCGCCCATCGCCGCCAGCAGGTTGGCAAGATCGGTCACTTCCGGTTCGCGCGCGGCGTTTTCGAGGATGGTTTCGCCCTCCGCCAGAACGGCCGCCATCAGCAGGTTTTCCGTGCCGGTGACCGTGATCATGTCGGTAACGATGCGCGTGCCTTTGAGCTTCTTCGCCTTGGCGTGAATGTAGCCGGCTTCGATGCTGATTTCCGCGCCCATCGCCTGCAAGCCCTTGATGTGCTGATCGACCGGACGCGAGCCGATGGCGCAACCGCCGGGCAGCGAGACTTTCGCCTCGCCGAAGCGCGCCACCAAGGGCCCCAGCACCAGGATCGATGCGCGCATGGTTTTCACCATTTCATACGGCGCTTCCAGCTTGTCGATGGCGTTGCCGTTCATCACCACCTTGTCGCCGAGGTGTTCCGCGCGCAAGCCCATCTGGCGCAGCAGTTTCAGCATGGTGTCGACATCGTGCAGATTCGGCACGTTCGACAGTTCGACGGTATCCGCGGTCAGCAAGCCGGCGCACAGGATCGGCAGCGCGGCATTCTTCGCGCCGGAAATCGTGATCTCGCCGGACAGGCGCTTGCCGCCGGCAATAAGCAGTTTGTCCATTATTTCTGGAATTCTTCCGGTGTGAGGGTTTTCATCGACAGCGCGTGGATCTCTTCGCGCATGCGGTCGCCGAGCGCGGCATAGACGAGTTGATGGCGCTGGATCAGGCGTTTGCCGGCAAAGGCGGCGGACACGATGACGGCGTTGAAATGCTGGCCGTCGCCTTCGACTTCCAGGTGGGCGCAGTCAAGACCGGCTGCGATATAGCTTTTGACAAGCTCTGGTGTGGGCAACATGGTTTGCCTCTTCTCTCAATGATCTGTATTCAGTGGCGCAACTTGTAGCCACTCTTCAAAAGCCGGATGGCCAGGCTGGCCAGCAGCAGGAAGAATATGGTGACGATGGTAAAGCTGACCAGCGGGTCCACATCGGACTGGCCGAAAAAGCCGTACCGGAAGCCGTCAATCATATAAAAAAACGGGTTGAAACGCGAAACGCCCTGCCAGAATGGCGGTAGCGAATGAATCGAGTAAAACACGCCGGACAGGAAGGTTGCCGGCATGATCAGGAAATTCTGGAATGCGGCCAGTTGGTCGAATTTTTCTGCCCAGATGCCGGCGATCAAGCCCATCGTGCCGAGCATGGCCGCCCCGAGCAGCGCGAACACCACAATCCACCACGGCGCGACGAACGACAGCTTGGCAAACCATGCGGTGATGATGAACACGCCGGCACCGACCGCCAGCCCGCGTACCACCGACGCCAGCACATAAGCGCCGTACAGCTCCCAGTGCGACAGCGGCGGCAGCAGCACGAACACCAGGTTGCCGGTGATCTTGGATTGGATCAGCGAGGAAGAGCTGTTGGCGAAGGCATTCTGCAGCACGCTCATCATCACCAGCCCGGGCACCAGGAAGGCCGTGTAGCGCACGTCGGGATAGACCTGGACGTGCTCTTCCAGCACGTGGCCGAAGATCAGCAGATACAGCATCGCCGTCACGATCGGCGCGGTAATGGTCTGCGTCGCGACTTTCCAGAAACGCAGCACTTCCTTGTAGAACAAGGTCTGGAAGCCAATCATTTTTCACCTTCCATGATCTGGATGAAGACGTCTTCCAGATCGGCCTGCTGCAACTGCATGTCGTCGATCACCGCGCCGGATTCGCGCAGGGCGGCGAGGATAGGCTCGACGTCGTTGTACGCATTGATGCGCAGCGTGTACTTGTTGCCGGACACCAGTTCGTCCGGGTGCGACACCAGCGGCTTGAGCGCGTCCGGCAGCGCGCCGCGCGCCAGCCGCACGATCAGCTGCGAATTGGAAATGCGCTTGACCAGGTTGGAGGTCGAGTCAAGTGCCACGACCTTGCCCGCTTTCAACATCGCGATGCGGTTGCACAAGGCTTCCGCTTCTTCCAGGTAGTGCGTGGTCAGCACAATGGTGTGACCCTCGCGATTGAGGCGCGAGATGAACTTCCACAACGTCTGGCGCAATTCGACATCGACGCCGGCGGTCGGCTCGTCCAACACGATGACCGGCGGCTTGTGCACCAGGGCCTGCGCCACCAGCACGCGGCGCTTCATGCCGCCGGACAATGCGCGCATGTTGACGTCCGCCTTGTTGGTGAGGTCCAGGTTGGCCATCACCTCGTCGATCCATTGGTCGTTGTTCTTCAGGCCGAAATAGCCGGACTGCATGCACAGTGTTTCGCGCACGGTGAAGAAAGGGTCGAAGACGAGTTCCTGCGGCACCACTCCCAGACGCCCGCGCGCTGCACGGTAGTCGCGCACGACATCGTAGCCATGGATTGAGACGCTGCCCGCATTGGCCTGTGTCAAGCCGGCAATGATCGAAATGAGCGTGGTCTTGCCGGCACCGTTCGGGCCGAGCAGTCCGAAAAACTCGCCTTCCTCAATAGACAGCGACACGCCGCCAAGCGCTTGCAGCGACTTGTAGCGTTTTTCAACATTGACGATTTGCAAAGCAGCCATGGTGGCTTGGTAAAACCTTATGGGATGGGGCCGCGGACAATGACGGGAAAGATGCGAACCAGGCGGCGAAACCCTTGATTATATTGGATTTCCCGCATGAAAGCGGGAACGCCGGGCGGCGCATCGGGAGGTGACCGGACGGTCAATGGTGCAACAGATCGGCGCGCGGTTCGGCGGGAGAAGCGGCGTGCAGCAACTCGGCCACGCCATACAGTTCAAGCAGGCCTTGCAGATTGACGGGAAGGTTGCGAAATTCAAGCGGCGTCCCCTTGCGCCGCGCCGCGCGCTGCCAGGCGAGCAGCGTCGCGACGGCGGCCGAATCGACCACCGTCACCTCCGCCAGATCGAACGCCACCTGCCCCGCTCCGATGGCGCGCAAACCGTCTTCCAGCACGGTTTTCGCGTTGCTGACAGTGAGCGTCAATGCGGGACGGAACATGGCGTTGTCAGGAAGCATCACGACGCTTTTGCGGTTTTGGCGGCGCTGGCGGCGAGCTTCTTGTTCTTTTCGGTCAACGTCTTGATCAGGCCGTCGATGCCGCCCTTGCTGATTTCAGTGGCGAAATTGCCTTTGTATGTTTCGACCAGCCATGCGCCGAGCACGTTGACGTCATAGATCTTCCAGCCGGTGGGCGTTTTTGCGAGGCGGTAGTTGAGCTGAATCGGATCCCCGCCGCGCGACTGCACCACCTGCGAACGGACTTCCACGTCCAGATCCGCCGGATCGCTACGCATCGGCTTGTATTCCAGTTTCTGGTCCCGGATCTGCGAGATGGCACCGGAATAGGTGTAGACCAGCAGTGCCCGGAATTCATTCGTGAGCTGCTTTTGCTGCTCGGGCGTTGCTTCACGCCAGAAGCGGCCGGATGCCAAGGCGGTCATGCGCTGGAAATCAACGTGCGGCAGGATTTTCGTCTCGACTAGTTCCAGCACGCGCTTCTGGTTGCCGGCCTGAATGTCCCTGTCGCTCCTGGCCGCGTCCAGCACCTCCTGACTGATGCGCTTGACCAGCACATCCGGCGCTTCCTGGGCAGCGGCCTGCCCCGCCGCACACATCAACGTGGCGAGCGATAAACCGATGATTGCAAACAATTTATTGAAGAGTTTCATGATGTCCTGAATTTGCTGAACAGAACCTGTCACGTTCTGCATGGAGTGGTACGGCGAACATTGGTTCGCATGATATCGGGCGCGTTTGCGCCATGTTTGGAAAGCGACAGTTTGAGCAAACTTATTTAGCACTCTCCGTTGCAACGACGGCAGCATGGCTGACCAGCGCCGCGCCCTGTTCCTTTTCGACAACAGATTTACCGGCGGGTTCCCCGCGCTGCGAAATGGCCGGATTGCTCTGCTTCACGTCCGCTTGCGCCTCGCCATGATTCTGATTGGCAGCACTGGCCTCTGTCTTTGCCGGATCGTCCAGTTCGTAAGACGTGCGAGGCGATTCGCCATCCCTGACTAGGCTTTCGCGTCGCTGCATGTAGGCATCGCGCACAAACTCGTAACGATCCAGCGCGGCGTCTTCGAGCAGGCTCGAGGCATCCAGAAGCGCGGCGCGGCGGTCGATCAGACGGACCAGATACCCCGTATTGCGTACGCTGACCGACGTGACGGCTTCCCACGGATCGCCGTAGATGTCGATGGGGTAGGCGATCGTATCGCGCAAGGTGGACGCGCCGAGGAGCGGCAGCACGACATACGGGCCGGACTGCACGCCCCAGCGGCCGAGCGTCTGGCCGAAGTCTTCCCGGTGTTTGATCAGGCCGGCTTCGGTTCCCCAGTCCAGCAGGCCACCGAAGCCGAAGAAGGTATTGACCGTGACGCGCATGACGTCCGACACGCCGTCGGTCACCTTGCCTTGCATCAGATTATTGGCCGCTGTCCAGACATCGCCGAGATTGCCGAAAAAGTTGCCGACGCCGATTTGCACGAAGGTGGGCAAGGTGCTGTACAGCTGCGCCGTCGGCTTCAGGGCGACTTCATCGAGCTTGTCGTTGAAGGTGAAGACCGCACGGTTGTATGGCTCCAGCGGATCCTTGGGATTGGTCGTGGCGCAGCCGCTGATGGCGATCGTCAACGCCAGTGCGACACTGCCTCGAATAACACGACTCATTATTTACTGCCTTCCTTTCCTTCTGCCGCTTTGCTGTAGAGGAACTGGCTGATCAGGTTCTCCAGCACCACGGCCGATTGCGTCATTTTGATCCTGTCGCCAGCCACCAGATTTTCGGTATCGCCGCCGGCTTCCAGACCAATGTATTGTTCGCCCAGCAAGCCGGACGTGAGAATCTTGGCGGACGTATCCTTGGGGAACTTGTAACCGCTTTCCATGTTTAACGTCACGATTGCCTGATAACTTTTGTCGTCGAAGCGAATTTCTGCAACGCGCCCCACCACCACGCCGGCGCTCTTGACCGGGGCGCGCGGCTTGAGGCCGCCGATATTGTCGAATTTGGTGATGACCGGATAGGTTTTCTCGAACGACAGCGAACTCATGTTGCCGGCTTTCATCGCGAGGAACAGCAAGGCCGCCGCACCCAGCAGCACGAACAGGCCAACCCACAAGTCTAGTGATTTTCGTTGCATAACCCGATACCTTGAATATGGGGAAGAGAACCGTTTCAGGTTCTTTAATTAAACATAAGAGCGGTCAGCAAAAAGTCCAGCCATAGCACACTCAACGAAGCGATGACCACGGTGCGCGTCGTCGCCCGCGCCACACCCTCGGGCGTCGGGCTGGCTTCATAACCCTGGTACAAGGCGATGAACGTGACCGCGAATCCGAACACGATGCTTTTCAGCACACCATTCGCCACATCCTTCCAGACATCGACGCCCGCCTGCATCTGCGACCAGAACGCACCTTCATCGACGCCGATCAATTGCACACCGACGACATAGCCGCCGAAGATGCCGACCGCGCTGAATATCGTGGCCAGGATCGGCATCGCCACCACGCCGGCCCAGAAGCGCGGCGCGACCACGCGCTGCAATGGGTTGATCGCCATCATTTCCATGGCTGACAGTTGTTCGCCTGCTTTCATCAAGCCGATTTCTGCCGTCAGCGAGGTGCCGGCGCGCCCGGCGAACAGCAGCGCAGTCACCACCGGACCCAGCTCGCGCGTCAGCGACAGTGCGACCAGCAAGCCCAGAGCCTGTTCGGAGCCGTACTTGTTGAGCGTGTAATAGCCTTGCAAGCCGAGCACGAAGCCGACGAACAAACCGGAAACCGCAATGATCACCAGCGAATAATTGCCGATGAAATGAATCTGGTCAGTGATCAGGCGCGGACGGCGCAACAATCCGACGGATGCAGCGAGCATGGCAAAGAATGTGCGGGTGGCAAAACCGACATTGACAATGAATTCACGCACCCATCGGCCGAGCGTTGACACAGCATCAGCAATCATCCGCGCGCTCCCAGTCCCAAATCGTCGGCCAGCGACTTGCCCGCATAATGGAACGGTACCGGGCCATCCGGCTCGGCATGCACGAACTGCTTCACGTAGGGATCGCTGGAGGCAAGCATTTCGGCAGGGGTGCCTTGCGCCACGATTTTTCCCTGTGACAGAAAATACACGTAGTCGGCGATTGAAAACGATTCATGCACGTCGTGCGACACGAGAATCGAGGTCGAGCCCAGCACGTCGTTCAAGCGGCGGATCAGGTTTGCGGTCACGCCCATCGAAATCGGATCGAGCCCGGCAAACGGCTCGTCATACATGATGAGCTGCGGATCGAGCGCGATGGCGCGCGCCAGCGCAACGCGGCGCGCCATGCCGCCGGAAATCTCGGCCGGTTTCAATTGCGCGGCGTTGCGCAAGCCGACCGCATGCAATTTCATCAACACCAGATCGCGGATCAATTCTTCCGGCAGATCGGTATGTTCGCGCAACGGGAACGCGACGTTTTCGAATACGGTGAGGTCGGTGAACAAGGCGCCGTGCTGGAACAGCATGCCCATCTTGCGGCGCAGCGCGTACAGCGCCGGTGTGCCGAGCGTCTGCACCATTTGTCCATCGACATTGATGGTGCCCGATTGCGGATGCAGCTGTCCGCCGATCAGGCGGAGAATGGTTGTCTTGCCTGAGCCGGAGCCGCCCATGACAGCGATTACCTTGCCTCGCGGGAAATCCATGCGGAGCTCCGACAGGATCGGACGCGCTCCATAGGAAAAATGCAAATCGCGGATTTCGACAAGATTGGGCACAACAAAATCTTCGGCTCGTTAAAGATGGAATTGTAGTTCAGAAACAATCTTTCCACCGACGGCCGCCCGGGCGAAATCAAAATTACAACAAACAAAAAGCCTGCCGGATTCTGCAATCCGGCAGGCCTTGTTGCGAAACTCTTGCGGAATGATTAACGCGGCAGCACGCTCGATCCCATCAGGAATTCGTCGACCGCGCGGGCGCACTGACGGCCCTCCCGAATCGCCCACACCACCAGCGACTGGCCGCGGCGCATATCGCCCGCGGCAAACACCTTGTCGGCCGAGGTCTTGTAACAGCCCTCGCCATCAGTTGTCGCCTTCGCATTGCCGCGCATGTCCTTCTCGACGCCGAATGCGTCCAGCACTTGCTGCACCGGCGAGACGAAACCCATCGCCAGCAGCACCAGGTCGGCTTTCATCTCGAATTCGGAATCCGGCACCTCGACCATCTTGCCGTCCTTCCATTCGACGCGCGCCGCGATCAGCTTCTCGACCTTGCCATTCTTGCCTTCGAGGCGCTTGGTGGCGACCGCCCAATCGCGCTCGCAACCTTCCTCATGCGACGAGGAGGTGCGCAGCTTGGTCGGCCAGTACGGCCACACCAGCGGCTTGTTTTCCTGCTCCGGCGGTTGCGGCAGCAATTCGAATTGAGCGACCGATGCTGCGCCGTGGCGATTGGACGTGCCGACGCAGTCGGAACCGGTGTCGCCGCCACCGATCACGACCACGTGCTTGCCAGTCGCGAGAAGCTGATCTTTCAGCTTGTCGCCGGCATTGACCTTGTTTTGCAACGGCAGGAAATCCATCGCAAAATGCACGCCCTTCAGGTCGCGCCCCGGCACCGGCAGGTCGCGCGGCTGTTCCGCGCCGCCGGCGATGACGATGGCGTCGAATTCCTTATTGAGCTGTTCCGGCGAGATGGTTTCCTTGGCCCAGTTGGTGACGTTGGCGGGAAAATCCTTGCCGACCAGGACGCCGGTGCGGAAGCTCACACCTTCGGCCTTCATCTGTTCGACGCGGCGGTCGATGTGCGACTTTTCCATCTTGAAGTCAGGGATGCCGTAACGCAGCAGGCCGCCGACGCGGTCGTTCTTTTCGAACACGGTCACGTCATGGCCGACGCGCGCCAACTGCTGCGCGGCGGCCAGACCTGCGGGGCCGGAGCCGACCACGGCGACCTTCTTGCCGGTCTTCGATGCCGGCACTTGCGGCATGACCCAGCCGCTGGCCCAGCCCTTGTCGATGATGAAATGCTCGATCGACTTGATGCCGACCGGGTCGCTGTTGATGCCGAGCGTGCAGGCGGATTCACAGGGTGCCGGGCAGATGCGGCCGGTGAATTCCGGGAAGTTGTTGGTCGAGTGCAGGCTGTCCAGCGCTTCGCGGTAGTTGCCGTGATAAACCAGATCATTCCAGTCGGGGATGATGTTATTGACCGGGCAGCCGTTGTTGCAGAACGGAATGCCGCAATCCATGCAGCGCGCGCCCTGGATTTTCGCATCCGCGTCGGAGAGGTGAACGGTGAATTCCTTGTAGTGCTTCTTGCGCGATTGCGGTGCTTCGCTCGCTTCTTGCAGGCGCTGGAATTCCAGAAAGCCGGTTACTTTTCCCATGATGTTCCTTCAGTGTTTTTATCGGTAGGGTGGGCATGCATGCCCACGCCGGTTACTTCAGCGTCCGCGCGGGCACGAGTGCCCACCCTACTTTTTTACGCCGCAATTTTTTCCTTGCCCTGTGCCGCGTTGATCTCGCCCAAGGCCCGCTTGTACTCGGTCGGGAACACCTTGACGAACTTGCTGCGTGCATTGGCCCAGTCGTCCAGCAGGTTGCGCGCACGCGTGCTGCCGGTGTACTTGAAGTGGCGCTCGATCAGGCTCTTCAGGATCGCCTCGTCGGTCTGGTCTTCACCGTTGCGCACGGTGCTGTGCCAGATGGCGCGATCGATCTTCGCTTCCTGCTCCGCGCTGGGGAGAACGTGATCCAGCGCGACCATCGCCATGTTGCACTTCTTCGCGAATTCGCCGTCTGCGTCGTACACGTAAGCGAGTCCGCCGGACATGCCTGCGGCGAAGTTGCGGCCGGTTGCGCCGAGCACGACGACGGTGCCGCCGGTCATGTATTCGCAGCCGTGGTCGCCGGTGCCTTCAACGACGGCAATCGCGCCGGAGTTGCGCACGGCGAAACGCTCGCCAGCCACGCCGTTGATGAATGCCTCACCGGAAATCGCGCCGTACAGCACAGTGTTGCCGACGATGATGTTGTCGATCGCCCGGCCGCGGAACTCGGTGTTCGGACGCACGATGATGCGACCGCCCGACAAGCCCTTGCCGACGTAATCGTTGCCTTCGCCAACCAGGTCCAGCGTGATGCCGTGGGCGAGGAATGCGCCGGCCGACTGGCCTGCCGTGCCTTGCAACTGGATGTGAATGGTGTCGTCGGGCAGACCTTCGTGACCGTATTTCTTCGCCACTTCGCCGGACAGCATGGTGCCGACCGTGCGGTTGAGATTGCGAATCGGCGAAATGAAGGACACCTTCTCGCCCTTGTCGAGCGCCGGCTTTGCCTGTGCGATCAGCTTGTGGTCGAGCGCCTTTTCCAGACCGTGATCCTGCTCCTCGACCTGGTAGCGCGGTTCGTCCGCCCCCACTTCCGGTTGATAGAAGATGCGGCTGAAGTCGAGTCCCTTCGCCTTCCAGTGCGAGATCGCCTTCGACTTGTCGAGCAGGTCGGAACGGCCGATCAGTTCATTGAAGGTGCGAATGCCCAGCTGCGCCATGATCTGGCGCGCTTCCTCGGCGACGAAGAAGAAGAAGTTGACGACGTGTTCCGGCTTGCCGGAGAACTTGGCGCGCAGTACCGGGTCTTGTGTCGCCACGCCCACCGGGCAGGTGTTCAGATGGCATTTGCGCATCATGATGCAGCCTTCGACAACCAGCGGCGCAGTGGCGAAGCCGAGTTCCTCTGCGCCCAGCAGCGCGGCGATCACGACGTCACGGCCGGTCTTGATCTGGCCGTCGGTCTGCACGCGGATGCGGCTGCGCAGGCCGTTCAGCACCAGCGTCTGCTGCGTTTCAGCAAGGCCCAGCTCCCACGGCGTGCCGGCGTGCTTGACGGAGGACAGCGGCGATGCGCCGGTGCCGCCATCATGACCGGCGATCACGACGTGGTCGGCTTTCGCTTTCGCGACGCCGGCGGCGACCGTGCCGACGCCGACTTCCGACACCAGCTTGACCGAGATCGAGGCTTTCGGATTCGCATTCTTCAGGTCGTGGATCAGCTGCGCCAGATCTTCGATCGAGTAGATGTCGTGATGCGGCGGCGGTGAAATCAGGCCGACACCCGGCACCGAGAAGCGCAGCTTGGCGATGTATTCAGACACTTTGTGGCCCGGCAACTGGCCGCCTTCGCCCGGCTTCGCGCCTTGCGCCATCTTGATCTGGATCTGATCGGCGGACGTCAGGTACTCGGCGGTGACACCGAAGCGGCCCGACGCCACCTGCTTGATCTTGGAGCGCAGCGAATCGCCTTCCAGCAGCGGCATGTCGACTTCGATGCGGTCCTTGCCGATCACGGACGCGAGCGTTTCGCCCTTCTTGATCGGGATGCCCTTCAACTCCATGCGATAGCGGTTCTCGTCCTCGCCGCCTTCGCCGGTGTTCGACTTGCCGCCGATGCGGTTCATCGCGATCGCGAGCGTGGCGTGCGCCTCGGTCGAGATCGAGCCGAGCGACATGGCGCCGGTGGCGAAACGCTTGACGATTTCCTTGGCCGGTTCCACTTCATCGAGCGAAATGGCCTTCGACGGATCGATCTTGAACTCGAACAAACCGCGCAAGGTCATGTGGCGCCTGGATTGATCGTTGATGATCTGCGCGTATTCCTTGTAGGTGTTGAAGTTGTTGGCGCGAGCCGAATGCTGCAGCTTCGCGATCGCGTCCGGCGTCCACATGTGGTCTTCGCCGCGCACGCGGAAGGCGTATTCGCCGCCGGCGTCGAGCGCGTTCGCCAGCACCGGGTCAGCGCTGAACGCGAGCGTGTGCAGACGCAAGGCTTCCTCGGCGATCTCGAATACGCCGATGCCTTCGACGTTGGACGCGGTACCGCGGAAGTACTTGCTGACCAGCGCTTTGGACAAACCGATCGCTTCGAATATCTGCGCGCCGCAATAGGACATGTAGGTCGAGATGCCCATCTTGGACATCACCTTCATCAAGCCCTTGCCGACTGCTTTCTGGAAGTTGTAGATCGCCTTTTCCGGCGACAGCGTGCCCGGCAAGCCGTTCGCCATCTCGCTCAACGTGTCCATCGCGAGGTACGGATGGATCGCTTCCGCGCCATAGCCGGCGAGCAGCGCGAAGTGATGCGTTTCGCGGGCCGAACCGGTTTCCACCACGAGGCCGGTCGAGGTGCGCAGACCCTTGCTGACCAGGTGCAGGTGGATCGCGGAGGTCGCCAGCAAGGCCGGAATCGCGACATGCTCCGCATCGACCTTGCGGTCGGAAATGATCAGGATGTTGTGGCCCGATTTGACGGCATCGACCGCCTTCGCGCACAGCGAGGCGAGACGGGCTTCGATGCCTTCCTTGCCCCATGCGACCGGATAGCAGATGTTCAGTTCATGTGACTTGAACTTGCCGCCGGTATGCGCGCTGATGTTGCGCAGCTTCGCGATGTCGGCGTAGTCGAGGATCGGCTGCGACACTTCGAGCCGCATCGGCGGATTGATGTTGTTGGTGTCGAGCAGGTTCGGGCGCGGGCCGATGAAGGACACCAGCGACATCACCATCGCTTCGCGGATCGGGTCGATCGGCGGGTTGGTGACTTGCGCGAACAGCTGCTTGAAGTAGTGATAGAGCGTCTTGTTCTTGTTGGACATGACTGCCAGCGGCGAGTCGTTGCCCATCGAGCCGACGGCTTCTTCACCGGCGGCTGCCATCGGCGCCATCAGGAATTTCAGCTCTTCCTGGGTGTAGCCGAACAACTGCTGGCGGTCGAGCAGCGGGATGGTCGATTTCTGCTCCGCCGGTTCGAGCTCGAGCTCGTCGAGCTTGATGCGTACCGAGTCGATCCACTGCTTGTACGGCTTGGCGTTGGCGTAGGTATCCTTCAGTTCCTTGTCGTCGATGATGCGGCCGGCGTCGAGGTCGATCAGGAACATCTTGCCTGGCTGCAGACGCCATTTCTTGATGATCTTCGACTCCGGGATCGGCAGCACGCCGGATTCCGACGCCATCACGACGAAATCGTCATCGGTCACGATGTAGCGCGCCGGACGCAGGCCGTTGCGGTCGAGTGTGCCGCCGATGTGACGGCCGTCGGTGAAGGCCATCGCGGCGGGGCCGTCCCACGGCTCCATCATCGCGGCGTGGTATTCGTAGAACGCGCGACGGTTGTCGTCCATCAACGTGTGGTTTTCCCAGGCTTCCGGGATCATCATCATCATTGCTTGCGCCAGCGGATAGCCGGCCATCAGCAGCAGCTCGAGCGCGTTGTCGAAGCAGGCGGTGTCGGACTGGCCTTCATAGATCAGCGGGAACAATTTCTTGAGGTCGTCGCCCAGCACGGCGGATTTCATCACGCCTTCACGGGCGCGCATCCAGTTGAAGTTGCCCTTGACGGTATTGATTTCGCCGTTGTGCGCGATCAGGCGGTACGGGTGCGCCAGCGGCCACTCGGGGAAGGTGTTGGTGGAGAAACGCTGGTGCACCAGCGCCAACGCGGAAACGCAGCGCGGGTCCTGCAAATCCTTGTAGTACACGCCGACCTGATCGGCCAGCAGCAGGCCCTTGTACACGACGGTGCGCGCCGACATGGACGGCACGAAGAATTCCTTGCCGTGGATCAGGTTCAGCGCCTGGATCGCGTGGCCGGAGGATTTGCGGATCACATACAGCTTGCGCTCCAGCGCATCGGTCACCATGATGTCCGCGCCGCGGCCGATGAAAATCTGGCGGATCACCGGCTCTTTCGTGCGCACGGTCGGCGACATCGGCATGTCGAAGTCGACCGGCACATCGCGCCAGCCGAGCACGACTTGCCCTTCCGCAAGGACGGCGCGCTCGATTTCCTGCTCACAGGCAATGCGGGAAGCATTTTCTTTTGGCAAAAACACCATGCCGACGCCGTATTCGCCACGCGGCGGCAGGTTCACGCCCTGCTTCGCCATTTCCTCACGATAGAACTGGTCCGGAATCTGGATCAAGATGCCCGCGCCATCGCCCATCAGCTTGTCGGCACCGACCGCGCCCCGGTGGTCGAGATTCTTCAGGATGAGCAAGCCCTGCTCGATGATGGAATGGCTTTTGGTACCTTTGATATGGGCGATGAAACCGACACCACAGGCGTCATGTTCGTTGGCTGGATCGTAAAGACCTTGCGCGTGCATAAGCGTTCTCCGCAACTTTTGAATATTGATGTTGAAGAATAGTGCAGTGCAAAAGATTGTTCAATCAAAATAAAAAGGGTCAGAGTAAAATTAATACCAACAGCTTTTTTGAGATTTTATAATTAGGGACAGAGTAAATCTCGCCGCAAAGATACAGGAATTTCATTGCAGAGGAGACACAAGATTGATGCGGATTTATTCGGAGTCGGATGGCGGCTCAGCAACTTTTCCAGCCGGCCGGCCGCGCTTTGCCGGGCTGACGCGCCGGTTGACGGTCTTTTCCAGACGCCCCTTGAACTTCTCCGAACCGAATGCCCAGCCTTTCAGCGTCGCTTCGCTCAATGCCTCGACCTCCTGCAGCGTGAGTGCTTGCTCTGCCAGATTGCGGTAATTGGCCTCGCGGTCGAACGGAGTGTTGCCCAAGGCCCAGTACATCGCATGATCGGTGATCAGCGGATCGGGCTTGCCGCCAGCGTGATGGACATAGCTGGACCACGGATATTCGGCGGCGGAGCCAACGATGCCGGCGCGCACCGGATTGAGCTCGATATAACGGCTGCATGTCATGAAATACTTTTCGGCATCGATCACCGTGGCCTTGTAGCGGCCCTGCCACAAGGTGCCGGCGCGGCCGTACTTGTTGTTGAAGTACGGCACGTATTGCCTTCCCACCCATTGCATCATCCGGCCGAGCCCGACCTGGTCGGCAGGTGTCGCCAGCACATGCAGATGGTCCGGCAGAAGCACATAGGCGTGAATGGCCACCTTGAACTGGCGCGATGCTTCGCGCAGCCATGCGAGAAAGGCGGTGTAATCCGCTGCATCGCGGAAGATCGGCTGGCGATCGATGCCGCGTTGAATGATGTGGTGCGGCTGCTGTGGAACGACGAGTCGGGGAAGGCGGGCCATGGCGAAAACCGGACAAAAAGTCAGGCCATTATAGGAGAGGTTAACAGCTCTGTCCCCAATTTAATTTATTGCTATTGAATGTTTTAATGCATATTCTTTCCATGGAAATGAAGGAGCCGCATGCACAACCTCAATTCATCAGCGCAACCGGAAGCGGGAATGACTGTTTCCAAGGCAATTGTTCGCGCCGCCGAGCTATTGCAGCTCAGACAATCATCGCTGGCGCGTATCCTGGGCATCAGCCCGGCGACCGCATCGCGCCTGTGCGCGGGCACCTATGTGCTCAATCCCGCACGGACAAAGGAATGGGAACTGGCACTCTTGCTCATTCGCCTGTTCCGCTCGCTCGATGCGGTGCTGGGACACGGCGAAAGTGCACGGCAATGGCTGGCCGGCGAGAACCTCGGCCTGAACGGGCGACCGGCCGATCTGATTGAAAGCGCGGAAGGATTGGTGCGCGTGCTGCATTATCTCGACGCGCATCGTGGCCGGATTTGAGGCGACGCACGTCGCGCTGGACCTGTGGCGCGCGGTCGAGGCGCAGCACCGGGTCGCGACGATGGTGCTGGTCGACACGCTGGATGAGCAGATGCTGCTCGAACGTCTGCTGGACGAGGCCAAACCGGCAGTGCCGCCTGCGCAGCGCAGCCTGCACTGGCTGCTGTTCACGCCGTTCCGCTATCCGCCCCTGCCCTCCGGTTCGCGCTTTCGCGGGCCGAACGATCCGGGCGTGTTCTACGGCGCGGAGGAGCAGCGCACCGCCTGCGCCGAACTCGGCTATTGGCGCTGGCGCCTGCTGATGGACAGCCCCGCGCTGAAATCGATCAAACCGATGCAGCAGACGCTGTTCAGGACGCCGGTGCGCGGCACCGCCATCGACTTGCGGCAGCCGCCGCTGTCCGGGCGGCGTGCGCAATGGACGCATACCGCCGATTACCGGCCCTGCCAGGATCTGGCCTCGCAGGCGCGGCAGGAGCATATTCAGATCATCCGCTACGAATCGGTGCGCGACCCGCAGGCCGGTGCTTGCGCCGCACTGTTGAGCCACACCGCCTTCGCCGCCAGCGAGCCGTCGGAAAGTCAGATGTTCATGCTGGCGGTGTTCCGCCACGGCGTCTTCTGGCGCCTCGACTCCATCTTCGAGGAGCGCGCATTCGTATTCGACACGTCGCGGTGGAGCAGCTGACGCACCGAGCGGGCGAAAATCACCTGTTCGATTATTGCCTCCGATGGCAGCTGCCTGGCGTGGAAGCGCAGGGTCTTGATGCCGGCGCTGGCCAGGTATTCATCCCGCGCCAGCTCCTTGCGCGACACACCCGAACGATGGCTCAGTTCCACCACCGCGCGCAGCTGCATGTCTTCGTCGAATACCGCATAGCCGACACGCCTGGCCGCGATACGCTCATGCGCCAGCTGCCGCGCTCTGCCGAGCCCGGTCGGCTCCAGCAGCGCCGTCATTGCGACCTTCGGAAAGACATGGCAGCCGGGCAAGGCGTTGCGCAAGGTATGGAAGAATTCGAGATCGCCGCCCGTCAACACCGGCTTGCTCTTGTAGCGCGGCTTGCCGCCGCCGTGAAAGGCAAGCCACAGCAATGCAGCACCCAGTCCGACGCCCCCTGCAATCATCCAGTCGTTCATGGCGGTATTGTTATTGTCGAAAAGGTAATGAATCTACCAGCAAAACGACATGTCGCCTATATCAACGAACACAGAGAAGAATTGAGGATCATCAACAGCGATGCGCGCGCAAGTTTCCAGAGCGCGGCAAAATGAAGCATGGTGTTGCGCGGCGGAACAGAGATCGGAAATCGCGAAGCACGGCAGCAAGCAGCACATGACGTCCGGCAACGCAACCCGGAATCACGTTGCCAGGCGCACTTACAGCATCCGTCGCGCCCAGACAGACTCTTCCTGGCGGCGCTGTTCCACCGCCTGCACCACCAATACGCGCAATTCGTTCAGCTGCATGAACTCATGCGACTCGATTTTGGCGGCGGGACTGGCAATATCCCAGTCACCGTAGATGAAGCCCACCGGACGGCGGTCCACGGTCAGCGGCAGCACCATGAAGCTGCGCACCGTCGGCAGCGAGGCCTTCCACCAGCGCGGCACCTTGTTCGTGAAGGACGGCTCCTGCGCATTCTCGACGAACACGATCTTGTCGTTCGCCAGCGCCGCATGGAACACATCGGGCTGATACGCATCGTCGAATACCAGCCGCGACAGCAGCTCCTGCACGCCGTCGCCGAAGCACATGCGGGCGTTGTACTGCCCGCGCTCCTGGTCGCGCAGGAAAACCACCGCACGGCTGAAACCGAGTCCCTGGTACACGGTTTCCAGCGCCATCGTCAGCAGCTGGCCCGTGCTGGCGGTCCGCACCGCGCCGCGCATGTCGGACACGCCGCGCGTCAGAATGTCGATCGCCTCCACCGGCTTGCCGCCGCTGTGCGGCGGCACCGTCCTGCGTTCGGCCCGGACGCCTTTGCCGGCGTGTACCTCCACCACGGCCTCTTCGGCAAGCGTTTGCTGTGCGAGTTCCACCGCGTCCAGCAGTTGCGGCACATCAAGCCCCAGCATGTCGGCGAAGTCCCCGGCGAGCGCCAGTATCGCGTCGGAAGCCTCCTCGCCCCCGCCCGAACACACCGCGTCGGCGCATCGCGACGACAGCGTAGCGACCGCTGCCAGCCAGTCGGCATGGTCCAGCGGCTCCTCGACCGGTTGCGGCTCGACATCCTTGAGCGTATCGATCAGCGGGGCCGGCAGGCTCCATCGCCTGGCGGCAAGCCGGCCGATATCGTCGAGACCGAGGCCGAGCACCTCAACCGCAACCTGTTCTTCGCGCATTCCGCTCTCGGCGCAACGCGCCTGGATCCGCTGCCACTGGTCGGGCAGATAGAAGGCCACCATCATGCGGCCGAGCGTATGCAGCATCGAGCAAACCACGGCCTCCTCGGCATCGCGCCGGCTCGCGGACGACGCGACCTGGCGCGCGATATGGCCGGCCAGCACCGCCTTTTCCATTTCACTGCGCGCGCGCTCGGACTCGGTCGAGGCGGCGGACAGCCCGTCGATCAGCTTCAGACCCAGCGCCAGATGGCCGATCGCCTCGGTGCCGAGCACGATCACGGCCTTGGAAACGGTATTGACATCCTGCCCGAACACCGAGTACATCGCGCTGTTGGCAAGCCGCAGCACCTTCTGCGTGAGAGCCGGATCGGACAGCACGGTGCGGGTCATGTTGAACTCGCGATCGTCGTCGCCGCGCATGGCGCCGATGATGATGCGCACGACCTTGGAAAAACCGGGCAGGTCGCCGCGCTGACGCACGCGCGCCCACAACTGGGACATCGTTTTGTCCGCACTGACGGTTTCGGTCCTGGGGATGCTCATGATGAGGTTGTTCTTATTGTGCGGCGAGGGATGGCGCCTCGCGACGGGACTCGTCGCTCAACAGCGCAATCACGTTTTCGGGCAGCAAGGGCGCGCCGGTGAGAAAGCCCTGCACCAGCGCGCATCCATTGTCGGCAAGGAACTCCAGCTGTTCTTCGCTCTCGACCCCTTCGGCCACTGTCGACAGGTTCAGATGGCTGGCCAGGCTCAGGACCACATTGCAGATCGCCGCGTCCTTGAGCGAGCCCGGCAGGTCCTTGATGAATTCGCGGTCGATCTTCAGCGCGGCAATCGGGAAGCGCTTGAGGTAAGCCAGCGAGGAATAACCCGTGCCGAAGTCATCGATCGCGATGCGCACGTTGCGCTCGACCATGGCGGTCAGCAGGGTTTCGGCATGCTCCGGGTCCGACATCAGGATGCCTTCGGTGATTTCGAGCAGCAACTGCTCGCCCCGCAGGCCGGACAGCTGGATCGCCTCGTCCATGATGTCGATGAACTGATCGTTGCGGAATTGCCGCGGACTGACGTTGACCGACACGTAGAGCGGCCTGCCGGCCACTTCCTCGAAACGCTTGAGCTGCACGCACGCGGCCTTCAATACCCATGCGCCGAGCAGGTTGATCAGGCCGTTGCTTTCCGCCATCGGGATGAACTGGGCGGGCGGCACCAGCCCCTTGTCCGGACTGACCCAGCGCATCAAGGCTTCGAAGCCCATGATGCGGCGCGTGCGCGCATCGACGATCGGCTGATAGTGCAGCAGGAATTCGCCATCCCGGACGGCCTGGAACATCGCCGCCTCCATCGACACGTCATGTTCCGGCTGCGTGAACTTGTGCTGGTCATAGATGACGCAGCGCGCCTTGCCGGTCTCCTTCGCACGGTACATCGCGGTATCGGCATGCGCCAGCAGCTTGACTTCGCTGTCGCCGTGGTCCGGGAAGATCGCCGCGCCGATCGACGTGCCGACATACAGCGCATGGCCCTGGATGTCGAATGGCAGCTGCATGGCCGCAATCATGCGCCGCGCAATGGCCTGGATCTCCGCCTCGGTCGCCGCGCCCGGCAGCACGGCGACGAATTCATCCCCGCCCACGCGTGCCAGCGTATCGACCGCGCGGATCGCCTCGGACAAGCGCGCGGCGGCGACGCGCAGCAGCACATCGCCGACGGCGTGGCCGAGCGCATCGTTGACCTTCTTGAAACCATCGAGATCGAGCGCCACCACCGCGAATCCCGTATCGGTGCGACGCGCCTGCGCAATCGCCATGCGCAGCCGGTCCGACAGCAGGGAGCGATTGGCGAGGCCGGTCAGCGCATCATGCGTAGCCATATGGCGCAGGCGCTCCTCGGTGGCGTGCTGCCCCGAGATGTCGCGCCCGACCGCCAGCAGTTCGACCTCGCCCTGCACGGTCGAATACGCGGTGATCTGCAATTCGACCCACAGTGCGGATGCCGGCGTCTTCATGCGCATGTTGACGCGGCTCGGCACGCGCATGGCGAGCGCCTGCGAAATCGCGCCCCGCAGCGCGGCCTGATCCGGATCGGGCGCGATCGCCGTCAGCGGTTGACCGGCCAGATTCGCCTCGGGGCCGATCAACTCGATCGCACGATTGCTCGCGAAGAGGATTTCGCCCTTCTCGTTCAGGCGGAACACGGCATCACCCGCAGCTTCCATCAGGCTGTCTAGCTGTGCTTTGGACGCGATATCGCGGCGCTCGGGGCTATTGGAAAACATTCTTGTTTGATGCTTAATCTTCTGTGTCTGCTGCGAATCGTTTCTTATCAAGCAGATGGCATATCTTTCTTCTCTGCAATATTAACAAATTGAATCATGAACATTTGATGCATGGCAAGTATTCATTCGCAAAACCCGCAATGAAACCGCACAAAAAAAGAAAGCTCCGTCATGCGGAGCTTTTCTTGTCGGACAACCTCTGTCAGAGGATGGCGTCAGAACGGGATATCGTCGTCCATGTCGCTGAAGTTGGGAGCCGGTCTGGCCGGTGCGCGCGATGCCCCACCACCGGCGGCATTGCCGCCCGCATTCTGGCGCGGCGCAGGCGCGCTGCCGTAGTCGTCGCCCATCGGTGCGCCGCCGCCCGCACCCTGACGGCTGCCGAGCATCTGCATGGTGTCCGCCACAATTTCGGTAGCGAATTTCTCAACGCCGTCCTTGTCGGTGTACTTGCGTGTGCGCAGCCGGCCTTCGATGTAGACCTGCGACCCCTTCTTCAGATACTGGCCGGCGATTTCGGCCAGCCGGCCGAAGAAGGAAATGCGATGCCATTCGGTCGCTTCCTTTTGCTCGCCGCTTGCCTTGTCCTTCCACTTGTCAGTCGTTGCGACCGTGATGTTGGTGATGGCGTCACCGCTGGGCATGTAGCGCGTTTCCGGATCGCGCCCGAGATTGCCGACGATGATGACCTTGTTGACCGATGCCATGATTTTCTCCTGAATTTCTTTCGCTGAATTTCGCTCTATATCAAGCAGCCGCTGCTACCGCGGCACGGCGCGGCAGATTTTTCATGCTGGATGCGATTATAAGCCACGCCGCAGTCAGGCCCGCCCCCAGAATGAAGACTGTCGACGGGCCGGCATGCTGCTGCAGCCAGCCGCCGGCCGCGCCGCCGCAGAACAGGCCGAGCGCCTGCAAGGTGTTGTATACGCCGAGCGCGGCCCCCTTGGCCGATGGCGGCGCGATGCGCGACACCAGCGAAGGCTGGCTCGCTTCCAGAATATTGAATGAAACAAAGAAAGCCAGCAGCAAGGCCACCAGCAGCATCCATGGCAATGTCGGATTCGCCATGAAAATCCAGAAGCCGACTTGCACGATCAGCATCAATGCAATTGCGGCAATGAAGACCTGCTTGCTCTTGCCGCGCTTCTCGCCGACGAAGACCGGCGGCAGCATGAACACGATCGATGCGAGGACCACCGGCAGATAGATTTTCCAGTGGCTTGCGATGGGCAGGTCGGCATATTGCACCAGCGCCGACGGCACAACGACAAACATTGCCATTTGCACCATGTGCAGGGCGAAGACGCCGTAGTTCAGCCGCATCAATTCGCGGTTGGCCAGCACCTCGGAAAACGGCACGCGCTTCGCAGCGACCTGTGCGGGTGCCGGCGGCACGACGAAGGCAACCACGAAAATCGCGATGATCGACAGGATGCCGGTCAGGGCGAACAGGCCGCCCATGCCGATGGCTTCATACAGCATCGGCGAGGCGATCATCGACACCGCGAACGTCAGTCCGATGGAGCCGCCCACCATCGCCATCGCCTTGGTGCGATGCTCTTCGCGCGTCGCATCGGCGATGAACGCCGTCACTGCCGCCGAAATCGCGCCTGCGCCCTGAATGGCGCGACCCGCGATCACCCACATGATGTCGTTCGCCGCTGCGGCAATGAAGGAGCCGAGCGCGAACAGGATCAGGCCGATGATGATGACGCGCTTGCGGCCGTACTTGTCCGACGCTGCGCCGAACGGAATCTGGCCGAACGACTGCGTCAATCCGTAGATTCCCATGGCCAGTCCGACCAGTGTTGTGCTCTCCCCGCCCGGCAGCGTCTTTGCATGCACGGCAAACACCGGCAGGATCAGGAACATGCCGAGCATGCGCAACGCGAAGATGGAGGCGAGCGAAGTACTTGCGCGAATCTCGGCAGAAGTCATGCCGGCGCTTCGTTCGTTGGAGAGGGAGGAAGACATGGAAGACCTGATAACTGAGCGAATCCGCTGGATACTGCGGGATTCAAAACCCGTTATAGTATCAGGTTGACCCCTCCAAGGAAGCAGCCGAAAGCAGTCATGGAAGAAATTCGCATTCGCGGTGCGCGCACGCACAACCTGAAGAATATCAATCTTGAATTGCCACGCAATCAACTCGTCGTGATCACCGGATTGTCCGGCTCCGGCAAGTCGTCGCTCGCGTTCGACACGCTGTATGCGGAAGGGCAGCGGCGCTATGTGGAATCGCTGTCGGCGTATGCGCGGCAATTCCTGCAATTGATGGAAAAGCCGGATGTCGATCTGATCGAAGGATTGTCGCCGGCCATTTCCATCGAGCAGAAAGCAACCTCGCACAATCCGCGCTCCACCGTCGGCACCGTGACCGAGATCCACGATTACCTGCGCCTCTTGTATGCGCGGGTCGGTACGCCCTACTGCCCCGATCACCCTGAGAATCCGCTGGCGGCGCAATCGGTATCGCAGATGGTCGATGCGGTGCTGGCGATGCCGGAAGACACCAAGCTGATGATCCTCGCGCCTGTCGTCGCCAATCGCAAGGGCGAGCATGTCGATCTGTTCGAGCAGATGCAGGCGCAGGGCTTTGTGCGCTTCCGCATCCAGAGCGGCACCGGCAAGGCGCGGATCTATGAGATCGACGACCTGCCGAAACTGAAGAAGACGGAAAAGCACACCATCGATGTCGTCATCGACCGCCTCAAGGTCAAGGCCGATGTGAAGCAACGCCTGGCGGAAAGTTTCGAGACGGCATTGCGTCTGGCCGAAGGCCGTGCGATCGCGCTGGAAATGGACAGCGAAAAGGAACACCTGTTCTCCAACAAGTTCGCCTGCCCGACCTGCGGCTATTCGCTGCAGGAACTAGAGCCGCGCCTGTTCTCGTTCAACAATCCGATGGGGGCATGTCCGGAATGCGACGGCCTCGGCCACATCGAGTTCTTCGATCCGAAGCGCATTGTCGCCTTCCCCAATCTGTCGCTGGCCAGTGGCGCGATCAAGGGCTGGGATCGGCGCAACCAGTTCTACTTCCAGATGCTGCAGAGTCTTGCCGCATTCTACGAATTCGATCTAGACACGCCTTTCGAGCAACTGCCGGCGAAGGCGCAGGATGTCATCCTGCATGGCTCCGGCAAGCAGGCGATTCCATTCACCTACATCAACGAACGCGGCCGCGCCGTGGTGCGCGAGCACAGCTTCGAAGGCGTGGTCAACAATCTGCAGCGGCGCTACCGCGAAACCGATTCGATCGCGGTGAAGGAAGAGCTCGCCAAGTTCATCAATCAGAAGGAATGCCCCTCATGCCACGGTGCGCGTCTGCGCATCGAAGCGCGCTTCGTCAAGGTCGGCAGCGGCAAGCAGGAACGCGCGATTTACGAAGTGGCGGCAACGCCGCTGCGCGAGACGCTCGCCTTCTTCGAGAGCCTGAAGCTGACCGGCGCGAAACGCGAAATCGCGGACCGCATCATCAAGGAAATCGTGTCGCGCCTGAAGTTCCTGAACAACGTCGGGCTCGACTATCTGTCGCTGGAACGCAGCGCGGATACGCTGTCCGGCGGCGAGGCACAGCGCATCCGTCTCGCCTCGCAGATCGGCTCCGGCCTGACCGGTGTGATGTACGTGCTCGACGAACCGTCGATCGGCCTGCATCAGCGCGACAACGACCGCTTGATCGATACGCTGAAACATCTGCGCGACATCGGCAACACCGTGCTGGTGGTCGAGCATGACGAAGACGCGATCCGCTGCGCCGACTTCATCGTCGACATGGGCATCGGCGCCGGCGTGCACGGCGGCGAAGTCATCGCCAAGGGTTCACTCACCGACATCCTGAAGAACAAGAAATCGCTGACCGCGAAATACCTGAACGGCTCGCTGGAAATCTCCGTGCCGAAGAAACGCACGCCGCTCGATCCGCAGCGCCAGCTGGTGATCGACGGCGCGTCGGGCAACAACCTGCAGGGGGTGACGCTGGATTTGCCGGTCGGCCTCCTGACCTGCGTGACCGGCGTGTCCGGTTCGGGCAAATCGACGCTGGTCAACGACACGCTGTACCACGCGGCGGCGCGGCATCTGTACGGCTCGCATGCCGAACCTTCGCCGTACGAATCGATCAGCGGGCTGGAGCATTTCGACAAGGTGATCTCGGTGGACCAGGCGCCGATCGGACGCACGCCGCGCTCCAATCCGGCGACCTACACCGGCCTCTTCACGCCGATCCGCGACCTGTTCGCGACGGTGCCGACATCCAAGGAACGCGGCTACTCCGCGGGCCGCTTCTCGTTCAACGTCAAGGGCGGCCGCTGCGAAGCCTGTCAGGGCGACGGCGTGATCAAGGTCGAGATGCATTTCCTGCCGGACGTGTACGTGCCGTGCGACGTATGCCACGGCAAGCGTTACAACCGCGAAACGCTGGAGATTCAATACAAGGGCAAGGACATCAACGAAGTGCTCGGCATGACGGTCGAGGAAGCACATGAATTCTTCAAGCCGGTGCCGGTCATCGCGCGCAAGCTGCAGACGCTGCTCGACGTCGGCCTCGGCTACATCCGCCTCGGCCAGAGCGCGACCACGCTGTCGGGTGGCGAGGCGCAACGCGTCAAGCTGTCGCTGGAACTGTCCAAGCGCGACACCGGTCGTACGCTGTACATTCTGGACGAGCCGACCACCGGCCTGCACTTCCACGATATCGACCTGCTGCTGAAGGTGATCCATCGCCTGCGCGACCAGGGCAACACGGTGGTCATCATCGAGCACAATCTCGACGTCATCAAGACCGCCGACTGGATCGTCGATCTCGGGCCGGAAGGCGGTGCGGGCGGTGGCCAGATCATTGCAGCCGGGACACCGGAAACGGTGGCGAAGAATCCGGCCAGCTTCACCGGAAAATATCTGGCACCGATGTTGAAGAAGAAGTGACGGTTTCTGTCATTTGACGAGTGACGGCGCGTATTTGAGCGAGGCGACATGGCAAAGCATCTGCATATCACCGGCATCGTGCAAGGCGTCGGCTATCGTGCCTCGCTCGACCTGCAGGCACGCACGCTCGGCCTGTATGGCTGGGTCCGCAACCGGCGCGACGGCTCGGTCGAAGCCATGATTCGGGGCGAGGTCGACGCAGTGCAGAAGTTTATCGAATGGGCACGGCGCGGCCCGCCTGCAGCGCGGGTCAGCGGCGTGACTGTCCACGAGGTTGAGGATGCGCTCGTCGCGGACGGGCAGTTCGAAGTGTTGCCCACAAAATAGCTTCAACGGTCCCTACGCGCGCAATCCCATCCACAAACCGGCCGGCACGAATGCCAGTGCCGCCAGATTCCCCAGCAACACGATGGACGCCACCTTGTCCGGCTCCTGCTTGTACTGTTCCGCAATCATGAAGCAGAACACCGCCGGCGGCAGCGCGGCGAACAGATACATCTGACCGCGCTGCATGGGCGTCATTGTCAGCACGCCGTCCAGCAGCCAGGCCACGGCCAGCCCGCCCAGCGGACAGACGATGGCGCCGATCAGGCCGATGTGCCAGCTTTTGAAACTGACATCGAGCATGCGCACGCCCAGCGAGAACAGCATGACGGGAATGCATGCCTCGCCCAGCAGTTTCATCGCCTGCATCAACGGCCCCGGCAGCGTGATGTGCAAGATGGCAAATACCATGCCGAGCATCATCGACACCATCATCGGGCTGGTAAACAGCTTGAGCAAAGAGGTGCGCTGGCTGCGGCCGCTTTCGATGATCTTGATGCCGACCGAAAAATAAATCAGATTGCATGCCATGAACAGCGCGACTGCAGCCGACAGACCAGCCGTGCCGAATGCGAGCGCCGCGAGCGGCAAACCCATGTTGCCGCAGTTGTTGTACATCATCGGCGGCACGAAGCTGCGCACGTCGTAGCCCAGCACGCGTGCGACCGGCCACGCGATCAGTCCGGAACCGAGAGAGATCAGCACGCCCGCCAGGATCAGCGTGCCGTTATGCGCGATGTCGAAGTCCTTCGCCGCCAATGCGGTGAAGACCAGCAATGGGCACAGCACATCCATGCTGACGCGATTGACCGAGATCATGTCGGTTCTGACGGCATCGCCGCGCGCACGCGCGTAGGCATAGCCGATGCCGATGATGATGAAGACAGGCAGGATGATGCCGAGGATGCGTTCAAACACGGGAAACTCTTTCGACGAAAGACGTGGGACCAGCCGGCAATTCTAGCCAGTAATTCCCGATCGTGTTTGCCGTGCGGAATCGCAGGTTCCGGCGCCTGTTTCGCCGGCTATTTGAGCAGCCGCTCCTCGGCGCGCGCCACGCCTTCGGTCGTGCCGCGCAGCACGACGATGTCGCCGGCTTGCAGTACGGTTGCCGGTGTGACTTCGATGCGGACCTTGCCGCGCCGGATGATGGTCACCTCTGCCCCGGCTTCCGGCAGCTTGAGTGCGGCCAGTACCTTGCCGATGGCCTTCGCACCTTCGGGCAGGGTGACGGAATGCAGCCGCACATTCAAGTGCTCGGCATCATCGGGTGCATCGCTGGCGCCGTGGAAGTATCCGCGCAAGGAAGCGTAGCGTTCATCGCGCGCCGCCTGCACGCGATGCACCACGCGACGCAGCGGGACCCCGAGCATCACGAGGGCATGCGACGCCAGCATCATGCTGCCCTCGATCGCCTCGGGCACCACTTCGGTCGCGCCCGCCGCGCGCAGCTTGTCGAGATCGGTGTCGTCATGGCTGCGCACGATGACCGGCAATGCGGGCGCAAGCTCATGCGCGAAATGCAGCACCTTGAGCGCCGACGGCGTGCTGGCATAGGTCACGACCAATGCCGCAGCGCGGTGAATGCCGGCGGCCACCAGGCTTTCGCGCCGGGTCGCATCGCCGTACGACACGTGTGCGCCCGCTCCTTGCGCTTCCCGCACGCGATCGGGGTCGAGATCGAGCGCGTGATAGGGAATGTTTTCTTCCTCCAGCAATTTCGCCAAACTCTGCCCGGTGCGGCCGAAGCCGGCGATCAGCACATGCTTCTGCGTGGTCATGGTGCGCGTGGCGATCTGCGTCAGCTGCAGCGACTGCAGCATCCACTCATTGGCCGACAGCTTCATCACGATCGCGTCGGACTTGGCAATGATGAAAGGCGCGGCCAGCATCGACAGCACCATCGATGCGAGGATCAGTTGAATGACGAGCGGGTCCATCAACTGCAGACCGCCCGCCTGGTTCAGCAGCACGAAACCGAACTCGCCGGCCTGCGCCAGCCCCAGCCCGGTGCGCAGCGCGACGCCGGGCGTTGCGCCGAACAGCCGCGCCAGCAGCGCGATCAGGCCGAACTTCAGCAGCACGGGCACGGTCAGCAACAGCAGCACCAGCCACCAGTTCTCCAGCACCAGCCGCACATTGAGCAGCATGCCGACCGTGACGAAGAACAGGCCCAGCAGCACGTCGCGGAAGGGCTTGATGTCCTCTTCCACCTGGTGCTTGTACTCGGTTTCCGAAATCAGCATGCCGGCCACGAATGCGCCGAGCGCGAGCGACAGGCCGGCGCGCTCGGTGATCCATGCCGCGCCCAGCGTGATCAGCAGCAGATTGAGCATGAACAGCTCCTGCGAACGCCGCTTGACCACGATGTGGAACCAGTTGCGCATCAGTTTCTGGCCGATGACCAGCAGCAGAAGCAGCACGATGGCCGCCTTGAATCCCGCCCATGCGAGGGTGGCAGGCAGGTTGCTGGAATCCTTCGCCAATGCAGGCACGAGAATCAGCAGCGGCACCACCGCGAGGTCCTGGAACAGCAGGATGCCGATGATCTGCCGGCCGTGCGGCGTTTCGAGCTCCAGTCTTTCAGTCAGCATCTTCGACACGATCGCGGTGGACGACATCGCGAGCGCACCGCCGAGCGCGAACGCGGCGCGCCAGCTGATGTCAACCATCTGCGGCAGCAAGGCGGCGGTCAGCCAGCCGAACACCATGGCCGCACCAATCGTGCACAGCACCTGCGCCATGCCGAGCCCGAACACGGTGCGCCGCATCGCCACCAGCTTCGGCAGCGAAAACTCCAGCCCGATCGAGAACATCAGGAACACCACGCCGAATTCGGCCAGCGCATGCGTGGTCTGGTTGTCGCTGGCCATGCCGAAACCATGCGGTCCGATCAGGATGCCGACCGCCAGATAGCCGAGCATCGGCGGCAGATGCAGCATGCGGAAGATGACCACGCCGAGCACCGCGGCGCCGAGCAAAAGCAGGGTAAGTTCGAGGGCGGAATGCATTCGTTATTAAAATTTCAAGATCGGCGTATTCGGCATATTGATTGCGGTTTGAGCCACATCAAGGCGCAATTTTTTGTTCTGACTGGCAGATTTTTTGCTTGGCCAATTCGTTTATACTTCGGGCATGAGTGTACCCCATGCAAAAATCTTGCCGAAGGCATATGACGCACATGGTGCGAAGCGCGCACTTGAGCTTGCGCGCGAGACGCTGCAAATCGAAACCGACGCGCTGACCGCGCTGAAGAACCGCATCTCCGACGATCCCGACGACGCTTTCGCGCAGGCAGTCGGCCTGCTGCTCAACTGCGGCGGCCGCGTGGTCGTTTCCGGCATCGGCAAATCCGGACACATCGCGCGCAAGATCGCCGCGACGCTGGCCTCCACCGGCACGCCGGCGCTGTTCGTGCATCCGGCGGAAGCCGCGCACGGCGACCTCGGCATGGTGACCGAGGACGATGCATTTGTCGCAATCTCCTATTCCGGCGAATCGACCGAACTGCTGGCCATCGTGCCCATCATCAAGCGCATGGGCGCAAAGCTGATCGCGATGACCGGCAATGATGAATCCAGCCTCGCCAAGCTTGCCAACGTGCATCTGAGCATCCATGTGGACAAGGAAGCATGCCCGCTGAATCTTGCGCCGACCGCCAGCACCACCGCGACGCTGGCGCTGGGCGATGCGCTGGCCGTGGCGCTGCTTGATGCGCGCGGCTTCCAGGAAGAGGACTTTGCCCGTTCGCACCCGGGCGGCGCGCTCGGCCGCCGTCTGCTGACGCATGTGCGTGATGTGATGCGCAGCGGCGACGCGATACCTGCAGTGACGGCCGACGTGCCGCTGTCGGAGGCGCTGTTCGAGATCACCCGCAAGGGCATGGCGATGACCGCCGTCGTCGACGACGCATATCGCGCGATCGGCATTTTCACCGACGGCGATTTGCGCCGCTTGATCGAGAACGCGCAGGACTTCACCAAACTGAAAATCGCCGACATCATGCACGCCAATCCGCGCACGGTGGGACCGGATCAACTGGCGGTCGAGGCGGTGGAGTTGATGGAGCACTACCGCATCAACCAGCTGCTGGTCGCCGATGCCGGCGGCAAGCTGGTCGGCGCCCTGCATATTCATGACCTGACGCGAGCCAAGGTAATCTGATGGAAGCGACCGCTGTCACCCGCGCCGCCTGCGTCCGCTTGATGATTTTCGATGTCGACGGCATCCTGACCGACGGCAGCCTGCACTACGGTGCGGACGGCGAACTGATCAAGACCTTCAATGTGCTGGACGGTCACGGCATCAAGCTGCTGCAGCAATCGGGCGTGGCAACCGCCATCATCAGCGCGCGCCAGTCCGCGATCGTCGCGCGGCGCGCGGCGGATCTCGGCATCCGCCATCTGTATCAAGGCGTGCACGACAAGCGCAGCGCGTTCGAACAATTGCTGAAGGAAACGGGCAACAGCGCCGATGCGTGCGGTTTCGTCGGCGACGACGTGATCGACTTGCCGATCCTGTTGCGCGTCGGCTTTGCCGCCAGCGTGCCGAATGCGCATCCCGAAGTAAGGGCGCGCGTCCACCACGTCACCAGCGCCGGCGGCGGACACGGCGCGGCACGCGAGTTGTGCGATTTCATTTTGCGCGCGCAAGGAAATTACGAGGCGGCAATCGCGCCGTACCTGGCATGACGAGCGAACAATCCACTCGGCGCTTCCGTCTGTTCATGCTCGTGGCGCTGATGAGCGCATTGGCGCTGGGCAGCTTCTGGGCGCTGGAAGTGATGCGCCGTAATGCAAGCGATTTCATTCCCGACGTTACCCGGACTGCACCGGATCTATACGTCGACCACTTCAGCTACGTGAAGATGTCGGAAACGGGCGAGCCGCGCTATCACGTATCGGGCGACAAGCTCACGCACAATCCGAAGGACGATTCCTACGATGTCGTGAATCCGGTATTGAAGAGCCTGACCGCCGAGCGGCCGCCGACGACGCTGCGTTCCGATCGGGCGGAGGTCAACAGCGACGGCAGCGAGATGCACATGTACGACAACGTGCATATGGACCGCCCCGCCACGCCGCGGTCCGAACGGCTGCAGGTCAAGTCGGAGTACATGCTGATCCTGCCGGACGACGACGTGGCGAAAACCGAGAAGCCGGTCCAGATCACTCTGGGCGAGTCGACCCTGAACGGAATCGGCATGTACGTCAACAATGCGACGCGCGAATTGCGCCTGTCGAGCCGGGTGCAAGGCAGCTACCATGCGCCGGTTCGCTGAACCTGTACGACACGATGCACCACGAAAGAAATCCTTCATGAAACGTTTTTTGTCCTTGCCGCGACTGCTGCCGCTGTTGATATTCTCGATGGCGATTGCAGGCGTTGCGCACGCCGAGAAGGCAGACTCGCTGAAGCCGACCAACGTCGAGGCGGACCACATGGCCTATGACGACGTGAAGCAGATCAACACCTTCACCGGCAACGTCATCCTGACACGCGGCACCCTGATCATGAAAGGCGCGAAGCTGGTCGTCACACAAGACCCGGCAGGCTATCAATACGCCACGCTGTGGGCTGCGCCTGGCAAGCTGGCTACGTTCCGCCAGAAACGCGATGGCGGCCCCGACCTGTGGATGGAAGGGCATGCCGCTGACCGCATCGAATACGATAACAAGACCGAAGTGGCGAAGCTGTATTCGAAGGCGATGGTGCGACGGCTGGAGGGAACCAGGGCGACCGACGAAGTGCAAGGCGAGTTCATTTCGTATGACAGCCGCGCCGAATTTTTCACGGTCAACAACACTGCTACCGGCGAGAGCAAGCCGGGCGGCGGCCGCATCAAGGCCGTGATCCAGCCGCGCACCGAAAACAAGGGCAACTGACATGGCAAGCACACTGGTTGTCCGCGGCTTGCAGAAGAGTTACGGCGCGCGCCAGGTCGTGCGCGACGTCTCGCTGCAGGTGGCAAGCGGCGAGGTGGTCGGCCTGCTCGGCCCCAATGGCGCGGGCAAGACCACCTCGTTCTACATGATCGTCGGCCTGGTACCGTCGGACGCCGGCGAGATCGACCTCGACGGCAACAACATTTCACGCCTGCCGATCCATCGCCGCGCAGTGCTGGGCCTGTCGTATCTGCCGCAGGAAGCCTCGGTGTTCCGCAAGCTCACGGTGGAAGACAATATCCGCGCGGTGCTCGAGCTGCAAACCGAGAATGGCAAGCCGCTGTCGAAGGCTGCCATCGACAAGCGATTGAACACTCTGCTGGCGGAACTGCAGATCGAAAAGCTGCGCGAGAGCCAGGCGCTGTCGCTGTCCGGCGGCGAACGGCGACGCGTCGAAATCGCGCGCGCGCTGGCCACCAACCCGCGCTTCGTGCTGCTGGACGAACCGTTCGCCGGCGTGGACCCGATCGCGGTGATCGAGATCCAGCGCATCGTCCGCTTCCTCAAGGAACGCGGCATCGGCGTGCTGATCACCGATCACAACGTGCGCGAAACGCTCGGCATTTGCGACCGCGCCTACATCATCAACCAGGGCGCGGTGCTGGCATCCGGCCGCCCCGACGACATCATCGCCGACGAATCGGTGCGCCGCGTGTATCTGGGCGAACACTTCCGGATGTGATGGCCGACAGATGAAACAGACTCTCCAACTCCGCATCTCGCAGCACCTGGCGCTGACACCGCAGTTGCAGCAGTCGATCCGCCTGCTGCAACTGTCCACGCTCGAACTGCATCAGGAGCTGGAACAGATCCTGTCGGAAAACCCCATGCTGGAACGCGTCGACGACCCGCTCGACCACTCCCTGCGTTTGCTGGCCGACGGCGCGATCAGCCCGGGCAGCACCACGCCGGAAGCGCCGTCAGCCCCCGATGCGAAATCGTCGTCCGACGAATCGGAAGGCGCGTTCGAAGGCGGAGAATCGTCCGAAACATCGAGCGCCAGCGACTCGGAGTGGAGCTTCGACGACGTTGCGCGCACTTCCAAGGCGCCGGAAGACGACGATGCGCGCCCGCAGCTCGAAGCGCACGAGACGACCTTGCGCGAGCATCTGCTGGAACAGGTCCGCGTCACGGTGCGCGAAATGCGCGACCGCGCCCTGCTGGAACTGATCATCGACGCGCTGGACGACAACGGCTATCTTGAAGAACCGCTGGAAGAAATTCACGCCCGCCTGCCCGAGGAACTCGGCATCGAACTGGATGAGCTATCGGTCGCGCTCAAATTGCTGCAGAGCTTCGAGCCGGCCGGGGTCGGCGCGCGCAATGCCTCGGAATGCCTGGCGATCCAGATCAGGCGCTTCCCCAGGGTGCCGCTGGTGACACGGCGCATGGCCCTGACGATCGTCGAGAAGCATCTCGCGCTGTTCGCGCAGCGCGATTTCAACAAGCTCAAGAAGGCGCTCGACTGCGATGATGAAGACTTGCGCGAGGCGCAAGCGGTCATCAAGAGTTGCAACCCGCATCCCGGCGCAGCCTTCGCGTCCGACGCATCGGATTTCGTGGTGCCGGACGTGATCGTCAAGAGAACAAAAAACGGCTGGCAGGTCATGCTCAACCACGACGTCATGCCGCGCCTGCGCGTCAATGCGCTGTACGCCAACATCCTGAAGCAGAACAAGGGCGAGGCCTCGCTCAATTCGCAGCTGCAGGAAGCCAAATGGCTGATCAAGAACATGCGGCAGCGCTTCGACACGATCCTGCGCGTTGCGCAGGCGATCGTCGACCGCCAGCGCAACTTTTTTTCGCACGGCGCGGTGGCAATGCGTCCCCTTGTCTTGCGTGAAATAGCTGATACACTGGGTTTACACGAGAGTACTATTTCTCGCGTGACAACTCAGAAATACATGCTTACTCCGCATGGAATGTTTGAGTTGAAATACTTCTTCGGGAGCCACGTCGCGACTGAAGCCGGGGGGGAAGCCTCCTCGACCGCGATACGAGCCCTCATCAAACAGTTGATAGGAGCAGAAGACCCCAAGAGTCCATTCTCAGATAGCAAAATAGCGGAGATGTTGGGGGAACAAGGCATGGTCGTGGCGCGTCGAACCGTGGCAAAGTACCGCGAGGCCCTGAAAATTCCTCCCGTTAATCTGCGCAAATCGCTGTAATTCCTGCAATCGTGTTGAGCTTTACTGTCGTTGCGTTTCAACGTGGCCGCTTATGAAGTGCAATCATTGAACTCCACGTGATCAAGCCATGTTGCGAACCTCCAGCGGCAATATCCATAGGAGCGCTGTATGAATCTCACAATCAGTGGACATCACCTCGAATTGACACCTGCTATCCGTGAATACGTGCAAAACAAGCTGGAGCGGATCAAGCGCCACTTCGATCATGTCATTGATATTGCCATCATCCTGGGCGTGGAAAAGCCCTCGGACAAGGACAGGCGACAACGAGCCGAAGTCAATGTTCGCCTGAGAGGAATCGTGATACACGTGGAGAGTTTTGCGGAAGACCTGTACGCTGCGATCGACTCGCTGATCGACAAGCTGGACCGCCAGGTCCTGAAGTACAAGACCAAGGTGCAGGACCATCAGCATGAAACGATCAAGCGCATGCCGGAAGCACCTGCCGCCGACGCGACATCGTAAGAAATCATCCTCGCCGGGAACCACCCGGCCAACGGCAAATCAAGGGCGCATACAAGGCGCCCTTTTTGATTTCCGGCCTCCCTTGATGGATGAGTGGATTGGCATGGAAATATCGAATCGGCAAGGGCAAACATGTTGCCTGTAGACATTGTTCAATGTCGATAGAATAGGTCCTTCCCATCGCTCACTCATCACCCCATGACCGACCATATTCGCTGCGAAATCCGGAACCGGATTGGATACCTGCATCTCGAGCGCCCGAAGGCGCTGAACTCTCTTTCACTCGACATGGTGCGGGCATTGACCCAGGCCCTGCTGGCGTGGCGCGACGATCCGCGCATCAGCGCCGTCCTTATCCAAAGCACCAGCGAGAAAGCATTTTGCGCAGGCGGTGACATCCGTTTCTTCCACGAAGTCGGCAACGCAACGTCAACCGGACACAGTGCCCTGCTGGAGGATTTTTTCAGCGAGGAATATGCGCTCAACCACCTGATCCATCATTACCCGAAGCCGTATATCGCCATCATGGACGGCATCGTCATGGGTGGTGGCATGGGGATCGCACAGGGCGGCGACGCCAACCGGATGCGCATCGTCACGGAACGCACGAAGATGGCCATGCCCGAAGTCAATATCGGACTCTTCCCCGACGTCGGCGGCAGTTATTTCCTGACGCGCGTTCCGGGCGAACTGGGCACTTACCTCGGCATCACCGGCGAAACCGTCGGCGCGGCCGACGCGCTCCATGCGAGTCTGGCCGATGTATTCATCCCTGCATCGGAATTGCCGGCACTGAGGGAAGTGCTGGCATCCACGAATGAGGCCGATATGCGTGCAGTCATTCGCTCGTTCGCCGCACCGTTTCAGACCCGCGTCGAGCCGGCCGGCAGTGCGCTGGCGATCAACCGTGCCGCCATCGACAAGCACTTTGCGCACGACGACGTGCGCGCCATCGCGGCGTCGCTGGCGCAGGACGACATGCCCTTCGCCCGGAAGACCTTGCAGGTGATGGAACAGCGTTCGCCCCTGATGATGTGCGTCACGCTGGAACAGTTGCGCCGCGGCGCGCGCCTGACGGTGGCGGACTGCCTGCGCATGGAGCGCACGCTGGTACGGCGCAGCTTCGAACATGGCGAGGTGCTGGAGGGTGTGCGTGCGCTGGTGATCGACAAGGACAATGCGCCGCAATGGAATCCGCCGACGCTGGAACAGGTCACGCCGGAAATGGTGACGCAGTTCTTTGAGTCCGCATGGCCGGCGCATGCGCATCCTTTGCGCGATCTGACCTGATACGCGTCATGCATCACAACCCGCCGCCTGCCGTGTCGAACCGAGGGTGAAGACGCTCGCGCACATGCGGCGACGCCGACGCTGAGATTCCTGTCTTGCTGCGCGCATTTGCGCTTGCCTTCACGCGCAGTGGTTTTTCAGCACCCTGTCAAAGTTCATCCACCGCGAACAAGCGCCGATGCTCGCGCATCGCATAGCGGTCGGTCATGCCCGCGATGTAGTCGGCCACCTTGCGCGCCTGCACCTGCACACGGGCGCTGCCCTCACCCGCCATCACCTGATAGGTCGGCGGCAGCAGGCGCGGCTCGCTCATGAAGGCATGGAACAATTCCTCGATGATGCGCCGCGCCTTGCTCGTCATGCGATTGACCTGATAGTGCAGATACAGGTTTTCGCGCAGGAAGCGCTTCAACTGCGCGGCTTCCTTCTTCATTTCATCGGAAAAAGCCAGCAAGACGGGTGCGTTGCGCACGTCGTCCACCGATCGCAGTTTTGCATCGCGTATGCGGGCCTGCGAGGCGGCGATCAGGTCGACGATCAGCGCATTGATCATGCGGCGGATCGTTTCGTGAATCGCGCGGCGACCGGTGATGCCGGGATAGGCATCCTCGACCTCGACGCGGTGCCGTGCGTAGAACTCGACCTCATCCAGCTGCGCTGTCGTCAACAGCCCCGAACGCAACCCGTCATCGATATCGTGATTGTTGTAGGCGATTTCATCGGCGAGATTCGCGAGCTGCGCCTCCAGCGTGGGCTGCCTTTTCTCGATGAAACGCTGGCCGATGTCGCCGAGCTTTCTGGCGTTGGCAAGCGAACAGTGCTTCAGAATCCCTTCGCGCGTTTCGAACATCAGGTTCAGGCCATCGAATGCGCCGTAGTGCTCCTCCAGCTCGTCGACCACGCGCAGGCTTTGCAGATTGTGCTCGAAGCCGCCGTGATCCTTCATGCAGGCATTCAGCGCTTCCTGCCCCGCGTGACCGAAGGGCGTGTGCCCCAGATCGTGCGCCAGCGAAATCGCCTCGACCAGGTCCTCATTCAGTTGCAGATTGCGCGCGATGGAACGCGCGATCTGCGCGACTTCGATGCTGTGCGTCAGGCGGGTACGAAACAGATCGCCCTCGTGATTGACGAATACCTGCGTCTTGTATTCGAGGCGGCGAAAAGCGGTGGAATGGATGATGCGGTCGCGGTCGCGCTGGAACTCGGTGCGCGACGCCGGTGCCGGCTCAGTGAAGCGCCGTCCTCGCGACGCCTCGGATCGGGCGGCATAGGGGGCGAGGTGCGCTTCGATGTTCATGTCAATGCGCGAGAGTGGAACTCATTGCACCGCCGCCTTCAGTGTCGCCAGCAAGGCGTCCTGCGGCACCGGCATGATGACGGGCGTCCCCAGCGGCTTGATCAGGATGAACTTGATCTGGCCGCCTTCGTTTTTCTTGTCCACCTGCATCAGTTCCAGCCAGCGCGCCGCGCCAAGATCCGGCGCCACCGTCGGCAAGCCCGCCGCCTTGACCAGCGCGGTAATGCGCGTCGTGGTTTGCTCGTCGATGAAACCGAGGCGATGCGACAGATCAGCCGCCATCACCATGCCGCAGCCGACCGCCTCGCCATGCAGCCATTCGCCGTAGCCGAGCCCGGATTCGATCGCGTGACCGAAGGTATGGCCGAAATTCAGGATCGCGCGCAACCCGCCTTCGCGCTCATCCTGCCGCACCACGTCCGCCTTGATTTCGCAGGAACGCTGGATTGCATACGCCAGTGCCGCGGCATCGCGCGCGACCAGTTTCGCGATGTTCGCCTCGATCCAGTCGAAGAACTGCGCGTCGATGATCGCGCCATGCTTGATGATTTCCGCCAGCCCGGCGGACAGTTCGCGCGCCGGCAGGGTATTCAGAGTCGTCGTGTCCGCGATCACGGCCTGTGGCTGGTAGAACGCGCCGATCATGTTCTTGCCAAGCGGGTGGTTGATGCCGGTCTTGCCACCGACGGACGAATCGACTTGCGCCAGCAGGGTGGTGGGCACCTGGATGAAAGGCACGCCGCGCATATAGGTCGCTGCGGCAAAGCCGGTCAGGTCGCCGATGACGCCGCCACCCAGCGCGATCAGTGTGGTCTTGCGGTCGCATCGTTCCGCCAGCAGCACATCGAACACCTTCATCAGACTGGCCCAGTTCTTTTCCTCCTCGCCGTCCGGCAGGACGATGGCGGTCACCTGCTTGCCAGCGGCCGACAGGGTATTGGACAGCTTTTCCAGATATAGCGGGCCGACCGTGGTATTGGTCACGATGGCAACCCTTGCCCCGACGACATGCCGTGCGATGAGATCGGTGTTATCGAGAATGGATTGTCCGATCGTGATCGGATAGCTCCGATCACCCAGATCGACTTGCAGGGCGATTGGGGAAGTCTGCGGCATGCTCATGAGTGCGTCAGGAAAGTGGGTTCGGCGTGTCGTCCTGCTCCGGCGGCATTGACACTGTTTCCAGCCGTGCAAGGATGGTCTGTACCAGCGATTGTACGTTAGGGCGTCCGGTTTCGACGACGATATGCGCGACTTCCAGGTAGTAAGGCTCGCGTTCGCGCGCCAGCCGCTCGATACGCTGGCGCGGATCGGCCGTCTGCAGCAGCGGACGGTTCTTGTCGTGGCTGGTGCGTTGCAGGATGCTGTTGACGCTGGCACGCAGATAAATCACGGTGCCGCGCGTTTTCAGGTAGTCGCGGTTTTCCGGCTTGAGTATCGCGCCGCCGCCGGTGGCGAGCACGATATCGGATTGCCCGGTCAGGTCGCGGATGACTTCCGCCTCGCGCTGCCGGAAGCTTGCCTCGCCTTCGATTTCGAAAATCAGCGGGATCGAGGCACCGGTGCGCGCCTCGATCTCGTGATCGGAGTCAATGAACCGCTTGTCAAGCTTTCTGGCCAGGGCGCGGCCGACTGTGGTTTTGCCGGAGCCCATGAGGCCGACCAAAAAAATGTTGCCAGTCACGTTTTGCAAATTCGTCCACAATCCTTGCCGCAGTCAGGACCAATTGACTGCCCGGTATTATCTGATCGCTATCTTGTCATTCACAATCCTGGGCGTCAGGAAAATGAGCAACTCCGTCTTGTCATTGGTGACACCGGTCGTCTTGAACAGGTTTCCAACCACCGGAATATCACCGAACAACGGAACCTTGGTCACCGAATTGCGTTCCGTTTGCTGGAAGATACCACCGATCACGACCGTACCGCCATTGTCGATCAGGACTTGCGTCTTGACATGCTTGGTGTCAATGGCGAAACCGGCACGCGTCTCCGCGCCGACACTGTCCTTGTTCACATCAACATCAAGAATCACGTTGCCATCCGGCGTGATCTGCGGCGTCACTTCCAGCTTCAGATTTGCCTTGCGGAAGGCGACGCTGGTGGCACCGCTGCTCGTTGCCTGCTGATAGGGCAACTCGGTACCCTGCTCGATCAATGCCTTCAACTGATCGGCCGTCACGACGCGCGGACTGGAAATGATCTTCCCCTTGCCATCGGCTTCCAGCGCAGACAGTTCCAGACCGATGAACTTGGTGGCTGCCGCGTTGAACAAGGTCAGCGCCAGCGAGCCCGGCGTATTGCCGTTGATGCCATTGGCCGGCAGATTGACGGCGTTGCCGTTGACCGTTGCAAGCGCCGGCGAATTCAGGCCGATGGCATTGGCCGCGCCACCGCCCGCTGCCGCCACCGTGCCGGTCTGCTGGCCGCCCGCTTCCAGAATGGCATTGTTGGGCGTACCGCGAAAACCGAAGGCGAGCTTTGCGCCCAGATTCTTGCTGAACTTGTCATCGGCTTCGACGATGCGCGCTTCGATCAGGACCTGGCGGCTGGCGATGTCGGTTTTCTGCACCAGTTTCCGCACTTCTTCCAGCTTGGACGCAATGTCGGTCACGAACAGCTGATTGGTTCGCGGATCGACGACGGCGCTGCCGCGCTTGGAGAGAATGCTGCGCCCGCCGCCGCTGCCTTCGATGCCGAATACCTGCTTGAACGCCTCGGCCTTCTGGTAATTCAGCTGGAAGGTTTCAGTGCGCAGCGGCTCGAGTTCGGCGATTTGTGCCCGCTGTTCCAGTTCCAGTTTTTCCTTCGTGAGCAATTCGTCCTTCGGTGCGATCCACAGCACCGAACCATTCTTGCGCATGTCCAGACCTTTGGCCTGCATCACGATATCCAGCGCCTGGTCCCAGGGAACGTCTTTCAGGCGCAAGGTCAGGTTGCCGCTGACGGTATCGCTGGTGATGATGTTCAAGCCGGTGAAATCCGCAATCACCTGCAACACGGCCCTGACTTCAACGTTCTGGAAGTTGAGCGACAGCCGTTCGCCGCGATAGCCCTGCGTGCCTTGCGTCAACTTGTTCGGATCTTCCTTGATCGGCTTGACGTCGATGATCAGCTGCGAATCGCTCTGGTAGGCGCTGTGCTCCCACAAGCCCTTGGGCTCGATCACCATCCGCACGTTCTCGCCTTGCGGCGCGGTCGTGATCGACTGCACCGGCGTCCCGAAATCGGTCACATCAAGACGGCGACGCAGCACGTCCGGCAAGCCGGTCTTCGCGAATTCCGCCACGATGGTCTGGCCTTGCTGGCGCACATCCACCGCGACCTGATTGCCTGGCAAGTCGACGACGATGCGCCCTTCGCCGCCCGCGCCGCGACGGAAATCGACATCGCGCAAGAGCTGCTTGCCAGTTGCAGCAGACCTGGCCGCAACCGGCACGCCGGCGGCATTGACTGCCGTGGCGACACCGCCAGAGCCGTCGATGGTGACGATCACCGTATTGCCTTCCACCGCCGTCGCATAATTCAGCGGCCGTCCAAGATTGAATACCAGACGGGAGCGTTCACCGGCTTGCACGACGTTGACATTGCGCACCTCGCCCAGACCGATATCCTGCGAGGACTTGCCGATCGCATTGCCGGTTCCCGCGAAATCGAGCGCGATACGTGCCGGATTCGTGATGGAAAAACCGATCGGCGCCTTGGCGACCGTATTCTTGAGAGCGATTTTCACGATCACGTTTGCGCCTTGCTGATTGGCGCTGATCGATTCGATCGCGTTTTCCTCCGCGAAAGCGAAACTGCAAGCTGCAGAGAGGCCAACGACGATGCACTGGCGCAATGCCTTGCGTGCAATCGCGTGAAGGCTGTCATATTGTTTTTTCACCGCCATCATTTTTTGCTCTCCTGCAACTCTAGTTTGGCTTTCCGTTCCACCCATTCACCCGCAGCATCCCGCACGATTTCCTTGAGCTCGACTTCGGTTTCACTCACTTTCGTGACCATGCCGAAATTTTGCCCAATGTAATTGCCTGCCTTGATCCGGAATACCGTCCTGTCGGCCAGCAGCAGCGCATAGCTCATGCCCGGCTTCTCCAGCGTACCCACCATCACAATGGTGTCGAGCGGATATGCTTCGAGAGCCTCCTTGCGGCGCTCGAGGTCCGGCTTGATGCCGCTGTTCGACTTCGCCTGCAGCTTCGCGAGCGCGGCGGAGAGCTTGAGAGGACTGTATGGATCGATTTCGTCCTTTGCTGCGTAGACGAAAGGCGTGAATGTTTTCGGCTCCGACAATTTGGGAACGATCACGCGAGCCTGGCTGCGCACCTCGTCCATCCATTGTTTGACTTCCTGAACACCGCCGTCGCCGCATCCGGCCAGACCGGACACGGACAACGCGAGCAGCATCACTGTTGCAATGCGACGTGACAGCATCATTTCGCCCCCTTCCCTTTGTTGCCGGAGCTTGCCTTGCGCTGCGCCGCCACTTCCTCGGCATCGAGATAGCGGAAGGTCTTGGCGACGGCATCCAGGCTCAACACGCCATCCTTGCCAGCGACGAGAGTCAGGTTATTCAGCGTCACGATCCGGGGCAGATTTGCAATGTCACTGGTGAACGAACCGACGTCGTGATAACCGCCCGTGACCTTGATGTTGATCGGCAGCTCGGCGTAGTAGTCCTTCACGACCACCTGGCCGGGCTTGAACAGCTCGAATTGCAGGCCGCGCCCGAGGCCGGCCTGATTGATATCGGACAGCAACGCATCCATTTCGGCCTTGCTGGGCAACTGCTTTTCCAGCGTGGCGACATAGCCGCTCACCTGCTCCTTCTGCTTGCGCAGACTGTCGAGGTTGACGGCTTGCTGTACCTTCACCTTGTATTCGGACCGCAGCTTCTCTTCCTGATTGCGCCCCTGGGTCAGCTCTTCCTGCTGGCTTTCGAGATACAGGAACCATCCCACCACCAGCACGCCGACCACCGTGCCCAGCCCGCAGAGCAGGCGCGGGATCAACGGCCATTGCCCAGGATGTCGCCCGTTCAAGCCACTGAACTGAGCGGCAATCGAATTTCCGATATTTTTCAGATCTGCCATGCTGTGTCTCTCATCTCAGCGTTTCCCGGGCGCGGCAGCGCCGGATGCATCCGCCATGGCAGCAAGCGCCGCCTGCTCCTTGTCGCGCGGACGCTTGATCCCCACGTTGACCGTGAAGTCGAACACTCTCTTCGAATCCTTGCCCTGCCCGACGGCAGTGGAACGGATTTCAATCAAGTCGGGGCGCTCCAGCCATGGCGAGTTATTGCTCAGATTACGCAGCAGCTCGGACACGCGTTCGTTGGACTGCGCGTAGCCGTTGAGAACGACACGCTGGTTTTCCTGCTTGAATGACTTGAGGTAGATGCCTTCGGGCGTTTGCCTGACCAGCTCGTCCATCAGATAGACCGGCTGATTGCGGTCGCTCTGCAGGTCTTCCACCGCTTGCTGGCGTGCCTTGAGCGCCTCGATTTCCTGTTTGAGTGTCGCGATTTCCTTGATCTGGCCATCGAGCCGGGCGTTTTCCGTCTTGATGAATTGATTGCGCTGATCCTGATCCGCGATCTGGGCCGCGATGAAGCCGCCGATCGCGAGCACGATCGCGACTCCCATGATGCCGGACAGCGCCAGCAGCCGGAGAAACGCCGCCTTGCGCTGCTTGCGCCTCTCTTCGCGGTGCGGCAGCAGATTTATCCTGATCATCAGTCGAACCTCCGCATTGCCAGGCCGCAGGCGACCAGATAGGCTGGCGCTTCCGCGCGCAACTGCTTTTCACGCACGTTGGCCGCGAGCTGCATGCCCTTGAACGGACTCACGACCGAAGTCGAGATCTTCGCGCGCTCGGCGACCAGTTCCACCAGGCCCGGAATGATCGCGCATCCGCCCGCCATGAAGATCTGGTCGATATGGGTATACGGCGTGGAAGTGAAGAAGAATTGCATGGCGCGCGTGACTTCGAGCGCGGCGTTTTCCATGAACGGCCGGAGCATTTCCTGTTCATAGCCGTCGGGCAGGTCGCCTGCCTTTTTCTTCGCCTCCGCCTCCTCGAACGACAATCCGTACGAGCGCACGATATCCTGCGTCAATTGGTTGCCGCCGAACGGCTGTTCGCGCTCGTAAATCGTCTGGCCATCGAGCAGGACGGAAAAATGCGTGACCTGGGCGCCGATCTGGAACAAGGCGACGATTTGCCCTTCGCCGCCTTTGGGCAACTGGGCGGTGATGCGATCGATCGCGGCGCGCGCGGCGTAGGATTCGATATCCATCACCATGGGTTTCAGTCCGGCCGCTTCGGCCACTGCCACGCGGTCCTCCACTTTTTCCTTGCGGGTTGCGGCGAGCAGGACTTCGACGTCTTCGGGTGCGTTCTGCGCAGGACCAACGACATCGAAATCGAGGCTGACTTCATCGAGTGCGAAGGGAATGTACTGGTTCGCCTCGCTTTCTACCTGCACCTCCAGTTCGTCCTCGGACAAGCCACCGGGCAGAATGATCTTCTTGGTGATCACGGATGCGGGCGGCATCCCGATCGCGACCAGTCTGGCGCGTGTGCCGCTTTTCTTCCAGACACGCCGAACCGCTTCCGACACCTGATCGATGTTTTCGATATTGCCATCGACCACAGCGCCGCGCGGCAAGGGCTCCGTCGCAAAGCGTTCAAGCCGGAATTCGTTTTTGCCCGTCTCAGTCAATTCAACCAGCTTGACGCCTGAAGTGCTGATGTCGAGGCCGACCAGAGGCGGGGTTTTCTTCCCGACCAAAAATCCCAGATCTAGAGCCAAGAGTTGCTCCCTGAAAATTGTGGCTTATTGCGTGAACGCACCACTTATTTATTTGTCGAATGTTCCGATAGAGTCCGTCTTGCAAAAAACTCTTTTAAAACCTGTATTTAGGTGAAAAATATCCAACGTTACATTAAATCCTAGCAACAAGATTTAGATAGTGTAAAGAAATTTCCATACGGAAATTTGTAACCGCGTTGCCAAAATCCGACGTTACCGTTTGCAAATTTTTGTCATTTTACCAACGCGCGGGCGACGTAATTATGCACCGTTATAATGGAACGACCTAACGTTCTCCAATCACCGTTTTTTTCGCATGCCCTCCTCTTCCAAGCCCTCCAACGCCAGCCCCAAGAAGACGCCCAGGCGCCGACTCTCCCTTCCCGTACGCATTGCGCTTGGCCTCGTCGGAGGAGTCGTCAGTCTCGCCGTGATCGGCGTGCTCATTATCGGTTTCACGCTGTCGATGGCGTACCCGAATCTGCCGCCACTCGATGCCTTGACCGATTACCGTCCCAAGATACCGCTGCGGATTTATTCGGCCGACAATGTGCTGCTCGGCGAATTCGGAGAGGAACGGCGCAATCTGGTGCACATCAAGGACGTGCCGGACATCATGAAGAAGGCCGTACTGGCAATCGAAGACGACCGCTTCTACGATCACGGCGGCGTGGATTATTTCGGCATTGCGCGCGCGGCGCTGCACAACCTGACCAACAGTTCGCGGCAAGGCGCGTCCACCATCACGCAGCAGGTTGCACGCAACTTCTTCCTGTCGAGCGAACAGACGCTCAAGCGCAAGGTGTATGAAATGCTGCTGGCGTGGAAGATCGAACAGAACCTTTCGAAGGACCAGATTCTCGAGATCTACATGAACCAGATCTATCTGGGCCAGCGCGCATACGGCTTCTCGTCCGCGGCGCAGATCTATTTCGGCAAGAAACTGCAGGAAATCACCGTGGCGGAAGCCGCCATGCTGGCCGGCTTGCCCAAGGCGCCATCGGCCTACAATCCGGTCGCCAATCCCAAGCGCGCGCGTGTGCGGCAGCAATACATCCTGCAGCGGATGTTCAATCTCGGCTACATCACCGAGGCCGAATACGAGAAAGCCAGGGACCAGCAGCTCCGGATCAAGACCGACAGCAGCGAATTTGGCGTGCATGCCGAGTACGTTGCGGAAATGACCCGCCAGCTCGTGTACGAGCAGTTCAAGGAAGAGACCTACACGCGCGGGCTGAACGTCTACACCACCATCACCAAGGCCGATCAGGACGCCGCGTATATCGCGCTGCGGCGCGGCGTGATGGATTACGAAAAGCGTCACGGCTATCGCGGGCCGGAAGGCTACATGGAGATTCCCGCCGCCAAGGACGAAATCGACAACGCGATCGAAGTGGAGCTCGCCGAGCATCCCGACAGCGACGACATCATTGCCGCCGTCGTGCTGGAAGCCACTCCCAAAAGCGTGCGCGCGATATTGTCCTCCGGCGAGGAGATCACCATTACCGGCAACGGCCTGACTTTCGCCACCAACCTGTTGAGCGACAAGGCGCCGCCCAATCGCAAGGTCAAGCGCGGCGCAATCATCCGCGTGATGCAGGAAAATCAAACCTGGTCCATCACGCAAATGCCGGAAGTCGAATCGGCATTCGTCGCCGCCAATACCGAAGATGGCGCGATCCGCGCCCTGGTCGGCGGCTTCGATTTCAACCGCAACAAGTTCAATCACGTGACGCAGGCATGGCGTCAGCCGGGATCGTCGTTCAAGCCCTTCATCTATTCCGCCTCGCTGGAAAAAGGCCTGTCGCCTTCGACCATCATCAACGATTCGCCGATCAGCTTCGATGCCGGCCAGACCGGCGGACAGGCATGGGAACCGAAGAACTACGACGGCAAGTACGAAGGTCCGATGACGATGCGCAAGGGCCTGACCAAGTCGAAGAACATGATTTCGATCCGCATCCTGCACAAGGTCGGCGCGAAATATGGCCAGGAATACGCGACCCGCTTCGGCTTCGACGCCGACAAGAATCCGCCGTACCTGACGCTGGCGCTGGGTGCCGGGGCCGTGACGCCGCTGCAGGTCGCCGGTGCCTATGCCGTGTTCGCCAACGGCGGCTACAAGATCAGCCCGTACATCATTTCCAGGGTCACCGACGCGGAAGGCAAGGTCCTGTCGCAGGTCAATCCCGACCGCGCGGGCGACGAAGCCAACCGCGCCATCGATGCCCGCAATGCCTACCTGATGGACAGCATGCTGAAGGATGTCGTCAAGTACGGTACCGCGACCCGGGCGCTGGTGCTGAAGCGTCCCGACATCGCGGGCAAGACCGGCACCACCAACGATTCATTCGATGCATGGTTCGCCGGCTACAACCCGAAGATCGTCGGCGTCGCCTGGATCGGATTCGATCAACCGAAGAACCTCGGCAACCGGGAAACCGGCGGCGGACTGGCCCTGCCGATCTGGATCGGCTACATGCAGAAGGCATTGAAGGACACGCCCATCGAGGAACGTCCGATACCAGAGGGCATGCTGCAGATAGGCGGCGATTATTACTACGCGGAAAATCCCCCCGGCAACGGCGTGCGCAACCTTGAGGTCGGCGAACATCAGCCGGCGGAAGAGGAAAAGAACAAGGACGAAGTGAAGAACGCATTATTCTGATGTCCTGATCTTGCCGTTGACGCAATCAGCAAAGCCGAATCCTGTCATGACATGGTTCGGCTTTTTTATCAGCTGTCATGCAGCGGGCGAGAGAACCAGCTTCACTCCGCCCTGCTCGCTCACCATTCGCGATAGCGAGGCGTATAACTCGGACTGATCGCGGGTGTTGATCCATTGGTCATTTTCCCGTTTGTAATGGAATCCGCCCGACCTTGCCGCGACCCAGATTTCCTGCATGGGTGCCTGGCTGTTGATGATGATTTTCGTGCCATTGTCGATGAATTCGACTTCCAGCACATTGCCCGACCTGCTGCATTCGACGTCCAGATCGCTATCGTTCGATGCACGTTCCAGGGCAGCCTCGATGCCGGTCAGCGTGTGCTCGGCCAGCGCCAGGAATTCCGATTCAGTCATGCTACACTCCAGTGAATTTCCCCAAACCGTGATTCTAAGCGTGAAGTCCATTCCTTACCTGACTCGTGCAGGCGCTGTGCTGTTCGCCTGCGCATTCGCGGCCCTGCTCGCCGCTTGCGGTCAGAAGGGTCCGCTGTACTTTCCCAAGCCCGCACCCATTGCCACACCGGCAACGAAACCCGTGCCTGCGCCTGTCGAAGAATCCGCACTGCCGAATCTGACCGACCCCGTCTCGACCGACGACCAGAATCCCGTCTCCAAATAAAGTCATTACCATGTCGCATTTCTCTTGCAAGAACGGCGCGCTGTACGCCGAGAACACCCCATTGACCGACATCGCACGCCGGTTCGGCACGCCGACCTACGTGTATTCGAAGGCTGCGTTCGTCGAGAACTATTCCGCCTACGCCGATGCATGCAAGTCCAATGGACGCGACGAAAATTCTGCGCTGGTCTGCTATTCGGTCAAATCCAATTCCAACCTCGCGGTGCTGAATGTGTTGAGCCGGCTCGGTTCCGGCTTCGACATCGTTTCCGGCGGCGAACTGCTGCGCGTGATCGCGGCAGGCGGCGATCCGCGCAAGGTGATTTTCTCCGGCGTCGGCAAGTCGCACGAGGAAATGCGGTTGGCGCTGTCGCACGATATCCTGTGCTTCAACGTCGAATCGATTTCCGAACTGCACCGCCTCAACGAGGTTGCAGGCGAGGCCGGCAAGCAGGCGCCCATCTCTCTGCGCGTGAATCCGAACGTCGATGCGAAAACCCATCCCTACATTTCCACCGGGCTCAAGGAAAACAAGTTCGGCATCGCATACGACGACGCGCTGACAACCTACCGCCTGGCGGCCGACCTGCCGAACATTAGGGTGGTCGGCATCGACTGCCATATCGGTTCGCAGCTGCTTGACGATGCGCCGCTGCTGGAGGCGCTCGACAAGGTGATCGAATTGATCGACCGGCTCGCCGAAGACGGCATTCATCTGCACCATCTGGACATCGGCGGCGGCATCGGCATCACCTACGACAAAGAAAAGCCGGTACCGATCGGCGACTATCTGACGCGCCTGTTTGCCCGGATCGACCAATGGCGCAAGCAGAAACACGATGGCGCACCGATCCAGGTGATGTTCGAACCGGGCCGCTCGATCGCCGGCAATGCCGGCATTCTGCTGACCGAAGTGCAGTACCTCAAGCACGCGGAGGCGAAGAATTTCGCGATTGTCGATGCGGCGATGAACGACCTCATGCGTCCGGCGATGTACGAGGCATGGCATGGCGTGCAGCCGGTGGTACAGCGCGCGGAAGAGGCGAAGACCTACGACATCGTCGGCCCGGTATGCGAGTCTGGCGACTGGCTGGCGCGGCAGCGTTCGCTGGCGCTGCAGCAGGGCGATCTGCTGGCGATCATGTCGGCGGGCGCCTACGGCATGACAATGGCGTCGAACTACAATACGCGCGGCCGCGCGGCGGAAGTGATGGTCGACGGCGACCGCGTGCACGTGGTGCGCCAGCGTGAAAATCCGGCCGACCTGTTCGCGCTGGAATCGATCATCGATTGACCGGCATGCGCGCAAGACTGACGGCCGCGCTTCTGTTGTGCGGCCTGACGCAGGCTGCCTACGCGGCACATCCGCTCGTCACCGACGACACCGGCACGCAGGATACGGGCAACAGCCAGCTCGAAGTGAACGCCGATCGCGCACGGTACGGCGATGCGACGAGACGCACCACAAGTGCGGTCACATACACCTACGGCGCATTGCGCAATCTCGATGTGTTTTTCAATGTGCCAATGGCCTTGTCCTCGCCATCCGGAGCGGGCGATGTCTCGATCGGCATGAAGTGGCGCTTTGCCGAAGGCGACAATTCGAGCGTCGCGTTCAAGCCGGAACTGCTGCTGCCGAGCGGCGATGAAAACAAGGCCCTCGGCACCGGCAAGGCGGGCTTCGGCCTGACGCTGATCGGCAACTGGGAAGCCGCGCCCTGGACCCTGCAGGGCAATGTCGCGTTGACATTCAACAACTACAAGCTGCAGGCCGATCGCGACGCGAACCGCACCGCGCTGTGGCGCGTCTCCGCCGCCGCACGATACGCGCTCAACGAGCAATGGCAGCTGCTCGGCGATCTCGGCGTCTCGCGCAATAACGAGGTGTCGAGCAACAGCCATCCGGCGTACTTCCTGACCGGCGTGATTTATTCACCGATGAAGACGCTCGACCTCGATGCAGGGATCAGATTCGGGCTCGGCTGCAGTGAATGCACCGCGCAGATCGACCGTCAGTTCGGCCTGGGACTGACCTGGCGCTTCTGAGTCCGCGCCTGCGCAATGCTCCAGTAGACGCGCAGCAATAACAGCACCGCGACGACCGTGCCGAACAGGATCGGCTGCTCGAAGTCATTCTTCCCCGCCTTCATCCACCAGAAATGCAGGATGCCGAGCGGCGCGATCAGGTAGATCGTGCGATGCAGGGTTTGCCAGCGCCTGCCGCCCAGTCTTCTCACCATCGCATTGGTGCTCGTTGCCGCCAGCGGAATCAGCAGCAGGAATGCGGCAAAGCCGACCGTGATGAAGGGGCGCTTGACGACATCCTTGAGCATCGCGTCAATGTCGAAGAAGTGGTCGAACCAGAGGAAAGTCGTGAAGTGCAGCACGACATAGAAGAACGCGAACAAGCCCAGCATGCGGCGCAGCTTGAGCAGCCAGTTCCATCCGGACAGGCGCCGCAGGGGCGTCACGGCCAGCGTGATGCAGAGGAAATACAGCGTCCAGTCGCCGGTGTTGCTCGTGATGAATTCGATCGGGTTTGCACCCAGCTGTCCGATGACTGCGAACAACACCAGCCGCGCGAATGGCAGCAACGCGACAATGAACACTGCGGTCTTGATCGCTGCAAGCTGTCTGGCAGATGGATTGAACATGGCGTGCGCCCGATGCATTCGATTCAGTAAAACTTCTTCAAGTCCATGCCGGCATAGAGCGACGCGACTTCGCTGTAGCCGTTGAACATCATGGTCTTGCGCTTCTTCGTGAAGAAACCGTCTTCGCCGATGCGCCGCTCGGTGGCTTGCGACCAGCGTGGGTGATCAACGTCCGGATTGACGTTCGAATAGAAGCCGTACTCCTGCGGCGCGGAGATGTTCCACGCGGTTTTCGGCTGATCCTTCGTGAAGCGGATTTTCACGATCGACTTTGCCGACTTGAAGCCGTACTTCCACGGCACCACCATGCGCACCGGCGCGCCGTTCTGGTTCGGCAGCACCTCGCCGTACATGCCGAACGCAAGCAGCGCGAGCGGATGATTGGCCTCATCGAGCCGCAAGCCCTCCACATACGGCCACTCCAGCACCGGACTGCGCAGACCGGGCATCTGCTTCTTGTCGGCCAGCGTGACGAATTCGACGTACTTCGCATTGCCGGTCGGCTCGACCTTCCTGATCAGTTCGGCGAAGGAGTAGCCGATCCACGGAATCACCATCGACCAGCCCTCGACGCAGCGCAGACGATAGATGCGCTCTTCCAGCGGCGCGAGCTTCTGCAGACTGTCGAGATCGAGCGTCATCGGCTTCTTGACTTCGCCTTCGATCGCGATTGTCCACGGCCGCGGCTTGAGGCTGCCGGCGTAGTGGGATGGGTCCGTCTTGTCGGTGCCGAATTCGTAGAAATTGTTGTAGGTGGTCGCGTCCTTGTATGCCGTCGGCTTGTCCATCACGACATAGGCGGAGTTGGTTTTCGCAGAAAGCTTTTGCGCGGCGGATTGCGCGAACGCTTCGCGTGTCGCCATTTCCAGTAGCGCGCCGCCGGCGATCGAACCGAGCGCGAGTTGCCTGATGAAAGTGCGGCGCGACTCGAATACTGCGCGCGGCGTGATTTCCGAAGCAAACGGGATGTCGATACCGTTCGGATTGCGTTTGATTAACATTGCTGCTCCGTGGATTTTTGGTGACGTTGCTGTTTGTCTGGATTGGACTGGATTACCTTACATTTTCTGAAATGCATTTGGTGAACGGCAGGCTTTTTCCCTGCGGAAGCACCCCAAACATTGCGTCATCCCGGCGAACCCCGGGATGACGACAAGTCAGCGTGGCATTTCCGAACCTTTTAATTTCTCTCCCCACGCAACTGCCCATCCACCGCACGCGCCACCGCCAGTAAACGGCTCTTGTCGATGCCGCCCGACAGCGCATAGCCGTAGTCGCGGTCAATCCAGTAGAACACGCTGGTGCCTGGCATCTCCATCACCTTGAAACCTGTCTCGCGGTCGGACTGTGTCGCGCGCTTGACCGTCAAGGTCAGCCGCTCGCCGCTTGCGGACTGATACATCAGCTGCGCCAACGGTGCATCGTCGCCCGGTAACAGCCGCCCGCCGAGAAGCGAGAACCCCTGCGCGTTCAGATCGGGGGCGCGAATCGGCGCATCAAGGCGTTTCGACAACCATGCAACCAAGTGTGCTTCCTGCTCGGCGGGCACCTCGACCGGGTGCCGCTTTTCGGATACGTACAGCACGTGTGCCGCCATCGCCTCCTTTGCAAAAGCGACCGGCGTGACCGTTGCAGGCGACAGCAACGGATGCGCAAACCAGCCAGCCACGAGCCCGCAGGCAAGCCATGCCATCCCGGCAGCCAAGCCGCGCGGCCACGAGCGGGCTTGCAGCACATTCGTCAATCGCAAGGGAATCGGCTCATTCAGTACGCCATCATAGGCCGCATGCAAGGCCTGCGTCTGGCCGCGCAGTTCCTGCACCTGCGCGGCGGTCTCGGGGTGCGCCGCAAGATATGCCTCCACCTCGGCCCGACGCGCCGCGTCGAGCTGACCATCGACGTAGGCATGCAAATCCGCTTCGCCAATCGAAGGGGTAGTCATTTCACTTGATCCGGGTTAGTTGCGCGTGGGTCTCCGTCGCAACAGATTGCAATGGTTTATCCGACAGCAGCGCGCGCAGGCGTTCGCGGGCACGCGTCAGACGCGACATGACGGTGCCCAGCGGGACGCCCAGCACATCGGCGGTTTCCTTGTAACTCAGCTGCTCCAGGCCGATCAGCACGATCACCGCGCGATGCTCCGGACTCAAGCTGGCGAGCGCGCGTTGCATGTCGAGTTGCAGCGCAACGTCGCCGCTTGTCGCCGGCTCCGGTACATCGGCGTCAGCGGCAACCGGGCTCATGCGGTGGCGCGCCGCATCGTTGAGATACAGGCGATACAACATGGTGAACAGCCACGCGGTCAGATTGCTGTTGAGGCGAAACAACCAGCGGCGGCGCAACGCGCGCTCCAGCGTGTCCTGCACCAAGTCGTCCGCCCATGCGACATTGTGCGTCAGGGCACGCGCGTAACGCCGCAACCGCGGAATCTGCAATGCCAGCGATTCGGCAAAGTCGGTCATGAGCGGAACGGACGGCGAGCGGGTCGGCGCTTACGGTTTGGCGATATGCCAGACGTTGTTGACGCCGTCACCCGACTTGTCGCCGGGCTTCTGGTCTTTCACCCACGTATAGAGCGGCTTGCCCTTGTAGGCCCATTGCTTCTTGCCATCGTCGCGCGTGATCACGCTGTAATCGCCGCTCGCCTTGGCGCCGTCTTCGGCCGGCAGCGGCGGCCAATTGGTCGCGCAGGGGCCGTTGCAGACGCTCTTGCCGCTGCCGGCCGCATCGCGATCGAATACATACAGGGCCATGCCGCTGGGGCTGGTGAGCATGCCGTCGGACGTTCTGGTCGGCTGCTGCGCGGTCGCCATGCTGGCACAACCGGCCAGCATGACGGCGGGAATCAGGGCAAGGAAGGCGGATGGATTCTTCATGTGGTCCTCTCGAAGCTGGTTAATCGGGCGTGCCTGCAATGCAGACATGCGGTAAACAGCCGGGCCGGACGCTTTATTCCATCCGCGTGAAGATTTTTTTAAAGCTCGCCGTAGGAATGCAGTCCCGACAGGAAAATATTGACGCCAAGGAAGGCAAAGGTCGTGACCAGCAGGCCGACCAGCGCCCACCAGGCCGCAACCTGACCCCGCAAGCCTTTCATCAGCCGCATGTGCAGCCACGCGGCATAGTTGAGCCAGACGATCAGCGCCCAGGTTTCCTTCGGGTCCCACGACCAGTAGCCGCCCCAGGCTTCCGCCGCCCACAACGCGCCGAGAATGGTGGCGATCGTGAAGAACGCGAAGCCGACCGCGATCGACTTGTACATCACGTCGTCCAGCACTTCCAAGGCCGGCAGGCGGTCCACCAGCAGGCCTTTCGATTTCAGCAGATAGGCGACGGCAACCATCGCCGCCAGCGCGAAGGTGCCGTAGCCGATGAAATTGGCCGGCACGTGAATCTTCATCCACCAGCTTTGCAGCGCGGGCACCAGCGGCTGGATGTCCGATGCGTCGCGGCCGATGGTGTACCACAGCAGGAAGCCGACCGCAGCCGAAATGATCAGCAGCACGAACGGGCCAAGCTGGCGCGTCTGGTATTGCTGCTCGTAATACAGATAGAACAGCGCGGTGATCATGCAGAACAGCACGAAGACTTCGTACAAGTTGGAAATCGGAATGTGCCCGATATCCGCGCCGAGCAGGTAGGACTCGTACCAGCGCATCAGCATGCCGGTAAAGCCAAGCACCACCGCAGCCCAGCACAGCTTGCTGCCGATCGCGCCGCCGAAGTCCGCTCTTGCAATCAAGCCGCCCCAGTAGAACAGCGTGGACAGGAAGAACAAGGTGCTCATCCACAGGATCGCGGACTGGCTCGACAGCATGTATTTGAGGAAGAACTTGCTATTAGCCGCGTCGAGCGAGCCGCCGTACAACGCAATGCCGCCCAGCGCCAGCACGGCCAGCACCGCCATCAGCCAGCGCACCGACTTCCAGTGCCAGCCAAGCCACGCAAACGTCGGTGCCGACAGCAGCAGGATCGCTTCCTCGTAGACATCCATGTGCTGGCCGTAGCGATTGAACGCGAACAGCACGCCCGCCGTCAGCGCCACCGCATACAGCCAGTCGATCCATGTCAGGCGCTTGAAAAAGCCGGGCGGGGGCGAGTAGGTTTGGGTCTGCGTCAATTCCATCATGTTCTCCGTCTCATTGCTGCGCGAGGCGCACTTTCAGCTCGTCAAATTCCTTGTCGAAATCCAATGTCTTGCGCTGTGTGCTCATTGCCATCAGCGCGTGCGACTGGCCATTGTCATCCGTTTTCAGCCAGACCCACAGACGGCGTTCGCGGATGTAGAACATCGCGAACACGCCGAGCGTCAGCAGCAGGCAGCCAAGATACACGACATTCTTGCCGGGCGAGCGCGTCACCTGGAACACGCTCGCTTTGACTTCGTTGAATTCCTTGAGTTGCAGATAGACCGGCGCGCCGTAGAAGAAGGAGTCGGACAAGGCGTTGGTGGCAAGCTGCAGAAAACGTGCATGCTTTTCGTCAACGGCAATCGGCTTCAAACCATCCGCCTCGCGGGCAGCCTGCCACAATTCCCACATCGTGCCGTTCAGGATTTTCATGAAGATGTCCGCGGCTTTTTCCTGTTCGGCAGACGGCACTTTTTCAAGGAACTTCGATACCGCCAGATAACCGGCCTCTTGTCCGTTCCCGGCAAAAATCGACAAGCCCTTCAGCGCCGATTGCTGCAATTGCCCGCGCAGCGCATCGGCATCGTCACGCCCGGCCGCCATGGAGCGTTGCGCATAACGCTGCGCCGCCTTCTCCCGCAACGCCGGATTCGCCAGCGCGGCCCGCAGGCGCATCCAGTCCGCCACCGTATCGTCGTCGTCAGCCGGAATGCGCAGGTAGCGGAACGGCTCGCTCGGCGCATCACGCATCCCGGTCAGGAACACATAGGCGCCGTCGACGTCCACCGGCTGCATGTAGTTGTGATACTCGCGCGCCTGGCCAGTCTTGTCGCGCAGCTTGTACTGCACGCTGGGGCCGACGTTTTTCAGGTCCTTGTTTTTGGCATTCTTCGCGCCCGAACCGAGTTGCTTGTCCAGTCCTGCGGTGAACTTCTCATTGAAGGTCTTGTTGGCGTCGACCGCGCGCACGTCCTGGCCGCTTTGCGCCATGTTTTCGACATTGAATGCGCGAAAGCCCGACCACTCGACGGTGTATTCGTCCCCGGCACCATTGCCGAGCGGTGTCGCGCCGCCGACTTCGCCCTCCATCGAGAACGGCTTTCCTTGCGCGCCGGCCATTGGGTAACCGGCCAGCTTCAGCTTGCTGCCGCCATCGTCGAAGCTCGACTGGTACACCGCGAGGCCCTTGTAGAGCAGCGGCTCGTTCACCTTGATCGTCGCCGGGAAGCTCTTGCCGGTTTCGTTGTCGCGCACCTCGACCTCGCTGGCGAACAGCTTCGGCATGCCGGTCGAATAATGCTCGACGATGAATTTGTTGAGACGAATCGTGATCGGCAGCTCCTGGATCAGCACGCCGCTCTGCTGCTGAATGATCGCCGTGTTGCTGCTGGCCCCTTCCGGAATCAGGGTATTGCCGCGAAAGGTGGGATTACCCGTCCCAAGGCGATGCTGTGCAGGGATTTCGGCGATGATGCCGTTGCTGCTGAACGATGTCTTGCCGTACACCCATTTTTGGAAACGGATCGGCAAATCGGAATCGAGCAGACCGCCGACGCAGATGATCACGATCGCGCTGTGAGCGAAGATATAGCCCCACTTGTTACCCGCACCGCGCTTGGCGGCGATCAGGTTCGCGCTGTCCTTTTCGACCAGCTTGACCTTGTAGCCATCGGCAGCCAGCCGGTTCGCCAATTCCTGCGTCAGGGCTGCGCGCGATGCGGCCGACGTCCATTCGGACTTGTGATGAAAATTGCGCAAGGACTGTTCGCGCACATTCTCGCGCCAGCTGCGCATGTCCTTCACCATCTTCGGCGCATTGCGCACGATGCACAGCGACGTGGACAACACCAGGAAGGCCATGATCAGCAGGAACCACCACGCCGAATACACCGAATAAAGACCGAGCCTGGAAAAAACCTCGAACCAGAACGGGCCAAACTGATTCACGTAGTTCGGCATCGGCTCGTTCTGCTTGAGCACGGTACCGATCACCGAGGCGATGGCGATCAGCGTCAACAGGCTGATGGCGAACCGCATCGACGATACAACCTCGACCGCATCGGCGAGCCAGCGGCGGTTGGTCTTGATCTGCAATCCTGAAGTACTGGCGCTCGTGGTCATTCTGTCATCGAAAGAAAAAAGGGGTGGCCCTAGCCACCCCCTCCGTTATTCTGCCCTGCCGTCGTTCTGATTATTTCAGGCCCGCGATGTAGTCGGAGACAGCCCTGATTTCATCCTCCGACATGCGCTTGGCGATGGTCACCATTTGCGGGCTGTTCTTGCGGGTGCCGTTGCCGAACGCGGTCAGCTGCGCGGCCGTGTATTCCTGATGCTGGCCGCCCAGACGCGCGAACTGCGCCGGGATGCCCGCGCCGGTTGCACCGTGGCAGGCTGCACAAGCGGGAATGTCCTTTTCGGCGATACCGGCACGGTAGATCTTCTTGCCGAATTCGACGGTGTCCTTGTTCTTCGCCGCGCCCGGTTTTTGCGTCTGCTTGTCGAGGTAGGCGGCGATGTTCTTCATTTCCTCATCGGTCAGCGACTTGGAGATCGAACTCATCACCGCGTTATTGCGCTGCGGGGTCTTGAAGTCGGCGAGCTGCTTGTGGGTGTAGGCTTCGTGCTGGGCTGCCAGCTTCGGATTCTGCACGATCGTCGAATTGCCGGCTGCGCCGTGGCAGGATGCGCAGGCCGGAATATTGCGGGCACTGTCGCCATTCGTGTAAATCGCTTCGCCCTTGGCGGGATCGGCTTTGGGAGCCTTCTTTTCCTCTGCTGCATACGCGACGGACGAAACCGCCAGCATCGTGACGAACAAGGATTTCACAAACGGTAAAAACGCACGATTCATTCAAACACCCTGAGACTTGATATTAAAATTCTGGCCCTTCGAGAGGCTGTCGTGTGCAGCTACGCTTTTGCGGCGCAACAATACATAACCTCTTATTGTACAATAGCTTCTCGGCATTTACGCCCCCTCCACAGCATTTTCTGCCCCTCTATGTCCCTTCTTTGGCAAGCCCGCTTCTTCACCACGGTGAATCACCTTCGCGATTTGCCAAAGACGCAAATCCCCGAAATCGCTTTTGCCGGCCGTTCGAATGCCGGCAAATCGAGTGCGATCAATATCCTGTGCAATCAGAAAAAGCTGGCCTTTGCCTCCAAGACACCGGGCCGCACGCAGCATATCAATTACTTCTCGATCGGCGGCGCGCACGTCGGACAGCACCGCAAGGATCCAACCATCGTCGAGGAAATCCGCGGTCTGCTGGTGGATTTACCTGGATACGGCTACGCGGAAGTGCCGGGCGAGGCGAAGACACACTGGAATGCATTGCTCGGTGCCTATATCCAGACGCGTGAGCAGCTGACCGCACTCGTTCTGATCATGGACGCGCGCCGCCCCTTTACCGAGCTGGATGTGCAGATGCTCGAATGGTTTGCGCCGACCGGCAAGCCGGTTCATTGCCTTTTAACCAAGGCGGACAAGCTCAATCGGACCGAATCGACCAATGCCTTGCGCCTTGCGCGCACCGTGTTGAACAGCTATGTTGATGAACAAGGCAAGCCCTTCCCCTTCAGCGTGCAGTTGTTTTCAGCTTTGAAGCGCAGCGGCCTGGAAGAAGCCGATGACAAGATTCTGTCCCTGCTTGGAATGAAAGAGGATTTGCCCGCGCAGGATGCCGACGAATAATTGCCTTTGCCGCAGGCAAAAAAAACCCTGGAGAAAGGGGAAGATCTCCAGGGCAGTAACGCCTTATCGCTAATGCCACGATATGGCCCCGCTCAGGGAGGAGAAGCGGGAGGTGAATGATCACCTATTGCTAAGAGGGCGCATGCCTTGAAAAGTTTCACGGCTTCCGATGAAGTTTGCCTATCAACGACCCTGTTTTCCTGAGGCGCCATGACAAATTCCTTTCCTAAAGCACAATTTCCCGCAATCCGGATGCGTCGCATGCGCAAGGATGCTTTTTCGCGGGCATTGATACGCGAGCATGTTCTGACCACTGCCGACCTGATTTTCCCGGTATTCGTGCTGGATGGAAAAAATCAGCGCGAAACGATTTCCTCGATGCCGGACATTGAGCGGCTTTCGGTCGATCTGCTGCTGGAAGTGGCTGAGGATTGCGTCGAACTCGGCATCCCGGTCATGGCACTCTTTCCCGTGATCAATCCGGCTCTCAAGACGCCCGACGGCATCGAGGCAACCAATCCGGACGGACTGGTGCCGCGCGCCGTGCGCGAACTGAAAAGGCGTTTTCCGGAGCTCGGCATCCTGACCGACGTGGCGCTCGACCCCTACACCAGCCATGGCCAGGACGGCGTGTTGAACGGCGACGGCTATGTGCTCAACGACGAAACCTGCAATCTGCTGGTGAAACAGGCGCTGGTGCAAGCCGAGGCCGGCGTCGATATCGTCGCGCCGTCCGACATGATGGATGGCCGCATCGGCGCGATTCGCGCGGCGCTGGAATCGCATCGCCACATCTATACGCGCATCATGGCGTATTCCGCGAAGTACGCATCGGCCTTCTACGGCCCGTTCCGCGACGCGGTCGGCTCCTCCGCCAATCTCGGCAAGGGCAACAAGGCCACCTACCAGATGGATCCGGCCAACAGCAACGAGGCGCTGCGCGAAGTTGCGCTCGATCTCGCCGAAGGCGCGGACATGGTGATGGTCAAGCCGGGCATGCCTTATCTGGACATCGTGCGCCGCGTCAAGGACGAGTTCCGCGTGCCGACCTTCGCCTATCAGGTCAGCGGCGAATACGCGATGATCAAGGCCGCCGCCAAGAACGGCTGGCTCGATCACGACAAGGCCATGATGGAAGCGATGCTGGCATTCAAGCGCGCAGGAGCCGATGGTGTGCTGACCTATTTCGCCCGCGACATTGCGCGCCGCCTGAAGCAGCACGGCTTCTGAGCATGCGGTCGCGCTCGGTTGTCTTCTGGACTCTGGGTATTGCATTGTGCGGCCTGCTGGCGATCCTCGGCTCCGGCGCACAGGAACCGCGCATCGTTCACTACGTGTTCAAGCCACTCGCCACGGCGCTGATTTTCCTCCAGGTGTGGCGCATCGCCGATCCGGTCAACCCGCGCTACCGGCGTGCGGTGCTGACCGGCATTGCATTGTCTCTGTGCGGCGACGTGTTTCTGATGCTGCCGAAGAATGTTCTCGCCTCCGGCTTCCTGCTCGGCCTGGGCAGCTTCCTGGTCGCCCACCTGTTTTTCCTGCGCGCCCTCACTTCCGATGCGCGGCTCTTCGGCCAGCCGCTGGTGTTCCCCGGCCTGCTGCTGGTGGGCGGCGTCAATCTGGCCGTGCTGTGGCCTGGACTGGCAGCCAGCCTGAAAGCGCCGGTGGTCATCTACATGCTGTGCCTGGTTGCGATGGTGGCGCAGGCAATCTGCCGTCATCTGACATTGCGCATGCACGGCAGCCTGCTGGCGGCGGTCGGCGGCATCCTGTTTCTGCTGTCCGATACCTTGCTGGCCTATAACAAGTTTTACGCGCCGATTCCGCTGTCGGCACTCTGGGTTCTCGCCACGTATTACACAGCATTGCTCCTGATTGCGCGCTCGGTCGCCGCGAGCGCGTCACAGCCATGAACCGGAGACTCCAATGCAATGCAAAGTCATCACGCTGGCGACACCGGTATTTTTTCTGCCGATCTTCATTGAACTGATCGCCCGCCCGGCAAAACGAAAAAACACGTGTCGCCTCATCGAAGCGATCAACAGCATCAGCCTTGGCGTATCGAACCAGGTCGCAGGGGTTTTCTCTCGACCGCTGCGAGCGTGTTGTGGACCGGCGCGTGGTTTGGGCCGCGCACGCTCCCGGCGTCCTTGCAAGCCGCCATCGCTGCATTCATGATTGGCTCACTGATCGCGCTTCACTTCGCTATTTTGACCAGAGCTACTGCGCATGGATATTTTTCACATCAATAACACGCAAGTCACGTTCACCACGGACGTCCCACAGGAAATGCCGGCACAAGGCTTTGCATGGCTGGATGCGACACATGATGAAGTGGGAGCGGATCCCGCCGCGTGGAGCACGGCCGTCGAGCGCGCAACCGGCATCCATCTCTACGATCTGCACTTGAAGGATGCCACCAACATGGCGCATCCCTCCTACTTCGACTCGACGCAGGAATATGCGATGGTGGTATTCCGCAAACTGGTGCTCACTGCAGATGCGGACAATCCCGGCGCCAACGACGACACGCGCATCAAGCGCAAGATTCCACCCGCCCTCAGCAAACTGACAACCGAACCGGTGACCTTCCTGCTGACCGAACGCGCCGTGGTGACGGTACACGCATCCCGCAGTCGCACGATTGAGGCCATGCGCAATCGCTTGCTGGAACTTCGGCAAAAGCCGAATGGGCGCCCGCCCGCATCACCGGCAGAGTTGATGCTGCGCCTGCTGAATGCGATGGTGGATCAATACCTCGAATTGCGCCGTCCGCTGACAACGCAGATCGATCGCTGGCAGCGTGCCTTGCTGAATCCGCGCCGGCCCTTCAAGGACTGGACCGCACTGCTCGAAGCGCGCATCGAGTTGAACAAGCTCGATCACTTGTGCGAAGGGCAGCATGATGCGCTGCAGGAGCTGCGCGACTATCTGGTGGACAGCGACGATGGCGAAGACAGTGGCCGCACAAAGGATATGCTGCTGGTGCGCGTCAACGACGTGATGGAACATATCTCGCGCGTGCTCAATCATGCGCGACGACTGGAAACCTCGCTCGAGTCCGCCGTGCAGATTCATTTTTCCGCCACGGCACACCGCACGAATGACATCATGCGCACACTTACCGTCATCACCGCCCTGTTCATGCCGCTTACCCTGCTCACCGGAATCTTCGGCATGAACTTCGACTACATGCCGCTGCTGAAAGACGATACGGGTTTCTGGGTAACGATAGGAGCCATGCTGTTGATCGTGATCGGCATGCTGCTATTCTTCCGCAGCAAGCGCTATCTCGAAGATCATCGGCACAATGACGATTGACATGCGAGCGACATGTCGCCGCATGCGAGTCAATGCTCGGTTTCGCAAACCTTCCTGACCTGGCTGCTTGTGCCGGCGAACAGTCTCGCCATAAAAAAACGCCCTGCGAGTCCTCGGGACTACAGGGCGTTTGACTTGCTTGCCGAGGTATAGCGCGGCGGCCTATTTGTTCGGCTGCGGCGTGATGCGCAGATAGGGGCGCGGCGCAGTGTAGCCCTTCGGATATTTTTGCTTGATGACGGCCTCGTCCTGGATCGTCAGCGGGATGATCACGTCATCGCCATCGCGCCAGTTGCCGGGCGTCGCAACGGTGTAGCCATCGGTCAGCTGCAAGGCATCGATGACGCGCAGCACTTCATCGAAATTGCGGCCGGTGCTCATCGGGTAGGTGATGGTCAGGCGCACCTTCTTTTTCGGATCAATGACGAACAATGAACGCACAGTCATTGTTTCGGATTGATTCGGATGAATCATGTCGTACAGCTGCGAAACTGTTCTGTCCGCATCCGCAATGATCGGAAAACCGACGACGGTATTCTGCGTTTCCTCGATATCCTTGATCCATTGCGTATGCTTGTCGGCGGGATCGACCGACAAGGCGATTGCCTTCACATTGCGCTTGTCGAATTCGGATTTCAGCTTGGCAGTCAGTCCCAGCTCCGTGGTGCACACCGGAGTGAAATCCGCCGGATGCGAAAACAGCACCACCCATGAGTCGCCGGCCCAGTCGTGAAACTTGATCTTGCCGACCGTGGTGTCTTGTTCAAAGTCAGGGGCGATATCGCCAAGGCGCAAAGACATTTCATTCTCCCAAAAGTTATCGAGCAAATAATATAGGTGCTGGCGGGCCGAGATTCAAGGACAGAGAAGTTGAGTCGTTTATATATTTTTCATATATATCCATGCCGCAAGGCAGATGCGACATGACGATATGCTTGCTGCCATCAGAAACTGCTTGCGAGTGACAACGATTGCAGGAATCGCTCAGTGTTTTGATAGCCGATGACGCGCCCGCCCTGGATTTCCCTGCCCTGCTTGTCGAAGAAGATGATCCCCGGCGGCCCGAACAATCCGAACCGCTTCAGCAGGGTCTTGTCATCGGCGCTGTTGGCGGTCACGTCGACCTGCAGCAGCACCATGTTCGCGAATTGCGCCTGCACGCGCGCATCGGTGAAGGTCAGTTTTTCCATTTCCTTGCAGGACACGCACCAATCTGCATAAAAATCCAGCATGACCGTTTTGCCTCGCGCCTGCGCGATGGCGGCGTCGAGTTCCGCAATGGATTTCACGCGCTTGAAGTCTGCATGCTGCGCGGCACCCGTGAGATGCGCAAGCGGTGCAAGCGCATCGCGACCGCCAGTCGTCACGCCGATCAATTGCACCAGGCCGAAGGCGGCAAACATCAGACTCAGTGCTTTTGGCATCCAGCTCGTCTGCTTGCTCCACAGCAGATAAGCGCCGTAGCCGATGCCCAATGCAGCCCAACCCAGCATCTGCACGCTGGCGGGAATGACGGGTGCGACGATCCACAGCGCCAGCGCCAGAATCAGCACACCGAAGAACCGTTTCACGGCATCCATCCAGACACCGGCGCGTGGCAGCAATGACCCGGCGGAAATTCCGACCAGCAGCAGCGGAATGCTCATGCCTGCCGCCATTGCAAACAATGCGCTGCCGCCGATCACGACGTCCCGCGTTTGGCTGATGTAAACCAGTGCGCCGGCCAGCGGTGCCGCGACACAGGGACCGACGATCAATGCAGAGATCGCGCCCATCGCAAACACGCCGAACAACTTGCCTGACGATTGCTTTTCCGACAGCGCGGCAAGTTTGGTCTGCAGCGATGAAGGCAGTTGCAGCTGATACATGCCGAACATCGAGAACGAGAACGCCACCATCAGCAACGCAAACACGCCCAGGACCCAGGGGTTTTGCAAGCTTGCCGACAGCCCTTCACCGGCCAAGCCGGCGGCTATCCCAAGCGCCGTGTACACGAGCGCCATGCCGAGCGCGTAGGTCGCCGACAACGAGAAGCCGCGTGCGCGACTGACCCGCGCGCCTTCGCCGACGATGAGCATGGACAGGATCGGCACCATCGGCAAGACGCAGGGCGTGAACGACAAGCCCAGGCCGAGCAGCAGGAACAAGGGCACGATCGCAAGCAGCTTGCCGCTTTTGAGCGAGGCTTCGATTCGGCCCATTTCCGAATCCGCAGGCGCGATTGCGCGGGTCGCGGATCCATTGGGCGCAGGCGGAGCACTGTCCATCGCATTCGGCGCCGAGGGGTTTACCGCGTCGCGTGCAGACGTGATTGCCGCCAGCAATCCGCCTCCATTGGGAGACAGCTTGATCTGCGCATCCATGGGCGCATAGCACAAGCCCTTGTCGGCGCACCCCTGACTCGTCGCCGTCAGCGTGAATGGGCCGCTGGCTTCCACCGGCAGTGTGATCGTGATTGCCTTGCGATACGTTTCGACGTCTTTCTGAAAAGTCTCGTCAAATTTGACCTTCCCCGGCGGGATGACCGGCTCGCCAAGGCGGGCCCCTTCGGCCTTGAAAGCAAACCGCTCGCGGTACATGTAGTAGCCGTCCGCAATCGCATACGTGATTTCTATGTTCCTGGCATCGGCCATCTTCGCCGAAAATTTGAACGCCGCCTCCGGGTCGAGGTAGTCGTCGTCGCCAGCATGCGCCGGCCATGCAAGCGTGCACAACAACACCGCAAGCAGCAAGGCAGCCATTGCGCGAAAGGCATCCCGGCAACGGAGCAGTGTTTCATTGAGACAGAAAACACGCTGCGCGTTGCGCGCGCAAAACGCGTAGTAATGCAATTGCTTAAACATCCACATCCTTTTTCGTTTCTTGCACAATCCAATCGAGATACCGCGGCAATCCGCCGACAATCGGCACTGCAATGATTTCCGGCACGTCATATGCATGCGCTGCCTTGATCGCGGCTTCCAGTGCCGCGTAACGACTTTGCACGGTCTTCACCAGCAAGGTCACTTCGGTTGCCTCTTCCACCTCGCCCTGCCAGTGATAGATCGATTGCACTGCAGGAAGAATATTGACGCAGGCGGCAAGCCTGAGTTCAACGAGCTCTCGGGCGATTGTTCTCGCCGCTGCCGCGTCGGGCACGTTGGTCAAAACCAGTATCGCTTGTTGCATGTCTCTGTCCCCCGGCGAGAACCAACGCCTAACTCGACATTACTTCAACAGCCTGCGGCGCGTCAGCACCGTGGCAATGTAAAAACCCGCAACACAGTACGTCGCCAGGATCGTGACATCCGCCAATGCATTGGCGGGCCATCGCCCGAGAAGCAAGGGCCGAATCAACTCCACCGCGGCGGTCAGCGGCAGCATCTGGGCGATTGCCTGCAGCCACAGCGGCAGTTGCGCCGTCGGATAGTAGACACCCGACAGAAATATCATCGGCGTCAACACCAGCGTGAAATAGTAGGTGAAGAAATCATACCCGTTTGCGATCGCATTCATCACCAGCCCCAGCGACGCGAACGTCATGCCGACGAGAAACAGCACCGGAAGCACCAGCAACGTCTGCGCATGCAATCCAATGCCGAGCGTGAAAATCACGGCCAGTATGGCAATGCCGGAAAAGAGCGATTTGGTGGCCGCCCACAGCATCTCCGCGAGCACCACATCGTCAAGCGCAAGCGGCGCATTCAGCAAGGCCTCCCAGGTCTTCTGCACATGCATGCGGGAAAACGCCGAATACAAGGCCTCGAAGGAGGCCGCCATCATGACCGACATGCAGATCGAGCCCGTGGCGAGAAATTGAATGTATGGAATGCCCTCGATGTTTTGCAGCAGGCTGCCCAATCCGTAGCCGAAGGCCAGCAGCGTGATCAGTGGCTCCGCGATATTGCCCAGCACGCTGGCAATCGCCAGTTTTTTCCAGACAAGGAAATTGCGCCGCCAGATCGGCATGAAGCGCCAGGAAAATTCGGGGAAACCGTATATCGCTGTCGTCATCCTAGTCCCGCATCTCGCGGCCGGTCAGTTTCAAGAACAAGTCTTCCAGATTGGCGGGGCGGTGCAGATAACGCACGCCCGTGGTGGCCTGCAAGCCGTCCAGCAGCGGCCGCGCATTGTTGGTATAGCAAAAAATGGTTTCGCCGCTGATTTCGAGTCGAGCCGACTTCTGCCGTCCTTCCGTTTCGCCCCACAGCAAGGCATTGTCGCCATACACTTCGACCACTTCCGCCTCGATATGTTGCCCGATCAAATCACGCGGGGCACCTTCCGCGATCAGATGACCGTGATCAATGACCGCCAACCGGTCGCAAAGGCGCTCGGCCTCATCCATGAAATGCGTGGTCAGCAGAATCGTCTTGCCCTCACTCATCAAGGATTTCAACCGATCCCAGATCAGATGACGCGCCTGAGGATCAAGTCCCGTCGTCGGCTCATCCATGAAGATCAGATCCGGATCATTGACCAGCGCGCGAGCCAACGTCAGACGCCGTCGCATACCGCCGGAAAGTTCGCCGATCCGAGCATCCTTCTTGTTCGTGAGGCTGGCAAATTCGAGCAGCTTCGGGATGCGCTCCTTGATGGCCGCATCATCTATCCCGAAATATCGGCCGAACACCAACAGATTCTCGGCAACGGTAAAGTCCGGATCGAGGTTATCACCTTGCGGCACCACCCCGACGCGCAGGCGCGCCGGTCGAGCGTGCGCCGGAATGCTTTTGCCGACCAGCGTGATTTCGCCGCTGTCAGGCACGGCCAGACCGAGACACAGACGCAGAGTCGTCGTTTTTCCAGCGCCATTCGGCCCGAGCAAGCCATAACATTCGCCCCGCCGCAATGCGAACGACAAACCGTCGATCACGACGTGCCTTGCTTTACCATTGCCATACGTTTTACGCAGGTTGGACACCGAAAGGATGCTGGGTTCAGACATGCCGGCCTGTCAACTCCGTAAAAATCAGCCCACATCTTGCCATAAACAATTTGAAGCCATATCAAAGCAAAAAGCCAGGCACTCGGCCTGGCTTTGTCGTGTCTCTTGACTGCGCTGTTTACTCGGCAGCCGGGACTTCCGCGTCTTCGCTGATCTCCGGACGATCGACCAGTTCAACGAATGCCATCGGCGCATTGTCGCCTTGACGGAAACCCATCTTCAGGATGCGCAGGTAGCCGCCATTGCGGTTCGCATAACGCGGACCGAGTTCGGCGAACAACTTCACAACCATTTCACGATCGCGCAGGCGGCTGAAGGCCAAACGCTTGTTCGACAGATTGTCGGTCTTGCCCAGTGTGAGGATCGGCTCGACAACGCGGCGCAGTTCCTTGGCTTTCGGCAGCGTGGTCTTGATCGCTTCGTGACGCAGCAGGGATACGGTCATGTTGCGAAGCATCGCCAGACGATGTGACGAAGTGCGGTTCAATTTACGGAGGCCGTGACGGTGACGCATGGTATTTCCTTTCAGTTTTCAGTTTTTACCCAGCTCTTCTATCGACTCGTCTTGCGACTCATCGCGGACCGGTAATCATTGTCGTTACAGAGATGCCAAAACAGGCGGGAGCGGCATTATAACCGCCCCAGCCGAGTTACTTCTCCAGACCAGCCGGCGGCCAGTTCTCGAGCTTCATGCCCAAGGTCAAGCCACGGGATGCCAACACTTCCTTGATTTCGTTCAAGGACTTGCGACCCAGGTTCGGGGTCTTGAGCAATTCGTTTTCGCTGCGCTGAATCAAATCGCCGATGTAATAGATGTTTTCGGCTTTCAGGCAGTTTGCGGAACGAACCGTCAATTCCAGATCGTCCACCGGACGCAGCAGGATCGGATCAACCGATGGAGCGCGCGACGGCGCTTCCGCAGCAGCTTCCGTGCCTTCCAGCGCGGCGAACACATTCAACTGGTCAACGAGGACGCGCGCCGATTGACGAATCGCCTCTTCCGGCGAAATCACGCCGTTCGTTTCGATGTTCATCACCAGCTTGTCGAGGTCGGTGCGCTGTTCCACGCGAGCGGATTCCACCGCATACGACACGCGACGCACCGGCGAGAACGAGGCATCGAGAATGATACGTCCGATGGTCTTGTTCGCATCTTCCGACAGCCTGCGAACATTGCCCGGCACGTAGCCACGGCCCTTCTCGACCTTGATCTGCATGTCCAGCTTGCCGCCCGCCGTCAGGTGCGCAATCACATGATCAGGATTCACCAGCTCCACGTCGTGCGGGAGATCGATGTCGGAAGCGAGCACGGCACCTTCGCCTTCCTTCTTCAGCGTAAGCGTCACTTCATCGCGATTGTGCAGCTTGAACACGACACCTTTCAGATTCAGCAACATGTCGACCACATCTTCCTGCACGCCATCCAGCGAGGAATATTCGTGCACGACGCCGGCGATCGTCACCTCCGTCGGCGCATAACCGATCATGGACGACAGCAGTACGCGACGCAATGCATTGCCAAGCGTGTGACCATAGCCGCGTTCAAACGGCTCCATCACCACCTTGGCGTGGCCGGCACCCAGTGCCTCGACTTCAATGATACGCGGCTTCAACAGACTGTTTTGCATGAAATGTCCTTTTCAATACCCTCGGCTCGTTACACCGATAAGGCTGATGGCATTGCAGAGAAACCCACCTCATGGATGACACGAGGCGGGCGATTTGAAATTAGCGGGAATACAGTTCGACGATCAACGACTCGTTCACATCGTTGGCAATCTCGGTACGATCAGGCATCGATTTGAATGTGCCTTCCATTTTCTTGGCATCGACTGCCACCCAGGATGGCATGCCGGTTTGTTCCGCCAGCGACAGGGCTTCGATGATACGTGCCTGCTTCTTGGACTTTTCGCGTACAGCAACCACGTCACCGGCCTTCACTTGATAGGACGCGATATTCACGACTTCGCCATTAACGCTGAATGCCTTGTGGCTGACCAACTGGCGCGCTTCGGCGCGCGTAGAACCAAAACCCATGCGATAAGCAACATTATCAAGACGTGACTCGAGCAACTTCAGCAAATTTTCACCTGTATTGCCCTTGCGACGATCTGCTTCAGCAAAATAACGACGGAACTGGCGCTCCAGAATCCCGTACATCCGCTTGACCTTTTGCTTCTCGCGCAACTGGTTACCATAGTCCGATGTACGAGCTCCCGAAGTGCGTCCATGCTGTCCTGGCTTCGAGTCAAGTTTGCATTTCGAGTCCAGCGAGCGGCGCGCGCTCTTCAGGAACAGGTCGGTGCCTTCACGGCGGGAGAGTTTAGCTTTGGGTCCGATATAACGTGCCACGAAAATTTCCTTTTATAAATGACGCCCCAAGCGAAGCTGACGTTGTGCACGACAGACTGGGCGCTAGTCTGATTCAACTGCCATCAGACGGTGGTCTTAAGAACAAAACCCGCCAAGGTCTTTGGCGGGCAACGTACTACTACTACTGTGATTTACCGCACTAAAGAATCAGATGCGGCGCCGCTTCGGCGGCCGGCAGCCATTGTGCGGAACCGGAGTCACATCTTGAATCTGCGTGATCTTGATACCGAGGTTATTCAATGCACGAACTGCGGATTCACGCCCGGGTCCCGGGCCTTTGATGCGCACTTCCAGATTCTTCACACCGAATTCAACTGCAACCTTGCCCGCTGCCTCTGCGGCAACCTGGGCTGCAAACGGAGTCGATTTCCGCGACCCTTTGAAGCCTGCGCCACCGGAGGTAGCCCAAGACAACGCATTTCCTTGGCGGTCGGTAATTGTGATGATCGTGTTATTGAAGGACGCATGAATATGTGCGATACCTTCGGCAACATTCTTTTTGACTTTCTTGCGCACGCGTGCAGCTGCGGCGTTACTGGGTGCTTTTGCCATGATTGTTTCCTTGAATCGGAATTATTTCTTCAACGAAGCCGCAGCCTTCCGCGGTCCCTTGCGGGTACGGGCGTTAGTACGCGTACGCTGGCCGCGAACCGGCAGACCTTTACGATGACGCATACCGCGATAACAGCCAAGATCCATCAAGCGCTTGATGCTCATCGAGATTTCACGACGCAGATCACCCTCGACGACAAACTTGCCAATCTCGTCGCGCAGCTTTTCCAGCTCGTTGTCGTCCAGATCCTTGACTTTCTTCGTCGTCGGAACGCCTGTCGTTGCGCAAATTTCTTCAGCGCGAGGACGGCCAATACCGTAAATCGCGGTCAAGCCGATAACGGTGTGTTGGTGATTTGGGATATTCACCCCTGCAATACGTGCCATTCGTTATTCCTCGATCAATAACGTTAATTAACCTTGGCGCTGCTTATGACGCGGCTCTGTGCAAATAACACGAACCACACCCTTGCGCTTGATGATCTTACAGTTGCGGCAAATCCGCTTGACTGATGCGAGCACTTTCATTTTTGCCCTCTTTCTTTCAGCTTTTAGTTACTTTACTTTGTACGGAACACGATGCGTGCCCGGCTCAAATCATAAGGCGTCAACTCAACCGTCACCTTGTCGCCCGGCAGAATACGAATATAGTTCATTCGCATTTTTCCGGAAATGTGCCCGAGTACCACATGCCCATTTTCCAATTTGACTCGAAACGTTGCATTCGGAAGATTCTCAAGAATCTCACCTTGCATCTGAATAACGTCGTCTTTTGCCATTCGCTCTGCTCATTCCTCCAACGACTTATCGCGTCGGAATGCCACCCTTGAAATTCGCCTTCCGAAGAAGCGACTCGTATTGTTGCGACATAACATAGTTCTGCACTTGAGCCATGAAATCCATCGTAACCACGACAATGATCAGTAGCGATGTTCCACCAAAATAGAATGGTACTTTCCAACGCGCGATCAAGAACTCCGGCAGCAAGCAGACCAGCGTTATATACACGGCACCAACGAGCGTCAAACGCATCAAGATTTTATCGATGTACCTCGCCGTCTGATCTCCCGGACGAATTCCAGGCACAAAGGCACCACTCTTCTTCAAATTATCCGCAGTTTCTTTGCTGTTAAAAACCAGCGCGGTATAGAAGAAGCAAAAGAACACGATTGCGACGGCATACAACAGGGCGTGAATCGGTTCGCCTGGCGCCATCGATGCCGCCAGATCCTTCAAAAAACGGACAACCGGATTACTCGTATCTCCTGATGTAAACCAACTCGTAATCGTTGCAGGAAACAAGATTATCGACGATGCGAAAATTGGGGGGATTACGCCGGCCATGTTGAGCTTCAGTGGCAAATGGCTGCTTTGACCACCGTAAATCTTGTTACCAACCTGGCGTTTCGCATAATTCACCAAAATCTTGCGTTGTCCGCGTTCGATATACACCACAAGGAAGGTTACTGCAGCAACTATCACGCAGATCAGGATCGCCGACAACGCATTCATCGATCCAGTACGGACAAGCTCGAACAACCCGCCAAGCGCGCTCGGCAAGCCTGCAGCAATACCCGCGAAAATAATGATTGAAATACCGTTACCCAAACCGCGCTCGGTAATCTGCTCTCCCAGCCACATCAAGAACATGGTGCCGGTAACCAGCGTAACCACGGTTGTGAAGCGAAATGCGAGACCCGGATCCAAGACCAAGCCCGCCTGCGATTCCAATGCAACCGCGATGCCCAGCGCCTGAAAAGTTGCGAGAAAAAGCGTCCCATACCGTGTGTACTGCGTTATCTTGCGCCGGCCGGCTTCACCCTCCTTCTTCAGGGCCTCCAATTGCGGCGACACTATGGACATCAGCTGCATGATGATCGATGCCGAGATGTACGGCATGATCCCAAGTGCAAATATCGTAAACCGCGACAACGCACCGCCGGAGAACATGTTAAACATTCCAAGAATACCGCCTTGGTTCTGCTTGAACAATTGAGCCAGCTGATAGGGATCAATTCCCGCAACGGGAATATGCGCGCCAATTCGATAGACCACTAATGCCGCGAGCAAAAACCATAGGCGCCCCCATGGAAATCCACTTGCCGCACTCTTAGCGAGTTGGGGTGTTGTCGCCAATTATCGCTCCGAACTAACCGTTTGCTTAAGCAACCGAACCACCAGCAGCTTCAATGGCGGCTTTGGCACCCTGGGTCGCAATCAATCCCTTGAGCGTAACCTTCTTGCTGATCTCACCTGCCTTGATGACTCGCACTACGCGCGCCAATTCGGATACCAGCCCCGCTTGTTTTAATGCCAGCATATCGATCTCTGCGACCGGCAGCTTTTCCAAGTCGCTCAAACGAACTTCTGCCTTGAATGGCGTTGCAAGCGATTTAAAGCCGCGCTTCGGCAGCCGGCGTTGCAACGGCATCTGACCGCCTTCAAAACCTACCTTGTGAAAGCCGCCCGAACGAGATTTCTGCCCCTTGTGGCCGCGGCCGGCTGTCTTGCCAAGACCTGATCCGATCCCACGTCCGACACGACGCTTGGCATGCTTGGCACCGTCTGCTGGTTGGATATTATTCAATTCCATGATTTGCTCCGCTCGCAAGCACTTGGCTTACGACACCACTTTCACGAGATACGATACTTTGTTGATCATGCCGCGAACTGCAGCCGTATCCTGCAGCTCCGAGACCGAATTTACACGACGCAGACCAAGGCCGCGCACAGTCGCGCGGTGATCTTGACGTGTACCGATCAAGCCTTTAATCAGCTTCACTTTGATTGTGTTTGCCATTCGGATCACCTCAACCCAGAATTTCTTCAATGGACTTGCCACGTTTTGCAGCAATTTCCGATGGCGTATTCATCTTTGACAGACCATCCAATGTGGCACGCACCATGTTGTACGGATTGGTCGAACCATTGGACTTCGCAACAACATTGGTTACGCCCATCACCTCGAAAATTGCGCGCATCGGACCACCGGCGATCACACCTGTACCATCCTTTGCCGGCGAAATCATCACCGAGGAGGCACCATGCTTACCGGTAACCGTATGTTGCAATGTACCGTTTTTCAACGTTACCTTGATCATCTTGCGGCGCGCTTCTTCCATTGCCTTTTGCACAGCGACCGGCACTTCTTTTGACTTTCCCTTACCCATGCCGATACGGCCATCTCCATCACCGACTACAGCCAGCGCAGCGAATCCCATAATACGGCCACCTTTGACGACCTTGGTCACGCGATTAACCGCAATCATCTTCTCGCGCATGCCATCATCGCGTTCTTCGCCCTGCTGCGGCTTTGCTTGCATTTTTGCCATGACGATATTTCCTTAGAACTTCAAACCGGCTTCGCGCGCGGCTTCCGCGACTGCCTTGACTCGGCCGTGATAACGGAAGCCGGAGCGATCAAATGCCACTTCAGCAATCCCCGCTTTCAGTGCTTTCTCTGCAACGCGCTTGCCAACCAAAGCCGCTGCCGCTGCATTTCCGCCCTTGCCGGACTTTCCTGCCAGCTCTTGGCGCACTTCCGCCTCGAGCGTCGACGCAGAAGCCAATATTTTTGCATCTGGTCCGATGATATTCGCGTAAATATGCAGGTTGGTCCGATGCACCGCAAGACGGTTCACCTTTAACTCTGCAATCTTGGCACGTGTTTGACGTGCACGACGCAGACGTGATTGTTTCTTGTCCATCGTCAACCCCTATTACTTCTTCTTGGTTTCTTTAAGCGTCACCACTTCGTCCACATAGCGGACGCCCTTGCCTTTATAAGGCTCAGGACTGCGATACGCACGGACCTCAGCAGCAGTCTGACCGACCTTCTGCTTGTCTATACCTTTGATTACAATTTCGGTCTGCGACGGCGTTTCACACTTTACGCCTTGAGGCATCAAATGAACGACCGGGTGCGAGAAACCAAGTGAAAGATTCAACTTATCGCCTTGCGCTTGCGCCCTGTATCCCACACCGACAAGACTCAGCTTTCTCTCGAAGCCTTTGGTTACGCCATTGACCATGTTATTGACCAACGCACGAACCGTTCCCGACATTGCATTCGCTTCACGACTATCATTCGCCGGCTCGAACGTCAGCGTACCATTGTCGCTCGCAATCTTGACCAAGCCCGTAAGCGGAAGAGTAAGCTGCCCCAACGGGCCTTTTACTGTGAAGAGCTCCGAAGTGGCATTAACATCAACCCCTTGCGGCAGCGCTATTGGCATTTTACCTACACGAGACATCTTGCACTCCTTAGGCCACGTAGCAAATCACTTCGCCACCGATGCCGGTTGCGCGAGCTTTGCGATCAGTCATGACACCCTTTGGCGTGGACACAATCGCCACTCCCAAGCCATTCATCACATTCGGGATCTCATTCTTGCCCTTATAGATGCGCAGCCCTGGACGAGATACACGCTCCAAGCGCTCAATGACCGGACGTCCGGAATAGTATTTCAGGCCGATTTTCAACTCTGCCTTGCCAGCCGTCTCGACTACAGAAAAATCTTCAATGTAGCCCTCGTCCTTCAAGACATTGGCAATCGCAACCTTTACTTTAGAAGAAGGCATTGCGACAGTCATCTTCTGCACACCTTGTGCATTACGGATACGGGTCAGCATATCGGCGATAGGATCGCTCATACTCATTGCTTGTTCTCCTATTACCAGCTAGCTTTAGTCATACCCGGAATTTCACCACGCATGGCGATTTCACGGAGCTTGATACGACCGAGACCGAACTTGCGGAACGTACCGCGCGGACGTCCCGTCAATTGGCAACGGTTGCGTTGACGGGTCGGATTCGCATTACGCGGCAATGCCTGCAGTTTCAAGCGAGCCTCATAGCGCTCTTCTTCCGACCTTGATTGATCTTCAATGATTGCCTTCAACTCAGCGCGCTTCGCAGAATACTTCTTCACGAGATCTGCGCGCTTTTGTTCACGGTTAATCAGTGCCAGTTTTGCCATGGCAGCCTCAGTTTCTGAACGGAAATTTAAATGCGGCGAGAAGCGCTTTTGCCTCATCGTCGGTCTTCGCAGTCGTGGTGATACTGATATTCATGCCACGCAGCGCATCGATCTTGTCGTATTCGATTTCAGGAAAGATGATTTGCTCTTTCACACCGATGTTGTAGTTGCCGCGCCCATCAAACGAACGACCAGAAACGCCACGGAAGTCACGCACACGCGGCAGAGCAACAGTGATCAAACGATCAAGAAACTCATACATGCGAGCACCACGCAGCGTCACCATGCAGCCGATCGGATAACCCTCACGAATCTTGAAACCAGCGATAGCCTTGCGCGCCTTGGTCACCACAGGCTTTTGACCGGCAATCTTTGTCAAGTCGCCAACGGCATGCTCGATGATCTTCTTATCCGCAACAGCCTCAGACAACCCCATATTCAAGGTAATCTTTGTCAGACGCGGCACCTCCATTACCGATTTGTAACCGAATTTTTCGGTCAAGCCGGCAACGACTTTTTCTTTATAAAATTGCTGGAGACGAGCCATGATGTCTTACACCTTAACAACTTCACCGCTGGACTTGTAGAGGCGGACTTTTTTACCATCCACCACCTTGAAGCCAGCGCGATCTGCCTTGCCAGTCGTCGCATTGAACAATGCAACGTTGGACACATGAATTGGCATCAACTTATCAACGATGCCACCAGTCGTACCCACCATGGGATTCGGACGCACCGCCTTCTTGGCGACATTAACACCCTCAACCACGATGTAATTTTCATCTACGCGCTGCTTAACCACACCGCGCTTGCCCTTGTCCTTACCAACCAAGACAATAACTTCGTCGTCTTTACGAATCTTGCTCATCACGACTCCTTACAGAACTTCAGGCGCGAGCGACACGATCTTCATGAACCGCTCAGTACGCAACTCACGCGTCACCGGGCCGAAAATACGCGTACCAATCGGCTCAAGCTTTGCATTCAATAAGACAGCCGCATTGCCATCAAATTTGACCAACGAACCATCCTGACGACGCACACCCTTTGCAGTGCGAACAACGACAGCATTGTAGATTTCGCCCTTCTTGACACGGCCGCGCGGAGCGGCCACCTTAACCGTCACCTTGATGACGTCACCAATGCTGGCATAACGACGCTTGGAACCACCAAGCACCTTGATGCACATAACTTCGCGCGCACCAGTGTTATCGGCCACTTCGAGCCGGCTTTCAGTTTGAATCATAGTATTTTCTTTCCCAACTTAATCCGCTCAACCACCCACTCGGGCTCGCGGTCAGTCTTGGTCCTGTCAGCCGACTTAACGAAGCCACGCCGATTAGGTGGACGGTCATAAAAACCCACTGCAAAACATCTCACGCAGCAGATCTAAGCAATTGCCAAAACTCTCAAACTGCGCACACCACAACTTGCCCCCATAAAACAACGGAGAGGACCAAGCCCAGCATTATGCCAGCAAAATGCCGGGCCCGCAACAATTATTTAGACAACCTGTGCAACTTGAACTACGCGAGTCACCGACCATGCTTTCGTCTTGGAAATCGGACGACCTTCTTGAATCTCAACGGTATCGCCTTCCTTCGCTTGATTAGACTCATCATGCGCATGATACTTGTTCGAGCGCACTACAATCTTTCCGTACAGCGGATGCTTGACGCGACGCTCAACCAAAACGGTGACAGTTTTGTCCATCTTATCGGAAACCACCTTGCCAATCAGCGTGCGCTTGAGCGCCTGTTTCACTTGATCGTTCATTACTTGGCGTCCTTCTGGTTCATGACCGTTTTCACGCGCGCGATATCGCGGCGCACCTTCTTGAGTTGAGCCGTGTTATTCAGTTGCTGTGTCGCCACCTGCATACGCAGACTGAATTGCGCCCTGAGCAGTTCGTTGAGCTCCTTTTTCAGAGCTTCCTGATCCTTGCCACGGAGTTCAGATGCTTTCATGTTTCACTCCTGTTATTGGCCAACTTGACGGACAACAAAGGTCGTCGACAGCGGCAGTTTGGCCGCAGCCAAACGGAATGCCTCGCGTGCCAGCGCCTCATCAACACCGTCCATCTCGTACAGCACCTTGCCCGGCTGGATCTCAGCCACGTAATATTCCGGGTTACCTTTTCCGTTACCCATACGTACTTCAGCGGGTTTCTGGGAAATTGGCTTGTCGGGGAATATGCGAATCCAAATACGACCGCCGCGCTTGATGTGACGAGTCATTGCGCGACGAGCCGCCTCAATTTGACGAGCCGTGATACGACCGCGCCCGACCGCTTTGAGACCAAACTCGCCGAAAGACACGGCTGTACCGCGCTCATGGGAAATGCCCTTGTTGCGGCCTTTTTGCTCTTTACGATACTTTCTACGTGCTGGTTGCAGCATGGTTATTCTCCTGCTTTCTCAGCCGGCGCTGCGCCATCAGCCTTCTTGGGAGCACGAACACGCTTGGCCGCCGGACTAACGGCACCAGTTTCGCCCTCCTTCTTGGCACGAGGACGGCCGCCCGGCTTTCCATCGTCACGGCGCGGGCCACGACGCTTCTTGTCCTCATCGGAAGGAGTCTCGATGGTCGGCGCTTCACCGCTGGCCAATCGATCACCCTTGTAGACCCAAACCTTGATACCAATAATGCCGTAGGTCGTTTCCGCTTCGCCGAAACCATAATCGATATCGGCACGCAATGTATGCAGAGGCACGCGACCTTCACGGTACCATTCCTTGCGAGCGATTTCGATCCCGTTCAGACGGCCGGACGACATGATCTTGATGCCTTGCGCACCCAAACGCATTGCGTTCTGCATTGCACGCTTCATGGCGCGACGGAACATGATGCGCTTTTCAAGCTGCTGCGCGATCGAGTCAGCGATCAACTGTGCATCAACTTCCGGCTTGCGAATCTCTTCGATATTCACATGCACCGGCACGCCCATCAGCTTCGCGAGATCGGATTTCAATAGTTCGATATCCTCGCCCTTCTTGCCGATAACAACACCCGGACGCGAGCTGAAAATCGTGATACGGGCATTCTTGGCCGGACGCTCAATGATGACGCGACCCACGGAAGCATTCTTCAGTTTCTTTTTCAGATACGCACGAACATCAAGATCCTCGTTGAGCATGCTGGCAAAGTTGCTATTGCCAGCGTACCAACGGGAACCCCAGTTACGCGTAACCGCAAGCCGGAAACCGGTCGGATGAATTTTCTGTCCCATCGTGACTCCTTAGTTACCGACAGTCACGTAGATGTGACAGGTTTGCTTCGAGATACGATCACCACGCCCTTTAGCGCGGGCGATGAAACGCTTCAGAACCGAGCCCTTCTCGACATAGATCGTCTTCACTTTCAATTCGTCGATATCCGCACCATCGTTGTGTTCTGCGTTCGCAATTGCGGACTCCAGAACCTGCTTGATGATGACCGCGCCCTTTTTGGGGCTGAAGCTCAGGATGTTCAACGCTTGATCAACATTTTTACCGCGGATCAAATCGGCAACCAGACGGCCTTTTTGGGCCGACAGGCGCGCGCCACGGAGGGTAGCTTTAGTTTCCATATCGGACCTTATTTCTTAGCCTTTTTGTCAGCGGCATGCCCCTTGAACGTACGGGTCAGCGCAAACTCACCGAGCTTGTGACCAACCATGTTCTCGGAAACATAAACGGGAACATGCTGCTTGCCGTTATGCACTGCGATCGTCAAACCAATGAAATCCGGCATGATCGTCGACCGACGAGACCAAGTCTTGATCGGCTTTTTGTCTTTCGACGCCAGAGCCGCATCAACCTTCTTGACCAGATGGGCATCGCAAAACGGCCCTTTTTTCAATGAACGTGTCATGTCTTACCCCTTATTTCTTGCCACGGCGCGAGACGATCATTGAAGTCGTGCGCTTGTTGCGACGTGTCTTCTTGCCCTTGGTTTGCTGCCCCCATGGTGACACCGGATGACGGCCTGCGGCTGTCTTACCTTCACCACCACCATGTGGGTGATCGACCGGATTCATGACCACACCACGCACCGTCGGACGGACGCCGCGCCAACGCATTGCACCTGCCTTACCGATCTTACGCAGACTATGCTCAGCATTACCGACTTCACCGACCGTTGCACGACACTCGATGTGCACACGACGAACTTCGCCAGAGCGCAGACGAATCTGAGCGTACGTACCCTCACGCGCCATCAACACAACACCAGCGCCCGCTGTACGCGCCATTTGCGCACCCTTGCCGGGCAACATCTCAACGCAATGCAGGATCGTACCCACCGGGATATTACGAATTGGCAGGCAGTTACCCGACTTGATCGGGGCTTCCGAACCATTCATCAACTGATCACCAACCGCCATACCCTTGGTCGCGATGATGTAATGACGCTCACCATCGGCGTAGCACAAAAGGGCGATATTCGCGGTGCGGTTTGGATCGTATTCAATACGCTCCACTTTTGCAGGAATACCATCCTTATTGCGCCTGAAGTCAATCACACGATAGTGTTGCTTATGGCCACCGCCAATATGACGAGTGGTGATATGGCCATTGTTATTGCGACCAGCACTTTTCGATTTCTTCTCGACCAGACCAGCGAACGGACGGCCTTTGTACAGGTCGGGATTAACGACCTTGACCATGCCACGACGACCGGCCGATGTCGGCTTAACTTTAACGAGTGCCATTATTTAGCCTCCTCGGTGAAGTTGATTTCCTGGCCCGGCTTTAGGCAAACATAAGCCTGACGTGTGTGGTTACGACGACCAGTGAAACGGCCAGAGCGTTTTTGCTTGCCTTGGCGGTTCAACACCTGCACCGACTCCACTTGTACCTTGAACAACAACTCAACAGCCGCCTTGATTTCCGGCTTGGTTGCATCCGGAGCAACACGGAAAACAACTTGCTCATTTTTCTCGGCGACGAAAGTAGCCTTCTCCGAAATTACCGGAGCCAGCAATACTTTCATCAGACGCTCTTCGCTATGCTTTACAGTCGCGTTCATGCCAGCATCTCCTCAATCTTTGCCAATGCCGGCTTGGTGATCAGGACCTTCTTGTAGAACACCAGTGAAACGGGATCAGCATGACGCGGCTCGACCACCAGCACGTTCGGCAGATTGCGCGAAGCGAGCAACAGATTTTCGTCGAGATTGTCAGTAATTACCAGCACAGACTCCAGACCCATGCCTTTAAGTTTTTGCGACAACAATTTGGTCTTCGGCGCATCGACGGACAAGGCCTCGACAACCGAGAGACGCCCCTCGCGCGCCAACTGGGAAAGAATCGAGCAGACACCTGCGCGATACATCTTCTTGTTGACTTTGTGCGAGAAATTTTCGTCCGGCGTATTCGGAAAAATACGACCGCCTCCACGCCACAAAGGTGAAGACGACATGCCCGCACGCGCCCGCCCAGTACCCTTTTGGCGCCATGGCTTCTTGGTCGTGTGATGCACTTCTTCGCGATCTTTTTGCTTGCGATTCCCGCTACGCGCGTTCGCCTGGTAAGCAACGACCACTTGATGAATCAATGCCTCGTTATAGTCGCGACCGAAAATCGTATCCGGCGCCACCACATTGGAAGCTGCTTGACCTTGATCATTCAGGAGACTCAATTCCATCGCTTACGCCCCCTTCTTTGCTTTGACTTTAACCGCCGGCAGAACGACCACCCGGCCGTTCTTCGCACCTGGAACAGCCCCCTTGACCAGCAGCAACTGACGCTCAGCATCAACACGCGCAATTTCCAGATTCTGCACGGTGCAGGTGACATCACCCATGTGACCAGTCATCCGCTTGCCGGGAAACACCCGACCCGGATCCTGCGCCATACCGATGGAACCCGGCACGTTGTGCGAACGGGAGTTACCATGGGTTGCGCGACCGGAACTGAAGTTATAGCGCTTGATCGTACCGGCGTAGCCCTTACCGATGGATACACCTTGCACATCCACCTTCTGACCAGCCTCGAACAGACTGACAGCGATGGCGTCACCAGCCTTCAACTCAGAAGCCTTAGCCGCATCGATACGAAATTCTTTGAGGACAGTACCAGCTTCAACACCTGCTTTTGCGAGGTGGCCGGCTGCGGCTTTATTCACACGCGATGCACGGCGCTGACCGAAGGTAACCTGAACAGCGGAATAACCGTCTGTTTCGGCAGTTTTGATTTGCGCCACTCGGTTGTTCGACACGTCGAGCACGGTAACAGGAATTGTATCCCCGTCATCCGTGAAGATGCGCATCATACCAACCTTGCGACCAACAAGGCCTAGGCTCATTGTTTTCTCCATTCCCACCTACGATTGGGCGGGGCTGATGTTTGTACTACTTAGAACGCATTGGCACGAACTCTCGCACCAATACCGAAGCCGAGCATTATAACCCGCGTTTTTTTATTCCACAACCACCAAGCGGTAAAATCGTGGTATGTCGGGCCATAATAACAATTACTGCAGTTTGATTTCGACATCGACGCCGGCCGGCAAGTCGAGCTTCATCAGCGCGTCAACCGTCTTGTCGGTCGGATCGACGATGTCCATCAGGCGCTGGTGAGTGCGGATTTCGAACTGATCGCGCGAAGTCTTGTTGACGTGCGGGGAACGCAGCACGTCAAAGCGCTGGATACGCGTCGGCAGCGGAACTGGGCCCTTGACCACGGCGCCAGTACGCTTTGCCGTATCAACGATTTCCAGTGCGGACTGATCGATCAGACGATAGTCGAATGCTTTCAGGCGGATGCGGATTTTCTGGTTTTGCATGATTCTTCCTTAAAAGAGCGAGCCGCGAGCGAGTAAGCGCTCGCGGCGATGTTTAATCAAAGAGCGGGAAATCCTGCAGCCTATTTACTCGATGATCTTGGCAACGACGCCGGCGCCGACGGTACGGCCGCCTTCGCGGATCGCGAAGCGCAGCCCCTCTTCCATCGCGATCGGATTGATCAGCTTGACCGTGATCGAGACGTTATCGCCCGGCATCACCATTTCCTTACCTTCCGGCAGCTCGATCGCACCGGTCACGTCGGTGGTGCGGAAGTAGAACTGCGGACGGTAGTTGTTGAAGAACGGGGTGTGACGGCCGCCCTCATCCTTGCTCAGCACGTAGATCTCGCCGGTGAAGTGCTTGTGCGGCTTGATCGAACCCGGCTTGGCCAGCACCTGGCCGCGCTCGACGTCTTCCCGCTTGGTGCCGCGCAGCAGCACGCCGACGTTGTCGCCAGCCTGGCCCTGGTCGAGCAGCTTGCGGAACATTTCAACGCCGGTGCAAGTCGTCTTTTGCGTATCGCGGATGCCGACGATTTCGATTTCCTCGCCGACCTTGACGATGCCGCGCTCGACACGGCCAGTCACCACGGTGCCGCGACCGGAGATCGAGAACACGTCTTCGACCGGCATCAGGAAGGCGCCGTCAATCGCACGCTCCGGGGTCGGGATGTAGGTGTCCAGCGCTTCGGCCAGCTTCATGATGGCCTGCTCGCCCAGCGGGCCGGTGTCGCCCTCAAGAGCCAGCTTGGCCGAACCCTGGACGATCGGCAGATCGTCGCCCGGGAATTCGTACTTGGACAGCAGCTCGCGCACTTCCATTTCGACCAGCTCGAGCAGTTCGGCGTCATCAACCATGTCGCACTTGTTCAGGAACACGATGATGTACGGCACACCGACCTGACGCGCCAGCAGGATGTGCTCGCGGGTTTGCGGCATCGGGCCGTCGGCGGCAGAACACACCAGGATCGCGCCATCCATCTGGGCGGCGCCGGTGATCATGTTCTTGACATAGTCGGCGTGACCCGGGCAGTCGACGTGCGCGTAGTGACGGGCAGCGGTTTCGTATTCGACGTGTGCGGTATTGATCGTGATGCCGCGCGCCTTTTCTTCCGGCGCTGCATCGATCTGGTCATATGCCTTGGCTTCGCCGCCAAATTTCTTCGACAGCACGGTCGCGATCGCCGCGGTCAGCGTGGTCTTGCCATGGTCAACGTGACCAATCGTGCCCACATTCACGTGCGGTTTGGTCCGCTCAAACTTGCCTTTTGCCATTTTAGATTTCCTTCAAAAAGAACGAATTGTTAATTGGGTATTTCTTACCGTGCGACACTCCTATTGCGGGTCGATTGACCCGCAATAGGGAACGGCATTACTTGCTCTTTGCAGTGACGATTGCATCGGCAACGTTTTTCGGCGCTTCCGAGTAGTGCTTGAATTCCATCGTGTACGTTGCACGACCTTGAGTCAATGAACGCAGCGTGGTGGAATAACCAAACATTTCGGACAGCGGCACTTCGGCGCGAATGACCTTGCCGCCGCCGCCTGCGATGTCGTCCATGCCCTGGATCATGCCGCGACGGGAAGACAGATCACCCATCACGTCGCCCATTTTTTCTTCAGGCATTTCCACTTCGACTGCCATCATTGGCTCCAGAATCACCGGGCTGGCCTTGCGGCAGCCGTCCTTGAACGCCATTGACGCCGCCATGCGGAACGCGTTTTCGTTCGAGTCGACGTCGTGGTACGAACCGAAGAACAGCGTGACCTTGACATCAACCACCGGATAGCCCGCCATCACGCCGGAAGTCAAGGTTTCGCGAACACCCTTTTCGACCGCAGGAATATATTCGCGCGGCACGGTGCCGCCCTTGATCGCATCAACGAACTCAAAACCCTTGCCCGGTTCTTGCGGCTCGATTTTCAAAACCACGTGACCGTACTGACCGCGGCCGCCGGATTGCTTGACGAATTTGCCTTCGATTTCTTCACAAGTCTTGCGAATCGTTTCACGATAAGCTACCTGCGGTTTGCCGACAGTCGCTTCGACGTTGAATTCGCGGCGCATACGGTCGACAATAATTTCCAGATGCAACTCGCCCATACCGGAAATGATGGTCTGACCCGATTCTTCGTCGGTTTTGACGCGGAACGACGGGTCTTCCTGCGCCAGGCGGTTTAGGGCCAGGCCCATTTTTTCCTGGTCTTGCTTGGTCTTCGGTTCGACAGCCTGCGAAATCACTGGCTCAGGGAATACCATGCGCTCAAGCGTGATCACGGAACCCGGATCGCACAATGTGTCTCCGGTAGTCGCCTCCCTCAGGCCGACCGCGGCGGCGATATCACCAGCACGCACTTCCTTGATTTCTTCGCGCTGGTTTGCATGCATCTGCAGAATACGGCCGAGGCGCTCTTTCTTGCCCTTGACCGGATTGAACACCGTGTCGCCGGAATTGACCACGCCTGAATAAACACGGAAGAAGATCAACTGGCCGACGAACGGATCGGTCATGATCTTGAACGCTAGGGCGGAGAATTTTTCTGAGTCTTCGGCCTTACGGCTGATCGGCTCTTCGCTTTCGCTAACACCCTTGACCGGCGGAATGTCGGTCGGCGCCGGCAGGTATTCAATCACGCCATCCAACATTGCCTGCACGCCCTTGTTCTTGAACGCCGTGCCGCACATCATCGGCACGATTTCGCCGGCGATCGTGCGCTGACGAATAGCTGTCTTGATTTCGGCTTCGGTCAGATCACCTTCTTCAAGGTACTTGTTCATCAAATCTTCATTGGCTTCGGCTGCGGCTTCAACCATCTTCTCGCGCCACTCCTTGGCGACAGCCTGGAGATTGTCCGGAATATCGCGGTAATCGAACTTCATGCCCTGCGATGCATCGTCCCAGTAGACAGCTTTCATCTTGACCAGATCAACAACGCCTTCGAAGTTCTCTTCGGCGCCGATAGGCACTTGCATCGGAATCGGATTGGCCTTCAAACGGGTACGCATTTGTTCGTACACCTTGAAGAAGTTGGCGCCGGTACGGTCCATCTTGTTGACGAACGCCAAACGCGGTACGCCGTACTTGTTGGCTTGACGCCATACGGTTTCGGACTGTGGCTGCACACCGCCCACGGCGCAGTAGACCATGCAAGCGCCGTCAAGCACGCGCATCGAACGTTCTACTTCGATGGTGAAATCAACGTGGCCCGGGGTATCGATGATGTTGATGTGGTGTTCGGGGAAATTACTGGCCATGCCCTTCCAGAAGCAGGTCGTCGCAGCAGACGTAATCGTGATGCCGCGCTCTTGCTCCTGCTCCATCCAGTCCATGGTGGCCGCGCCGTCATGCACCTCACCGAGCTTGTGATTGACACCGGTGTAGAACAGGATACGCTCGGTAGTGGTTGTTTTACCGGCATCAATGTGAGCGGAAATACCGATATTGCGGTAGCGCTCAATGGGGGTCTTGCGAGCCATAGCTAATCCTAAGTCTTTTAATGCACGAAACCGGGCGCCGCTTTTATCAAAGGGATGTGCCCGGCTTGTGCAAGTTACATATATAGATGAAGGCCTTCGACATGCGAAGGCGGTTATCCAGCCTGTTAGAAACGGAAGTGCGAGAATGCCTTGTTGGCTTCTGCCATACGGTGCACTTCATCACGCTTTTTCATCGCACCGCCGCGACCTTCTGCGGCCTCCATCAGTTCGCCACCCAAACGCTGCGGCATGGATTTTTCGCTGCGCTTGTTGGCAGCTTCACGCAGCCAGCGCATGGACAGCGCCATGCGGCGCACCGGGCGAACTTCAACCGGCACCTGATAGTTGGCACCACCGACGCGGCGGGATTTGACTTCGACCATCGGCTTGCAGTTGTTGATCGCAGCGGTGAACACTTCGAGTGGATCCTTGCCCGACTTGTTCTGGATATGATCAAACGCACCGTAAATGATGTTTTCGGCGACCGACTTTTTACCGGACAGCATCAGGACGTTGACGAATTTCGCTACCTCAACATTACCGAATTTCGGATCAGGCAGAATTTCCCGTTTCGGGACTTCACGACGACGTGGCATTTCGATTCCTTTCACTCTTCAGTTGAGCCGCGGCACCGAGTGATTTGCCGCTTGCTCGGGATGACCATCATGATCACCCACTTACTCGACCCATTCGGGGTCGACTCACATTCCGCTCAGTGAAGCACCGCGCGGAAACTTTGATTACTTCTTGGTAGCTTTCGCACGCTTAGCACCGTACTTCGAGCGCGACTGCTTGCGATCCTTCACGCCTTGCGTATCGAGCGCACCGCGCACCATGTGGTAACGCACACCCGGCAAGTCCTTCACACGACCGCCGCGAATCAGCACGACACTGTGTTCTTGCAGGTTGTGGCCTTCACCGCCGATGTACGAAATGACTTCGAAACCGTTGGTCAAGCGCACTTTGGCGACTTTACGCAGCGCCGAGTTCGGCTTCTTCGGAGTCGTGGTGTAAACACGGGTGCAAACGCCGCGTTTTTGCGGGCTGTTTTCCAGCGCCGGCGATTTACTCTTCACAACAGCGGAAACCCGCGGCTTGCGAATCAGTTGATTGATGGTTGGCATCGGTCTAAATCCAACAAAATTACAACGTTAAAAATACAGCCCCGAAATCGATTGCCCGGGACCAAGAGGGGATCCTTCATGCGCAGTGAAAGCGCGATTCGATTGCAGAACCAGGGAGAAGAAGCGTCACGAGAGGTGAGATGCAGACCAAAGAACGCTTAAGCCCGACGGAGCTTAAAATCGAGAACTCGCGAGTATATCCCTACTGGCGCCCTTAGTCAACCAACACTTGCGTGGTGTGTTGTGCCATGCATTGCCTCCCGCCAGACGTCTCCGGGAGGCTCTCCTGGCGCCATAAAAGAAGCCGGCCGAAATCATCTTTCTGCGCATAAACTATGCATCGCTCCACACGACACGCCATGCGCACCGCATCCCATCGATTTTTCTGCTCGACTTCATGCGCTTTTTGCACTGCCCTGCCAATCTCTTCGTCCTCTTTACCTATGCGGTGTTGTCGGCCGCGCCAGTTGCTCCATTGCTATTTCGGCGCACACTGGAAAATCCCGAACGCGTCATCTTGCTGGAACTTGTTTCATGGACCCTCATCTGGGCCATCTTCAAGCGTCCCGCGCGATTTCACTGGCTGCTGCTGCCGGCTTTTATCGCATTGCCGGTCGAACTGTATTTGCAAACCTATTATTCTCAGGGAATTTCGACACACCACATCGGCATCATTGCCGAGACGAGTCCGAGAGAGGCACTGGAATTCCTGGGCAATCGCACCTGGCTGCTGGCAGCAGCAATGCTTGCGGTGTTGGCGTGGTGGGTATTGAGCTGGAAAGCCGCCCTCGCGACGCGCGATCTCGATATGGGAAAACACTGGCGCGCCGTGACGCTGGTCTTGCTGGTACTGATTCTGTGCGCATGGCTGTATCAGCGGGGGAACGGAGTGCGGAGTGCGACCGGCGACGCGGATGACTCGGTATCGGCCGCCACCAGCGGGAAGCCGACACCATGGTTTCCCGGATTGCCGCGATGGGCAGAGCTGCCGGTCGAACGCGACACATTTGGCGCCACGTGGCCGTTCGGTCTGGTGGTGCACATTCACGCGTTCTGGAAAGAACGACAGTACCTTGCCCAGCTGGCGGACAGGAGTGGCGGGTTCAAATTTGGCGCAAGCCAGGCCGGGGCGAGCGACCTGCCGCAGGTGGTGGTAATGGTGATCGGCGAATCGTCGCGCCATGACCGCTGGAGCCTCAATGGCTACCAACGGGAAACCAATCCCCTGCTGAAGGACGAACCAAACCTGGTGAGTCTGTCGAACGTGGTAACGGCGGTTTCCGCGACGCGGCTTTCGGTGCCCGTACTGGTTTCGCGCAAGCCGGCGATGCAAAGCCTGAAGGCTGGCTTTTCGGAAAAGTCGTTTTTGAGCGCATTCAGGGAAGCGGGATTCAAGACTTACTGGCTGTCCAATCAAATGTCGTTCGGCCAGTTCGACACGCCGATCTCGGTGTTCGCGCGAGAGGCCGATGTGACGCAGTTCCTGAATCTCGGCGGCTTCACCAATGGCTCCAGTTTCGATGCCGTGCTGCTCGATCCGCTCAAGGTCGCCATCGACGATCCGGCGTCGAAGAAGCTGATCGTGTTGCACACATTGGGCAACCATTGGAATTACAGCCATCGCTACCCGCAAGAGTTCGACAAGTGGCAGCCGTCGCTTTTCGGCATCGACAAACCGGCCTACACTGAAGCGGCCCTCAAGCCACAGCTGAACAACAGCTACGACAACTCCATTCTGTACACCGATTGGTTCCTGTCGCAGGTGATCGGCGCACTGAAATCAAGCACCCGCATCGCGTCGATGATGTACGTATCGGACCACGGCCAGACCCTGTACGACGGCACCTGCAATCTGGCCTTCCATGGCCACAATACGCAATACGAGTTTCATATCCCGGCACTTGTGTGGTATTCCGATTCGTACCGTCAGACGCATCCGACGAAGATCACTCAGTTGAAGAAGAACCGGCATGCAAAGCTTGCCACCGAAAACGTGTTTCATTCACTGCTGGACATGGCGGACATCCGCTATGACTCGGAGCAGCTGGAATGGAGTTTTCTGGATGGGAGGTTCAAGCAGCACAAGCGCTACGTCGACAGTTATGGCTGGACCGACTACGACAACGCGATATTCAAGGGCGATTGCCGCGAGGTGATCGACAAGGGCAAACCGCTGCCTCGGTCGGAATAATGCTGAGACGGTAGATTTTCGCCCCGCAAAACAAAAACGGCACCGAGTTTCCCCGGTGCCGTTTTCATTGACGGAGCACTGATCAGCCTTCGCTGTCCGGCGTCCCGTTCGTTTCGATGGTTGCAGCAGCCTCGGCTTCGACTGCGCGAGCCGATTGCTCGGCTTGCAGCAGCGCGGTCCGCTCTTCCGCTTCCCACGTTTCCTTTTCCTTGCGAGCACGGTGGTAAGCCAAACCGGTACCGGCAGGAATCAGACGGCCGACGATGACATTTTCCTTCAGACCGCGCAGACCATCCTTCTTGCCCATGATCGCGGCTTCGGTAAGGACCCGCGTGGTTTCCTGGAAGGACGCTGCGGAGATGAAGGAGTCGGTCGACAGCGATGCCTTGGTAATACCGAGCAGCACGTTTTCGTAGGTCGCCGGACGCTTGTCTTCGCCGATGACGCGGTCGTTTTCGTCCAGCAGTTCCGAACGCTCGACCTGCTCACCCGGAATGTAGGACGTATCGCCGGCATCGACCACTTGCACGCGGCGCAGCATCTGACGCACGATCACTTCAATGTGCTTGTCGTTGATCTTCACGCCTTGCAAGCGGTACACGTCCTGCACTTCGTCGACGATGTAACGTGCCAGCGCTTCGATACCCAGCAGACGCAGGATGTCTTGCGGATCGGCCGGACCGTCCACGATCATTTCGCCCTTGTTCACCACTTGACCGTCGTGCACCAGCACCTGCTTGTCCTTGGTGATCAGGAACTCGTGCTTGTTGCCGTCCATGTCGGTGATTTCCAGGCGCTGCTTGCCCTTGGTTTCCTTGCCGAACGCGACCGTACCGGTGACTTCCGCCAGCATGCCGGCGTCCTTCGGCGAACGTGCTTCGAACAGTTCGGCCACGCGCGGCAGACCGCCGGTAATGTCACGGGTCTTCTGCGACTCGGTCGGGATACGTGCAAGCACTTCACCCACCGACACTTGCTGACCATCCTTCACCGTGATCAGCGCGCCGACCTGGAAGCCGATCGTCACTGCGTGTTCGGTGCCGGCGATCTTCACTTCCTCGCCCTTCTCGTTCAGCAGTTTCACCTGCGGCCGCACCGTCTTGGTGGCGGAACCGCGGCGCTTCGCGTCGATAACGACCAGGGTCGACAGACCAGTCACTTCGTCGATCTGCTTGGCGACCGTCACGCCTTCCTCGACGTTTTCGAACTTCACCGTGCCGGTGTATTCGGTAATGATCGGGCGGGTCAGCGGATCCCATGTCGCCAGCGCGGTGCCAGCCTTGATCGCGAGGCCATCCTTGACCAGCAGCGTCGCGCCGTACGGCACCTTGTGGCGTTCGCGTTCGCGGCCGTGGTCGTCGGTGATCAGCACTTCGCCGGAACGGGAAATGACGATCTGTTCGCCCTTGCCATTGGTGACGTAGCGCATGGTGGCGGTAAAGCGCACCGTGCCGTTCGACTTGGCTTCCACGCTCGAGGCAACGGCCGCACGCGACGCCGCACCACCGATGTGGAAGGTACGCATCGTGAGCTGCGTACCCGGTTCGCCGATCGACTGCGCGGCAATCACGCCGACTGCTTCGCCGGCATTGACGAGCATGCCGCGGCCGAGATCGCGACCGTAGCACTTGGCGCACAAACCGTAGCGGGTGTCGCAAGTCAGCGGTGTGCGCACCTTGACTTCATCAATGCCGAGGCGCTCGATTTCTTCGACTGCGTCTTCATCCAGCAAGGTGCCGGCTTCGTACAGCGTCGACTGGTCTTCGGGGTTGATCACATCGTTGGCGGACACGCGGCCGAGGATACGATCGCGCAATGCCTCGATGACTTCACCGCCTTCGACCAGCGCCTTCATCGAAGCACCATTGGCTGTACCGCAATCGTCTTCGATCACGACCAGATCCTGCGTGACGTCGACCAGGCGACGCGTCAGATAACCCGAGTTCGCGGTCTTCAACGCGGTATCGGCCAGACCCTTACGGGCACCGTGCGTGGAGATGAAGTACTGCAACACGTTCAGGCCTTCGCGGAAGTTCGCGGTAATCGGCGTTTCGATGATCGAGCCGTCCGGCTTGGCCATCAGGCCGCGCATGCCGGCCAGCTGGCGGATCTGAGCAGCGGAACCCCGCGCACCGGAGTCGGCCATCATGTAAATCGCGTTGAACGATTCCTGCACCGACTTCGAGCCGTCGCGCTTGATGACGTCCTCCACCTTGAGCTGGTCCATCATGGCCTTGCCGACTTCGTCACCGGCCTTGCCCCAGATATCCACCACCTTGTTGTAGCGTTCGCCTGCGGTGACCAGACCGGACGCGTATTGCTGCTCGATCTGCTTCACTTCATGTTCGGCCTTGGCGATGATGGTCGTCTTCTGCGGCGGCACCAGCATGTCGTCCACGCAGATGGAGATACCGGCGCGGGTCGCGAGGCGGAAGCCGGACTGCATCAGCTGGTCGGCAAACACGACGGTCGCGCGCAGACCGCACTTGCGGAACGAGGTGTTGATCAGCTTCGAGATTTCCTTCTTCTTCAGCGCGCGGTTGAGCACGGTGAACGGCAAGCCCTTCGGCAGAATTTCCGAAAGAATCGCGCGGCCGACGGTGGTCTCGTAGCGCTTGATGGTCTTCACGAATTCGCCGGTCGTCGCATCCTTCGGATACTCGGTGATACGCACCGTGATACGGGTGGTGAGCTCGACTTCCTTGTTGTCGTACGCGCGAATCACTTCGGACACGTCCGGGAACATCATGCCTTCGTTCTTGCCGTTGATCTTCTCGCGGGTCGCGTAGTACAGACCCAAGACGATATCCTGCGACGGCACGATCGACGGTTCGCCGTTCGACGGGAACAGCACGTTGTTGGAAGCGAGCATCAGGGCGCGCGCTTCCATCTGCGCTTCGATCGACAAGGGAACGTGGACCGCCATCTGGTCACCGTCGAAGTCGGCGTTGAACGCCGCGCAAACGAGCGGATGCAGCTGGATCGCCTTGCCTTCGATCAGCACCGGCTCGAACGCCTGGATACCGAGACGGTGCAGCGTCGGCGCACGGTTGAGCATCACCGGATGTTCGCGAATCACTTCTTCCAGGATGTCCCACACTACCGGTTCTTGGATTTCGACCAGCTTCTTCGCAGCCTTGATCGTGGTCGCGAGGCCCATCAATTCGAGCTTGTTGAAGATGAAAGGCTTGAACAGCTCCAGCGCCATCAGTTTCGGCAGGCCGCACTGATGCAGCTTGAGCTGCGGCCCCACCACGATGACGGAACGACCGGAGTAGTCAACGCGCTTGCCCAACAGATTCTGACGGAAGCGACCGCCCTTGCCCTTGATCATTTCGGCCAGGGACTTCAGCGGACGCTTGTTGGCGCCGGTCATCGCCTTGCCGCGACGGCCGTTGTCCAGCAGCGAGTCGACCGCTTCCTGCAGCATGCGCTTTTCGTTGCGGGTGATGATTTCCGGCGCGCGCAGTTCCATCAACCGCTTCAACCGGTTGTTACGGTTGATCACGCGGCGATACAAGTCGTTCAGATCGGAAGTCGCAAAACGACCACCGTCGAGCGGCACCAGCGGACGCAGTTCCGGCGGCAGCACCGGCAGCACTTCCATGATCATCCAGTCCGGCTTGATGCCGGAACGCTGGAATGCCTCGAGCACTTTCAGGCGCTTCGCATACTTCTTGATCTTCGCTTCCGACTTGGAATCCTTCAATTCCTGGCGCAGCGTCTCGACGTCGCGGTCGATGTCGATCGAACGCAGCAATTCGCGGATGCCTTCGGCGCCCATGAATGCCGTGAAGTCATCGCCATACTCGTCGTACTTGGCGGCGTAATCGTCTTCCGACATGATCTGGCACTTCTTCAGCGGCGTCATGCCGGGATCGGTCACGACGTAGGCTTCGAAGTAGAGAACGCGTTCGATGTCGCGCAACGTCATGTCGAGCACCATGCCCAGACGCGATGGCAGCGACTTCAGGAACCAGATATGCGCGGTCGGCGATGCCAGTTCGATGTGGCCCATGCGCTCGCGGCGCACCTTGGCCAGCGTTACCTCGACGCCGCATTTTTCACAAATGACGCCGCGGTGCTTCAGGCGCTTGTACTTGCCGCACAGGCATTCGTAATCCTTGATCGGGCCGAAGATCTTGGCGCAGAACAGGCCGTCACGCTCCGGCTTGAAGGTACGGTAGTTGATGGTTTCCGGCTTCTTGACTTCGCCGTAGGACCAGGAACGGATTTTCTCAGGCGACGCGAGGCCGATCTTGATCGCGTCGAATTGTTCATTTTGCTGAACTTGCTTGAATAAATCGAGCAGTGCTTTCATGTATCACTCCAGGTTGGCGTGAATAAAAATATCTTGTGCTTCACAGATGGGGCCTGCGATCTGCCGCAGGCCCGGCCATCTGCAATCAGTCGCGTTCCAGGTCGATGTCGATACCGAGCGAGCGGATTTCCTTCACCAACACGTTGAAGGATTCCGGCATGCCGGCGTCGATGACATGATCGCCCTTGACCAGGTTCTCGTACACCTTGGTACGGCCGGTGACGTCGTCCGACTTGACGGTGAGCATTTCCTGCAGCACGTAGGACGCACCGTAGGCTTCCAGCGCCCAGACTTCCATCTCGCCGAAACGCTGGCCGCCGAACTGCGCCTTGCCGCCCAGCGGCTGCTGGGTAACCAGCGAGTACGGACCGGTCGAACGCGCATGCATCTTGTCGTCCACCAGGTGGTGCAACTTCAGCACGTGCATGTAGCCCACGGTGACGGTGCGCTCGAATGCTTCGCCGGTGCGGCCGTCGTACATCGTGACCTGGTTCTTGGAAGGTGTCATGCCCAGCTGCTTGGCGATCGGTTCCGGATACGCGAGGTCCAGCATGCGATGGATTTCGCTTTCGTGCGCGCCATCGAACACCGGCGTCGCGAACGGCACGCCATGCTTCAGGTTCGCCGCGAGCTGCAGGACTTCCTCGTCGGTGAACTTGTCAAGCTCTTCCGAGCGGCCCGACTCGTTGTAGATGGTCGTCAGGAACTTGCGCAATTCGGCAGCCTTGGCTTGCGCCTTCAGCATTTCACCGATGCGCAGGCCGAGACCCTTCGAGGCCCAGCCCAGATGCACTTCCAGCACCTGACCGACGTTCATCCGCGACGGCACGCCCAGCGGGTTCAGCACGATGTCGGCCGGAGTACCGTCTGCCATGTATGGCATGTCTTCCACCGGCACGATGCGCGACACCACACCCTTGTTACCGTGACGCCCCGCCATCTTGTCGCCGGGCTGCAGGCGGCGCTTCACCGCCAGGTACACCTTGACCATCTTCTGCACGCCTGGCGGCAGTTCGTCGCCTTGCGTGAGCTTCTTGCGCTTCTCTTCGAACGCGAGATCGAACTGATGGCGCTTCTCGTTGATCGATTCCTTGATCGCTTCGAGCGCGGCAGCCGTGTCGTCTTCCGCCGGACGGATGTCGAACCAGTGGTACTTGTCGAGGTCGTCCAGATATTCCTTGGTGATCTTCGCGCCCTTGGCAAGCTTCTTCGGACCGCCGTTGACGACCTTGCCGATCAACATCTTTTCCAGACGCTGGAAGGCGTCGCCTTCAACGATACGGAGCTGGTCGTTCAGGTCGAGACGATAGCGCTTCAGTTCATCGTCGATGATCTGCTGTGCGCGCTTGTCGCGCTGGATACCTTCGCGCGTGAACACCTGCACGTCGATAACCGTGCCGACCATGCCGGACGGCACGCGCAGCGAGGTGTCTTTGACGTCGGATGCCTTTTCGCCGAAGATCGCGCGCAGCAGCTTTTCTTCCGGCGTCAATTGCGTTTCGCCCTTCGGCGTCACCTTGCCGACCAGCGTATCACCGGCTTCGACTTCCGCGCCGATGTAAACGATGCCGGACTCGTCGAGACGTGCCAGCTGGTTTTCCGCCAGATTCGAAATATCTCGGGTGATTTCCTCAGCGCCCAGCTTGGTGTCGCGTGCGACCACCGACAACTCTTCGATGTGGATCGAAGTGTAGCGATCATCGGCCACCACCTTCTCGGAGATCAGGATCGAGTCTTCGAAGTTGTAGCCGTTCCATGGCATGAACGCGACCAGCATGTTTTGACCCAATGCCAATTCGCCGAGATCGGTCGAAGCGCCATCCGCAATCACGTCATGCTTGGCAACACGGTCGCCGATCTGGACGATCGGACGCTGGTTGATGTTCGTGTTCTGGTTGGAGCGCGTGTACTTGATCAGGTTGTAGATATCAACGCCGACCTCACCCGCTGCCGCCTCGTCATCATTCACGCGAATCACGATACGGCCGGCATCAACATAGTCAACGATACCGCCGCGGAGTGCCTGCACCGTGGTACCGGAGTCGACGGCAACCGTGCGCTCGACGCCTGTACCGACGTAGGCCTTTTCCGGACGCAAGCAAGGAACCGCCTGACGTTGCATGTTGGCACCCATCAATGCACGGTTCGCATCGTCATGCTCGAGGAACGGGATCAGCGATGCCGCAACCGAAACCACCTGACCTGGCGCCACGTCCATGTACTGCACACGCTCCGGCGAAACCAGGATGGTCTCGCCTGCCTGACGGGCAGACACCAATTCATCCGACAGCTTGCCGTCCTTGTCGATGGTCGCATTCGCCTGAGCGATGATGTAACGGCCTTCTTCAATCGCGGACAGATAGTCAATCTGGTTGGTAACCGTGCTTCCATCGACCTTGCGATACGGCGTTTCGAGGAAACCGTATTCGTTCAGGCGCGCATACAACGCGAGCGAGTTGATCAGACCGATGTTCGGGCCTTCTGGCGTTTCGATCGGGCACACGCGACCGTAGTGCGTTGGATGCACGTCGCGCACCTCGAAGCCGGCGCGTTCGCGCGTCAAACCGCCCGGGCCGAGTGCAGAAACACGACGCTTGTGCGTGATTTCAGACAACGGATTGGTCTGGTCCATGAACTGCGACAGCTGCGACGAACCGAAAAATTCCCGGATTGCCGCCGAGATCGGCTTGGAATTGATCAAGTCGTGCGGCATCAGGTTATCCGCCTCCGCCTGGCCGAGACGCTCCTTGACGGCACGCTCGACACGCACGAGACCGGCGCGGAACTGATTCTCGGCGAGCTCGCCGACGCAGCGCACGCGGCGATTGCCGAGGTGGTCGATATCATCCACTTCGCCGCGGCCGTTACGCAATTCAACCAGGATCTTGATGACAGCCAGAATGTCGTCGTTCGACAGCGTCATCGCTCCGGTGAGTTCATCGCGGCCGATGCGGCGGTTGAACTTCATGCGGCCGACTGCCGACAGGTCATACCGCTCTTCGCTGTAGAACAACCCGTTGAACAGCGCCTCCACCGAGTCTTCGGTCGGCGGCTCGCCCGGACGCATCATGCGATAGATCGCGACGCGAGCGGCAGTTTGATCGGCTGTATCATCGACGCGCAGCGTCTGCGAAATATAGCCGCCCTGATCGAGATCGTTCGTGTACAGGGTCTGAATGTCGGTCACACCGGCATCGCGCAGACGTCCGAGCAGATCGTCAGTCAGTTCGTCATTGGCGCTGGCGACAACTTCGCCGGTTTCGGCATCGACGATGTTCCTGGCCAGTACGCGACCAAGCAGATAGTCCTCAGGCACGGAAATGTGCTTGATGCCGGCCGCATCGATTTCACGCACATGCTTGGCGTTGATCCGCTTGTCTTTCGCGACGATGACCTTGCCCGACTTGTCGGCGATATCAAAACGTGCAACTTCACCGCGCAGACGTTCGGCGACGAACTCCATCTCGGCCCCTTCGGAACGCAGAGTGAAGTTGTCGAACACGAAGAAGTTCGCGAGAATCTGCTCCGGCGTCATGCCGATTGCCTTCAGCAGAATCGTGACAGGCATCTTGCGGCGGCGGTCGACTCGGAAGAACAGGATATCCTTCGGATCGAATTCGAAGTCGAGCCAGGAGCCGCGATACGGAATGATGCGAGCGGAAAACAGCAGCTTGCCGGATGAATGCGTCTTGCCTCGATCATGCTCGAAGAACACGCCCGGGGAACGATGCAGCTGCGATACGATCACTCGCTCGGTTCCGTTGATCACGAACGAACCGGTGGTCGTCATGAGCGGCAATTCGCCCATGTAGACTTCCTGTTCTTTCATCTCCTTGACGACCGGCTTGGTCGGCGATTCCTTGTCGAGAATGACGAGACGTACTTTTGCACGCAGCGGTGACGCAAAAGTCAGTCCGCGTTGCTGACATTCCTTGACGTCGAACGGCGGGTCGCCCAACACATACGAGAGAAACTCTAGCCGTGCAAATCCATTGTGCGATACGATTGGAAAAATCGAGGTGAAGGCGGATTGCAAACCTTCATTCTTGCGTTGCGATGGAACTTTATCGGCCTGCAGGAAGCTCAGGTAAGACTCGAGCTGAGTCGCGAGCAGGAACGGAACGTTGTGGACGTTTGCGCGCTTCGCGAATGATTTGCGAATGCGCTTCTTCTCAGTAAATGAGTAGTGCATGGACACTCCGTGAGTGACAGGAAGGATGGAGAATTCAGGATTCGCTGCTGGCCACGAATGCAACCGCTGCCATCTGCGAAACCTCAAGTCTCTGCCATTGAACCTGACTAGACTGACTACCTGAGTCGACAAACTCTCGTCGAACTTTCAATCAAACCAGATTCATTGCGCGCTAAAACGTGAAAACGACAAAGGAGCCAAAGCCGAACCCTCTCTTGCGGAGAGAGTTCCACGCTTTGACTCCGGCGATTTGACCTCGCCCTGGCAAGCCGAGATTACTTGAGTTCAGCTTTCGCGCCAGCTTCTTCGAGCTTCTTCTTCGCAGCTTCTGCATCGGCCTTGGCGATGCCTTCCTTGACTGGCTTTGGCGCGCCGTCAACGAGGTCCTTCGCTTCCTTCAGGCCCAAGCCGGTGATTTCACGAACCGCCTTGATTACTCCAACTTTGTTGGCGCCAACTTCAGCCAGCACAACCGTGAATTCGGTCTGCTCTTCAGCCGCTGCGGCAGCACCGCCACCAACTGCCGGACCGGCGACTGCCATTGCAGCTGCGGAAACGCCAAACTTTTCTTCAAAAGCCTTGACCAGGTCATTCAGGTCCATCACGGACATCTGACCTACTGCTTCGAGGATATCGTCTTTGCTAATTGCCATTTAAAACTCCTAAATTGATTCGGTAATTACATCTAATCGGTATTGACGCAAAAGGGGCGGCTTGATCCTTCGAAGAATCTCGGGATCAGGCGCTTTCCGCTTCCTTCTTCGCTGCGAGTGCAGCCAAACCGCGTGCAAAGCCGGAAACCGGAGCCTGCATCACACCCAGCAACTGGGCGATGAGGACTTCACGGCTCGGAATGCTGGCCAGCGCAGTGACACCCGCTTTATCAAGCGATTTTCCTGCGTAGTTACCTGCCTTGATGACCAGTTTGTCGTTGGTTTTGGAAAAGTCGTGAACGACTTTCGCAGCAGCAACGGCATCCTCGGAGATCGAGTAGATCAACGGGCCGGTCATTTCGGAGGCGAGGCCGGCAAACGGCGTGCCCTCGACGGCGCGACGTGCCAGCGTGTTTTTCAACACGCGCATGTACACACCCTGGGAACGCGCCTTGGCGCGCAGTTGCGTCAAGTGACCAACCTGGATGCCACGGTATTCGGCCACGACGATCGTCTGCGCAGTTGCCACTTTCGCAGAGATTTCGGCGACGACGGCCTTTTTGTCATTCAGATTGAGACTCAAGATCAACCTCCAAAAATGATGCTCGATCAGTCATGAATGACTTGCTCTCGCATCGGTTCGAACACGGCGTCCGAAGTTCGGGAGTTCAGTGCCGGCAATTGCTGGCGTTGAGACTACAAAACTTGTTCGGGTTCACCATCTGCGTTGGGTACCGAAGGTTTTCCCTCGACGTTTTAACCTTGTGCATAAACCACACGCGGCCCAACGGTCTTTGATAATCCGGATCCACTTCCACATTGCCGAAGCAGATCCAGCCCAAAGATTCGCCTCATGCCATCTGCAGCACGAGGACTTGATTCAATACATCAGGCAGTCAGCGTGGCCTGATCGACGCGGACGCCGGCACCCATTGTCGAAGACAACGCGACCTTGCGTAGGTACACGCCTTTGCTGGTGGCCGGTTTGGCCTTGTTCAATGCTTCGATCAATGCTACCAAGTTGGACTTGAGCGCATCGTCACCAAACGACTTGCGTCCGATAGTCGCATGAATGATGCCGGCCTTGTCGGTACGGTATTGCACTTGACCAGCCTTGGCATTCTTGACCGCCGTCGCAACGTCCGGAGTGACAGTACCGACTTTCGGGTTTGGCATCATGCCGCGCGGACCCAGAATCTGACCCAAGGTACCGACGATACGCATGGTGTCCGGCGAAGCGATCACGATATCAAACGGCATGTCGCCGGCCTTGATACGATCGGCCAGATCTTCCATGCCGACGATGTCCGCACCCGCGGCCTTCGCCTGCTCTGCCTTGTCGCCAGCGGCAAACACCGCTACACGGACAGTCTTGCCTGTACCGGCCGGCAAGACGACAGAACCACGCACAACTTGATCGGACTTCTTGGCATCAACACCGAGTTGCACTGCAACGTCAATCGATTCATCGAACTTGGCAGTAGCACATTCCTTGACTAGGGCTATCGCATTATCGAACGCGTAAACCTTGGTGCGGTCGACTTTTGCTTTCAATGCCTTGGCGCGCTTTGATAATTTAGCCATTACAGACCCTCCACCGTGATGCCCATGGAGCGAGCGGAACCGGCGATCGTGCGCACGGCTGCATCCATGTCAGCTGCCGTGAGATCCGGCATTTTTGTTGTTGCGATTTCTTCAGCTTGCTTGCGGGTGATCTTGCCAACCTTGTCGGTATGCGGCTTGGACGAACCCTTTTGAATTCCTGCAGCTTTCTTGATCAAGATAGTCGCCGGCGGCGTCTTCATCACGAAAGTGAAGGATTTGTCGGCAAATGCCGTGATCACAACAGGAATCGGCAGACCCGGCTCAACGCCTTGTGTCTGGGCATTGAATGCCTTGCAGAATTCCATGATGTTCAAACCCCGCTGGCCCAGCGCCGGGCCGATCGGAGGGGAGGGGTTCGCCTTACCAGCCGGCACTTGCAGCTTGATAAAGCCTATGATTTTCTTTGCCATTTTGGCTCCTGCGTTGAATGAGTATTAACGCCTGTTCGTCAGCGCTTAAGCCGACTAGTAAGGCTCCTCTTGATTACCACTTAGATTCCGCAAGTTCTCGAGACAAGCGACGCTCTAATAACGTTTACTGCGAATTGATTATGGATCGGATCAAACCTTTTCGACCTGACCGAATTCCAGCTCGACTGGCGTAGCACGTCCGAAAATGGTCACAGAAACCCGTACACGCGATTTCTCGTAATTGACTTCCTCGACATTGCCGTTAAAGTCAGTGAAGGGACCATCCTTGATGCGAACAAGTTCGCCAACTTCGTACAAGACCTTGGGACGCGGCTTTTCAACGCCCTCTTGCATTTGCTGCATGATCTTGTCGACTTCATGGGGCGGAATCGGCGTCGGCTTGTTCGACTTCCCACCGATAAAACCAGTCACCTTGCTGGTATTTTTTACCAAGTGCCAGGTTTCATCAGTCATTTCCATCTCGACCAAGACGTAACCGGGAAAGAAACGACGTTCCGTTACCGATTTCTGGCCGTTTTTGACTTCAATAACTTCCTCGGTGGGCACCAGTATCTGACCAAACTTGTCTTGCATGCCGGCGCGCTCGATACGCTCGAGCAGCGCACGCTGCACGCTTTTTTCCATGCCGGAGTAAGCGTGCACCACATACCAACGCTTATTGCCTCCAGAGTGAGTCACTGCGGAGGCGCTTGCTGCGCTATCTTGCATGTTCTCGCTCATCATATTTTCCAGCCCAGAATCAGGTCGTACAACAAAAATTCCAGCAACTTGTCGGTGCCCCACAGGAAAATCGCCATGACAAGGACGAATCCAAAGACGACTGCCGTAATCTGCATCGCTTCCTTGCGCGTAGGCCAAACGACTTTCTTGGCTTCGCGCACAGACTCCTTGGCGAAACCAATAAATTCACGACCTATTGCGGAAGTGCATGCCAACGCGACAGCCACGATCAGGCCCGCAACCAGAGCAGCTGCTCGCACCGCTGTTGACTTATCCGACAGAAAATAAAAACCAACAACGCCCGCAGCGACAGCACAAATTGCCAAAGCAACCTTGATCTTGTCGCTCGATGTGCTGACAGTTTCGACGGGGTGGTTAGACATATGCTTTTGCTTTCGGTGCCCTGCACCTGAATCGGTGGCAGGGGCAGAGGGAATCGAACCCCCAACCTTCGGTTTTGGAGACCGACGCTCTGCCAGTTGAGCTATACCCCTACGTTCTAAACATGGGTGAATCTTCAACACCGCAACCCCGAAAATCCGGCATTGCGGCGCGACGACTCATTATTTACTCGATGATCTTGGCAACGACGCCGGCGCCGACGGTACGGCCGCCTTCACGGATCGCGAAGCGCAGCCCCTCTTCCATCGCGATCGGGTTGATCAGCTTGACCGTGATCGAGACGTTGTCACCCGGCATCACCATTTCCTTGCCTTCCGGCAGCTCGATCGCGCCCGTCACGTCGGTCGTGCGGAAGTAGAACTGCGGACGGTAGTTGTTGAAGAACGGGGTATGACGGCCACCCTCATCCTTGCTCAGCACGTAGATCTCGCCGGTGAAGTGCTTGTGCGGCTTGATCGAACCCGGCTTGGCCAGCACCTGGCCGCGCTCGACGTCTTCCCGCTTGGTGCCGCGCAGCAGCACGCCGACGTTGTCGCCAGCCTGGCCCTGATCGAGCAGCTTGCGGAACATTTCAACGCCGGTGCAGGTCGTCTTTTGCGTATCGCGGATGCCGACGATTTCGATTTCTTCGCCAACCTTGACGATGCCGCGCTCGACACGACCAGTCACCACGGTGCCGCGGCCTGAGATCGAGAACACGTCCTCCACCGGCATCAGGAAGGCGCCGTCAATCGCACGCTCCGGGGTCGGGATGTAGGTGTCCAGCGCTTCGGCCAGCTTCATGATGGCTTGCTCGCCCAGCGGGCCGGCGTCACCCTCAAGAGCCAGCTTGGCCGAACCCTGGACGATCGGCAGATCGTCGCCCGGGAATTCGTACTTGGACAGCAGCTCGCGCACTTCCATTTCGACCAGCTCGAGCAGTTCGGCGTCATCAACCATGTCGCACTTGTTCAGGAACACGATGATGTACGGCACGCCGACCTGACGCGCCAGCAGGATGTGCTCGCGGGTTTGCGGCATCGGGCCGTCGGCGGCGGAACACACCAGGATCGCGCCATCCATCTGGGCGGCGCCGGTGATCATGTTCTTGACATAGTCGGCGTGACCCGGGCAGTCAACGTGCGCATAGTGGCGCGCCGCGGTTTCGTATTCGACGTGCGCGGTATTGATCGTGATGCCGCGCGCCTTTTCTTCCGGCGCCGCGTCGATCTGGTCATATGCCTTGGCTTCGCCGCCAAATTTCTTCGACAGCACGGTCGCGATCGCCGCGGTCAGCGTGGTCTTGCCATGGTCAACGTGACCAATCGTGCCCACATTCACGTGCGGCTTGGTCCGCTCAAACTTGCCTTTTGCCATTTTAGACTCCTAACGATTTGATGAGAATGCCCAGGCCACGAGCCCGACCGCACTACAAAGTGACATGAAAAAACCAACAACCTGATGGTGCCCTTGACGTGGATTGAACACGTGGCCTCTCCCTTACCAAGGGAGTGCTCTACCACTGAGCTACAAGGGCATTTGCTGTCCGATACCTGCGGCACGTCCAACTGAAAACTGGAGCGGGTGAAGGGAATCGAACCCTCGTCATAAGCTTGGAAGGCTTCAGCTCTACCATTGAGCTACACCCGCAAGGGCTGAAACTCCAGCCGCGTAACAATTTCATTACTGCTTATTCTGGTGGAGGGGGCTGGATTCGAACCAGCGTACTCGTAAGAGGGCAGATTTACAGTCTGCTGCCATTAACCACTCGGCCACCCCTCCGCAGGGAACCCCAAACTATAGTGGAAGGAACCCTCGTTGTCAACAACCAAAAGATGTTGCGGGGTAAATTCTACGGAAATTTGTGGACTTGGAAAAGTCCCTCTTCAAGTCAATGCCCGGCAACGCGGAAGCGGACTCGCGCTAGAAGCGCGTTTCCCGCGCCGCCCTGAGGAAATCGTCAAGAATTGGCGTGCAATCCAGCAATTCAGCACTTCCTGCGCGATGAAATTCCGGATGCCATTGCAGCCCCATCACGAATCGGGATTTGCGGTAGCGGATGGCCTCGACGATTTGATCGGTTCCCGAAAACGCTTCGACGACGACATCGCGGCCAAGGTTCTTGACGGCCTGATGATGGATCGAGTTGACGAGCGCTTCGGTTTTGGCCGGGAAAAGCGCGGCAAGGGAGGATCCGGACGAAAAACGGATCGAATGATAGTGGCTGTCATACAAATCGTCGCTGACGTGCTTGATCGCCGCCGGCACGTCAGACGCAATGTCCTGATAAAGGGTGCCGCCGAACGCGACATTGATCAACTGACACCCCCGGCACACGCCGAGCACCGGCTTGCCCGCCTCCACAAACTCATGGAGCAGCTCGAGTTCGTACATGTCGCGCGCCCGATCGCCGTTCCATTCGGGGCGGGTCACGGCCTGTGAATAGGTTTGCGGCGACACGTCCGCACCGCCTTGCAGAACGAGCCCGTCGAGGTGCCGCGCATAGTCGCGCAAGCGGATATTGCTCGGATGCAGCAAGCCATTAGCATTCACCGTCGGGATCATGAAGACCAGTACGTCGCGCGACATTACCCATTGCGCGATGGATTCCTCCAGGTATTGCAGCGTCTTGCTGCGCAAGCCTTTAGCGCCGCTTTCGGGGTGAAAGATGCGGGCGGAAATGCCGATTTTGAGCGTGCGTTGCGTGATGCGTTTCAGGACGCTGTCGGAGAGGGCGCGGAATCGTGCGGAAATGACTCGGCGAGTCTGCCCCCAAGGCGAGTCGTCGCGTTCGGGGCGATGCGTCTGCCGCGGCTCCCCGTTCGAGGCATTCGGGCGCTGCGTTGCCGTCGCTGGTTCGCTGACGGATGAGTTGACTGAAGTCGGTTCGCGGGAATTCTGTTCTGACATGGGAATACGGCGGCAGCTGTTCGCGAAGCGTCGCTTGCAAGCGGGACAGCGCCATATAATCGGCTGGTTCGTTTCCGGATTCGCATGACGCAGCGCCACGGGAATCCGCTTGATCTGACTCCTGTGTCGCTCATCGAGTTCAATAGCGCGTCGCACAAGGTCCGATCAAGGCCAGCGTACCGCCTTTTTTATCGAGGGTCTCCCATGATTACGATTTATCACAATCCCGGTTGCTCCAAGTCGCGCGAGGCATTGACGATGGTTCAACAATTTGCCGAAGAGCGGAATCTGACGCTGCAGATCGTCGAATATCTGAAAACGCCGCCATCACTGGCGCAACTTGTCTTGCTGCATGAGCTGCTAGGAATCCCGGTGCGCGACATGGTGCGCGACAATGAAGCGGCATTTGCGGAGCTTGGACTCGCGAACGCGGATGATGCCGCGCTGCTGCGCGCAGTATCCGCGCATCCCCGACTGCTGCAGCGCCCGATCGTCAGCTACCGCGGACGGGCAATGATCGGACGACCGCCGGAACGCCTGAGCGGGTTTCTGTCTGCGGACTGAGCGTCGCGGGCTGCAATGCGGCTCAGACCGACAATTCGGTTTCCGCCGCCTGCCACAATTCGATGCTCGGCTCTTCGACCACTACCTGGTTGCGGCCGCCGCGCTTGGCGAGATACATGGCGGTATCCGTGCGGGAGAACAGGTCCAGCACCGATTCTCCCGGAATGTACTGGGTCAGGCCGATCGACACCGTGACGGGCCGCTTCAGCCCGCCCTGCCAGCCATGGCGCTCCACCTGGTCGCGAATGCGCTCGGCGGTGTTGAGTGCCGCCAGCAACGGCGTTTCGGGCAGGATCAGCACGAATTCCTCGCCGCCATAGCGGCCGAACACGTCGCCCTGGCGCACGTTCTCCTGCGCGATGCGCGCGAAGGTGCGCAGCACTTCATCGCCGGCAAGATGGCCGACTTCGTCATTGATGCTCTTGAAATGGTCGAGATCAATGACGGCGAGGCAGAGGGGAACGCCGGTTTCGTCGGACAGCCGCTTTTGCTCCTCCAGCACGGCGATCAGATAGCGCCGGTTGTAGCAGCCGAGCAGCTGGTCGCGCCGGGCGTGCTCTTCGATGTTTCTGATCGTCACGCCGGCCTTGTGGAGCGCGCTGTGCAATCGCCGCACCCGTCCCGCGAGCATGACGAAGCCGGGCAGGGTCAGCGCCAGCACGAGCCAGTGCAGCAAGGCCGACCTGAACGCGCCGGCATCCATCTGCTGCAGATAATGCAGGGCGATCACGGCCGCATCGCCGGCCAGTGCGGCAGCCGTCAGCAGCAGCATGCTCTGCTGGGGCAGGCGATACATGCCGTATGCCACCACGAGGAACAGAAAAGGCACGAAGACCATCCGGCTTTGCGGCGCAACGTAGTCCGTCCAGAGCAGAATCGCCAAAGCGAAAAGCGCGATCGGCGCGGTCAGGCTTTTCTCGCGCGCCTTCTGGTTGAGTCCGCTGAAGAAAATGCCGTACAGGCCGGCCATGGCAACTACAACAACGACCACGATGCCAGCCAGCACCTCGCGGCCAATGAGGCGCTGCGAATGAAACACGATCAGGATGGACAGATACAGTCCCGCGAACAGGCAGACCAGGCGCAGGCGCTTCAGACGCATTGCCTGACGCGATTTGTCGAGCGAATGATCCTGCCGCGGGATATGCGCCGCAGCCGTCGCTGAAACTGCGGACGCGGCGGGCGGCGGCTCGACGAAATCCATCGGCCCCTCGGTGAGAGGAAATATATCCGTATGCGGAACAATGTCCTTGGTACTGGTGTGCGCCATGAATATGTGCAATGGGACTGGTGGTTTCATGGTCCGAGGCCTTGCCGGATATGGCAGGGTGGACAAAAAGCGCACACCTTACACGAAACTTACTAATTGCGGCTAAATTACATCGACCATCTGTCACAAACTGTCAAGTTTGTGTTACAGGCTGCCTCAGCCCGCGTCCGCAGTGCGCGGTGCGGCCCGCATGCGCCACGCAGCAATCACTGCGATTGCGCACAAGGAGGCAATGAACAGGAAGGTTTCGTTGAATGCGGCGAGACGATCGGCTGCTTGCGTTGTCTTGCCGGCCAGCGCGGCGTGGTGCACCGCGAGACGCCACTCCAGCACAATGCCGGCCAGGCTGACGCCGATCGCGCCACCGAGCTGGCGCAGAAAATTGATCGTGCTCGCGCCCTGCGCGATCAGGTCGAACTCGATGCCGCGCATTGCGCCCAGGTTGAGCGATGGCAACACGAAGCCCAGACCGATGCGACCGATGACAGCCAGCGCCATCAACGCCAGGTAGCTGGTGGCCGCCGACCCCGTCGCCATCAGCACGAACGACAGCGTCAGCAGCGACAACCCGGCCGACACCAGCACGTAGGGAGGAAAGCGGTCGGCCAGCTTGCCCGCCACCGCGATTGTGACGGCCAGCACGACGCCTGCCGGCAGCAGGATCACGCCAGCCTGGGACGGCGCGTATTCCAGCGCCATCTGCATGTAGACGGGCAGCAGGTAGGTCGAGCCGAACAAGCCCGCGCCGTAGATGAATGCCACCAGCGCGCCCATTGCGAACTGGCGATGTCTGAACAACTTCATGTTCATCAGCGGCTGGTCGCTGCGCAACTGCGATGCGATGAAGACGGTGAAGCTGACGGCGCCGAGCACCAGCAGGCCGATCGCGGTCGCCGGTTCCTTGTGCAAATGCACGAGACCGTTGAGCAGGCTGATGGTGCAGACGCCGACCAGCAGCAATCCCTTCCAGTCGAGCGCCTTGGCCGCGCCGCTCATCGGCGAATTCACGGCCAGCAGGCGCCGTATCATGAGCTGCACGATCAGGCAGAACGGCACCACCACCAGGAAGATCGAACGCCAGCCGAAATGCTCGACGAGGAAGCCGCCGACACTCGGACCGATCGCGGGCGCGAGCACGACGCCGAAGCCGAAGATCCCCATCGCCCTGCCCTGCTGCGCCGGATCGAACGAACGCAGGATCACAATGGCGGGAATCGGCTGCAGAATGCCCGCCGCCAATCCCTCGACCACGCGCATCGACAGCAGCATCGGGTAATTGACGCTGAACGCGCCCACCACGCCGCCGAACAGCAAGAGCCAGATCGCGCCGCCGAAGGTGCGCCGCAAGCCGAATCGCAGCAGCAGCCACGGCGTGGTCAGCATCGACAGCGTCATCGCCAGCATGAATCCCGCCGACACCCATTGCGCGCGCTCCTGGCCGAGGATGAAATGGCGACTCAGGTCCGGCACAGCGACATTGACGATGGTCGAGGACAGGATCGAGGCGACCGTGCCGATCATGATGGTCAGCAACACGAGCCATTTGTAGCGATCGCCATAACGTTCGCGCAGTTGTTCAAGCGTGGGTTGCATGTTGTTCTTGTGCGGGGCCGGCTGGTAGTGGGGACAGTATAGGTGTTTGAACCGGACGCGGGCGCATTCAGCAGAACAGGCAGCTCAGGCTCACCAGTTCCGCGATCACCAGCGCCAGCACCGACCACAGCACGGTCGAGCCGAACGGCAGGCAGAAAATGATGCCGCGCAGCCGGAAACGCACATCGCCCGGCACGCGGCCGACGCGCAGCTTGCCGAGCCAGGGCAGCAGCGGATAGAAAACGAACAACGCGATGAAAATGACGGCGACCCAGCGGATCATGGACTATCTTTCACGAAGATCGATAGTGACGATTGTAGTGCGCCGGGATCGGAAGCGCATGTCTATCGCAGCAGCCGCGCGATGACAATCACGGCCATCGACAGCAGCAGCGTGGAGGCGAAGGGCAGAAAGAATTTTTTGCCGAACAGCGTGAAGCGCACGTCGCCCGGCAGCCGCCCGATGCCCAGCTTTTCCAGCCATGGCAACAGGGACGAGAAGACGACAAGCGCGATAAAAATGGTCAGTACCCAACGGATCATGTGCGGCCTTGCGAAATCGCTTTGAATTGTGGATCGGTCACGTCGATTCCGCTGCGGTCACAATCGATGGCTGCGGTCGTTGCGGGAGAACCTGTCGGACAGCCGGGCCGCCCTGCCCACCACCAGCACCTTGAACAGCTCGCCCATCTCTGCCGGCGAAATCAGTTTTTGCACGGCATTGGACTGCGGAAGATAGCGCAGCGGATCGTCCGGCGACGTCCGCAGCAGCAGGTCGCCGATGCCGGCATCCAGCAGGAACGCGGCCTGGCTCGTGTATCCGAGCATTTCCAGCCCGCCTTCGACCGCCGCAGTTGCCATCGCGGTGAAATCGACATGCGCGGTGACGTCCTGCAAGCCGGGCAGATAGAACGGATCGGGATGCGCATGATGCCGGTAATGGCACATCAACGTGCCTTGCGCGCGTTGCGGGTGGTAATACTCGCGGGCCGGGAAACCGTAGTCGATGACCACGGCGGCTGCGCCCCGGCCGGTCTCGTCCTGTCCGGCACACAGCATGGCAGCGAGCGAACGCATGAAGCCGGCGGCGACAGGATGCACCTCGGTAACATATCCAATCGGCAAGCTATCGGCATCGGGGATCTGCTCGACCAGGAAATCGTCGCAAGGCCGATCCTGCCAGCCGAACGCGCCGGACGAACATCCGACGCCGCGCTCCTGCCAGCCGGCTTCGGTCTTTGCCAGCAAATTGACCGGCATCGCGTCCAGCACTTCGTTGCCGATCACCACGCCCGAAAAAGACGACGGCATGTGATCGAGCCATGCCACTTGCGGGAAATCGCGCAGGGTTTCTTCCTGCCGCGCGCGCAGTTCGCCCGACAGGTCGACGATCAGGTAGCGCTCAAGCGGCTCGCCCAGCGCGGCAAGCTCGGTCAGGATGTCGCGCGCCAGCTTGCCGCTGCCGGCGCCGAATTCCAGCATCTGCGGCGCGGTCTGCTTCAGCAGATCGGCGACGACATGCGCCAGGCTTGCGCCAAAAAGCGGCGTGATTTCGGGCGCGGTTGTAAAATCCCCTTCTTTGCCCAGCTTTGCCGCGCCGCCGCTGTAATAGCCGAGCCCCGGCGCATACAGCACGAGCTCCATGTAGCGCGCGAATGAAATCCATCCGCCATCGCGTTGAATCTCGCCGGCAATCCGGTCTTGCAGCGCGCCGGATGCTGCCAATGCGTCGGAACCTGGTTCAGGAAGTTGCAGTTGCATGTTCGATATTGTTTGTTGAATCGGCGGCCGCAGCGCGTTTCCCATGTTCCGCGCTGTCGGCAGGCGGAAGATTAGCAGGCTATTGAAGAACGCAGCGGGCGGAGCGCGATTTGGCCAGGCTCGCAGGCCGCAGATCGGCGCGCAATTTCGGCAAAACACACCATACCCTATGACCGCAGACATGCAAAAAGTTGCCCTCGTTACCGGTTCGGCCAAACGCATCGGCCGCGCCATCGCGCTCGCACTGGCGCAGCGCGGCTGGGATGTGGTCGTGCATTACGGGCAATCCATCGATGACGCGCTGGCAACGGTGCGCGAGATCGAATCCCGGGGACGCCGCGCCGTCGCACTGCAATGCGACCTGGCCAGCGAGGCGGAAGTCAGAACATTGCTGCCGCGCGCAGCGACGGCGCTCGACTGCCGCATCAGCTGCGTGGTCAATAATGCATCGCTGTTCGAACAGGACAGCACGGCGGATTTTTCGCTGGCCGGACTGGATGCGCACATGCATGCCAATCTGGCAGCACCAATTCTTCTCGCGCAGGCACTGCACGATGCCACACCTGCGGGGCAGCAGGCAGTGGTCGTGAATCTGCTCGACCAGAAACTGTTCAACCTCAACCCCGATTTTCTGTCATACACCTTGTCGAAGGCGGCATTGCACACCGCAACCACCATGCTGGCGCAGGCGCTGGCGCCGAAGGTGCGCGTGGTCGGCGTGGCGCCCGGCATCACAATGGTGTCGGGCGACCAGACTGCGGAAGGTTTTTCCAAGGCGCATGCCGTCACGCCGCTGGGACGCTCCAGCACGCCGGATGATGTGGCGGGCGCCGTGTGCTTTGCCGCAGAATCCCCCGCCATCACCGGCACCACGCTCGTCGTCGATGGCGGCCAGCATTTGATTCCCCTGCAGCGCGACGTGATGTTCGTCGCGAAATGATTTTCGAACACCCATACACAATCACTTTCAAACCATGCTCTCTTCCCTCTCCTACCCCGGTCTTGCCGATTGCCGCCGCCTGTTTCTCCGCAACTACGAGGTGCAGATCAATATCGGCGTGCACGAATTCGAAAAGAAAGGCGAACAGCGCGTACTGATCAATGTCGATCTGTTCATTCCGCTCGCAATGTCGACGCCGAAGGACGATCATCTGCATGAAGTGGTCGATTACGACTTCATGCGCGACACCGTCGCCAAGCGCATGGCGGAGGGCCATATTCATTTGCAGGAAACGCTGTGCGACGACGTCGCCCGCGCCATGCTCGCGCATCCGAAAGTGCGCGCGGTGCGCGTCTCCACCGAGAAGCCGGATGTCTATCCCGATTGCGACTCGGTCGGCGTCGAGGTGTTTCGCATCAAGGATTGAACGTTGGAGATGAACATGAATGACGCGGCAGCTGCAACGATCGAGCCGGTCGATCTGAAGAAGGCGGAAAAGATCGCCTACGAAAACAACAAGCTGCACAAGCGGTTGTGCCGCCAGGTCGGCCAGGCAATCGGCGACTTCAACATGATCGAGGATGGCGACAAGGTGATGGTGTGCCTGTCCGGCGGGAAGGACAGCTACGGCCTGCTCGACATCCTGCTCACGCTGCGCGAGCGCGCGCCGATCCATTTCGACATCATCGCCGTCAATCTGGACCAGAAGCAGCCGAATTTCCCGGCGCATGTGCTACCGGAATATCTGACGAAGCTCGGCGTGCCCTTCCATATTGAAAACCAGGATACTTACAGCATCGTCAAGCGCGTCGTTCCGGAAGGCAAAACCACCTGCGCGCTATGCTCGCGGCTGCGACGCGGCATTCTCTACCGCGTCGCCGGCGAACTCGGCGCGACCAAGATCGCGCTCGGCCATCACCGCGACGACATCCTCGAAACCTTCTTCCTCAACATGTTCTTCGGCGCAAAACTGAAAGGCATGCCGCCCAAGCTGCAATCCGACGACGGCAAGAACATCGTGATCCGTCCGCTCGCCTACGTGAAGGAAGCGGACATGGAACGCTATGCGCAGGTGAAGCAGTTCCCGATCATCCCGTGTGACCTGTGCGGCAGCCAGGAAAACCTGCAACGCAAGCAGATCAAGGCCATGCTGCGCGAGTGGGAAAGGAAATTCCCGGGCCGGGTCGAGAATATTTTCTCGGCACTATCGACAGTCACGCCCTCGCATTTGATGGACCGGAATCTGTTCGGGTTTGCAGAGTTGAAGGCGACGGGCGAGGCATCGGCGCAGGGGGATATCGCGTTCGATGAGGAGCCGTGCGCGCCGCCAACCGCACCCAATGTCATCCGTTTCGATGGCTTCGGCGATCTGCCCGATTGATGCATTCACGACATGGCTGGCGGGTGTTGCAGTGCCGCCGGCCGACATGTTGCGCCTCGCCAGCCGCCAATGCCGGCGACCTAGCCTTCTTTCCCTGCCATCGAGCGGCAATCGTCAATCCATTTCTGCAACCGCGTCATCGCATTCGCCGTCTGCTGGGGCGTCGCCATGTTGATAATCATTACAGACAGTTGAACCGTACTGTCGGCGTAGGCATCGGCCACCGCCTTCTGTTTCTCATCCCCGAAATGAACCATCGTCGCCGTCACATAAGTACGCAGCATGCGCATCGCCGTCTCGTGCTTCGGCTTTTCTACCTGGATTTTTCTTAGCAGCGCGACCATCTCCTGCTGGCGGCGCATCCGTCCCGCCATGTGCGCTTCGAAATTCGCGGGCCGTGCATCGGACGCAGCACGAATGCGCGCTTCCTGCTCGGCGCTGAAGTTGCCGAACCAGTACTCGGCCTGCTTCATGACTTTCTTGTATCGGACGTGTTGACGCTGCTCAAGATCGCCCTGCAAATACTCTTTACGATATTTTTCGTTGTTGGATTCGAATTTTTTCTCGATCTGGGCAATCTGCTGCGGTTGCAGCGACAAGGCCAGATCGGTCAATTCGGGAATCGCCTTATCGATCACAATCAGCATGCGCTTCTTGAGGGCATCGTAATCAGCCGCCACGTCAGCCGGCGTCACCTTGCGCTGCAACTGTTGTTGCGTCTGCGTCAGCAACTTCGCGTAATCGTCGAGCTGCGTCTTGCGATGCCAGTCGAACAAGTGGCTGATGTGCCGCTTGACCCAAGGGGTCTGATCGCTTTCAAAATCGACATAGCTATTCAGCCACCAATACACCACCGTCTCGCCGTTGCTGTAGCCAAGCCGCACCGCGCTGCAGCCAACCAGCAGGCATGCGAGCACGAAAATGCCTGCCCTCGAAGAAAAAGCACGGGATGAGCGCATGGTAAAATTTTGCATCACTTCAATAAGTCGCCTATGAACGTTGTCATTCTCGCCGCCGGCATGGGAAAGCGCATGCAGTCTGCGCTGCCGAAGGTACTGCATCCGCTGGCCGGCAAGCCTTTGTTGTCGCATGTCATCGATACCGCACGTGCCCTGTCTCCTTCAAATTTATGCATCATCTACGGTCATGGAGGTGAGGCCGTTCCCGAAACTGTCAAGGCTTCGGATCTCGCTTTTGCCAAACAGGAGCCGCAACTCGGCACCGGCCATGCCGTCATGCAAGCGATTCCGCATCTGGACAACCATGTGCCGACCCTCGTGCTGTACGGCGACGTGCCGCTGACGACGACACATTCACTTCAGCAACTCTTGGACAGCGCCGGCCGCGAAAAGTTAGCGATCCTCACTGTTGAATTGGAGAATCCCACCGGCTACGGCCGCATCGTGCGCGAACACGGCAACATCGCGCGCATCGTCGAACAGAAGGATGCCACCGATACCGAGCGCGCCATCCGCGAAGTCAACACCGGCATCATGGTCGCACCGACCGCCGCGCTCAAGCGCTGGCTGACTACGCTGTCGAACGACAATGCGCAAGGCGAGTATTACCTCACCGATATCGTCGCGCGCGCGGTGGCCGACGGCGTGCCGGTCGTTTCCGCGCAGCCATCGGCAGTGTGGGAAACGCTGGGCGTCAACAGCAAGGTGCAGCTGGCCGAACTGGAACGCATCCATCAGAACAACATCGCCAACCAGTTGCTGGAACAGGGCGTGACGCTGGCCGATCCGGCGCGTCTCGATGTGCGCGGCACGCTGACCTGCGGCCGCGACGTCGCGATCGACGTCAACTGCGTGTTCGAAGGCAAGGTCGAGCTGGAAGACGGCGTGACGATCGGTGCGCACTGCGTGATCCGGAATGCGCGCATCGCGAAAGGTGCGAACATCAAGCCGTTCTGCCATATCGAGGACGCCGTGGTCGGCGCGCAATCCGTCATCGGTCCGTATGCGCGCCTGCGCCCCGGCACCGAGCTTGCGGAAGACGTCCACATCGGCAACTTCGTCGAAGTGAAGAACAGCCAGATCGCCGCGCACAGCAAGGCCAACCATCTGGCCTATGTGGGTGATGCGACAGTCGGCTCGCGCGTCAACATCGGCGCCGGCACGATTACCTGCAACTACGATGGCGCGAACAAGTTCCGCACCGTCATCGAAGACGACGCCTTTATCGGCAGCGACACGCAGCTGGTCGCCCCGGTGCGCGTCGGCAGGGGCGCAACGCTGGGTGCGGGCACCACGCTGACCAAGGATGCACCGGAAGGCAAGCTGACCGTTTCGCGCAGCAAGCAAATGACCATCGAAGGCTGGCAACGGCCCGTCAAACTCAAGAAATAACAGGAAACCATCATGTGCGGCATTGTCGGCGCGGTTGCGCAACGTAATATTGTTCCCATCCTGCTCGAAGGCCTGCGGCGACTCGAATACCGCGGCTACGATTCCTGCGGCGTCGCCGTGCACAACGGCGGATTGCAGCGCGCGCGCAGCGTCTCGCGCGTGGCGGAACTGGACATGCAGATTGCGCAATCGGGCTTCGAAGGCACGACCGGCATCTCGCACACGCGCTGGGCGACGCACGGTGCGCCGGCGACCAACAATGCTCACCCGCATTTCTCGCCGAACCGCAACGGCGACCAGACCGTCGCGCTGGTGCATAACGGCATCATCGAAAACTACGAGGAAATCCGCAGCGAACTGAAGGCGCTCGGCTACCAGTTCGAGTCGCAGACCGATACCGAGGTGATCGCGCACCTCGTCAACCACATGTACGACGGCGACCTGTTCCGCACCGTGCAGAAGGCGGTCAAGCGCCTGCACGGCGCATTCGCCATCGCGGTGTTCTGCAAGGACGAGCCGCATCGCGTGGTCGGCGCACGCCTCGGCTGCCCGCTGCTGATCGGACTCGGCAATGGCGAAAACTTCCTCGCCTCGGACGCGATGGCGCTGGCCGGCACCACCGACCAGATCATCTACCTCGAAGAAGGCGACGTCGTCGATGTGCAGCTGAATTCAGTCAAGATCACCGACAGGAACGACATCCCGGTCGAGCGTCCGGTCAACACCGTGCACGCCTATTCCGGCGCGATCGACCTCGGCCCGTACCGCCACTACATGCAGAAGGAAATCTTCGAGCAGCCGCGCGCCATCACCGACACGCTGCAAGGCATCGAAGGCTTCGTGCCCAGCCTGTTCGGCGACAAGGCCGCCACCGTATTCGAGCGCATCAATGCGATCCAGGTGCTGGCCTGCGGCACCAGCTACTACTCCGCGATGACGGCGAAGTACTGGCTCGAATCCATCGCCGGCATCCCGACCAATGTCGAGATCGCCAGCGAATATCGCTACCGCACACCGGCGGTGAACCCCGACGCGCTCGTCGTCGTCGTTTCGCAATCGGGAGAAACCGCCGACACACTGGCCGCGCTCAAGTACGCCAAGGAACTCGGCCACAAGCATTCGCTCGCGATCTGCAACGTCGGCACCTCGGCGATGGTGCGCGAAACAGAGCTGTCCTACCTGACCCGCGCCGGTGTCGAAATCGGCGTCGCCTCGACCAAAGCATTCACCACGCAACTGACCGCGCTGTTCCTGCTGACCATGACGCTGGCAAAGATGCGCGGCCGCCTGACGCCGGAGCAGGAACATCAACACCTGAAGAACCTGCGCCACCTACCGAACGCGCTGCAAAGCGTGCTCGCGCTGGAACCGAACATCATCGCCTGGGCCGAGAGCTTCGCGCGCAAGGAAAACGCGCTCTTCCTCGGGCGCGGCCTGCACTACCCGATCGCGCTGGAGGGCGCGCTGAAGCTGAAGGAGATTTCCTACATTCACGCCGAAGCGTATCCGGCGGGCGAGCTGAAGCACGGCCCGCTCGCACTGGTGACGGAGGAAATGCCGGTCGTCACCGTCGCGCCGAACGACGCGCTGATCGAAAAGCTGAAGTCCAACATGCAGGAAGTCCGCGCGCGCGGCGGTCAGCTCTATGTCTTCGCTGACTCCGATTCGCACCTCGCCTCGAGCGAAGGCGTGCACGTGATCCGCCTGCCGGAACACTATGGCGAGCTGTCGCCGATCCTGCACGTGGTGCCGCTGCAATTGCTGGCGTATCACACCGCGCTGGCACGCGGCACCGATGTGGACAAACCGCGCAATCTGGCGAAGTCGGTCACGGTGGAGTAAGGAGCGGGAAAATCCGCATCGGTCCTAAAGTGACAATTAATACGGATATTTTTTGCCTTGTACGCCACAAATAATGACAATAATTCTTAATTTAGGATATTAGTAACAATTATTAGAGGTGGTCCCGTTTGGTTGGACACGAATTTGAATTCGTTAAGTGGGGCTTTGCGGATGCAGGGTTATCCACGGCACCGCTCGCCGCCCCATGAAAAGAGCCTTAACTTGACAAATATTACGGAGAATTTAGCTCTCGTATCTCCTTATTTCGCCATACTCTGCTCGACATGACAAAAAATCTTTAATTACGGATAGTTGTAACAATTAATTGCGTAAAAATCGATTCCCGCTAATAGGCAGATGTGAATAGATAAAAAATCGGGCATAGATTTCGATCTGTGATGAAGCTGTGGGGCGTGGACTGCCCCAAGCAAGTCTGCGTGTGGGTTTGCGGCGCGAATGCGTCGGCAACGCCAATTGCAGAGGGTGTATTTCTCCTTGCTTGCTGATGGTTTTGAATTATGTGTGTCGGTTTCGAAGTATGTGTGTCAGTTCCCAAGCATACATAATGATAGTGCCTACATGCGCGCTTCCATAATTTCAAAAGGAAAATGATGGCCATGGTCAGGTAAACGTCGGTAAGAAACGGAAAATGGTGACAAACCTATAGTGGAACGGTCATCATGAATACAGCAGCTCTGAAGCACGGTGATCCAAAGATGCTACAAGCCACAAACCAGCTCTGAACATGGTCCGAAAAACCCAAACGGATCAAGCTTCACTTAACGAAGTCAAATTCGCGCCCAACTAAACGGGGCCACCTTTTCGGTGCCAAGATGGTGGGTCAGTTCGGCAGCCAGCTTGCGCTCGGCCAGTTGTTTCTTGAGCTGGCCCGCAAGCCAGGACTCGCCGAGGATTGATTCGGCATCCTTGTTCTGAACTTGCGCCAGCAGTTGACCGATCAGCTCATCCGGAGAAAGCCTGAGCACCTTCGGTTTTTTGGTCGTGCTCATCACATCGGTCATGTCGTTTTGCTTTCGACCTCATCTCATGGCCTCTTGCACACAGAGAATCTGACCATGCTCGTGGCACGATAAAATCACCACATTGAACAATTGAATTTGGCCTGACGAATCTTCTTCGTCAAACCGGGCAACCGTCAGATCAGATCGCGTCTACTCCATCATATGAAAACATTAATAGTACCTGGCGCTAAGTCTTTATCGCTGCCGTCCCGTTTCCTTGACCGCTTTATCTTCCTCCGTGGAGGCGCATACAATGCCGCGATTGCGCGGATGCTTCTTGCCATTTCGTTATGGCTGACGCTCGACACAGCAGGGGGCGCGTGGAGTTGGGATCACTATGTTGCTTCCTTTAGATCGATTGGGTGGATTCCCAAGGGCTTAGTGAAGTGTTTGGACCTCGTAACGCATGGACCGCCATCTCAAGATTTTGTGATCAGTCTTTTTGTCGTCGCCAAGGTGGCATGCGCAATGATGTTTTTTGGCTTGTTCTCCCGCACAGCGGCCATTGTTGCGGCTTTGACGACCACCCTCTACGCAAGTTTGATGTCATCGTTTGGGCCTTACTGGTCACACAGCTTCAACGTGCAGCTATTGGCCGCGCTTTCCTTCATGCTTGGACGCTCTGGCGATGTGTTATCAATTGACGCCCTGATTCGTCGCATTCGCTCCCTTCCTTCGCCGTTGAAACAGCACGATGGACTGTATTGGTGGCCCGTCCTGTTTGCCGAGCTGTCCACTCATATGTTCATGTTCGGCGCGTTCTATCAAAAGTGGACAGTGGGGAATGGCATCTGGTGGGCTTGGTCGGACAATCTCCGCAACGCTTTGGCCGTTAGTTGGGGAGTCGCCCGGTTTAACGTTCCGGAAACGACGTTATGGGTGATGAACAATCCATGGGTATATAAGACTGCCGGAACGATGCAGCTTATCGCGCAGTTCTCCACCATCTTTTGTTTGTTCCTCGTCCGCCATCCAGTGCTTCGAATGGTCATCGGCGGGTCGTTCTTTTTCCTCGAGATTATTGGGCTTACCCGACTGTTTGAGTTTTGGCATCCGTTCTGGGTGCCGTTATGTCTACTTTCTGTAGATTGGGAATGGCTTTACGGGAAAATCAAGGGACGGGATGTGCGGCCCAAATCGGCACAGCGCGGCTATCTCGTTGTCAGCGCCTTCTTGATCACCGTGCAAAAGCGCACCTTGGACGTGGTTGACAATATCGTTCCGACCTACCGTCTTGCCGTCTATGCATTCATGGCGCTCTTTTTCGGGTACTACGCTGCCAACATCGTCTGGAAGCTCGGTGAGAAGCACCTGAATTACCCATTTAGCTCGATGGCCTTTTACTCCGAAAATCGGGCGATTCCCCCTTACTCAAACCCCAATTATTTTCCGTATCTGCGGGGTTGGATCGAGATTGAAACGGCCAAGGGGAAGATACTCGAGCCCCAAGAACTTCCGTCAACAATGTTGGATTCGGTCCTTGGGGCTGGAAGAAGTGAAGAAGAGCAGCGGAAATTGCATGAGTCGGAAATGCTGTTGGCAACGCATGCGTACTGGCGAAATTCAGCGCCGATAAAATCGGACGATGTTGTGAGACTGCGCGCCTACACCCAAATCGTTGCCGTGCCACCTCGCCCCCGTCCTGCGCTGCCGATGGTAGTTCTTCATTCCGGGCTGACTTCCGTCAAAGACGAACGGGGCTTTCGCGGTGTCACACCTTCGATTCAATGGGATAAGGAAGTTGGGCAATACGTTATCAGCATCCAGACGTTCGGTTTCACTAATCCTTCATTCAGGATTCTGGCAAGGCGCAATATATGGCAGATTCCCAGTGAGCACGCGGCACAGCCATTGGCGGGAGAATGGCGAAACGGGCGATTCTATATGGCAAACATTCCGCGCGAGAGTGAATATCTGTACCTCTACACGGTTATTGAGGTAACCGACAAGGCGCTTGGTGTCATTGAAGAATATGCTGGTCCGGAAAATTTCCCAGCTTACAAATGAACAAAGACAACTATATTTTGTATGACGGCGACTGTCCGTTCTGCTCCAATTTCGTCAAGTTGGTGCAGCTTAAAAAGGCGGTCGGTCCAGTTTCGCTTCTCAATATTCGAGAAAATGCAGACTTGGCTGAGCACTATAGCGACAAGGGTTACAACCTGGATCAGGGTATGCTCTTGCACCTCGACGGCAACGACTATTGGGGCGCGGATTGCATGAATCGTATAGCGCTGCTCAGTTCGGAAAGCGATATCTTCAACAAATTGAACGCGGCAGTTTTCAGGCACAAGCGTCTGTCAAAACTTCTTTATCCGGTATTGCGCACCGGACGGAACATGACGTTGCGGCTGATGGGGCGCAACAGAATAGCCTGATGAGGCCGCCAGAAAAAAGTAATTATCCGCGCCTGGTAACTAAGGCTCATAAATAAACTTCCAGTCGACATATGTTTGCGCATTCAGGAATTCAGCATTATTTTTCTCGAAAGCCCCGTCTCGTCACCCGCTCTATCGAAAGACTATAAACACCTTGATTCCTCCATCAGCCCCCTAACGATTCCCCATTTCGATTGCAATGTCATGGGATCCAAGTAGGGCGTATTGCCGTTCTCCTCAGCAATACGCTAATCTGAAGCCGCGGCTCGCACCAGGTCGAAATTTCGGAAAAAGACCAAGGGGATGCTAGCTTCGGCGGTGCGTATAGCAATCGAGATTATTTTGATGGCAGAGGAGTACGGGCCGAATCATCATCCGAAGTTTGATGCTGGTGGGTGTGGTGACCAAGATGCGATGTCTGCCCTTCCTTTTCTTGCTCGCATTACGCTGCTGCCGCTGCCCAAGTGTATTGGAGCGGCAGAATCGTTAGCTGCAAGATAAGAAGAAGTTTTTTCACGGGCCAAACAATAGCATTGAATCCTTGGCCCCTCGCATGCAAGTAATCGATAGAGGCGCAGCATTCGGACAGGTTGTCAGTCCACCAAATCGCGAATAGCGCGGTCAATCGGCAATCGCTTAAACATGCTGATATTGGTCCCGCCGGTGTTACCCACAGGGACAATTCCAACCGCAGAACCAAGAGCGCCAAGAACAATACGTACCGCTTGGCCAAGGACCTCGACTGGGGAGTGTCGCTTTATCCCTATCTTGAGCATCCACCAATGTGTCGCAACATGCGGGGCCACATATCGCTGACCCGACACATGTGCGACCTCAAAATGTTTGAACGCCTGATCCAACTGACCTTTGTCGTAATGGTGGACACCCGCTGCCATTTCGGCATCGAATGCTTGTCTCAATTCCGGTTTCATATTTTCAGCGCCGCTTAAGCTCAATCGTGGTTGTCTGTGGCTGGGCAGGAACCGGCACCGCTTCCGCCTTGAGTTCGCGGCGTGCCTGTGCAATCACGGTACGTGCTGCGGACAAGCCGAGAATTCCCATAATGCTCGCCACGACAATGTCCGGCCAGCCAGCGCCGGTACCGAACACGCCCAACGCTGCCAGCATGACTGCAACGTTGCCAATTGCGTCGTTTCGGGTGCAGAGCCAAACCGAACGCATGTTCGAATCACCATTCCGATATGCGTACAAGAGGACCGCAACCAGCAGGTTTGCCAAGAGCGCAATGAACCCAATGGTACCCATGGTCATATGTTCCGGTACGGTGCCGGACACCAGGTTCCAAACCGCAGCTCCAAGTACGAAGACGCCGTAGCTGCCCATCGTCAGCCCCTTTATCAGAGCTGTGCGTGAACGCCAAACAGGAGCCAGCCCTAAGACGAATAGCGACACGGCATAGTTGGCTGCATCGCCGAAGAAGTCAACGGCGTCAGCCAAGAGGGAAACTGACCCGGCGGCCCAGCCACTGAACAGCTCGACGCCGAACATCCCGGCATTGACCGTCAGTGCAACCCAGAGGATACGGCGGTACGCAGGGTCAACAGGTGGTTTTTCGGAGGAGCAACCCCCGGAGCAGCAAGCAGACATATCATGTTCCTTTCAGATACACCCACATTAAAAATCCTGTAGCCGCTCCAGAGTCAAGCGATTTTTTCCGAGGGGCTTTCAAGCACGGGTCCGCGGTATCCATTGCAATCCTTGACTCGCTCGCGCTCACAATGAAGATTTGTCGGGTCTTTCCCCACGGATATCCTCCTGACACTGTTCTAATTTGTTCTCGAAAGCTCCACTTCGACCAGTTTCTGCAATTGGTCCGGCCCAAAGGAAGGCAACGGCCGGCCATTTACGAAGAATTCCGGCGTTCCCCGCACGTTGAGTGTTTTCACGTCCTCAAGGTCTTGCTGAATCAGCTTCGTAATGTCGGGAGATTTCATGTCCTCCTTCAAACGCTCTATATCGAGGCTTAAACCGTTCAGATGGGGCCACACGAGGTCCAGGTGAGCAGAATGGTCGGGCGCCCATTGTGGTTGTGCGACAAGCAGTGCTTCAAGCGTTTCCCAGTACTTACCCTGTTTCCGTGCTGCCTCGAGTACCTTCACAACCTCATCGGCTCCCTTGTGAAACGGTGCATACCGGATGGTCAGTCGAATCTTGTCCGGATTCGACGCCATTATCTCTTTGACGAACGGATAGAACGCACGACAGGATTCGCATGCCGGGTCCAGGAACTCGACAATGTGGACCGGTGCATTCGCGTTGCCCAGAGTCGGCGAATGGAAGCGCACGAGCGCTTCCTTGTTCTGGGCGGTCGCCTGAGTTGCTTGCTCGGTCTTCTGAGTTTTGTAGAAGCTTGTTCCGAGCGCGAAGGCAATCGCGAGCAGGACTACGGTACCGATAAAGATTGTTCGTTTTTTCACTTGAAAGCCTTGAAGTAGATAGCGATAAGCATCGCGTTGATAATGAGGAATGCCGCGACAGACAGCATCGGAATCGTCAGGAAACCGAACCACTCGATGAGCTGCTGCGAACAGGGAACGCCTGGCGTGCAGGGAGTGACAGCCTCCGAGACGATGCCCTCTGACACAAGAAGATGGAACACTGCGATTCCCAAACCTGCAAACGCAAGGGGGAATGCGTAACGCACTACCCGCGTATCGAGTGGAAAGAGCGCACCTGCTAGTACGAGCACCAGCGGGAACATGCAGATGCGCTGGTACCAGCACAAGATGCAAGGTGTTAGCCCCATCACCTCACCCAGGAAGATGGCTCCTAGAGTAGACGCCGTGGCGACAAGCCAGCAGGCGAAAACCAGGGGCCACACGGTATCTTTTGTTGTATCCATGGTCTTATGCCTTGAGCAGCGTCTTCAGGTCCTGGGCGATGATGTCAGCAGAGTCTGCGTCCTTGACGAACAAGCGCAGGCGCCCTTCGGGGTCGAACACATAGCTGCCACCCGAATGGTCTACCGAGTAGAACCCGTTCTCATCGGCCTTCTGCAGCACTCGGATGACCTTGAACTCTTTTGCGGTGTTTTCCACCTGCTGCTCATCCCCTGTTAGTCCAAGGAACGATGGATGAAAGGCCGGCACGTACTTTTTCAGGAGTTCAGGTGTATCGCGCCTGGGGTCCAAAGTGACCATCAGTACCTGAACGCGGTTTGCATCCTTTCCGAGCTTCTCCATCACTGAAGCGAGCTTGACCATGGTGGTTGGGCAGACATCCGGGCAGTTGGTGTAGCCGAAGAACAGCACAACAGCCTTTCCCTTGAAATCCGCAATATTGCGCGCCTGTCCGTTGTGGTCGGTCAGTTGGAAATTGTTGCCCCACGAACCGCCCGTTATGTCCACGGTTCCGAACATCTCCTGCGGTGCGTTTGCTTTGTCGCACCCGAGTAGAGCAGCGGCCATCAGCAGCCCGGCGGCCAGGTATCGAAGTTTTTTCATCTGCTGCCTCATCGCTTACTTGCCGATAGCGCGGATGGGAACCGTGACCGTCGACGTGCTCCTGGTGTTTTTGGCGTCCTGGAACGTCATCTTCACGGTGACTGGTTCTCCAGCTACCAGCGGTTTTTTCAGGCCTAACAGCATCAGGTGCACCCCTCCTGGCGCCAGTTCGACAGTCTGACCTGCGGGCACTTCCAGTTGTCCGTGGTCGCGCATCTTCATCACGCCATTTTCCATCTTCATGGTGTGCACTTGGACATCCTTTGCAACGTCGGTCTGGACGTCGACCAAGCTGACCGCAGCCGGACTACTGATTTTCATGTAGACGGCGCCGACCGGCTGTCCGGGTACCGTCGCGCGTGCCCAGGGTTCGTTGATGGTGATATCTGCGAATGCAATGGGAGCAATGGCCGCAAGGATTGAAGCAAACACTAGGTTTTTCATCGTTGACAATCTAAAAAGTTATGGGTTGTGCGCGCAGTCGGGTAGGACCGTGCAGCATGGCGAAGTGCGAGCGGACAATGGGTCACTACGGTCAAAACGGAGTGGCGGTCGCTCACACGCGACGTTGCCGCACTCCAGTACACCGGGATGGAGCAACGCCTGGGTAAATCAGGAATTGAGAGGTGGAGCGCGAGATTGCGCCGGCGCCCAGGTGAATAGTGGACGGGGAGCCTGGTAGAAGAGAAATGGATATGAGAGAGAGGTGTCCGGACCGAAAACGACGGTAACGGTCGTTGGAGGTGGACCTACGGAATCAGCTTGTGTCCTGCAGAATGGACAATCCTCAGAGTGTTGGTCGTGCTCGCTCGGATCGAACGGCTCGGCACTCTTGCCTACTGTCACCTCGACCTGCTTGACGCCGGTCGACGTGCAAATCTCTGTCCACTCCTTCGAGGAAGCCCTTTTTGAGGCGAACGCATGAGAAATCGACGGCGCAAGCGCGACCAGCAGGATTGCAAAGCATGCAATCCATGCAGTCACAACTCTTGCTGTCCGGTTCATTCGCATGTCGGTATTTTATCCGAGTCCTTCGCGCCCCTTGGCGACGCCATTGGTGTCCCCCAATCGCGAATACCGAGGCGAGCATCTCGAACGTCTCCAGTTCATTCGGCATTGCCGCTCGCTGCAACTGGGCCTGCCTGAAATCCGCGTGCTTCTTGATTTGAAGGTCAACCCTTCTTCCGGCTGTTAACGTGTCGATGACTTACTCGACGGCCACATTGCAAAAGGACGGGAACAAGTCGCTTCACTGAAAGTGCTTGAACAGCAACTTGTGACGCTGCGAAAGCAGTGCCAAGCACCACACTCCGTTGAAGACTGTGGAATATTGCAAAATCTGAATGAGACTGCAGATGGGCATGAATGTGCATGCCACGACGACGATGCCAAAACTGCGACATCAGTTCGTGATCGCCTGTGAGCGGTAGCGGCAAGGAGTTGCCGCGCTACTGCAACACCTTTGACGGCAGGCTTGGCAATCAACTTTTCGACTGCGGCGGCCGGTACGTGGCCTTCAATAACCTGCCCAGATACGTCAACCACTCCACTGTATCGCTATGCGTCGACACGACCAGACGAAGCGGTCGCCCTTGCACCGATCATGGTGATTGCGGTCAAATCAGACTTGATCGCAATCACCGAAGTTTCATCGTGTCATGGGACATCACGCAAGCCGGTAATCAGGCGGCAACCATGCATGCATTCACGCCTGATTCAAACTCTCGTCCGGCTCACGTCTTTTTGACAAACTCCGATTTCAGGCTCATCGCGCCGAAGCCGTCGATCTTGCAGTCAATGTCATGATCGCTATCGACCAGGCGAATGTTCTTGACCCTGGTGCCCATCTTGACGACGCCCGCACCTCCCTTCAATTTCAAGTCCTTGATCACCGTGACGGTATCGCCGTCCTGCAACACATTGCCGGCCGCATCGCGATAGACCTTGCCGCCCTCTTCTGCCGTTTCGGTGGCGGCTTGCACGGGCCATTCATGGGCGCACTCGGGACAAATGTAAAGGCTGCCGTCTGCGTAGGTGAATTCGGAACTGCATCTCGGGCATGCTGGCAGAACGCTCATGGTGTCATCCTTTCGGCGCGGCGGCAGTCGCATAAAGGACGGCAGTATACTGCGCGCCCATGGTTCCGATGGCATTCCTGTTCATTTCTGTTTCGTTCCGTTCAAGACCTCGAGACGCGCCAGACAGTGCGCCAACATCAGCCTCACCCGACAACAGCTGCGATCGCACCGGCATGTGCTTCACGAAAACAGCTTCGACAATCTTCTCGGCAGAAACGACTTGATCCACGGCTACGCAGACATGATCAAGCTCGGCCGTTCATCTCCCGCGAGAGAAGCACAAGCTTGAGATAAATCAAAAGCTCATGTGCCATCGCTCCGGCACGCGACGCTCTTGCGATGCCCGATTGCATGACGCAACGACCCTGCACGGCGGATTGTCTGGCCGTCATCAACTTGTGCCTGCATTGCCTGCGCTTTGCCTTGCTTCTCCACCCCGGCTGGCTAGTATTAATGAATCTTGCCGTCGCCGGCTGCGGCGGCAAGTTCGTGTTCGCACAGCATGATCGGAGGGTCGCATGAGCTATCACTTGGAGGGTCGTCTACTTGAAGTTTGCAACTGCAATGTCCTGTGTCCGTGCTGGATCGGCGAGGACCCTGACAACGGCACTTGCGACACCATCATCGCGTGGCGCATCGACAAGGGCACGGTCGATGGCGTCGATGTGGGTGGCAACACTATCGCGGCCGTGTCCCATGTGCCCGGCAATATCCTGCAAGGCAACTGGACTGTTGCAATCTACGTCGACGATCAGGCATCCAAGGCGCAGGAAGAGGCATTGCTGAAGGTCTACACCGGCCAGGCCGGCGGCCCGGTCGCCGATCTCGCCAGTCTCATCGGCAAGCTGGTATCGGTGGAGCGCGCGCCGATCAAATTCACCGTGGTCGATGGCAAGGGCGAAATGGCGATCGGCAAGGACTACTACGCCGAACTCGAACCCTATCGCGGCCCGAGCGGCGGTCTGACCACGCTTTCCGACACCGTGTTCTCGACGGTGCCAGGCGCTCCTGTGTTTGTCGGCAAGGCCCCGAGCTATCGCTCCAGGAACGCCGCCATCGGCATCGACCTCGACATCAAGAACCACAACGCCTTGCAGAGCACGTTCGTGTTCGACGCATGAGCGCGACGGCAGGCGCGCCGCCGTCCGGCGTCTCGCGCCATCAGCGCGTGTTCCTGCCGGTCCTGGCCGCGCTGATTACGCTCGCCTGGGTGACGTTGTGGGCGTGGTCGCGCAGTCCGTACGGACGCTATCTCGAACACGGTGACTGGACAGTATCAGGACCGGCGGCATTTCTGTGCCGCGTTGTCCCGGCGGGCGATGTGCTCGTGCCGATGGCGCTCTATGCGGTCGCGTGGATCCTGATGACGACGGCCATGATGCTGCCGACCACCTTGCCGTTGTTCAATGTCTTCGACCGGTTGACGGCCCGGCGTGCAGACCACGGACGGCTGCTCGTGCTGCTCGGCCTGGGTTACATGGCGGTATGGGGCGCATTCGGGCTCCTCGCGCATGCCATGCACAACGCCGTGCTGTCGCTGCTCGCCCGCGTACCGGCACTGGCATGGCATGGCTGGCTGATCGGTGCAGCGACGATTACGCTGGCCGGTGCATTTCAGTTCAGCCGGCTCAAGTACCGGTGCCTGGAAAAGTGCCGCACCCCCCTGAGTTTCGTTATCCGGCACTGGCGCGGGCATGCGCAGGGATGGCACGCATTCGCGCTGGGCGCGCATCACGGCCTGTTCTGCGTGGGATGCTGCTGGGCGCTGATGCTGTTGATGTTCGCGCTCGGCACCGGCAGCCTCGGCTGGATGCTGCTGCTTGCAGCCGTCATGGCGATCGAAAAAAACGTCCGCTGGGGCCCGCGCCTCAGCGCGCCGCTTGGTGTCGCGCTGCTGTCATGGGCGGGCGTCATGGTGGCGAGCCATGCATGAATACGCTGCGGCCTGTTCGCAGGTCAGGGGTATGTGAAAGCATGACGACGGCCTTCTGCCGAAGTCCATGAAGGCAGCCCGGCACAGCACCTTCTGTCAGCCTGTTCAGGATCAAGGCCGAAGACAGCCTTGATCCCGTTCCGGCCTGCCTAGTTGTTCACCAGTTTCCAGTTGCCGTTGTCGATGGTGAGCAGCACCCGCGCATCGTCTTCGAGACCGAAATGGTCCTTGGGCGTGTAGCGAACGACACCCTGGGTGATCGTGATGCCCTTGGTCGATTCAAGCGCATCCTTCAGCGCGGCGCGGAATTCCGGCGTGCCCGGCTTGCCCTTTTTCAGCGCCTGCGGCACGACTGCCTGCAGCAGCAATTGCGCGTCGTAGCCGTGGGCGGCGAACTGGTTGCGGGTACCGGCGCCGAACTGCTTCTCGTAGCGGTCGACGAAATCGACCGCCAGCTTCTTCGACGGATGATTGTCGGGCAGCGCCTCGGGCATGACGGCGAGGCCGGCGACGACGAAGGAGCCTTCAACGTCCTTGCCGCCCAGGCGGATCAGATCGCGCGAAGCCGCGCCGTGGGTCTGGTAGATCTTGCCCTTGTAATTGCGCTCGACAACGGCTTTGTGCGGCATCGCCGATCCGCTGCCGGACGCGCCGATCAGGATCGCATCGGGCTTGGCCGCGACGATTTTCAGGGATTGCGCCGTGACGCTGGTGTCCGCCCGCGCGAAGCGCTCGGTGGCAACGGAGCTGAGGCCGGCCTTGCCGGCGAGGTCGGTGAATGACTTGTACCAGATTTCGCCGTACGCGTCGGAGTAGCCGAGGTAGGCATAGGTCTTCACGCCATGCTTTTTCATGTGCTCGATGATGGCGCTCGCCATCAAGGGCGTGGACTGGGCGACGCGGAAGGTCCACATGCCACGCCCTTCGGGAAGATCGACCGGTGAAGTCGAGATCTGCACCGTCTTGCCTTCCGTCGCGATATCGGCCAGCACGACCGAGGCGGGAGTCGCGGTGGAACCGACGATGACATCCACCTTGTCCTCCGTGATGAAGCGCCGGCCGTTCTTCGCCGATTGCGTGGTGTCGGAGGCGTCGTCCAGCATGATGATCCTGACCTTCTCGCCGGCTATCGTTTCGGGCCAGAGGGAAATGCCGTTCTTCGTCGGGATGCCGAGTCCGGACGCCGGTCCGGTCAGCGGCAGGCTGACGCCGATGGTGATTTCCGCATGCGCATTGGCGGCGGCAAAGGCGGTGACGAGCGCAGCGATCAAGGGGCGAAATCGTGTTTTCATGTTGTCTCCTCGTTGGGTGGGTGGGGCAGGGTTTGCTTCTTCTTCGACAAATAATGCGCGCGCCGGATCATGCGCCGGGCAGCGGGCACAGCTTCTTGAGCAAGTCGCGCAGCAGCTTTTTTTCCGCGCCGCTCAGGGCCTGCGCGATGCGGTGGTCGTGATCCAGCACGGTCTTCTTGTAGCGCTTGAGCTGCCTCTTCCCGTCCCTGGTCAGATGCAGGCTGTAGGAGCGGCGGTCGTCGGACGCGTGCCGCTCGACCAGTCCGCCCTTCTCGAAACGGTCGATGATGGAGACGACGCCCGAGCGGGCAATGCCCATCACTTCCGCAAGCTTCGTCTGGGAAATTCCCGGATTGTTTTCGATGATCACCAGCGAGGAGAATCGCTGCGGAGTGATGTCCTCGGCCGCCAGCGTCGCCGCAAAATCCTCGTAGATCGAGAGCTGCGCCCGGCGCACCGCATAGCCGACCAGATCATCGAGCACGTCGTAATCGATGCCTTCGATTCTGGCATTGAAATGCACCGGATCGCTCTTCGCTTCCGCACCACGCTTGGATACAGCCATTGCCACTCCATTCCGGTTTGCGCACGTCTTCGACGAATCAGCCGCTTTGCCATGCCGGCCGGAGCCGGGCGCGGGCGGATGCGTTGTCCCTCGTCCTTGTGTTACACAAAATAATTGTTATACAGTATAACAATACGACGCTGGAACAAGCTACCGTCCGGTGCTGGTTCCGCGAAGCGGTATCCACAAGGAGACAAGGATGAAAGTTGCAATCGCGGGTGCCGGCATCGGCGGGCTGACGCTGGCATTGATGCTGCACGACAAGGGCATTGAGGTTGATGTCTACGAAGCGACGGGCGAGATCAGGCCGCTCGGCGTGGGCATCAATCTGTTGCCGCATGCCAGCAAGCAATTGTGCGATCTCGGCCTGGAAGACGTTCTGGCCGTCAAGAGCATCGAGACCTCGACGCTGGCGTACTTCAACAAGTTCGGCCAGGAAATCTGGCGCGAGCCGCGTGGCCGGGCGGCGGGTTATCCCTATCCGCAGTTTTCGATTCACCGCGGCGAGTTGCAGATGCTGCTGCTCGATACCGCGCGGGCGCGACTGGGTGCGGCGCGCATCCACGCGGGGCATGCCTTCAAGGCGTTCAGGCAAGCCGCCGACAAGGTGATCTCGACCTTCACGCGGCGCGATGGCGCGACCGATGTCGAGATCGAATCGGACCTCCTGATCGGCGCCGACGGCATTCATTCCGCGGTGCGCAGGTTCATGTATCCGACTGGCGACGAGCCGCGCTTCTCCGGCCGCATGCTGTGGCGCGCCGTGACCGAGGCCGAGCCTTTCATGGATGGCCGCAGCATGTTCATGGCCGGCCACCAGAATCAGAAGTTCGTCGCCTACCCGATCTCCGAACCGCTGCGCCGCCAGGGCCGCTCGCTCATCAACTGGATCGCCGAGCTGCGGGTTCCGAACGGCGACATGCCGACGACCGACTGGAACCGCAAGGTCGACAAGTCGGTATTCAACCAGCCTTTCGCGAACTGGAAGTGGGACTGGATCGACATCCCCGCGATCATCGACGGCGCGGAAGCGGTGTACGAATTCCCGCTGGTCGACCGCGATCCGCTGCCGCGCTGGACCTTCGAGCGCGTCACCCTGCTGGGCGATGCGGCGCACCCGATGTATCCGATCGGCTCCAACGGCAGCGCGCAGGCGATCCTCGATGCGCGCTACCTCGCCGACTGCCTGACGAGCGAGCCGGACCTGCTGTATGCCCTGCGCGAGTACGAGGCCGAAAGGCTGCCGCGCACCGCCGGCATCGTCTTGCGCAACCGCATGAACGGCCCCGAGCAAGTCATGCAACTGGCGGAAGAGCGTGCCCCCGACGGCTTCGCCAACATCAACGACGTCATTCCGCAGGAACAGCTGGAAGCCATTTCGCTGCGCTACAAGCGCCTTGCCGGGTTCGACAAGGACTCGCTCAGTGCGCCGCGTCCGGCCTGAGCGCCATCCTCATTGTCCATTCAGGAAAACACCATGTCCGACATCCTTGAAAACCCGGCGGCCCTGCGGCCGGTGATACGCGTCGAAGTCCATGTCGCGCCACCGACCATGCTGGGCGAACTGGCAGGCGTCGAACGCCGCATCATCGCCATCGCGGGCGGCACGATTGCCGGCGCGGATTTCGCCGGCACCATCCTGCCGGGCGGCAGCGACATCCAGTCGGTGCGTGCCGACGGCACGATCGAACTGACCGCGCGCTACGCGGTCGACCTCGGCCCGCACGGCAAGCTGCTGGTCGAGAACACCGGCATCCGCCGCAATGCGACAGGCCTCGAGGCGCAGTCTGCGCCGCCGTATTTTCGCGGCGTCATGCGCTTCAATGCGCCGGCCGGGCCGCTGCAATGGCTGAACGACAGCGTCTTCATCAGCAGCGGCAGACGTGAAGGCGGCACGGTGTTTCTGGATGTGTTTGAGGTGGTTTAAGGGGGCTCAACCCGCGACCCCGTCATTCGCCCAGAACCCCGCCAGCCAGCCGCTGCGCCAGAAAATTCACCAGCGCCGCGACACGCGGCGCAAGCGTTCCCTGTTTGTAGAACACGGCCCACACCGGCTGCGCCCACGGCAGGGTCGCCGCTTCCAGCACCGGCACCAGGCGCCCGCTCGCCACGTCGCCGCGTGTCAGAAAGTCGGCCAGACAGACGATGCCGGCATCCGCCAATGCCAGGTGGCGCAAGGTCTCGCCGCTGGACACCGCGATGACCGGCTGCACCGGCAATCCTTCGCCGCCTTCCTGCGGCAGCGGCCAGATGTTGAGCGATGCCGGCGTGGTAAAGCCGAGCAGGCGATGCTGCGCCAGTTCATCCGCTTTCTGCGGCATGCCGTGGCGCGCCAGATAGGCCGGCGACGCCAGCAGGCGCAGACAGCTTGATCCGAGCCGTCGGGCATTCAAGGTGGAATCGGCCAGCGGACCGATGCGAATCGCCAGATCGGCACGCTCCTCGATCAGATCGATCACGGTTTCGCCGCTGACCAGTTCCAGCCGCACCAGCGGATAGGCATCCATGAATTCCGCCGCCAGCGGCGCTACCAGATGATCCAGGGCGGGCGTGGCGGCATTGACGCGCACCAGTCCCGACGGCTGCGAAAGACGGGCGGCCAGCTGCTCTTCCGTATCCTGCAAATCGGACAGGACTTTCCGGGCGCGTGCCAGCAGCCACTCGCCTTCTTCCGTCAGGTCCAGCCGGCGCGTGGTCCGTTTGATCAAGGCCATGCCGAGCTGCGACTCCAGACGCGAGATGGCGCGGCTGATTCCCGAGGGAGTCTGTCCCAGCCGCTCGGCTGCAGCGGAAAACGAGCCGCTATCTATTACGGCGGCAAAGGCAATTAGCGCATCGACACTGAGCATTTTTGATTCCCGGTCAAAAGTGTATTGTAGTCAACCCGGTTTTTCTTCGGCGGCGCAGGACTCACACTGCGGGGCATCGTTTATCCAAAAGGAAAAATCATGCCTCTTGCACTATGGGCGCTGACACTGAGCGCTTTCGCCATCGGGACCACGGAATTCGTCATCGTCGGCCTCATTCCCACCATCGCCGCCAGTCTCGATGTCTCCGTGCCGTCGGCAGGATTGCTGGTCAGCCTCTATGCATTGGGCGTCGCTGTCGGCGCACCGGTGCTGACGGCACTGACCGGCCGCGTGCCGCGCAAGGCGCTGCTGCTGGGCCTGATGGCGCTGTTTACTGCAGGCAATCTGATCGCATGGATGGCACCGGGATACGAAGCCCTGATGGCGGCGCGCGTGCTGACCGGCCTGGCGCACGGCGTGTTCTTTTCCATCGGCTCGACCATTGCCACCAGTCTGGTACCCAGGGAAAAAGCGGCCAGCGCGATTGCGCTCATGTTCACCGGGCTGACGGTGGCGCTGGTGACGGGCGTGCCGCTCGGCACTTTTATCGGCCAGACCCTTGGCTGGCAGGCGACCTTTCTTGCCGTCTCGCTGCTGGGCGTGATCGCATTCATCGGCAGCCTGATTCTGGTGCCCGCCGATATTGCCGGCAGCCCACCGGCATCGCTGGCGACCCAGCTGTCCGTGCTGAAAAAGCCGCGCCTGCTGCTGGTCTATGCGATGACAACTTTGGGTTATGGCGGCACCTTCATCGCCTTCACCTACCTTGCTCCGATCCTGCAGGAAGTGTCCGGCTTCCCGGCCTCCAGCGTCAGCCTCGTCATGCTGGTGTATGGCGTATCGGTTGCGTTCGGCAATATCTGGGGCGGCAGGCTGGCGGACCGGAAAGGCCCTGTACGTGCCTTGCAGATCGTGTTCGGCTTGCTCGCGCTGGTGTTGTTTGCACTCACTTTCACCGCGTCGAATGCGTGGCTTGCGGTGGCGACGGTGCTGGCATGGGGTGCGGTCGCATTCGGCAACGTTCCCGGCTTGCAGGTGTATGTGGTGCAGCGCGCCGAACGCGATGCGCCGCGCGCGGTGGATGTCGCATCCGGCTTGAATATTGCTGCCTTCAACGTCGGCATTGCGCTCGGTGCCTGGGGCGGTGGCCTGATCGTCGCCCGCTTCGGCCTGATGGCGACGCCCTGGATCGGCGCGCTGGTAGTGCTCGGCGCACTGGGTCTGACGACACTGGCCGGACGGCTTGACCGCGATGAGGGAATCGATCCCCGCGCCAGGCCTGCGGGCGCAGTCGCGGCACATTGATCCCCTACCCCGAATTTTCTTCTTCTACAGAAAGCGACAAATGCACATTCCCGCCATCGGCCTCGGCACCTTCCGCCTGCAGGACCGGCAAGTCATCGATTCGGTGCGCACCGGTCTGGAACTCGGCTACCGGCACATCGACACCGCGCAGATCTATGGCAACGAAGCGGAGGTCGGCCAGACGATTGCCGACAGCGAGGTGGCGCGCCGGGACCTGTTCGTCACCACCAAGATCTGGACCGAGAATCTGACGGCCGGCAAGCTCATTCCCAGCCTGAAGGACAGCCTCCGGAAACTGCGCATGGAGCAGGTCGATTTGACGCTGATTCACTGGCCATCACCGAAGGACGCGGTGCCGCTCACCGAAACCATGGCGGCCTTGCTGGAAGCGAAAACGCAGGGACTGACGCGACTGATCGGCGTGTCGAATTTCACCATCGCGCACATGACGCAGGCGATCGCCGCCATCGGCGCGGCGAACATCGCGACCAATCAGATCGAGATTCATCCCTTCCTGCAAAACCACAAGGTGGCCGCGTTTGCGCGCCAGCACGGCATCCACCTCACCGCCTACATGCCGCTGGCCTACGGCAAGGTGATGCAGGACCCTGTGCTCCGTCAGATTGCCGAACGCCACGGCATTACTGCCGCGCAGCTGTCGCTCGCATGGCTGCTGCAGCAAGGCTTCGCGGTCATTCCTTCCTCGACGCAACGCGCCAACCTGGCAAGCAATCTTGCCGCGCAAAACATCCACTTGCCGGAAACGGACATGGCGGCAATCCACAGTCTCGACCGCAATGAACGCATCGCCAGTCCGGACTTTGCGCCGGTCTGGGATTGAAGGCATGATGGTCGCGTGAATTGTTGCGGAGACCATTGATGAAAGCCATTGTTACCGGACACACCCGCGGGCTGGGTGCGGCGATTGCGGAAAACCTGCTGGCGCGCGGCGTTGCGGTGCTGGGAATTTCGCGCAGCAACAACACCACGCTCGCAAGGAACTTCCCGGCCGCGCTCGAACAGGTGGAACTCGATCTGTCGGATAGCGCATCGCTGGCACGCTGGCTTGAAAGCGGTCGGCTGCGGCAATTCCTTGCCGGCAGCGAAACGGTTCTTCTGATTAACAATGCCGGATTGCTGCAACCGGTCGGCCCGATCGCGACGCATGACGTCGCCGCCATCGCGCGCTCCGTCGGCGTGAACGTTGCCGCACCGCTGATGCTGGCCGCTGCGGTGGCTGCGGCCCCCGATGCCGGCGAGCAGCGCATCCTGCACGTGTCGAGCGGCGCGGGGCGCAGCCCGTATCCCGGCTGGAGCATCTATTGCGCGACGAAGGCGGCGCTGGATCAGCATGCGCAAGCAGCCGCGCTGGACCGCACGCCCGGCTTGCGCATCTGCAGTCTGGCGCCGGGCGTGATCGACACCGACATGCAGGCCGAAATCCGCGCGACATCGCCGGAGCGCTTTCCGCTGCGCGAGAAATTCGATGCATTGAAGCGCAGCGGCAGTCTGTCCGATCCCGCCGCCTGCGCGCAACGCCTGGTCGCCTATCTCCTGAGCGAGAAATTCGGCGAGCTTGCGCTTGCGGACCTGCGCGATACCGGTGAATGAAAACGGATGAATGAAAGCGGATGAATGGAAACGCGCCTTGCCATGCCGGCAGAGCGGCACAGCAAGGCGCGAATCTCGATGGCGCTCAGCCTGACATCTGACCGAAGCGGCCGCTGTTGAAATCATCGACCGCCTGCGCGATTTCCTCCCGGCTGTTCATCACGAACGGGCCGTAGCCGACGATCGGTTCGTCGATCGGCTCGCCGGCGAGGAGCAGCACGACGGCGTCGTTGTTGGCCTCGATCGAGAGCGAGGTGCCGGCGCGGTCGAGCACCACCATCTGCGCTTCGCGCGCGACCGCGTCGCCATTGACCAGGATCGTCCCGCGCAGCACGATCAGCGCCGTGTTCCAGCCATCGGGTTGACGCAACTCGCTGAGGCTGCCCTGCTTCAGCCGCATGTCCCACACGTTCATCGGCGTAAAGCTGCGCGCCGGCCCGGCCTTGCCGTCATGGTCGCCGGCAATCACGCGCACCGTGCCGGCATCGTCGGGCAGCGCCACTACCGGAATCTCGCGGTCGAGAATGGCCTGATAGCCGGGCGCGGCCATCTTCTGCTTCGCCGGCAGGTTCACCCACAGCTGCACCATTTCCAGCGTGCCGCCGGATTGCGTGAAGGCGTCGGAATGAAACTCCTCATGCAGAATGCCGCCGCCGGCCGTCATCCACTGCACGTCGCCGGGACCGATCACGCCGCCCTTGCCGGTGGAGTCGCGGTGCGCGACCTCGCCCTTGTAGACGATGGTGACGGTTTCGAAGCCGCGATGCGGATGCTGCCCGACACCGCGCGGACGCTCGCCGCGCTCGAACTCCATCGGCCCGGCGTAATCCAGCAGCAGGAAGGGGCTGAGCTGCTTGCCATGGCTTTGATAGGAAAACATCGAACGCACCGGGAAGCCGTCGCCGACCCAATGCTGGTGCGGGGCGCTGTAGACGCCGAGAACTTTTTTCATGCCCATCTCCTTGTGAAGACCATCACGAACATCGTTCCGGTAGTATGGATTCGAAACGATGAGGCCGGTAGACCGCAAAATTCGGCTTCACTGTCCCACCCATGGAACGATGAGGCCGCCATGCAGGATTTGAACGATCTTTATTACTACGCGCAGGTGGTCGATCACGGCGGCTTCGCGCCTGCCGGGCGGGCGCTGGGCATGCCGAAATCGACATTGAGCCGGCGCATCGCGCTGCTGGAAGAAAGGCTGGGCGTGCGGCTGATCCAGCGTTCCACGCGGCATTTTTCCGTGACCGAAATCGGCCAGACCTATTACGAGCATTGCAAGGCGATGCTGATGGAAGCCGAGGCGGCGCAGGAGGCGATCGAGGTGACGCAGGCCGAACCGCGCGGCATCGTGCGCATGACTTGCCCGATTGCCTTGCTGCACGCCAATGTCGGCGCGATGCTGGCCGATTTCATGGCCGCCCATCCGCGCGTGACGGTGCATCTGGAAGCGACCAACCGCCGCGTCGATCCGGTCAGCGAGGCGATCGACGTTGCGCTCCGCGTGCGTCCGCCGCCGCTGCAGGACAGCGAGCTGGTCATGCGCGTGCTGGCCGATCGCGGCCAGTGCCTGCTCGCCAGCCCCGCGCTGCTGGCGCGGCATCCCGCACCGCATGCGCCGGCCGATCTGGCCGACTGGCCCAGCCTTGCGCTGGGCACACCGCAGCAAAGCCATTTGTGGAGCCTGTTCGGACCGGACGGCGCGCATGCCGCCATCCATCACACGCCACGCTTCGTCACCGGCGACATGATTGCGCTGATCCATGCCGCGTTGGCCGGCGTCGGCGTGGTGCAGCTGCCGACGATGTTCATTCGCCCGCAGCTGGCGCAGGGATCGCTGGTGCCCCTGCTGCCGGAGTGGGCGCCGCGACGCGAGATCGTCCACGCGGTGTTTCCGTCGCGGCGCGGGCTGCTGCCTTCTGTGCGCAGCCTGATCGAGTATCTGGCGCAGCGCTTCGCCGCGCTCGACGAGGATTAAACGACGCAACGGCGCGACAAATCGCGCACGCGGGCGCACAATGAACGCCATCCCCGACCAACGTTTCTGCCATGCCCGACCTCCCGCGCGACGATCTCCGCCCTGTTCCGCCCGCACCGCCGGATGACGACGCCTGCTGCCACAGCGGATGCAACCCGTGTGTCTTCGACATGTACGCGGAGGAGCTGGAACTGTATCGCGAGGAATTGCGCGTCTGGGAGGAGCGCCGCAAGCAGGACGGCAAGGGCGACCGCCGTTCCCGCTGAAATCAGAGCTGCGGCAGCATCGGCAGAAGTTCGTGGAGCGCGGGCTGCGCGGGCTGCGCGCGATGCGCCTCGGGCAGCACCAGCGCGCCGCGCTCCCCAGCCGCGTTGGCCGCAAGCCGGTAGGACGCGCCTTGCGGCAGCCAGTGCACCTGCATCTCTGGCAGTTGCAGCAGCTGGTCGGGCTCAAACCCCTCGAGCGGCTGCGGCAGGCGGCGCGCATCCACCAGCGTCACGCCACCCGCGCCGAGCACCTCGAAGCCGTGCCCCTTGCTGATCACGAGCGCGGTGTCTTCATCGACGCCGATGCCGAGCAGCCGCGGGTTCCTGGCCACCGCCGCCAGCAGCCGCGCGAGGCGTCGCCGCTGCGAGAAGTGCTGGTCGATGATCGCCCCCTCCAGCAGGCCCATGCCGTCGCTCACGCCGCGCCCGGCAAGCATGTGGCGCGACATCGCCGCCGCGCCCGCGCTGGTGCCGGCGATGCATGCGCCGCGCGCCAGATAGGCGTAGCGGATCGCCTTCTCGATCTCGGTGCCGCCGATCAGCGACACGAGCCGACGCTGGTCGCCGCCGCCGATGAAGACGCCGTCCGACTGCACGATCTGCGCCGCCAGTGCCGGATCGTTGCAATCGTCGGGCGTGTTGATCGCGAGGTACACGCGCCGCCGCACGCCGATCTCGGTCAGCACCTGATCGTAGCGGCCCCAGGCGAAGTCGGGAAAGGCGCTGGCGGCGGTCAGCACCGCGATCTGCGGATCGTCGCGCCCGGTCAGTTCGACGAAACGGCGCAGGATGAGCTTGTCGCCGGTGCGATCCTCCGCGCCGCCGATGATGACGAGGCGACCCTGCCTGTGCTGCGGCGATGCAGACGGCGGCGCGGAGGGCGGCACTGAGGGTGGCACGATACGCACCGCCTCCTGGTGCGTCACCGCAGCCGCGTGCGCCGCCAGCCGCCAGCACCCGAGCGCGCCGATCCCCGCAATCAGAATGTTTCTTCGTTTCATTGATCCTTCCTTGTGCGCCTGCAGTGTCCGTGCATGCCGTGCATTGTCGCAGAGGCCGCTCGCGGGCGCGATTCGCCGGGAAGAAAGGAAAGGCTCAAGCCGGTGCCGCGATCGCCGGGCCGATCACCGTGCTCTTCGCTTCGTCGACGACGATGAAGCGGCCGCGCAGAAAGTTCGCAATGCACTGCTGCGTCGCCGGCAGGTAGGGAATATTGCAATGATCCGAAGCGGGCACGGTCTGATCGATCACCTCCGCGCCCAGTTGCGACACCAGCAGATCGGTATGCAGATGCGGCACCACGTCATCGGACTCGGCGCGCAGCACGAGCGTGGGTGCCGACACGTGCCGCGCATACTTCACCGACTCGAAGCGGTGCCTGAGCACCAGCGCCACCGGCAGCGAACGGAAGCGACGCTTCGCGAGCGCGAGAACCGAGTCGTACGGCGTGATCAGGGCGAGCGCAGAGACCGGTCGATGCGCCGCCACCTGCAGCGCCACGCCGGAACCGAGGCTGCGCCCGACCACCGCCACGCGCGCCGGATCGACGCGCCGGTGGCCCGCCAGCCAGTCGAACAGCATCCTGCCGTCCTCGATCATCTGGCGCTCGCCCGGGTTGCCGTGCGAGTCGCCGTAGCCGCGATAATTCATCACCAGCACCGCCATGCCGGGAAACATCGCCGCCGCATCGCGTGCGACCCACGACACCTCCTCCGAGCGGCCGCCGAAGTAAATCACCGCCGGGTGCCTGCCCAGCGCCACGGGTACCAGCAGCCACCCGCACAGACGCGTGCCATCGGCGCTGCGCAGCACGACCGGGCGCGTCCGATGCCCGGTGCTGCGCGGCCGTTCCACCACCTTGGTGCGAATGGGATCGAAAATGAGTTTGTGCTGCGAGGCGGCGATCGCTGCAAGTGCGCCAAGCCATGCGGTACCGGCAAGGCCGGCAATGCCTGAAAGCAGGCGTTTGGTTCGAATATTCATGAATCCGTGCAGGTGAATCGATACGGATTCAGTTTAGCCACACGGTAACTAGCGGCCTTGCGCTGGGACAGGAGTGAAAGCGAATGTTTTCGTCGGTGGCGAAGACGCAACAGCGCCCCGTGAATCGGCATCTCATCGCTCCGCGCGCGTTGCCCTCGCGCGAAGCAGCAACAGCAGCGACAAGGACACGGCCAGCAGCAGCCCGCCCGCAAGCCACAACTCGTGGGTGCTCGCCTCTGCCAGCAGGCGCATGATCGCGCGTCCAAAGAAGTAGCCGGCACAGCCGATGAGCGTTGCCCACGCCAGCGCGCTGATGAAGTCGAGGACGAGGAATCGGTACGGCGATACGCCGCTCATGCCGATGGCGATCAGACCGGCAGTGCGCAGGCCGTACAGGAAGCGGATCGAGAGAATGAGCGGAACCTGATGGCGGCGGAGCAGCTTGTTGACATGTTCGGCACGCGTTTGCACCGAGGGGAACCGGCTCAGGAGTGCGGAGCCGTAGTGGCGGCCGGCATGGAAGCACGCCTGATCGGCCATGAAACCCGCGATCGCGGCAACCATGATCACGTACGGCAGCGTCAGATGGCCGCGCGCTGCGGCCACTCCGCCCATGAGCAGCACCGCCTCTCCTTCGACAAACATGCCTAGCGCGATCGCCGCATATCCGTATTGTCCTACCCAGCCTGCAACATCCATTGCAAAATCCTTTCGTTCAGTGGAGATAGAACAGGAATCTGTGCAAAAGTTGCCGTGCATCTGCCAGGGCGATGCCGCGGCTGCAGCCGTGGTCAGGCGTGCCATGAGCGCTAGTGTCCTGAGTTTGAAGTTCGTTGCAAATAAAAGTGATGAAATCGCGACGAGACAAGGAAAAAAGCGCAGCAAGGCCGAGGCCTTGCGAGCATTTTTGACGCCGTATCGGTGCGATTCTCGTCATCTTTTATGCAGCGAATTTCGAATTCAGGACACCAGGATCATTTGCTACACCAACAACGCCGTACGGTCTTTTATTTGCCGCAACAAACCCCAAGTTTGCAGACGCAGGGTAAGCTACCATCTCCCGCAAGACTTCTGCCACGCAAAGGAATGTCAATGAAGCAAGCGAAGGGTTTCACGATTGTTCAAACCATGGTGATTCTGTTTGTTGCCGGCATCATCGGCTGGTTCGCGGTCGATGCCATCATCGACAAGCGCTGCGAAACCGAGCCGTCGGGGGCGATGTGCGCGGACCGTGCGCCGGCCTCGAAATGAGCGCACGATACAGATACGGATACGGCCGGCCTGCAATGCCGCCGGTGGTGGCAACGATGCTTGAAAACTGGACATCCTTCTTCATCAAACCCAGATATGCGCAACCGCCGCAGGATGGCTGGTATGAAACCAGTACCGACGCGTTTGCGACGACGCTCGTGCTGTACTGGCGCGGCGTGGAATGGGTGGCATCCCCCGACAGCCCGCAAGGGAAGGAGCATATTCGCCAGGACCGGCAGTGGCGCGTGTTGCCGGAGGGACCGGCAACAGAATCGCCGTCGTGAACTGGCGTGTTGATGCACCTGTTGCTCCCTGCCTCCCGGCAATCCGAAGCCGCCTCAATGCGCAGTGCCCTCCGCAGCGTAGAGCGGCGCGCATCACCTCGCTGCCGCTGCATGTCGCGCCAGCTGCAATTCATCCGTTCCCCGCTGCCCTTGCATCTGCCCCGTTGCCGGAACCGGTGAGCGCATTCCTGTAATCGATCACGGCGCCGATGAAGGCGGCATGCACGAAGGTCTGCGGAAAATTCCCCAGCATCCTGCCGCTTCCCGCATCGGCTTCCTCGGCGAAAAATCCGAGATCGTTGGCATACTTCAATGCGGTTTCCAGCAGCATGCGCGCCCGCGGCAAGTCCTTGCGCATCACCCAGTACTGCGCGACCCAGATGGTGCCGGCCAGGAACGCTCCTTCCTTGCGCGCATCGAATTCCTCCAGGTGTCTGCGATAGAGACGTCCGTCCGAATGGTCGCGTTCCAGCACGCGCATGGTCGCCAGCATTTCCGGCGCATCGGCAGCCGTGTAGCCCCACACCGGGAACAGCGCGGCGGATACATCGACCGCTTCGCCGCCGGCCACTGCGGCATATGCGCCTTCGGCATTGAGGCAATGCGCGGCGACATGATCGTGGATCTCGCCTGCCGCATCGCGCCAGCGCCGCGCCTGCGCATCGTTGTCGGCATGCTCGGCCAGATAGCGCAGCGCGCATGAGGTGATGACCTTGCCGGCCGTGTACTGGCGGAGGTCATGCTCTTCCCAGATGCCGTTGTCCTCCTGCCGCCAATGGGCGGCGAGGAAATCGGCAAGCTGCCTGACCGTGTCCCAGTGCTCGCGTGTGCCGTAGCGGTCGTAGATCAGTTTCGCGGCGAGCAGCACGTTGGCGAATCCATCCAGTTGCATCTGGTCGTTTGCATTGTTGCCGATGCGGACCGGACGGCTGCCGAGATAGCCGCCAAGCGGCAATTCGACTTCGTCCGGCGCGGGCTGATAATCGAGCGACACGAAAGGCGGCAGCAGCGGCTTGCGCGCATCCTCCTGTTTCGAGCCGCAGATGAATTCGAGGAACTGCCGTGCAGCGCCGCCCTGGCTGCCGGCACGCACCAGCGCGCTCATGATCATGCCGGTGTCGCGCAGCCACACGTAGCGGTAGTCGTAGTTGCGATGCCCGCCCGGCACCTCCGGCAGCGAAGTCGTGGCCGCCGCGATGATGCCGCCATTGGGCGCATAGGTCATCAGGCGCAATGCGCGCAGCGATTGCGCGACTTCCGTTTCGAACGGGCCCGCGTATGCGGTCTCGGACGCAATGTCGCGCCATTGATCGAGCGTGACGTTCAGCCAGCGCCGCACATCCGCTTCTCGCGGTCTTGCCATCGATGCATTCGCCAGCACGGCCCAGCCTTCCTCCCCCGCCGGCAGCTCGAAACGGATCGCGCCATCTTCGATGACAAGCGGATGCGAGGCGTGCAGGCAGTATCGCCCGTCGATGCGCACGCCCTCCTCATGCGGCTGCAGATCGGCCGTGCCCCTCGCATAATCCGGCGCGGGCTTCAGCACGATGGCGATCCGTTGCGGCGCAGAGGAAAACAGCCGGCAAACTCCGTCCGGCACGGCGGCGCCGAGCGGCATCCAGTCCGTTATCGTGCATTCGCCGCCTTGCATGCGCAAACGCGTTTCCAGCACCCCGCTGTGTTCGAGATAACGCCGGCTGCCCTTGATGCTGCCCTTGATTGCGGACGACGGCTCGACCGTCCATGCGCCGCCCTTGTCCTCATCCAGCAGCGCCGCCAGCAGGGAAGGATGGTCGAAGCGCTCTGGGCAGTACCAGACGATGGAGGCATTGCGCGTCACAACGGCACATGTCTTGCGATCGCCGATGAGGGCGAGATCGCGGATGTCAGGTTGAAGCGTCGACATGAGAATCCTTTGGGAGCGTAGTGCGAGCGCATTGCGCTACGGGTCAGGCCGCTGCCTCTGAAACAGTATCAGCGCCCCTCCGCATTAGTCCATGCGTTATCCCGTTCGGTAGCTAGCGTATCCATGGCGAACTTTCCCGTGTTGAATATTGAATCTCGCTTGATCCGTCTTTCGTCGAGGTGTTGTCATTCTTGATGGACACGCTGCCCATATTCAAGTCGAAATCGAAATACGCAAACGGGTGAATCGAGAATGCCAAGGAGATGGCCCCGGCTGACGCGATGGAAACATCCCGCATGTGGTGCCGCAATACACATGCCAGACGGTAGGCGCGAGACAGACCGGAGACAGACCTGATTCAACGCACTGTTGCGCGCATGGTCAGTTCAAAAAGTTCATGAATCAGAAGCAGATGGGAGATGCATCAAGTCCCGGGCCAATTTCTCGCCGATGTGGGGCGAGGTTTTCCAGGTTCGCATTGCTCATCACGGACTGCTCATCATACTGGAGTCATCGTTTCATCAATTTAAGGAGTCTTCCATGAAGTTTCGCTCTCTCTTGATTGCCGCGTTGGCACTACCGATGGGTATTGCATCTGCTCAAACAACAAGCACCCCCGATCCGTTCGTCCCGCTGACTTCCAGCGCCGGCAGCACAGGCGCAAACGGATCGGCAGCCGGCAGCTCGACATGGTTTATCGATACCACCAATAAACTCGTGGTCCTGTGCGCGCAGAGCGCCAGCTCGGGCACGACGGCACCTCCAGCCTTTACCTGCACTGCGCAGGCAGCGCCCACCTCAGCAAGTACCGGCACCACAGGCACTGGAACCGGAGCCACCGGCACCACACCCGCAGCGAGCAGCGCGGCCGGAATCAATCCTCTGGGACGCTGAATACGGATAGCAAGCTTGCCGGATCTGGTTGACCGGCATTTCGTGCCCGCACCGCGAAGCCGTGCGGGCATTTTCATTTCTGGCGCGGATCATGTTCGTTGTGGCGAATGCATTTTCCTGCGCAAGCTCTGATGATGTTCACGCGCCCTGCCCCTGGAACAGCATCAGCGCCCCATCCACCACCAGCGTCGTGCCGTGAATGTAGCGCGCCTCATCGGAGGCGAGGAACACGGCGGCATAGGCGATTTCCTCTGGCTGCGCGGCGCGCTTCATCGGGATCGACTGCACCTGCTCCTCGAGCACCTTGGGGTCGTCTATCGCTTCCTGATTCATCGGCGTGAGCACCATGCCCGGCGCGATGTTGTTGACGTTGATGTTCTTCTCGGCGAGTTCAAGCGCAAGCGTGGTCGTCAGATTGCGCAAGCCACCCTTGGAAGCGTCGTAGCCCGATGCGCCGGCACGCGGAATCTCCTGATGCACGCTCGTGATATTGAGAATCGTGCCGTGCCTGCCGCTGCCTTCGATGCCACGGATGAATTCGCGGCAGCAGTAGAAGGGGCCGTACAGGTTGGTGCGCAATGCGTTGTCCCATTCCTCGTCCGTCATGTCGCTGACCGGCTTGCCCAGGGCATCGATGCCGGCGGCGTTGACGAGGATGGTGACGGTCCCCAGGGTTTTCTTCATGTCGCCGAACAGGCGGGCGACGCTGGCGGAATCGCGCTGATCGAGCTGAAAGACCGCCGCCTTGCGTCCGGCTGCCTCGACCTGCCGCGCCGTATCCTCCGCGCCCTGCTTGTCATGGAAATAGGTCAGGGCGACATCCGCGCCTTCCTTCGCGAACGCGATGGCGGTGGCTTTTCCTATGCCCGAATCCGACCCTGTCACGAATGCGATCTCGCCCTGCAATCTTTGCCTGTCCATACTCGATTCTCCTGCTCAATGCGCACCTGCCATCCACATCTTCCTGTCGGTACGCGGAAACTTCGCATTCGCTTTCATGCACCAAGAGTTGTTGTGATCGGCTCGTGATAATGAGGTTCCATTTTCTGTGCAGCGGAAATGACGGTCCGGAAACGACTGCCGCTCGCAAAGATGCCTGTGCCATTTCCTTTTGCAAGAAGGACACGCGACATGAAAAATCAACAGCCTCCCCCGCCCAAACCGCAACCGGAGGAAATTCCGCGCAAGCCGCAACCGGAAGTTCCACCGCCGCAACGACCGGAACCGGAAATCGAACCGCCGACGCCGCCCGAACCGAAGATTCCGCAACTGCCGCCGGAGATCACGCCAGGCATACCGACGGTGCCGGAAATCATTCCCGATCCATCGCCACGGGAATGACGGGCGCCACGTTTGCAGATGCGTTCGGCACCGATCTGCATTTCGGGCGCGGCACGGTGAGCGGGTTTGGCGGGGCGGAGACCAAAGGGCGGGAGGTGCGGAGAGCTGTGATTGTCGCGACGCGCTCAACGAAGCCGTGTTGATATTTGTGGTGAACGACGTTGTCAAACGCGTTCATGATAATGAGAACGCACATAGAACGGACCAACAAGACGAGAGGGCCGATGCTTGCAAGCTGGATACGATTGGCATTTGCCTGGACCACGGTTGCCGTGTTTTTCATCTTCGGCGGCGACTGGCTGGCCGACCTCTCTTCCACGCCCAAATCGCTGGCGCTGTTTGCCTGGCTGTTCGTCATCATCCTGTGGTGCGTTTTCGGGGTCGTGAAAGAAGCGGATCATCTTGCCGAGATGCTCGGCGAGCCGCTTGGCACGCTGGTGCTGACCTTGTCGGTGGTCATCATCGAAGTGGTGCTGATCGGCGCGGTCATGCTGGATGCCAAGGAATCGCCGACGGTCGGACGCGACACCATGTTCGCGGTCCTGATGATCATCCTCAATGGCGTCGTCGGACTGGTATTGTTGCTGGGCGGATTGAAGCATGTGGAACAGTCGTACAACCTGCAGGGAGCATCGGCCTATCTCGCATTGATCCTGCCCTTGTCTTTCATCGCGCTCATTCTTCCGAATTTCACGCAATCGACCGCCGACGGCAGCCTCACGCGCACGCAGGCATTCTTTTTCTCACTGTTTACCGTCACGCTTTACGGCATCTTTCTCGTGATCCAGACCGGACGCCATCGCGGCTTTTTCATCGAACCGGGTCAGGAAGAAGTCGCTGCCCATGCCGCGCCTGTCACGCATTCGCGCGGCGAAGTGATGCGGCATGTCGCTCTCCTCGTCGTCACGATATTGCCGATCGTGCTGCTCTCCAAACAGCTTGCCAAGCTGGTCGATCACAGCATTGCCGTGCTCGGCGCGCCGCCGGTTCTGGGCGGCGTCCTCATCGCCATCATCATCTTCACACCGGAAGGACTCAGCGCCCTGCGCGCGGCGCTGGATAACCAGCTGCAACGCGCGACCAATCTCTGTCTCGGCGCAGCCGCATCGACCATCGGCCTGACCGTTCCCGCCGTGCTCGGTATCGGCCTTCTCACCGGCAAGCCCGTGGTGCTCGGGCTTGACCAGGCCGGCATGGCGCTGCTGGCACTCACGCTGCTGCTCAGCACGATCACCTTTTCCGGCACGCGCACGACGCTGCTCGAAGGGGCAGTGCATCTGGTCGTGTTCATGGTGTATATCGTGCTGATCTTCAGTCCCTGATCCGCATGCAACGGCATTGTTGCGCGGCAAAGGTGTGCTCGAGTTGTCGAATGACAGTTGTCGAGGAGTACGGCCGATGCACGCAACAGCGTATTTACATTCCTGCCTTCCTCCGTTTTGCGGTACGACAAGGCCCCGCGCAGTGTCGCGTGTTAGAACGATGAGACAGGGGCATCATGGCTGTGCTATCGATCAGAAGATGTGGTGTTCGGTGGCGGCTGTCGTGAACTGCTTGCGAACCAGTCGATCCAACGCCCATGAAGAAAGTAACGCTCTACAGCAAGTCCGCGCATTCGCGCGCGCAGCCGGATGCGCCTGCGAAGGAGACTCCGGCGCAATCCGGCGGCAGCGGTCGCGCGCATGCCGGCGCAACCAGTGTCGCGTCGCCTTCCGTCGCCGCGCGGCCATCACGGCTGCGGCGTTTCATCAGCCGCCACGAGCGCCTGCTGCTGGTGCTGTCGTCCGTGCTGCTGTCCCTGCTCCTGTTCAGCGCCTGGAACGCCAGCCAGGCGCCGGCGCGCAAGATCACGCAAAAGGATATCGACGCGGCGGTGCTGCACACGCTCGACAAGAACGTGCTGCCGTCACCGGAGACAAAGGCCTACGATGCGATCCGGCCGTCGGTGGTGCGCGTGCGCCAGCTCGGCAAGATGCCGGAAAAGGATGCGGAAGTGGTGCGCGGCGTCGGCACCGGCGTGGTGGTGGTGGACAAGGGCGTGATCCTGACCAACCTGCATGTGGTGGCGGGCGCGGATCGCGTGCAGGTGGTGTTCTCCAATGGCCTCGTTTCCGAGGCGAATGTGGTCGGCTTGCAGCCGGAAAACGATCTTGCCGTATTGCAGGCAAAAACCATCCCCGACGATTTGATACCGGCGACGCTGAAATCGACGGGCGATCTGGCTCTCGGCGAAAAGGTGATCGCGGTCGGATTTCCGTTCGGCATCGGCCCCTCGGTGTCGTCGGGCGTCATCTCCGGCCTGACGCGCGAATACCAGTCGCCGGAAGGCCAGCGTCTGCTGACCAACCTGATCCAGTTCGACGCCGCGGCCAATCCCGGCAACTCGGGCGGCCCGCTGGTGACGATGGATGGCTCGGTGGTCGGCATCGTCACCGCGATCCTCAATCCCACGACCGAGGATTTTTTCATCGGCATCGGTTTTGCCGTTCCCATCGAAAACGCGGCATCGGCGGTCGGCACGTCGCCTTTCTAGCCTATCCAGCCGCTCCAACCGGACCAGCCCATGAATGACAGAGACACAGGCCGCACCGACGTATCGCTCCAGATGGAGCACATCCTCTACGAAGTGAAAAAGGTCGTGGTCGGCCAGGACCACTTTCTCGAGCGCGTGCTGGTGGCGATCCTGGCGCAGGGCCACCTGCTGGTCGAAGGCGTGCCCGGCCTGGCGAAGACGCTGACCATCAAGACGCTGGCGCGCACCATCCGCGGCACCTTCCATCGCGTGCAGTTCACGCCCGACCTGGTGCCGGCCGATCTGGTGGGCACGCGCATCTACAACCAGAAGACCGGCGAATTCAACACCTCGTTCGGCCCGGTCTTCACCAACCTGCTGCTGGCCGACGAGATCAACCGCGCCCCGGCCAAGGTGCAGAGCGCGCTGCTGGAAGTGATGCAGGAGTACCAGGTCACGATCGCCGGCGAGAGCCATCCCGTGCCCGCGCCCTTCCTCGTGATGGCGACACAGAATCCGATCGAGACCGAAGGCACCTATCCCTTGCCGGAAGCGCAGGTGGACCGCTTCATGATGAAGGTGCTGGTCGGCTATCCGAGCGAGGAGGAAGAGTTCGTCATCGTCAATCGCGTCACCGGCCCGGCGTCGGCGGTGACGGCGGTGACCACCACCGACCAGCTGGCGGACCTGCAGCGCATCTGCCGCTCCGGCTATGTCGATCCCTCGCTGGTGCAGTACGCGGTGCGGCTGGTGGCGGCCACGCGCGACCCGGCGCGCTACGGCGTATCCAACATGGCGCAGTACCTGACCTACGGCGCCAGCCCGCGCGCCACCATCCATCTGGTCGAAGGCGCGCGCGCGCTGGCCTTTCTGCGCGGGCGCAGCTATGTGTTGCCGGAGGACATGACCGATATCGCGCCCGACGTGCTGCGGCATCGGCTGTCGCTGTCCTACGAAGCCCTGTCCGAGGGCATGACGCCGGACCATCTGATCCGCCGCCTGATGAAGCACATTCCGGCCCCTGAAAAGCCGCTCGATACCCATGTCAAAGTTGACGCCAACACCTGAAGCCATCCTGCGCCGGCTGGAATGGACGGTGATCCATCGGCTTGACGGCCTGCTGCACGGTGACTACCACACGCTGTTTCGCGGCGCGGGGGTCGATCTGGCCGACCTGCGCGAATACGAATACCAGGACGATGTGCGCCACATCGACTGGAACGTCACCGCGCGCATGCAGACGCCCTACGTGCGCGTGTACAACGAGGATCGCGACATCACCGCATGGTTCCTGCTCGACCTTTCCCCGTCGGTGGATTTCGGCTCGCAGGACGTGAAGAAGAGCGGCATCTCGACCGAGCTGGTGACGGTGCTGGCGCGCATGTTGAGCCAGCACGGCAACCGCGTCGGCGCCATCATGTACGGCGGCAAGGTCGATGCGGTGATCCCGGCGCGCTGCGGCCGCCGGCAGGTGCTGCACATCCTGCACCGCATGCTGACGCGGCCCGCACTGCCGCAGTCCGACGCGACCAATCTGACCGTGCTGCTGCGCAGTGCGATGCAGATCATTCCGCGCCGCTCGATGGTGTTCGTGGTGTCGGACTTCATCAGCCGGCCCGGCTGGGTCAAACCGCTGGCATACCTTGCCCGGCGTCATGAGATCGTCGCGGTGCGGCTGTACGACCGGTTGGAAATGGAACTGCCCGATCTCGGCCTGCTGGTGATCCAGGATGCCGAAACCGGTGAGCAGGTCTTCGTCGATACGCACGACCGCACGTTCCGCGACCGCTTCTCGGCCAGCGCCGCGCGGCGCGAACAGGAGTTGCGCGACGCCTTCCGTCATGCCGGCGTGGATGCGCTGGAACTGGCGACCGACGACGACCTGATGGACGCGATCCTGCGTTTTGCCGACCTGCGCAAGCGGCGCAGCCGGCTGGCGGCCGGCGGCACGCTGCCGCATCACCTGGAGCAATGATGGGATTTCTGTGGCCGCAATTGCTCGCCTTGCTGATCCTGGTGCCGCTGCTGGTGGCGGGATACATCCTGCTGCAGCGCCGCCGGAAGAAGTTCGCGCTGCGCTATGCCAGCCTGAATATCGTGCGCGAGGCGATGGGCCCGGGCCAGCGCTGGCGGCGGCACATTCCGCCGCTGCTGTTCCTGCTGTCGCTGACCCTCTTGATCGTCGCCATCGCGCGGCCGGTGACGGTGGTCACGCTGCCTTCGCAGCACGACACGGTGATCCTCGCCATCGACGTCTCCGGCAGCATGCGCGCGCACGACGTCGAGCCCAACCGCATCGAGGCCGCGCTGACGGCGGTGCGCAAGTTCGTCGCGGAAACGCCGCGCACCACCCGCATCGGCATCGTCTCGTTCGCCGGCACCGCGTCGGTCGCGCAGGCGCCGACGCTCAACCGCGAAGACATCCTGGCCGCGCTCGACCGCTTCCAATTGCAGCGCGCAACGGCGGTCGGCAGCGGCATCCTGGTATCGCTCAAGCTGATCTTCCCCGACATCGAGTTCGACCTCGAATCGTCCAACCCGCGCCCCAACCGCAACGGCCGCGACCCCATGCGCGGCACGCCATTCGCCGATCCGCCCCGGCCGCAGGAGCAGGACTTCAAGCCGGTGCCGCCCGGCTCGTACAACTCGGCCGCGATCATCCTGCTGACCGACGGCCAGGCCACCACCGGCCCCGATCCGGTCGAGTCGGCGAAGATGGCCGCCGAACGCGGCGTGCGCGTGTTCACGGTCGGCATCGGCACGGTCGACGGCGAAATCCTCGGCGTGGAAGGCTGGTCGATGCGCGTGCGGCTGGACGAGGAATCGCTCAAGCGCATCGCGCAGGTCACCAATGCCGAATATTTCTACGCAGGCACGGCCACCGATCTCGCCAAGGTCTACAAGACCCTGAACTCGAAGCTCGTGCTGGAAACGAAGGAAACCGAAATCACCGCCCTGTTCGCCGCCATCGCCGCCTTCTTCGCCTTGCTGGCGGGTCTGCTTTCCATGCTGTGGTTCAACCGGGTGTTGTGAGCGGGTGTTGTGAGCGGGTGTGTTGATCGAGACTTGCAACCCGGCACCATGGTTTGCGCAAGATTCAAAGGCAGAACTATTCCTGGCGGATTGCGATCTATTGATATCCCGTCCTCGATCACCTCTGGCCGCATGGAACTCCGACGCCTGCTTCTGCTTGCCTTGAATTCGTCCCTGCTGGCGTCGCCGCTGCCGGCGCTCGCCGCGCTGGGCGGCCCGCCGGAAACCTCGCAGGCGTCGCGACCGGTGTTTGCCGCCAACGTCGCCAGCACCGTCACGCCCTTCACCATGCATGAGAGCCTGATGCCGTCGGGCACTGTGGTGCGCGAATACGTCGCTGCTGGCGGGATCGTGTTTGCGGTGTCATGGGAAGGCCCGGTGCAGCCCGACCTGCGCCAGTTCCTCGGCCCCTATTTCCAGCAGTATCTGCAGGCCGCCTCCGTCAGCCGCACCGGACGCGGCAGTCTGACGGTGAACCGGCCCGGACTCGTGGCGCAATCGGTCGGCCGCATGCGGGCGTTTTCGGGCAAGGCATGGGTGCCGCAATTCGTACCGCAAGGGGTGAGCGTTGAACAATTGCAATAGGAAGCTGCCATGGCTTGCGCGCTGGCATGTGCTGCTGCTCGCCTGCGTGCTGGCGCTGGCCGCGTGCGGCGGCGATGACGACGACGATTCGGCTTCCGGCAACGGCGGCTCAACCGGCGGTTCGAGCACGGTTGCGGCCAATGCGGTGAGCATCGCGATCGGCGGCGGACCGGCGAACAATATCAACCTGCCGCTCGTCAGCGTCACCATCTGCGCGCCCAACAGCAGCAGGGATTGCCAGACCATCGACAACATGCTGGTCGATACCGGCTCGTCCGGCGTGCGCGTGTATGCCTCCGTGCTCGCGCCGTCGATTCCGCTGCCGCAGGAATTGCTGGCCGACGGCAGCGCGCTGGTCGAATGCGCGCAGTTCGCCGATGGCAATACCTGGGGGCCGGTCATGCGCGCGGATATCAAGATGGCGAGCCAGCTCGCGACCGCGATCCCGATCCAGGTCATCGCCGATACGCGCTTTCCCGCCGTGCCGACGGAGTGCGTCAACAGCGGCGAGATTCTCGATACCGTGCGCTCCTTCGGCGCGAACGGGGTGCTGGGCATCGGCGTGTTCCAGGAGGATTGCGGCATCGCGTGCGCGCTCACGATCGGCCACGGCATTTACTTCAGCTGCACGACCGCGACCTGCCGCACGGTGGCCGCGCCCATGGCGCAGCAGGTGCAGAATCCGGTCGCCTTCTTCGCCACCGACAACAACGGCGTCGCGATCACGCTGCCGGCCGTCCCCGCCGAGGGCGCAGCCAACGTGACCGGTCTGCTGGTGTTCGGCATCGGCACGCAATCGAACAATGCGCTGGGCAGCGCGACCGTATTGACGGTCGATCCCGACACCGGCCTGTTCACCACGATCTACAAGGGCAATGCGCTGCGCCGCAGCTTCATCGACAGCGGCTCGAACGGCTTGTTCTTCCCCGAGAGCACGATTCCCGCATGCACTTCGGGCTTCTATTGTCCACCCGCAACGCTGTCGCTGACGGCCACGCATCAAGGCCTCAACGGTGTGCAGCGCGAGATCCCGTTCACCGTGGCCAATGCCGATGTCCTGATCAAGAACAATCCGGGCGCGCGGGCCTACGGCAACCTCGGCGGACCGGGCCTGAGCGTCGACATGTTCGACTGGGGCCTGCCCTTCTATTTCGGCCGCACGGTGTTTACCGCCATCGAGGGACGCGCCACGCCGGGCGGCGTCGGGCCTTACTACGCGTATTAGTGTCCTGAATTCGAAATTCGCTGCATAAAAGACGACGAGAATCGCACCGATACCGCGTCAAAAATGCTCGCAAGGCCTCGGCCTTGCTGCGCTTTTTTCCTTGTCTCGTCGCGATTTCATCACTTTTATTTGCAACGAACGTCAAACTCAGGACACTAGCCCGCATCGGCGCGCGCCATGATCTACGAACTCTATTACTGGCCGACGATCCAGGGCCGCGGCGAATTCGTGCGCCTCTCGCTCGAAGAGGCGGCGGCCGATTATGTCGATGTCGCGCGGCAGCCGGCACGGCAGGGCATGGGGACGCCGGCGCTCCTGCGCGCGCTGGAGGACGGGGCACTGGCGCAGCCTGCGTTCGCGCCGCCGTTTCTGAAGGCGGGCAAACTGGTGATCGGCCAGACCGCGAATATCCTGCAGTTTCTCGGCCCGCGCCACGGGCTCGCGCCGCGTGCCGAGGCGGGCCGCCTGTGGACGCACCAGCTGCAGCTGACGATCGCCGACCTGGTCGCGGAAGCGCACGATACGCATCATCCGATCGCCAGCAATCTCTATTACGAGGAGCAGAAGGCGGCGGCCAGGCAGCGCGCCGCCGATTTCACGCGGCATCGCATGCCGAAGTATCTCGGCTATTTCGAGCAGATTCTGGAACGTAATCCGCGCCGTGGCGGCTACCTTGCCGGCGGCAGATTGTCCTATGCGGACCTGTCCCTGTTCCAGATGGTGGAAGGTTTGCGCTACGCCTTTCCGCGCGCGATGGCGCGACTGGAATCCGGGCATCCGCGCCTGATCGCGCTGCACGACCGGATTGCCGCGCGCCCGCGCATCGCCGCCTACCTCTCTTCTTCGCGACGCCTGCCATTCAGCGAGGAAGGCATTTTCCGGCACTACCCCGAGCTGGATACCTGATGGGCGGGGCGCCGCGCTCCGCATCTCTCCCTCAAGCCCGTCCTTCCCGCTGCGCCAGCCGATCCCTGCGCCGCAGCGCGACAACTGTTGCGCCAATGTGATTAATTTTTGAATGTTGCGCGTCTGACATTTAACCCCGACAGAGGGATGGCTATAGTTGCGTCATGGAAATTAGTTACGAAATGTAACGACCCTTCCAGATTAAAACCAAGCCCTCGGAATTCGTCCGGATCGAAGCACCGCAGCTCTGCAACCGGCCGTCAGCGACACGAGGGCAATCGACTCACAGGCAACAAGAACCAACGAAGATGTCAGTTGCATCATTCAATACCCGCAAGAAACCGCTTGTCATCGCCGCTTGCCGCGACATGCATTACCGGCGTCCTGCCTCTTGTCTTGCGCGCTTATCCGACTGTTTTTGTCAGGTATCGCTCAGATTCGCTCAATTCCACACGGCAACTTTTCGGTATTTTGCGGATTGTTAACGCTCAGGAAATTTTTCACGGGTTCCCTTGACCCGCAGAAAACAATTCTCGAACGGCAACTTCTCTCAAGCACGCACATTTTCGTATCAACCAGGTTCAACCAGGCAATTCATTTTTCAACAAGCAAACAAGCATCCAGGAACATGACAATCGCACTCAACACTCGCAAAAAGCAGCTCGCCATTCTGGTATCCGCAGCCTGCATCACGATGGGCAGCGCATCGGCATTCGCCGCAACCTGCCCGGCACAGGGCAACGGCAACGGCAGCACGACAAACAACCTCACCACCATCCACGGCAACGTCGTCGATACCTGCACGCTGGCAGCGGGCGAGAGCATCTGGCTCACGTCCACCGGCGGACTGATCGATGGCGGCGAAGGCGGTCCGATCGGCATTGCGGTCGGCAGCGGCACCACGGCCGGCTCCATCAAGAACGACGGCACCATCGACAAGAGACAGAACATCCTGGTTGAGGGCACGCTGACCGGCGGCATCGAGAACACCGGCACCATCTACGCGGATGCAGCGTATTACGACGCGGTGAAGCTCGATCAAGGGATCGTGGGCGGAGACATCACCAACAGCGGCCAGATCACCAACACAGCCGGCGCGGGCATTGCCCTCATCAACGGCTCGCAAGTCAATGCCATTGTCAATACCGACACGGGCCTGATCATGTCGTCCAGCCTCGGCATCCTGGTCGAGGATTCGACAGTCACCGGCACCATCTTCAACCAGGGCACCATCACCGGCTCGGAAGGCGTAGGCGGCGGCATTGCGGTCCTCGGCGCCAGCACGATCGGCGGCATCGTCAATTCCGGCACGATCAATGCGGCGGCGTCGTCTTATGGCGGTCCCATCGGCACCGGCGACGGCATCCTGATCGATTCCACCGCCGCCGCATTACAGCCATACACCCTGCCAAGCCCGGCCATTGTGAACGGCAATATCATCAACGCGGTGGACGCACAAATCGATGCGCAGAATGACGGCATCAGGGTCAACGGCGCGCAGGTCAACGGCAGCATCAGCAATGCCGGCACCATCGACGCCGGGGCTTACGGCATCCGCGTCGGAGGCAGCACGGTCACGGCCGGCATCAGCAATACCGGCCAGATTTTCAATGAAGACGGCGGCATTCGGGTTGATGACAGCACCGTCAACGGCGGCATCCGCAACGGCGGCACCATCACCAACAACAATGACGGCAAAGGCATCGCCGTCCGCAACGGCTCGACCGTCACCGGCGGCATTCTCAATGACGTCGGCGCCCGCATCGATTCCAGCGCGGAAGGAATCTATGTCAGCAGCTCGACCATCACCGGCGGCATCACCAACGCCGGCACCATCGACGGCGCGGAAGGCTGGGGCATCGGCGTCTCCAGCAGCACCATCAACGGCGACATTCTCAACAGCGGAACCATCACGACCGCAGCGGAATATGGCGGCGCGATCTGGGTGGATAGCGGCTCGACCATCACCGGCAGCATCATCAACAGCGGCACCATCACCGGCGCGCAAGGCATCGCCATCGATGTCTACGACAGCACCATCAACGGCGATATCCGCAACAGCGGAACCATCACGACCAACGGATACGGCGGCGCGATCGTGGTGGAGGGCGGCGCTGTCATCACCGGCAACATCGTCAACAGCGCCACCATCAAGAACACCGGCATCGGTGTGCACGTCAAAGAGGCGAGCGTCGGCGGCATCCGCAATTCCGGCACCATCGAAGCCATCAACGGCGGCATCCTCGTGGAATATGGCGGCAGCATCCAGAACGGCATCGTCAACGAAGCCGGCGGCAGGATTACTTCGAACGCCTTCGGGATCGTGATCGGTGGCGGAACGGTCAGTGGCGGCATCACCAACGCCGGCACGATCGACGGCGTGGAAGGCGGCGGCGGCATTGCCGCTATCGAAAGCACCATCAACGGCAACATCAGCAACAGCGGCACCATCCACGCCGGTTTTGACAGTGCTAACGTGCCGTTCGGCGCACTCAGCCTGCTTGTCTCGACCCTCAACGGCAGCGTCGTCAACAGCGGCACCATCTCGGCGCCGAACGGCACGGCGCTCACGATCTACGCCAGCATCATCACCGGCAGCATCGACAACAGCGGCACCATCAGCGGCCTGAAGGCAATCGAGATCGTCGAGCCGTTCGCCCCCGTCACCATCAACAACAGCGGTACCCTGGCCGGCGACGTCCTGCTGGCCAACGGCACCCTGAACCTGAACGGCAGCAACGGCCGCGTCACCGGCACGGTGCAAGGCGTCGGTTCGACCGTCAACGTCAACGGCAGCTTCGCCTCGCAGAACAGCTTCGACGTCGGCGCGTTCAACGTCGCCAGCGGCGGCACCTTCCAGGGTGCGCACAACGTCAAGACCGCCAACGGCTTCAACAACCAGGGCACGGTGTCCGTCGCCGCCGCCAATCCGTTCACCGTGACCGGCGACTACACGCAAGCCGCCGGCGCGACCTACCGGATGGAGGCGCTGTCCCCGACCGCATACGGACAGATGAGCGTCAGCGGCACGGCGACGCTGGCAGCCGATACCGGCATCGACGTGCGCGTTGCCCGGCTCGCACCGCTGGTGCCGAACGGCATACTGGCCGGCGTCATCAAGGCCGGCACGCTCAATGCCTCGACCTTCAAGGTGACCGACGACAGCGCGCTGTTCAACTTCGAGGGCGTCGTCAACGGCAACAATGTCGACCTGAACGTGCGTCAGGCCACGACGGTCCACGCCAATACCGTGAACAACGGCAACTTCGTGGGCGGCGGCGCGGCAATGGTGTTCGACTCGCTGATCGCCAATCCGAACGGCGTCGGCAGCGACATGGGCGCCGTGATTTCCGCCCTCGGCCAACTGTCGACCGGCGGAGAAGTATCCGATGCGGTCAGGCAGACCCTGCCACTGATGACCGGCGCGGCAGCCTCGGCCACCACCTCCACCGTCAACCTGACCGGCCGCATCGTGCAGGCGCGCCAGGAAGCCAACCTCGGCCTGTCGTCGGGTGACGGCTTCATCACCGAGAAACAGGTCTGGCTCAGGCCGTTCGGCTCGTGGGCCAAGCAAGGCGATCGCGAAGGCGTCACCGGCTTCGACGCCAGCACCGGCGGACTGGTGATCGGCGCCGACGGCGTGCTGTCCGCGACCGACCGGCTGGGCGCGGCGTTCGCCTATGCCCATACGCGGGTGAACGGCAACGACAGCGTGGCTGCGCAATCGGCCAGGATCGACAGCTACCAGGCCGTGGTGTACGGCAGCCACAGCATCGACGAGCGCACCGACCTGAGCTGGCAGGCTGACGCCGGCGTCAACCAAACCGACGGCGAACGCAGCATCAACTTCGGCGGCCTGAACCGGAAGGCATCGAGCAGCTACGGCGGCTGGAGCGCGCACGTCGGCGCGGGCATCGGCCGGATCTTCAACCTGAATCCGGTGACCAACGTGGTGCCCTCGATCCGGCTCGACTACACGACCGTGAAGAACCGCAGCTATACCGAAACCGGTGCGGACGCCTTGAACCTGCAAGTCGCCTCGCAGCGCGCGGAAGAGCTGATCATCGCGGCGGAGGGCAAGCTGTCCTACGCGATGGCGCAGGACACGACCTTCGTGGCGAACCTGGGTGTCGGCTACGACATGCTGGCCAAGCGCGCGCAGATCACCTCGACCTTCGTCGGCGGCGGCGCGGCGTTCGCCACCGCCGGCCTCGACCCGTCGCCATGGATCGTGCGCGGCGGCGCGGGCGTGGTGCTGCACCGGCAGAACGGTCTGGAAGTGACTGCTCGCTACGATGCCGAAGCGAACCGCACGTCCTTCACCAACCAGACCGTGTCGCTGAAGGTGCGCAAGTCGTTCTAAACATGTGGCGGCGCGCGGTTCTTGAAGGAACCGCGCAACCGCTACAATATGCAGTACTGGCGGCCGCTGATGCGGCCGCTTTTTTTATCGGGCCGGCGAAATGTCACAATTACCAGACCGGAATCATCGGAATGATTCCGCCCCCTCTCTCCTGAACATCCGCAGCGACATGCCGGGCATCGTCTGGCCGCCGCTCGCCGGCGGCATGCCGGCGTCGCTGCTGGCCCTGATGCATCAGCTGGAGGCGAGCCAGTGGCTCGCCCCGGAGCAGCTGGCGGCGGGACAGTCCCGCCAGCTGGCCGCGCTGACCCGGCATGCCGCCGCGCACTCGGCGTCGTTCCGCACGCGCATGGCAACGGCCGGACTCGGCCTCGACGAGCTTCGCACGCCCGCCGGGCTGGCCGCCTTGCCGATCCTGCGCCGGCGCGAAATCCAGTCGGAGCGGCACCAGCTGCTGTGCGACAGTGTGCCGCCCGCGCACCTGCCGCTGCACGAAACAAGCTCGTCCGGCTCGACCGGAGAGCCGGTGGCGGTGACGCGCACCGCCATCAACCAGCTGTTCTGGCTCGCCTTCACCCTGCGCGAGCACCTGTGGCACCAGCGCGACTTCAGCGGGACGCTGGCCGTCATTCGCGCCAGCCTGCCCTCCGCGCAGCCGATCACGCAGGCCGACTGGGGCGCGCCGGTCTCGCTGTTCTTCCCCAGCGGCCCGGCGCATGCCATGCGGACCAGTACCGACGTGGGCGCGCAACTGGACTGGCTGCTGCGCATCGATCCGCAGTATCTGCTGGTCTATCCCAGCAATCTGGCCGCGCTGCTCGATGAGTGTGAAGCGCGCAACATCACCCTCCCCGGTCTCCGGCAGATCCGCAGCTTCGGCGAAAATCTCGCGCCCGCGATCCGCCAGCGCGCAATGGACGTACTGAACGTCGCCATCGCCGACACCTACAGCTCGCAGGAGCTGGGCGTCATCGCGATCCAGTGCCCCGCCAGCGGGCTGTATCACGCGATGGCGGAAGGCTATGTCGTGGAAGTCCTCGACGAGCAAGGCAGGTCATGCCAGCCTGGCGAAATCGGCCGCCTCGTCGTCACCGACCTGCACAATTTCGCGACGCCCCTGATCCGCTACGACACCGGCGACTATGCGCAGGCGTCGGCGCCATGCCCCTGCGGCCGGTGCCTGCCGACCATCGAGCGCGTCGCCGGACGCGAACGCAACATGGTGGTGGTGAACGGCTCGCGCCGCTGGCCGCTGTTCGGCTTCGATCACTTTCTCGAGATTGCGCCGATTGCGCAGTACCAGCTGGTGCAGCAGAGCGCCGAGCTGATCGAGGTCAGGCTGGTGTGTTCGGAGTCGCTCACCGCCGATCAGGAGCAGCGCCTCGCCGACCTGATCCGCGAGTCGCTCGGCCACCCCTTCACGATCCGCTTCACGCTCTTCCCGGAGCGCATCCCTGCAAGCACATCAGGCAAGTTCGAGGAATTCATCTGCATGGTGAAGCCGTGAGCCGCAACGCGGCCCGCGGCGTCCGTGCATCGATGTGCGGGACCTAGTCGCGCACCAGCTCCAGCAAGGGCGCGAGATGCGCGCCGAAGCGCTTCCAGCGCGCCACCGATGTTTGATAGATCGGCTTGCGCACCTGCGCCACGCTGGCGGTTTTGACATGCCGTTTGTTCTTGTGAAAATCCAGGCAGCTCTCGTTCCACGGCAGGCCGACGAACTCCAGCATGCGCCGCGATTGTCCCTCCATGTCGGCCACCATCTGCTCGTAATGCAGATCGAGTATGGTCCCCGCCGGCAGCACCGCATGCCAATGCCGCATCAGGTCCATGTAGCGCAGGTAATACCGCCCCAGCGTGCGCAGGTCGTAGGCGAAATCCATGCGGTCGCTGAACAGCCGCGAGTAGCAGGAAAAGCACGAATCCATCGGATCGCGCATCGCATGGATGATTTTCGCGTTCGGCAGCATCTGGTGAATCATCCCGATCAGGAAAAAATTTCCCGGCATCTTGTCGGTGATGAACGCCTTGTCCGGCGCCAGGCGCCACACGCGCTCCCGATAGGCTTCGCCCAGCGCGGCGAATTCCTGCGCCGACAGATTCGCGCACCAGGCGGTGAACGGCTGCCCGGCCACCGCTTGCGGCACCTGATGGATCACATCGCTGAGATCCTTCAATTCGCCCGCGCCGAACAAGTCCGGATGACTGGCGAATATCTGCTCGATCAGCGACGTGCCGGAGCGCGGCATGCCGAGGATGAACACGGGCGTGCGGCCCTTGCTGTCGCCGGCCTCGATGCGCGGTCGCTGCTCGAAGAAACGGCGGTCGAACGTCGCCTTGATACTGACGCACAAGGCATCCGCCCACGCCTCGTCGTACGGATGCAGGCCCGCCTGCAAGCGGTTGCCCCGCGCGTAGGCGGCAAACGCCCGGTCATGGTCGCCCACATCCTCGTGCGCCTTTCCGAGCGCAAAATGGAAACGGATGCGGGCCTCCAGCGGCAAGGATTCCGCCACGTCGGCCAGCGTTTCCAGCATGATGTAGTGCGGATCGCTGACGCTGTACGTCTTCAGCGTGGACAGGTTGAAATGCGCTTCGGCAAAGCCGTGGCGCGCCGCGATCGCCGCATTGAAGCACTCGCACGCGTCCTCCAGCCTGCCCTGTCCGCTGTACAGCGCCCCCAGATTGTTCTGCGCTTCCGCATGGCGCGGATTGAGCGCCACCGCCTTCGCATACGCATCTTCCGCAGCCGCCTTGTCGCCCATCAGGTCCAGCGCCGAACCCAGGTTGTTCCACGCCGGCCCGTGCTCCGGGCCGAGCGCCAGCGCGCGGCGATAGCCGGCCGCCGCCTCCGCGTAATGCTTGCCATCGGCCAGCGCCAATGCCAGGTTGTAGTGTGCATCGACATTGTCCGGCAGCAGTTGCGCCGCCCGCCGGCCCGCCGCAGCGGCATCGTCCAGCCGCCCCAGCCGCCGGCACATTTCACCGAAATCGCGGTGATAGATTCCGACCGTCCCATCCAGCGCAATCGCCCGCGCGGTCAAGTCCGCCGCCAGCGGCAGGCGGCCGAAGCGGCATGCCAGCAATGCCAGCGCGTGATACGCCGGATGGCAGTCCGGCGCGGCTGCCAGCAATTGTCGGTACAGCGCTTCCGCCGCTGCCGACTCGCCCGCGGCATCAAGGCGGGCAGCCTCACGCATGGCCTGCGGCACAGTCATGCCGGATGGTTGTCGGGTTGTCATGCGAGGGGTGTCTTGTCGTGAAAAGTACGGTTGAGGTTTGACTCAAGGAGCTGCGGGATTGTAGCGGGATTGACGGCGCGCTGCGTCTGCCCACCCGGCTGCGAGGCACTGGCATGCCCCTCCTCAAGGCAAAAGGGGAGGGCTTGTTCAAGCCCTCCCCTTCCGAACCTTCCCCCGTTGCAGGGGAAGGCGTTACGTTACATCAGAACGGCATGCGCAGCTTGACCGACGCGGTCTGGTTGGTGAAACCGCGACGCGCCTCGAAGTCGTAGCCGGCGGTGACTTCGACGTTGCCGGTCTGGTTGACCACCACGCCAAAGCCGCCGCGTGTCAGCCAGCGCGACGGATCGATGCTCGGCGTGGCGAATGCCGCGCCGCCGCCGACGAAGGACGACGTGATGGTTCCCGACCCGCCCAGCGCATCGTAGCCGACGCCGAGGTTGGCGGTCAGCCTGGTGCCGCGATTCAACGCATGGGTCAGCTTGCCGCCGGCCAGCAGGATCAGCTCGTCGGTGGTGCGGCTGTTGACCTTCAGGCTCAGATCGCCCGCACCGCTTTCGGTATAGCTGCTGTCACGAACGCGCATGTAGTCGGCGCGCAGCGTCGGTTCGAACGAGGTGCTCGCGTTGATGTCCATCACGCGGCGCACGCCGACGCCGACGTGCGTGCTCCAGCTGTCGTAATCGGCCGAGGCGGCACGGTTCAGGCCGCCGAAGTTGATCACGCGGTTGGCGCTGTTCTGGTGGTTGCCGACATCGAGCTGGAAGTCGAGCGCGGTGCGCGCGTCAAGGCTGTGGCTGCCGTAGACGATCGCCTGATAGCTGTCGACCTTGGCGTGCTGTGATGAGGCGCTGGCATTGCCGTCGACCTTGCTGTGCGAAAAGGCGAACGCGGCACCGGCGCGGGTCGCGCCGCCGATGGCGCTGTCCGCGCCCAGCACCAGCCCGTACATGTCGGCACGGTAGCCGGCCACGCCGTCGCTGTCGGATTGCCGGGCCCACGAGCCGAACGGCTTGGCCCATGCCTGGCGGTCGCCTTTGGTTTCGTCGCCGGACGACAGACCGCCGTTCGGGTTGCCGCCCGCGCTGCCGCCGTCGAGGCGCGACTGCACCACGTGGCTGGCGCCGTAGCCGGCGTTCATCGCGGCCTGGGCGGTGCCCTGCATCGGCAGCAATTGATTGACGGCGGCGCCGACTTGCGCCGCAGTGCCCAGCGAACCGAGCGCATTGATCACGCCCTGCATGTCGGTACCGCCCGCACCGCTTGCCATCATGCCGTCGAGCACGCCGGCTGCGCCTTGCGCGGCCGGATTGGCAGCATCCCTCACGGACAGTCCGCGCTTGGTGGTGATGTCGATGCCTTTGCCGCTGGCATTGACCGCGGCGCTGAAGTCCCACAGCGCGCTGTTGTCGGCGACGGTCAACGGACCGGCGGTCAGCGTGCCGGTGGCGTGCAGCACGTCGGTCAGGACCGCGCCGTTGGCCAGGGTGTCGTTGGCGCTGACATTGACCGCGAGCTTGTTGCTGGCCGACAGGTCGGCCGTGCCGCTCACGGTCAGCTTGCCGTAATGGCTCGCGCTGGACGCGCCGGTTTCGAACACGCCGGTCGCGCCCTGCACGTAGTTGCCGCTGATGACGGCGGTATTGCCGGCCGCTACCGACAGCTTGCCGTTGTTGCGCAGCGTGGGAACGGTGATGCCGCGTCCCGCGCCATCACCCATGTTCAGGACGCCGCCGCTGGCGATGTTGAAGGCGCCGACGTCGAAGGTGTTCGCGGTGCTGAAGCTGCCGTTGACGTTGACCGTCGCGTTCCTGCCGGTGACCGCGCCGCTGATGCTGCCGGTGGCACCGTCGAGATTGAGGACGTGGGCCGTGGTTTCACCCAGGTTCACGCCGCCGGTGATCGTGCCGCTGTTGGTGATCGTGACGGCCCCGGTCGCGCCGGACAGGTCGATGGCGGTGCCGCCGGTACCGATGATCGAACCGCTCGCGGTGTTGACGATGCCGTCGGTAATGCTGCCGCCGTAGTAGCCCCCATATCCGTCATCCCCAAACTGGCCGGTATGGATTCCGGTCACGCCGGTGATCGTGCCGCTATTGGTGATGCGGGTGACGCTGCCATCCCTGACCACGTCAATGCCGTTGCCTGTGCCCCCGGAAATCACGCCCCCGGCATTGTTGGTGATGCCGCCGGTGACGTGGCCTTCACGGTCAACCTGAATGCCGGCATCCGCGCCGGTGATCGTGCCGCTGTTGACGATGCTGCCGAGGAGATATCCGCTCTCGACGACAATGCCGCGTTCCCCGCCGGCGATCGTGCCGGTGCTGCTGTTGGTGAGGTTGGTGATGACGTCCGCCTCGCCACCCCACGCGGGGGAGGCAAAACGGATGCCGTTGTCACTCCCGGAAATCGTTCCCGTGTTGGTGATGCCATTGACCGCCCCGCCGCCCGTGTACACCGCGATACCGTCTCCGAAAAGACCGGAAATCGTTCCATGGTTGGTGATGCTGCTGACTTCGTTGGACGTCCACAAGGCAAGTCCGGTATTGCCGCGAATGATGCCGCCGGCGTTGTTGAGAATCGCGCCGGCCTTGCCATGGTCATAAAATTGAATGCCGTTGCCATAGCCATATGTCGACTCGATGATGCCGGAATTGGTGATGTTGCCAACGGTAACGCCGGAGTCGATGGTGATGGCGTCTGTGGAAGTCATCGTCACGCCCGCGCCGTTCCTCACGGTCAGGTCGTTCCCTGCGGAAATGTAGCAAGACGTGGTAGTCGTGGTGCTGATGTCCGTGCCACACGACGCAGTCGCCAGCGCGGCACTCGACGCGAGCGCCAGACAGGCGGCGGCCACCGCAAGATGCATGGCCTTGTGTTTCAAAACCTTGTTGTTCGACATGTAAATCTCCGTGGATAACAAAAAATGCCGGCACCGCAACTGCGGCGTCTGATCGGCCATGCAACATTTATTGCTTATATGCAATGCGCAATGTCGGAGTGTATGGCATGAGGCGGGAGGCAAAACTAACCGATTCTTACAATTGCTCACAATTGGAAACAAATCCGTCCGGTTTGCACAATGCCTTGTGGCATTGAATTGATCTCTGACTGGACGTCTTGATCAGGCCCGTTGACCGCTTTTTGCCGGACGATGAAAGAAATTGCCTTCCAGATAACCTGCCGCAGGGCGCATCGGCATCTCCACGCCACAAGCCTGAGCCGCTTGCGACAAAAACTTGCCGATCTTCAACTATAGTGACGGCTTGCGACAACAGGAATCACGGGCTCATGGACGAAGAAGGCAATGAAACATCGGCAGGACGCGCCCTGCCGGCAAAAACGATCTGGCTGACCGGCTTGAGCGGCGCCGGGAAATCGACGCTGGCCCTCAGCCTGCACCAGCGCCTGACGCGCGCCGGCCATGCGGCTTGCATCATCGACGGCGACACGGTGCGCGGCGGACTGAACGCGGACCTCGGGTTTACGGCGGCGGACCGGGCCGAGAATGTGCGCCGCGTCGCCGAGATCTGCAAGATGATCAATCACTCGGGGGTCATAGCGATTGCTGCCCTGATTTCTCCCACCCGTGCCTGCCGCTCTGCAGCGAAGGGCGTCATCGGCGCGCATGCGTTTGTCGAAGTACATGTCAGCGCCGCCTTGGCGGTCTGTGAAGCACGCGATGTCAAGGGCCTGTACCGCCGCGCCCGCGCCGGCGCAATCCAGCACTTCACCGGCGTTTCGGACGGCTACGAGCCGCCCGACGCTGCCCGACTGGTGCTGGACACGGAAAGAATGAGCATCGAGGCCTGCACCGATGCCATGATGGGCACGCTCGTTTAGCATGATCGCGCCGATGCGTCGCAAGAGCGTGCTGCCGTCGATCTGGCTGATGCTCACCACGGTACTGCTCATTATCGGCGCCTTGCTCGCCTGGTTTTCCTGGGCCGACTATGAATCGACACAGGCGTCGGAATACCGCCTGCTCGAAGCCCATGCCCGCAACACGGAAGCACAGGTCACCGTCGCACTGGACGATATCAGTCAGCTGTTGAGCCAGATCGCGGAACAACGGCTGGCGGAAGGTTCAGCGCCAGCCAGCAAATTCCAGGCTGCACTCACCAGACACCTGTCCGCTTCCCCGGCCATCGGCACGCTGCTGGTGACCGATGCCAGCGGACGTGTCGTGCTCGCCACCAACCCGTCGATGAAGGGAATCGACACCTCGAAACAAGCCTGGTTCACCGCCCACCTCGACCGGACGCGTGCGCCGAAACTGCATGTCTCCCGCCCCGACAAATCGCTGCTGGACACGAATGTCATCACCGTCACGCTACCGATCGTCGATGCCCGGCGCGGCTTTCTCGGCGTGGTCGGTGCCACCGTCGACTACAGCTGGTTCACGCACGTATTGAAGTCCGTCCACCCCGATGACTCGGGCAGCGTCACCGTTCTTTTCAACGGCGACGGCGACATCGTTTATCGCCGCTTCGATCCGGAAAAATTCTTCGGCTCCAACATGGTGAACGTCAGCAAGGTTTTCCGGGAACATGTCGCATCCGGCCAGCGGGTCAGCCGTCATATCGGCCCCTCTCAGGCCAACGGCAAGACCCGCGTGTTCCTGGTGCGCCGTCTCGGCGATACCGGTTTCAGCGTGATCCTGTCGCGCCAGCTGGACGAAGTCCTTGCCGGCTGGCTGCGCAATCTCGTCGTCAACGCGCTGATCTTCACCCTGGTCGCGGCCGTCATGCTGCCGCTGGCCTGGGTGTCCGAACGCCGCCAGCGCGAAGTGCTGGCGGCCAAGGCCTTCACCGACAAATTGATCGCGACCGCCAGCGTCATGCTGGTGGGCCTCGATGCCGCCGGCCGCGTCACCATTTTCAATCAGGCCGCGGAGCGCGTCTGCGGCTATCGCCGCGACGAGGTGCTGGGCAAGAACTGGTTTGAGCTGGTCGTGCCACGCACGCACATGGCGCAGGTATCGACAGCGTTCCACCAGTTCAGACAAACCGGCGACATGCCGCATGCCTTCGACTACCCGATCCTGACCAGAGCCGGGACGGAGCACCTCATCTCCTGGCAAAGCAGCACCGTGCGGGACCAGGCCGACATGTCCACCTTGATCTTCTTCGGGATCGACGTGACCGAACGCCGGCAGGCGGAGGACGAGCAAAAACGCTTTGTCGCCATGATTTCGCATGAATTTCGCACACCGCTCGCCACCATCGACGGTGCCGTGCAGCATCTGGAGATGCATGCGCACAACGTGGATGAGGCAACCCGCCGGCGTTACGTCAAAATCCAGAAATCGGTCGATCGCCTGACCAAGCTGCTGGACGATTATCTGATTCAGGAGCAGCTGGACAGGGTGGCGCACGGTTTGCGCGTCGTATCGGTTGCGCCGCTGACCTTGCTGGAAGACTGCCGCGCCTCGGCCCTGGCGCTATCGACCGAACACATCGTGACCGTAGAGCAGTCGGAAATACCGGACGCCGTCCTGTGCGACCCGGATCTGATGCGGCTGACCTTGCGGATTCTTGCCGACAATGCGGTGAAATACACGGCGCCGGGGTCGACCATCCAGTTGTCCAGCCGCCATGCCGATCGCAACGGCATCGACGGCGTCGCGCTCCTGGTCAGCGATAACGGCGCGGGGATCGACGAAGCCGAACTGCCGCAAGTATTCGAAAAATTTTTCCGGGGGCGAAGCGCCGCCCGGGAAACGGGGTCCGGCATCGGCTTGCACCTGGCGCGTTCCGTGGTGGAGTCGCACGGCGGGTCCTTGACGGCCCGCAATCTGCCAACGGGCGGCGCGGCATTTACGATATGGCTGCCCACTGGCGTGGCGAACGAGATAAAACAAGCCCCTGCTCCAGTGAGAATTGGATAGTTTCCAACAAACACCTTCCTGCACAATCCAGACCGACACCGCCACGACCAATCCAGATGACCAACATAATCTTCGTTGAAGACAACGTATCGTACGCCGAGGATGTGGCGGAGTATCTGGGCGGCATCGGCTACCGCGTGACGCTCGCCGCCGATGCGGCCGCGCTCTGGGCCGCGCTGTCGAACGGACCTGCCGACCTCGTGCTGCTCGATCTCGGGCTGCCGGACGAGGACGGCTTCAACCTCATCCCGGCGCTGCGCCGGCACCATCCCGATACCCGCCTGATCGTCTTGACCGCGCGCGTCACGCTGGACAACCGGATTCAAGGCTTGCGCCTCGGTGCCGACACCTATCTGACCAAACCGATCAAGTTCCGCGAGCTGGCGGCCCACATCGAAGCGCTGTGCCGCCGCATCGGCACCAGGGAGCTTGCCGCGCCGCCTTCGCCGTGGCGGCTTGAAGCAAACGGGCGGCGTCTTGCGTTGCACGGCAAAGGAACGATTGCCCTCACCGAGCGGGAGTTCAAATTCCTGCACCTGCTGGCGCACAACCGGCAGCCGGTGCCGAGGACGTCCCTGCTGATCGGCATGGGCGAGAGCGACGACCCGCAGGCCGCTGCCCGGATCGACATGCTGGTCTATCGCTTGCGAAAAAAAATCAAGACCGGCATGGGCGAGGCGCTGCCCTTGCAAAGCACCTACGGCGGCGGATACAGCCTGTCCGTCCCGTTCGAGCTGGCCTGACCGGCGCCGTTCGAGCTGGCCTGACCGGCGTCATTTTTTATCAAACCAATCAAACGTCGCAATTACCGGACAAGCGTGAGGAATTTATCGGCATGGTGAAAAAATCATGAGCAGCATCGTATTCGCCTGGGAGCTGGGCGACAATTTCGGCCATCTGTGGCGCATGCTTCCGATCGCCGAGGAGTTGATCCGGCGCGGACACCAGGTGCGCTTCGTTCTGAATCATCTTGCCAGCGCGCAGGCCGTGCTTGCGCCCAAAGGCATCGCCTTCCTGCCCTCTCCGTCCATCCAGGGGAAGACCGAGCTCGGCAGGGAGATTGCCAGCTATGCGGACATTCTCGCCACCCACGGCTTCACCCGGCCCGCCGTGTTCAACGGCATGATGAGCGCCTGGGCAAATCTCCATGCGCTTCTCGAAACCGATATCGTCGTGCTGGAGCACGCGCCTTCGGCGCTCGTCGCCGCCCGCATGCTGGGCTTGAAAACCGTGCACATCGGCACCGGCTTCACCATCCCGCCGCGCGTGTCCCCGATGCCGTGCTTTCGTCCATGGCACCAGGGAACTGCGGAAGCGCTGGAAGCGACGGAAAGCAGCGTGCTGTCCGTCATCAATGCCGCGTTTGCCGCCTGCGGACATGTGGCGGCGACGACCTTGAGCGAGGCCTTGTCGACCGACCGCACCCTGCTCATGACGCTGCCCGAACTGGATCACTACCAGGGTGCCGACCGCAGCGCCATCGAATTGACAACCCCCGTGGAAAACAACGGCGGCGGCATGCGCGTGCCGTGGTTGCAGACGAGATATCCGCGCATCTTCATGTATGTGCGCAATCAAGTCTGGCTGCCAGCCGTGCTCGATGTCCTGGCAGGCAGCACCGTGGAAGTCATTGCCGTCATTCCCGACATACCGGATGCGCTGCGCAGCAAGCATGCATCGTGTGAGCACCTGCGCATCTACCGCGAACCCGTCGACCTGCATGCGTTGCTGCCGGGATGCCAGCTCGCGATCACCCACGCCGGCCACGGCACCTCGGTTGACTGTCTGAAAACCGGCGTGCCGATGCTGCTGCTGCCCAATCATATTGAACAGTTGATGATCACCGGCCGGATCGCCGCGACCGGCGCGGGCGTGGGCATCATCCCTTCCACGGTACAGGCCAATTTTGCGCAGGTGCTGCGGGACATGCTGACGCAGCCGGGCTATGCGCAAGCAGCGCAAGGCATCGCCGCGCGCTACAAGGATGCGGACCCGGCACGCTCCCTGCAGCGCGTCGCGCAGACGATCGAATCGCTCCTGCAATAAGTCTGTTGCGGCCGCTTCGGCGGCGCGGGCGTTCCCACCGATGGCGATGCCGCACGACGGCAAGCACTGAAGCGTTTTCCTTGCGGGAGACGCTGCCGTCGACACAGATGGCGCGACGTGCGCCGCGTCGATCAGACCATCCGACGCCACCTCAAGCAGGCAGCATCAGCCGATACCCCACCGCCGTCTCCGTCAGCAGATAGCGCGGCTGCGCCGGATCGTCTTCGAGCTTCTGCCGCAGGTGCCCCATGTAGATGCGCAGGTAGTGGCCGCTTTCGGAATGGGACGGTCCCCATACTTCGCGCAGCAGTTGCCGGTTGGTGACCACGCGTCCCGCGTTGTTCGCCAGCACCGTCAGCAGCCGGTATTCGGTCGGGGTCAGGTGCACCGGCTGCTCCGCCTTCGTCACCAGGCGCGCCTTGATATCCAGCCTGACATCGCCGAACTGGATGATGCCGTGCGCATTGTCGCCGGATTGGCGCTGCCGCCGCAGCGTGGCACGCACACGCGCCAGCAGCTCGCCGACGCCGAACGGCTTGGTCAGGTAGTCGTCGGCGCCGGCGTCGAGCGCCTTGATCTTGTCGCGCTCGTCCACGCGCGCCGACAGCACGATGACCGGCACCGCGGACCAGCGCCGGACATCGGCGATGAAGTCCACACCGTCGCCGTCCGGCAGGCCGAGGTCGAGGATCACGAGGTCCGGCTTGCGCGTACCCGCGTCGATCAATCCGCGCTGCATGGTTTCCGCCTCGAAGATTTGCCACCCCTCTTCTTCCAGCGCGCTGCGCACGAAGCGGCGGATTTGCGGTTCGTCTTCAACCAGCAAGGCAACAGGTATCGATTCGCTCATGATGTGTAGGGTTCGGCGCTGGAATTGGGTTCATCGACAATGTCGGGCATGGCGGGCGGCGTGCCAAGCGGAATGGTAAAGAGGAACGATGCGCCGCCTTCCTGCGCATTCCCGGCGCGGATGGTGCCGCCGTGCGCTTCGACGATCGCGCGGCAGATCGCGAGTCCGAGTCCGACGCCGGGAGTGGCCGATTCGCGTTCGCCGCGCGTGAATTTTTCGAAGAGGGCTTCCTCGCGGCCTGGCGGCAGGCCCGGTCCGTTGTCGCGAACGACGATGTTCAGGAACGGCTCGGCGGTTTCCGCCGCGATCTCGATGGTGGAACCGGCCGGTGTGTATTTGGCGGCGTTTTCCAGCAGGTTGCACAGCACGCGCTCGATCAGTACCGCATCGAAGCGCACGAGCGGCAGCTCACGTGCGAGCCGTGTCTCCACCTTGTGTCCGGCGAGCGAGGAGCCGCTGGCGCGCAAGGCGCTGCCGACCACTTCCTCGATCGGCTGCCATTGCAGGTTGAGTTTGACTTCCCCGCTCTGGATGCGCGCCATGTCGAGCAGGTTGGACACCAGATTGCTCATGCGCAGCGCTTCGTCATGCAGCGCCTCGGCCAGTCCCTGCTGCGCCGGCGACAACGGCGGCTTCGACAGGGTCAGCGACTCGGACAAGCCGACCAGCGCCGTCAGCGGCGTGCGCAGGTCGTGCGACAGCGCGGCCAGCAAGGAATTGCGCAGGCGTTCGGATTCCATGCGCACCAGCGCATCCTGCGCGACCTCGATGTAATGCACGCGCTCCAGCGCAATCGCGGCCAGCGCGGCGAAGGTATCGAGCTGCTGCCGCTGCTCGGGGATCAATATCCAGCGACGGCTGCCGGGCTGGATCGCGAGCACGCCGCGCGTGCGCATCGGCGCCACCAGCGGCAGGTAGAACAGACTGCTGCCGGGCAGCGTGTCGGTCCCCATGCCGGCAGGCGTGGCGCGGTCGAATGCCCATTGCGCGATGCCCATCTCGAGCACGCTCATGTCAGGCATCGCCTCGCCGGACGCAGCCGCCGGCGGCTGCTGCAGGCGGCCGGCATCGTCCGGCAGCAGCAGCACCGCCCTGGCGAGGAAGGTGCGCTGAATGCAGGTGCGCGTGGTCTCGAACACCTGCTCGGTTTGCAAGGCGCCCGACAATTCGCGCGCGAATTCATACAGTGCGCGGGACCGCGTTTCCCGATGCGCCGCGACCCTGGCCTGATAGCGCAGACCCGACGTCAGGTGTCCGGTAATCAGCCCGACCGCCAGCATCACGGCAAAGGTGAGCAGATACTGCACATCGCTGACGGCGAACGAGAAGCGCGGCTGCACGAAAAAGAAATCGAACGCCGCGACCCCGGTCACGGTGGCCATCACCGCCGGCCCGCGCCCCAAGCGGACCGCGACCAGCACAACCGTCAGCAGGAACAGCATCACGATGTTGGCCAGATCGAAGTAGGGCAAGAGCGGCGTGGCGACAAGCGCCGTCAGCAGGCTGGCGGCGGCGGCCCCTGCGTAGCGCGCGAAATGCGAGTGGCGGCGCGGCGCGGCGGCCTTGTCCGCCTCCATCTGTGTTGTGACCGTTGCGCTTCGCTCGTCCGATTCCTGCAGGCTGGGACGGCCGATCTCGATCAGATCGATATCGGGGGCCAGGGCGGCGATCCGCTTCGCATGCGCGAGCCGCCATGACCATGCGGAATGCGCACGCCCGAGCATGATCCTGGAAAAATTCTGGCTGTGCGCATAGTCGACAATCGCCGCCGCGACATCGCTTCCCGCCAGAACTGCGGTAGTGGCGCCCAGGTCCTGCGCGCGTTTCAGCGACTTCAGTATCTGCTCGCGCCGCGCCGATGGCAGCCGCTGCAGGCGTGGTGTCTCGACGTACACGGCGTGCCACTCGGTGTTCAATTGACTGGCCAGCCGCGCCGCGCTGCGAATCACGTGCTCCGCCCCCGGGCGTGGTCCGACGCATGCGAGCAGCGCCGCATCGGTCTTCCACACCGCGTTGATGGCTTTCTCCACGCGGTACGCCTGCACATCGTCCTCGATGCGGTCGGCGGTGCGGCGCAACGCCAGCTCGCGCAGCGCGATCAGGTTTCCCTTGCGGAAAAAATTGCGCGATGCGCGCTCGGCCTGCTGCGCCTGATACACCTTGCCCGCCTTCATCCGCGCCAGCAATTCGTCCGCCGGAACGTCCACCAGCACGACCTCGCCGGCCTCGTCGAACACGGTGTCCGGCAAGGTTTCCGCCACGCGAATGCCGGTGATGCCGCCGACCACATCGTTCAGGCTCTCCAGATGCTGCACGTTGACGGTGGTGAAGACGTCGATGCCGGCATCGAGCAGCTCCTCCACGTCCTGCCAGCGTTTGGGATGGCGCGAGCCGGGCGCGTTGGAATGCGCCAGCTCATCGACCAGGATCAGCGACGGACGACGTGCAAGCGCGGCGTCGATGTCGAATTCGGTGAGCGCCCTGCCGCGGTAGTCGATCGTCTTGAGCGGCAAGACATCGAGCCCTTCCAGCAACACGGCGGTTTCGCGACGGCCATGGGTTTCCACGATGCCGACCAGCACCTCATGCCCGTCTTCCTTCAGCTTGCGGCCGGCGTTCAACATCGCATAGGTCTTGCCCACGCCTGCAGATGCGCCGAAGTAAATACGCAGCTTGCCACGCAATGCCCGGCGTTCCTGCTCTTTCACCTGGGCAAGCAAGGCATCGGGGTCGGGCCGTTGATAATCAGTCATGAGGTCATGATTCGCTGCAAGGGTTTGACATGGTTGATTGTGACATGGCGATCGGATTGTGCGCCGCCCTCACGCCGGATCGTGGTTCGCGCGGCTGCCGCCGGCGCAAGCGCCGACCGCCTGCAGGATGCCGCGCGGATCGTTCGCATCCCTGAGGCGCTGGCGGAAGTCCTGATCGCACAGCATTTCCGCCAGCTCGGCCAGTATCTGCAAATGCGCTACCGCCGCATTGCCAGGGACGAGCAGCAGGAATACTTCCGACACCGGCATGTCATCCGGCGCATCGAACGGGATGGCTTTCCTGAAGCGGGCAAAGGCAAGCATCGGCTGACGCAATCCCTTGATGCGCGCATGCGGAATGCCCACGCCCATGCCAAGAGCGGTCGAGCCCATCCGCTCGCGCTCGCACAGACTGTCATGGACCAGCGTGCGTCCGATCTGATGCTGGCGCTCGAGCAGCGCGGCGATGTGCGCAAATGCCTGCATCTTGTTCGACACATTCAAGTCAAGCGCAATGTTCTCCGGGTAGAGAAGATCGGCAAACGCGTTCATCGGCAATGTCCCGCCTTCCGAGTGTCCTGAGTTGGAAATCCGTTGCAAATAAAAGCGATGAAATCGCGACGAGACAAGGAAAAAAGCGCAGCAAGGCCGAGGCCTTGCGAGCATTTTTGACGCGGTATCGGTGCGATTCTCGTCATCTTTTATGCAGCGAATTTCCAACTCAGGACACTAACAATGCGGAGACGATACCGTTTCCCGTGTAAAAAATTCGTAAAAATTCGATCAAGAGTCGCCACGAACTTCAGCAGCGACAGCCTCAATGATCAGGTTCGTCCGCGCCAGAAAACCATTGTTGGATGCGGACTGATGATTCGCATGCGGGCATTTCATCAATGCCCTTGCCTTGCGAAGATGAAGCAGCGTGCGAGACACGCCATGATTTCCAATTTGACAACAAACAGGGAGTTCAGCATTATCGGCGCCGATGCGAAATTTATTCCGATTCATCAGCCCAGAGAAACGCCATGCCATACGTCTGCAATAAATATCCGGACCTTGAAAATAAAACGCTTTTGGGGTCACATCAGTGCGTTGCATTAGTTCAGGAGTGCGCAAAAGCACCTCATACCTCATTGTGGAAAGAGGGAGAAAGGGTGAAAGGCAGTTTGGTTCTTGCGCCTGGGACGGCAATCGCAACCTTTGTCAAAGGCAGGTATCCCAATCAGGCACATGGAAATCATGCTGCAATCTATGTGCGACAAGATTCCGCTGCGATCTATGTCCTCGACCAATGGAAGGGAAAATCCAGAATCACGATACGTCCGCTTTATTTCAAGGGAAAAGACAAGAATGGAAACTACATTGACCCAAGCAACAATGCCGATGCATTTTCTGTGATCGATTGAGGAGCCCGGCACATGACCTGCAAACCAGCATTCTTCGTCCTGTTTTATTCATTGCTGTTTCCAGCGGCATCCTTCGGCGCAACAAACCTCAAGAACGTTTGTCCTGCCCGGATCGAGACCTCACAATCGCCGAGAAAAATTCCTGAAGGATGGACTCCTGTTCTCGAAGGCGGACCTTCCATATTGACCAACGCCGGCTTTTATGACGGCCATCCGGAACAACTGGCCGAACTTGCGCCATCGAAAAGCAAATCAACCAGGCGGGAATTAGTCAACGACTGGTCGTTCTCGACTGCGCATAACGGGAGCATCTGGATCAAGTGCATTTATTCAAATACAGGGTTGTCACTTGCAAGGCAATTGGATAAAGACATTTCTTCCTGCTCGATTTCGTATGACGCAAGGCACGCGCCCTTCTCTATTGCCGACATCACCTGCAAATAGGAAGCAAATCTTGCATGGCGGGTGATTGCGGAGATCGCGCCACCGGCCTGCATCGCACCGATCCCGGCCGCGTATACAAATCTTTTACGCGCCGGCCGCCCATTTTTAGAGAATTTTTATATGTGAAGGATTAATCTGCATTTCACGATAACCACGAAGACAGGGTCCTATGAATCACACAGCTTCAACGTGCTTGACGCATGCGCGCCCCCGATTGCCTGAGCCTCCCGGCGCTACGTCGATGGCGGTATTGCACCCGGCAGACCGCATCATGCGCTGCCCCCTCAGGGAAGAAGGCGGATTCATGATGCATATCATCATCGACGCGGCGCTCGTGACCGAATTGCGGCGGCTGGTGATGAGTACCTGTGGCGACATGGTGTCATTCATGCGGATCCAGCCGATCGCGCATGCGACACGAATGAAGGTATGGCTGCCCTTGAGCAAGCCTGCCATCGACCGCGTCATGGCAGCCGTCATGCGCAGCCTGCCCGGCGCGGAATTCGGACGCATCACACCCGCCTGACACGCCCATGAATCCCGAACGAACAAGTACCACGCCCCTCTTTGAAGGCATCTGGGTCCCGATTGTCACGCCGTTTCGCGACGGCCATATCGATCTCGATGCAGCGCAAGGTCTCACCACCCATCTCGTCGATAGCGGCGTGCACGGCCTTGTCGTGTGCGGCACCACGGGCGAAGCGGCCACGCTCGACGACGGCGAGCAAGCGGACATGCTGGCCGCCGTGCTCGAGGCGGCTGGCCGCCGCTGCCCGGTCGCCATCGGTATCGGCGGCAGCGATACGCGGGCAGTGGCCAGACAGGCAGCGCGTTACAACCGCGCGCCGCTCGCCGGTCTGCTCATCTCCGCGCCGTCGTATGTACGCCCTTCGCAGCAGGGAATCCTGCATCACTTCCGCGCCATCGCGGAAGTCACCGACAAGCCGATCGCGCTCTACAACATCCCGGCCAGAACCGGTGTCAACATTGATGCGGCAACGGCATTGTCGCTATCTGCCGACCCGCGCTTTGCCGCCATCAAGGAGTGCGGCGGCAACATGCCGCAGCTGGCCGCGCTGATCAACCATACGCCGCTGAAGGTCCTGTGCGGCGACGATGCGCTCATCCTCGTCACGCTGTGCCTGGGCGGACACGGTGCAATCACGGCCGCTGCGCATATCCGTCCCGACCTGTTCGTCCGGCTGTTCGATCTGGTCCGGTCCAACCGCATCGGGCAGGCTCGCACCCTGTTCAAGGCCATGCTGCCGCTGATTCAGTTGCTGTTTTCGGAACCGAATCCCGGGCCGGTGAAAGCGGCGCTGGCGATGCAGGGATGGATCGGCGATGAACTGCGCCTGCCGATGACGCCCATGTCTGCGGATGGCAAGAAAGCACTTGCCATCGCGCTGGAACGCATGATGGCCTTGCCTGGCTGATTTACGCGGCCCCGCGTTGCTGATGCGGGGCAACAAGCTCCCTCCCACCTGTCTTCAATCAAGGAAAAGAATGCAGCCGTCCGGCTGCGCAACGATGTTCGCTTGCCTGTTGATCCGGCATCCATGATGCTGAAAAGAATGGGGATGAAAGCAGTTCAAGGTTCGTCGCCACGTCGAAGGCGCGCATGCCGGCATGCCCCGCGTCACTTTCCCTGCAGGAGAAGCGTCACCGGTTCCCGGCCTGCGCCGGGATAACGCATGTTTGATATCACCTCCTGAAATCGGCTCGGGCTTGCCGAAGCCGACTCAGTACAAAGGCGAGAGTTGGAAGGGGGTTGAAATACTTCGGTGCGTGTCAACGATCAGCATGCGATCGTTGACACGCACTCCCCGCTTGGCACGTCTTGCTGATGGAGAGGGCCATTCAGTTTCATGGCGCACCTCTTGCGCTTTAGAAGGTTTTGGAGAGGGACAGCACGGCCGTGGTTTCCCCCAGTTTCCTGGTCGAGCTGCCGTTGGTGGCCTGCCAGTAGTCCTTGTCGGCATCGGTGCCGATCACGGCCAGGCCGAGCGTGGCGAAGCCGAAATCGCGCGCCACGCCGATCTTGTAGTCGGTATAGCTCAACGCGCCGTAACTCTTCACGGTCTGGCGGCCGACATGCAGGTTCAGCGTGGTCTTGTCGGCGATTTCGAAGTTGGCGTTCAGGTCGAGATAGCCGGAGCCTTTCGAATTGCCGCTCGGGTTCAGCGCGGTGAAGGCGTAAAGGCCGGCGGTCGTGTTGTTCAGGCCGAAGAAGTCGGTCACGCCGTAGCTGTACTTGGCCGAGAACCACTTGTAGCCGACGGCGAAATAGATCTCGCCATTGTCGAATTTCTCGCTGGTGCCGGCGACCTTCGCGCCCGGATAGTAGTAGTACAGGAAGCCGACGTCGCCGGTGACATCCTTGACCGGTTCGAACTTGTAGCCGGCGTAGAAGTCCATCTCGATGGAGCCGCCTTGCGGATACTGCACGCCGCTGACGTTGGAGTTCCAGTTGCCGACGTAGAAACCGCTGCTGTGGGCGTAATCGAAGCCGCCCTGGATGGCCGGCTTCTTGAAGGTTTGCGAAATGCCGCGAAAACGATAGTCAGTGACTACCGCCACGTTGCCAGTAAAGGTATGCTCGGGTGCCGGCTGCTCGGCCGCAGCTTGTGCGAAAGCAGAAGAAGCAAAAGCGGAAAATACGGCAGCGGCCAAAATCGTTTTTTTCATGGTGTATAAACTCCCTGTGTTCCTACTAACTGAAGTGATGATGTTTGCAGGGTGGGCAGGCAATGGCCACGCGCTAGTGGTCTGCTTTGTATTTTGTTGAACCAACAAAAGGGATGGATTTTCGTGGCAGGCTAGGCGCAAACCGCAGCGATAGTGAACTATCGCGAGGATTTGCAACGACGCATGGCGCGAAAAGACGCCCTTTTGGGTTCAATCAATTACAAAGCAGACCACTAGCCATGCATGTTTGAAGCATGGGCACGACGTGCCCACCCCGCGCGTGCAAAAATGCGATCAGCGCTTTTGGTCCAGCGCCAAATTCAGCGCCAGTACATTCACGCGCGGCTCGCCGAAGATGCCGAGGCTGGGTGTCTCGCTGTGGAGATCGATCAGGCTGCGCACTTCCTCGACCGCCAGCTTGCGCTCGCGGGCGATGCGGCCCGCCTGGTAGTGGGCCGCCGCGACACTGATCTCGGGGTCGAGGCCGCTGGCCGACGCGGTCACGAGGTCGACCGGGACCGGCGCGGTGTTGTCGGGGTCGGCGGCCTTCAAGGCTTCGATGCGGCCCTTCACGGCATCGACCAGCGCGGGATTGGTCGGGCCGAGGTTGGAGCCGCTCGACAATGCGGCGTTGTTCGGCATCGGGCCGGTGGCGGAAGGACGTCCCCAGAAATAGTTCGGCGAGGAGAACGCCTGCCCGATCAGCGTGGAGCCGACCGTCTTGCCATCGCGCTGCACGAGACTGCCTTCGGCCTCGCCGGCAAAGGCGAGTTGCGCGATGCCGGTGACCGCGTAGGGATACAGCACGCAGCAGATCACGGTCAGTGCGGCGAACAGGACGAACGCGGGACGAAGAATGGATTTCATATCGGTTCCTACACGAAATTGAACAATGACAGCGCCATGTCGATCAGCTTGATGCCGACGAATGGCAGCAGGATGCCGCCCAGGCCGTAGATCAGCACATTGCGTCGCAACAGCAGTGCGGCACCCACCGCGCGGTACTTCACGCCTTTCAGCGCCAGCGGGATCAGGGCGATGATGATGAGGGCGTTGAAGATCACGGCCGAGACGATGGCCGACGACGGGCTGGACAGATGCATGATGTCGAGCGCCTTCAGCTGCGGATAGGTGGTGACGAACGCCGCCGGGATGATCGCGAAGTACTTGGCGATGTCGTTGGCGATCGAGAACGTGGTCAGCGAGCCGCGCGTCATCAGCATCTGCTTGCCGATCTCGACGATCTCCAGCAGCTTGGTCGGATTGGAATCGAGATCGACCATGTTGCCGGCTTCCTTCGCGGCCTGCGTGCCGGAGTTCATGGCGACCGCGACGTCGGCCTGCGCCAGCGCCGGCGCGTCGTTGGTGCCGTCGCCGGTCATCGCCACCAGCCGCCCTTGCGCCTGATAGCTGCGGATCAGTTTCAGCTTGTCCTCGGGCGTGGCTTCGGCGAGGAAGTCGTCGACACCCGCCTCGGCGGCGATGGCGGCGGCGGTCAGCTTGTTGTCGCCGGTGATCATCACGGTCTTGATGCCCATGCGGCGCAGTTCGGCGAAGCGCTCCTTGATGCCGCCCTTGACGATGTCCTTCAGTTCGATCGCGCCCATCACGCGGCCGTCATCGACCACCACCAGCGGCGTGCTGCCGCGCCGCGAAATGTCGTCGACGGTTTTCGCGACTTCCTCGGGGAAGGGACGTCCCAATGCCTCGACATGCTTCTTCACGGCATCGACCGCGCCCTTGCGGATCTGGCGCTGGCCGACGCCTGTGCTCACATCCACGCCGCTCATGCGGGTCTGGGCAGAAAAGTGCACGAAGCTCGCGTGCAGTGCTGCAATGTCGCGCTCGCGAATGTTGAACTGCTGCTTCGCCAGAATCACGATGCTGCGGCCTTCCGGTGTCTCGTCGGCCAGCGAGGCGAGCTGCGCGACGTCGGCCAGCTGCACCTGCGTCACGCCGGGTGCCGGATAGAACTCCGACGCCTGGCGGTTGCCGAGCGTGATGGTGCCGGTCTTGTCCAGCAGCAGCACATCGACGTCGCCCGCCGCTTCCACCGCGCGGCCGGAAGTGGCGATGACGTTGGCCTGCATCATGCGGCTCATGCCGGCCACGCCGATCGCCGACAGGAGGCCGCCGATGGTGGTCGGAATCAGGCACACCAGCAGCGCGATCAATACCGTGATCGATATCGGCGCGCCGGCCTTGGCGGCCTCGACCGAGAACAGCGAGAACGGCAGCAGCGTGACGGTGACCAGCAGGAAGATGATGGTGAGCGCGACCAGCAGGATCGTCAGCGCGATCTCGTTCGGCGTCTTCTTCCGTTTCGCACCCTCGACCATGGCAATCATGCGGTCGATGAAGGCTTCGCCCGGATTGACCGAGACCCGCACCACCAGCCAGTCCGACAGCACGCGCGTGCCGCCGGTCACGGCGGAGAAATCGCCGCCCGATTCGCGGATCACGGGCGCGGATTCACCGGTGATGGCGCTTTCGTCCACCGAGGCGACGCCTTCGATGACCTCGCCGTCCATCGGGATCAGGTCGCCCGCTTCCACCAGCACGATGTCGCCCTTGTGCAGCATGTTGGCGGGCAGCGGAATCCGCTTTCCGTTGTAATGCGGCTCAAGCAGCTTCTTCGCCATCACGCTCTGCTTCAGCCCGCGCAGGAAGGCCGCCTGCGCCTTGCTGCGGCCTTCGGCCAGCGCCTCGGCGAAGTTCGCGAACAGCACGGTGAACCACAGCCAGACGGCGTTGACGAGGATGAAGGTGGAACTCTCCTCCCCCTTGGCGAACAGGGATTGGATGTACAGCAGCGTGACGATGATGCTGCCGGCGTAGACGACGAACATCACGGGGTTGCGCAGCTGGTGGCGCGGATGCAGCTTCCTGAACGTATCCACCAGCGCCGCATCCATCAGCGCGGGATCGAACAGGGTCAGTTGCTTGCGCGGCGTGCCGGGTTCCGCCTTCGTGCCGGACGACGCCTCCGGCATGAGCATGTGCGGTTTCTTTTTCAACATGTCAGATTCCTGTATCAGAGTCCTGTATCAGATTCTTGTTAACGAGCCGTGTATAACTGCAGGTGCTCGACGATGGGGCCGAGGGCCAGCGCCGGCACGTAATTCAGTACGCCGATCAGCAGCACCGTTCCGACCAGCAGCACGACGAACATCGGACCGTGCGTCGGCATCGTGCCGGCGGTGACTTCAAGCCGTTTTTTCGCGGCCAGAGAACCGGCAATGGCGAGAATGGGCACGATCACCGCGAAGCGGCCGAACCACATCGCCACGGCGAGCAGGATGTTGTAGAACGGCGTGTTGGCAGACAGGCCGGCGAAGGCGCTGCCGTTGTTGTTGGCCGCCGACGACAGCGCGTACAGGATTTCGGAGAAGCCGTGCGCGCCGGGATTCAGGATGCCCGCCCTGCCTGCATCGAGCATCACCGCCAGCGCGGTGCCGGCCAGCACCAGCGCGGGCGTGACCAGGATCGCGATCGATGTCATCTTCATTTCATGCGCCTGGATCTTCTTGCCCAGGTACTCCGGCGTGCGGCCGATCATCAGGCCGGCGATGAAGACGGCGAGAATCGCGAAGATCAGCATGCCGTACAGGCCGGCGCCGACGCCGCCGAACACCACTTCGCCCAGCTGCATCAGGAGCATCGGCATCATGCCGCCCAGCGGCGTCATGGAGTCGTGCATCGCATTGACCGCGCCGCAGGATGCCGCAGTGGTGACGGCGGCGAACAGGGACGACGCGCCGATGCCGAAGCGGGTTTCCTTGCCTTCCATGTTGCCGCCCGATTGCAGCGCGCTGCCTGCCTGATCGACCCCGAGTGCATGCAGGGCGGGATGCGCCTGCTGCTCCGCACCCATGATGACGACCGTGAAGACGACGAAGATCAGGGTCATCGCGCCGAGGATGGCCCAGCCCTGTCGCGTGTCGCCGACCATGCGACCGAAGGCGAAGCACAGCGCGGCCGGGATCAGGAAGATGGCCAGCATCTGGAAGAAGTTGGCCAGCGGCGTCGGGTTCTCGTAGGGATGCGCGGAGTTCGCATTGAAGAAGCCGCCGCCGTTGGTGCCGAGCAGCTTGATCGCCTCCTGCGACGCAACGGGGCCCATCGCCAGCGTCTGCGTTGTGGCGGTCGCATTTTCCAGCACCGGATTGCCCTGATCGTCCTTCAGCGGCTGACCGTCCGCGCCGATTTTCGGCTGCTGATACGTCACCGGCTCAAGCAGCGAGACTTCCTTGTAGGCGGAAAAATTCTGGATCACGCCCTGGCTGACGAGGAACACGGCAAACACCGTGGACAGCGGGACCAGCACGTACAGGGTCGATCGTGTCAGGTCGACCCAGAAGTTGCCGATGGTCTTCGCCGAGCGCTGCGAGAAGCCGCGAATCAGGGCGAACGCGACGGCGATGCCGGTCGCGGCGGAAAGGTAGTTCTGCCCGGTCAGCGCCAGCATCTGCGTCAGATAGCTCATCGTCGATTCGCCGCCGTAGCCCTGCCAGTTGGTGTTGGCGACGAAGCTCACGGCAGTATTGAATGCCGAATCGGGACTGACATTGGCAAAGCCCTGCGGGTTGAGCGGAAGCCAGGCCTGCAGGCGCTGCACCGCGTAGACGAACAGCGCGCCCAGCGCATTGAATGCCAGGAGCGCCAGCGCATACGTCTTCCAGCCCATCGCCGAATCAGCCGAGACGCCGGCCATGCGATACAGGAACTTTTCCACCCCGGCCAGCCATCCGAGGCCGCGTATCGGCGCGCCTTCGCCGACCTTCGCGAGGTAGATGCCAAGCGGCCAGGAGAGCGCCAGCAAGACCGCGAGAAACGCGACAAGCAGCATGATCGATTGCATCGACATCACAGTTCCTCCGCCTTCAAGAGCGCCAGGACCAGATACACCAGCAGGCCGGCCGCCGTCACGGCGCCGACGATATAAAACGCGTTCATTGACGTTCCTCCAATTTTTCGCAGGCGCCGGTAAACACACATGCCGCCAGCAAAAATGCCGCGAGCATCCCGATATAAACCATGTCCATCATTCACCTCATACAGTTGTACTGTGACGATGATCAGCGTAGCGGGAACGAAATAAAAATTTCGTAAAAACCTGCGCGGGCGGTGTAAAGAAACCGTAAAAATCAGGAGGCTGCGAGGCCGCAGCGGGAGGAAACAGCGGGAAGGAACAGCGGGAGAAGAAAGGGTCAAGGCACGCGATGCGCGCTCATGCCGTCGTCACGTTCCATCCTGGCGCGAAGCGACGACGGACTGACAAAAAAAGAGGTGCCAAAAAATTCGGCACCTCCAAGGCCAAACACACTCTGTGAACCCTTACTTCAGCTCTTGACGCCCTTGTTCACGACGCTGGAACCGAAGCCTGCGGCGCGGGACAGGGTTCTGCGCCCCGGCGCCTTCGCGTTGAAGAATTCCTGCACGCCCTGCTTCAGGTCATCGACACGCTCGAATTCCAGATACGTCACATCGCACAGGTTTTGCAGTTCCCTGAGGAGGGTCGTCTTGATCGGCGCATGCTTCCAGACGAGGAACAGGATCGGCGCGCAGCTGCCCTTGAAGATGTGATAGGCGAGCTCGAAGGCGCTGCTCTCGCTCATGCCGACACGGATGTTGATGACGGCATCCGCATGGTCGAGCAGCTCCAGCCGGTGGTCGCGGAAGCTCTGCGGCGTAAACGGCTGGCCCGTCTCCAGTTCGAACGATTGCTTGAAGGTCTCTGCGCTCTCCGCATGCAATCCGGTGAGGTAGTTGAACGCATGCGGCGCGCCGTTCGCGCTGTCGATCAACTGCAGCACATCGGCGATGATGCCCTGCTCCTCCTGGCCGGACTCGGTGAACGGCTGCCGGATGAACAGGTTGAGCGGTCTGTCGATGGCGTCCGTTGCACGTCCCCCGCTGTCGTCCTGCGGCAATGCATGCCCGGGCTGCGCGTGCTGCCTGCGCTCGCCTTTGCGCCGCTCCACCTGCGTCGCGGGAGCCGTGGTGACAGAGGCAATGGCGGGCGCGGGCGCAGCTGGCATCGCCTTGTGCATGTCCTGCAGCGAGTACAGGTCGTAGGCATTGATGTGGCGCAGTGCCGCGATGGTCGCAGCTGCGCCCGCGATGGTGGTGCACACCGGCACCTGCGCGGCAAGCGCGGCGGCACGCAGAACGCGCGAGTCCATGATCGAGCTGCGCTTCTCGTCCGCCGTGACGATGACCAGCGAAAATTCCTTGTTGCCGATCATGCCGGCGGTGACCGGGTAGCCGCTGGCTGTCTCGCTGATCGTCGTCACGGAAAGGCCGGCCATGGTGATGAACGTCGCGGTGGATTCATTGGCGGAGATGGCGAAGCCGAGCGCATCCAGTTCCTGCGCCAGCTTCACGACACGCGGCTTGTCGCTGTTCTTGACGGAAAGAAAGACACGGCCGGAGGCGGGGAGCTTGATGCCGGCGCCGAGCTGCGACTTGACGAAGGCTTCGCCGAAGGTCCTTCCCACGCCCATGACTTCGCCGGTGGACTTCATTTCGGGGCCGAGGATGGTATCCACCCCGGGGAACTTGACGAACGGGAACACCGCTTCCTTGACGCTGTAGTAGGCCGGCACCACTTCGCTGCCGATGCCCTGGCTGTCGAGCGTCTGCCCGGCCATGCAGCGCGCCGCGATCCGCGCCAGCGGCAGGCCGGTGGCCTTGGACACGAACGGCACCGTGCGCGAGGCGCGCGGGTTGACTTCCAGCACGTACACGATGTCCTGCAGCTTGCCGTCGATCTCCTGCTGCTGGATCGCGAACTGCACGTTCATCAGGCCGACCACGTTCAGGCCCTGCGCCATCAGCGCGGTCTGGCGCTTGAGTTCGGCGATCGTCTCCGGCGACAGCGAGTACGGCGGCAGCGAGCAGGCCGAGTCGCCCGAGTGCACGCCGGCCTGCTCGATGTGTTCCATCACGCCGCCGATGAAGGTGCGGCTGCCGTCGGACAGGCAGTCGACGTCGACCTCGATGGCGTCGTTGAGGAAGCGGTCGAGCAGCACCGGCGAGTCGTGCGAGACCTTGACCGCCTCGCGCATGTAGCGCTCGAGGTCGCGCTGCTCGTGCACGATTTCCATCGCGCGTCCGCCCAGCACATACGAGGGACGTACCACCAGCGGGTAGCCGATCTCCTGCGCCAGGCGCAGGGCGTCTGCCTCGGTGCGCGCGGTGCGGTTGGGCGGCTGCCGCAGGCCGAGCTTGTGCAGCAACTGCTGGAAGCGTTCGCGATCCTCGGCGGCGTCGATCATGTCGGGGCTGGTGCCGATGATGGGCACGCCGTTGGCCTCGAGGTCGAGCGCGAGCTTGAGCGGGGTCTGGCCGCCGTACTGGACGATGACGCCGACCGGATGTTCCTTGTCGACGATTTCCAGCACGTCTTCCAGCGTGAGCGGCTCGAAGTACAGGCGGTCGGAGGTGTCGTAGTCGGTGGACACGGTTTCCGGGTTGCAGTTGACCATGATGGTTTCATAGCCGTCCTCGCGCATGGCCAGCGCGGCGTGCACGCAGCAGTAGTCGAACTCGATGCCCTGGCCGATGCGGTTGGGGCCGCCGCCCAGCACCATGATCTTCTTGTTGCCGGTCGGCTGCGATTCGCACTCTTCCTCGTAGGTGGAGTACATGTAGGCGGTGCGGGTGGCGAATTCGGCGGCGCAGGTGTCGACCCGCTTGTAGACCGGGCGCACGCCCAGTGCGCGCCGCTTGTCGCGCACCGCGGTGTCGCTGGTCTTCAGGAGCCGGGCCAGGCGGCGGTCGGCGAAGCCCTTCTGCTTCAGGCGGAACAGGGTGGGTTTGTCGAGGCTGTCCAGCGTCTGCGTTTCCAGCCACAGCTCGATGTCGACGATTTCCTTGATCTGCACCAGGAACCACGGGTCGATGTGCGTCAGCTGGTGCACCTCCTCCAGACTGAAGCCCTGGGCGAAGGCGTCGCCGACGTACCAGATGCGTTCCGGTCCCGGTTCGCCCAGCTCCTCCTCGATGGTTTCGCGGTCGGTGGTCTTCTCGTTCATGCCGTCGACCCCGACTTCGAGGCCGCGCAGCGCCTTCTGGAACGATTCCTGGAAGGTGCGGCCGATCGCCATGACTTCGCCGACCGATTTCATCTGCGTGGTCAGATGGCTGTCGGCCTGCGGGAATTTCTCGAAGGCAAAGCGCGGGATCTTGGTGACGACGTAGTCGATGGTCGGTTCGAACGAGGCCGGGGTGGCACCGCCGGTGATGTCGTTGCGCAATTCGTCGAGCGTGAAGCCGACCGCCAGTTTCGCCGCGACCTTGGCGATCGGGAAACCGGTGGCCTTCGACGCCAGCGCCGAGGAGCGCGACACGCGCGGGTTCATCTCGATCACGATCATGCGCCCGTCCTGCGGGTTGATCGCGAACTGCACGTTGGAGCCGCCGGTATCGACCCCGATCTCGCGCAGCACCGCGACCGAGGCGTTGCGCATGATCTGGTATTCCTTGTCGGTCAGGGTCTGCGCCGGCGCCACCGTGATCGAGTCGCCGGTGTGCACGCCCATCGGGTCGAGGTTCTCGATCGAGCAGACGATGATGCAGTTGTCGGCCCGGTCGCGCACGACTTCCATCTCGAACTCCTTCCAGCCGATCAGGGATTCCTCGATCAGCAGTTCGGAGGTGGGCGAGGCTTCCAGCCCGCGCTTGCAGATGGCCTCGAATTCCTCGGGGTTGTAGGCGATGCCGCCGCCGGTGCCGCCCATGGTGAAGGAGGGCCGGATGATGACGGGAAAGCCCAGTTCCTTCTGCACCGCCCACGATTCCTCCAGCGTGTGCGACACGCCGGAGCGGGCCGAGCCGAGACCGATCTTCGTCATCGCCTCCTTGAAGCGGGAGCGGTCCTCGGCCTTGTCGATGGCGTCCGGCGAGGCGCCGATCAGTTCGACGTCGTACCGGGCCAGCACGCCGTGCCGGTGCAGATCGAGCGCGCAGTTGAGCGCGGTCTGGCCGCCCATGGTGGGCAGGATGGCGTCCGGGCATTCCTTGGCGATGATGCGTTCGAGCACTTGCCACGTGATGGGCTCGATGTAGGTGACGTCGGCCATCTCGGGGTCGGTCATGATGGTGGCCGGGTTGCTGTTGACCAGGATGACGTGGTAGCCCTCTTCGCGCAGCGCCTTGCAGGCTTGCGCGCCGGAATAGTCGAATTCGCAGGCCTGGCCGATGATGATCGGGCCGGCGCCAATGATCAGGATGCTTTTGAGGTCGGTACGCTTAGGCATGTTTCTTGGTCTCCATCATCGCCACGAAGCGATCGAACAGGGGGGCCACGTCGTGCGGACCGGGCGAGGCTTCCGGGTGTCCCTGGAAGCAGAAGGCGGGGCGGTCGGTGCGGGCGAAACCCTGCAGCGAGCCGTCGAACAGCGACACATGGGTGACGCGGCAGTTGGCTGGCAGGGTCGATGCGTCGACCGCGAAGCCGTGGTTCTGCGAGGTGATCATCACCTGTTTGGTGTCGAGGTCCTGCACCGGGTGGTTCGCGCCGTGGTGACCGAACTTCATCTTGAGCGTCCTTGCGCCCGAGGCCAGCGCCATGATTTGGTGGCCGAGACAGATGCCGAAGGTGGGGTAGCCGCGCTCGATCAGCTCCTTCGTGGCGGCAATGGCGTAGTCGCACGGCTCCGGGTCGCCCGGGCCGTTGGCGAGGAAGATGCCGTCCGGCTGCAGCGCGATGGCGTCGGCCGCCGAGGCCTGCGCCGGCAGCACCGTGATCCGGCAGCCGCGTGCGGCGAGCATGCGCAGGATGTTGCGCTTGACGCCGTAGTCGAACGCGACCACGTGGTACTGCGCCGCCTCCTGCCGGCCATGGCCTGCGCCCAGCGTCCATTCGGTCTCGCTCCATTCGTAGGCGACCGGGGTCGACACGACCTTCGCCAAGTCCATCCCGGCCAGCCCGCCGAACGAGCGCGCCAGCGCCAGCGCCTCGTCGGCATCGGCACCGTCGCCGGCCACGATCGCGCCGCTCTGGGCGCCCTTCTCGCGCAGCAGGCGCGTCAGCCGCCGCGTGTCGATGCCGGCGATCGCCACCACGTTCTGCGCCTGCAGGTACTGCGACAGACTCTGCGTGGCGCGGAAGTTCGACACCAGCGCCGGCAGGTCGCGAATGATCAGCCCGGCCGCGTGCACCCGGCCCGCCTCCACGTCTTCCGCATTGACCCCGACGTTGCCGATGTGCGGGTACGTCAGCGTCACCAGCTGGCGGCTGTAGCTCGGATCCGTCAGGATCTCCTGATAGCCCGTCATCGCCGTGTTGAACACCACTTCCCCCACCGTCCGCCCGGAGGCGCCGATCGACATGCCGGTGAAAAGCGAACCGTCCGCCAAGGCGAGCACGGCCGGAGAAGGTGGATTGGAAAACAGGTTGGGTGGATGTTTCATTGCGCTCCTTGTCTGTCATTGATGGAAAGCACAGAATCCGCGAGCCATGAAGATGGGCAGCCGGGAATCCTGCGAACTTGTGTGAATCGATCGAAAACTGCTGAAGGAATCGGCCCTTTCATTGTTGCTTTCACAACTTTCAACCCGAACTGAATGGCGCGGATGACGAATGCGTTTCGTCATCCGCGCCGAATCTTCGGATTGCCTACATGGAATAAATCGGGGAAATCGACCGTCGCGATTGCGCTCAGGATGCGATCGCAGTCAGTCGCGGCTTGTCGGCCAGCGGCACATGACGAGCCGTCTTCGCTTGCGTGAGGTTGATTGCGCTGCGCCGCATGTCCACCACCCTGGCCGATGGGGATGGCGCCTGTGCCGCTGCCGGCATCTCGACCAGCTTGAACACGCTGACCACCTGCACCAGGTTTTGCGCCTGGCCTTCCAGCGATTCGGCCGCTGCGGCAGCCTCTTCGACCAGCGTCGCGTTTTGCTGCGTCATCTGGTCCATCTGCGCGACTGCCTGATTGACCTGCTCGATGCCGGCGCTCTGCTCCTGGCTGGCGGATGCAATCTCGCCCATGATGTCGGTGACGCGCTTGACACTGTCGACAATCTCGTTCATCGTCGCGCCCGCCTGATCGACCAGCTTCGCGCCGACACCCACCTTTTCCACCGAATCGCCGATCAGCATCTTGATTTCCTTCGCCGCACCTGCCGAGCGCTGCGCGAGATTGCGGACTTCCGTCGCCACGACCGCAAAGCCGCGTCCCTGCTCGCCGGCGCGCGCCGCTTCCACGGCGGCGTTCAAGGCAAGGATGTTGGTCTGGAACGCGATGCCGTCGATGACGCTGATGATGTCGACGATCTTGCGCGCGGATTCATTGATCGATCCCATGGTGGTAACGACTTCGGACACCACCGCTCCGCCCCTGACCGCCACCTCTGCCGCGGACAGCGCGAGCTGGTTGGCCTGCCGCGCGTTGTCACCGTTCTGCTTGACCGTGCCGGTCAGCTCCTCCATCGAGGATGCGGTTTCCTCCAGCGAACCGGCCTGCTGCTCGGTGCGCGACGACAGGTCCAGATTGCCGGTCGCGATCTGGCTGGACGCGGTGCCGATCATGTCGGTGGCGACACGCACGTTCTGCACGATGCCCGTCAGGCTGGCGTTCATGTCCTTCAAGGCGCGCAGCAGCTGTCCGATCTCGTTCGTGGACGACACCTCAATGTCGCCGGTAAGGTCGCCTTCGGCCACGCGGCGCGCGATCGCGATTGCCTGATCGAGCGGCACAGTGATGCTGCGCACGAGGAAGAAACCGATCGCGACAGCGAGCAGCGCACCGGCCGCCGCCACACCCAGCATGAAATAGAACATGCCGGCGATATCGGCCTCGACCTGCGCGCTGTTGGCTTGCGCGCGCTGCCCCATGGAATCGGTCAGCTCCTTCAACGCGCCGTCCGCAACCCGGTACGTCGGGTTGATCGTCTTGATGAGCACCATCTCGCTGTCATCCCACTTGCCGGCGCGAATCGCGTCGGCCGCGGCACTGATGCCGTCGATCCCCAGCTTGCCGCTCCTGGCGTGCCAGTCGTCGGCCAGCTTGCGCTCGTCCGCGGTGGCGATGCCGGCCATGTAGCGCGCCCAGATGTCGTTGATCTCGCTCGTGGTGTCGTTGATGACCTTGAAGTGAACGTCGATCGGATGATCATGCAGCTTTGCCCAATCCGTCACCGGGTTATGCTGCAGCGTCTGCAGAATCTGGCTGCGATTGACCTCCATCTTGAAGCGGATCTTTTCGACGATTGCCGCCGCTTTCACGTCTTTGAGCGCGATGCTCTGCAGCTGGTCCACCGTATGCTTAGTGCCGTAGATTCCCAGTCCGCCGATGACCAGCACCAATGCGGTGAGAACTCCCAGCGCCAGAATGACGAGCGTCTTGATTTTGAGATTCTTGAACATGCCGTGACTCCTCTATTGATCTTTGCAAAAACCAGTCGGTCAGTGCTGGCTAATGCAGGGAAAACACCGAGCAGGAATGCCGTGCGCATTCCCCATGACGGCATTGAGCGAAAGGTGCTTGAAGGCGGTGATCGTGCAGCGCATGACCGGTTCGGCGAACGGTCTCTTGATCATGTCGAAATGGAAGAACGGAATGCAATGCGACGCACATGGGCGCGGATTGGCAAACCTATTTCATGCAGCTGCGACATGGCTTCGTGACCTCATGGAATTCAGGTGAATCCCATTTTTGTGCATCGACGAACCAAAACCTAGCTGTCAACTCTGACAGTCCGCACGACGAAGGTGCGCTGAAGGGATTGCGCACCCAAATTGTTCGTGAGTGCGCGCAATGCATTGGTGAAACGTGAAGAGGAAATGCCTCCGAGGAAGGCAGGAAGAACTCAGGACAACATGCCCAATGCCGCCGCCTTGACCGCCGCCTGGGTCTTGTTGGACGCGCCCAGCTTCAGCACGACATTGGTGATGTGGAAATTGATCGTGCGCTCGGATACCGCGAGGATCTGCGATATCTCGTAAGCGGTCTTGCCTTCCGCGGTCCAGCGCAGCACTTCCTTTTCGCGCGCCGTCATCATGACCTGCGTTTCCGGGGCGAGCTTCGGAATCAGGAGCCGCGCCATCGCCACGTGCGCGTACTGCGCAAGCCACACCATTCGCGCCTCGTTCTGGTACAGCTCGCCGGCAGTCAGCTGTTCCGCACTGCGCGCCAGTGTCAGCAGACCGAGACTGCCGCCCGCATCGCGCGAGGCCTGCGCCCAGCCATGCTGCAAGCCATGTCCGCGCGCCTCCTCCCACATCTCCTGCGCAGGCTCGAACAGCGTGTTGGACCAGACCACCGGCAGCGTCGACCGGATCGCATGCTGCACCGTGGGATCGATCTGAAGGTAGCCGCGCTCGCTGTAGCACTTCCGCCAGCGCTGGGAATAGTTGTTGAACATTTGCACGCTTGGCCGCGAAATCGGAACCGGCATCTGAATGCCGTATGCGCAGTATTCGAATCCGATTGCCGAAGCCATGCCGGCGATCTCATCAAACAATTCGTGCTCCGATTCGATACGTAGCAGGTCGTTCAGGCGATCTTCTCTCCACGCTTCCATTGCTCAATTCTCCCGTGAGCTTATGCGATGCACAAATGATAACGTCGAACGACACAGAGACGATACAACTTTTGACAACTCATTTTTGCATATCGATACGCGTGCGCTTCATTGCGGTTTGGCGGCAACGCAGAAGTGAATGGAAGGTCTGTTTGATTCGTGTATGTACGGATTCTCCGCGCGGACGATGCAAGGTGAAGCAGCTATCCGGCTTGGCCGGCGCGCGGACCTGCCGCTGTTGTCCCGTTTCGCAGATTCGTCGCAAAGGAAAAGTGACGAGATCGGGGCGAGACAAGAAAAAGCGCAGCAAGGCTGATGCCTTGCGCGCATTCCTGGCCCAGTATCGGCGCGATTCTCGCCATCTTCCATGCAACGTATGTGCGGAACCGAACAACTAGCCCGGCTGCAGCTGCAATGCCGGCATCTGCATCTGTTCCGCAGGCACGCGCGGCATGATTGGATCGTCTTCCGCATGCTCCTCCACAGACGCGATGTTCAATGCGCTGACGGTCTGCTCATCGATTTCGATCCAGCAGGCGAAGATGGGTTTTCCCTCCGCCAGCATGGGCGGCCCCGCCCGGTGGGCGTGAACGCCCATGCGATGCAGCAGGCGTTCGATGCCGAGCGGCGATACCGTGATCAGGCGCTTCGCCCCCTGCTCCGCCGCGGTCTTGACGGCGGCGGCGAGCAGGCTGTACGTGTTGCGCGCGGGGTCGATCGCGGAATCGGGATTGGTGCTGGCTGCGGCGAAGCGCGACAGCTCCCACACATCGTGCGCGCGCGGCGCGGGCGCGCCGCCCAGCAGATGCGGGAACACCTCGCTCAACAGATACGGCTCGGTAGTCGGCAGCAGGCGCGCGCATCCGCATATGGCGCCGTCGGTTTCTCGTGCAACGACATAGATCGTGTCGCGGTGATCGAACTGGTCGCGCTCCAGACCATTTTCGACGGGCAGGGACCAGCCGAGGCGCTCGATGAAAATCTTGTGCCGGTATTCGGCAAGCGCTGTTTCCAGGCCCGGGGAAAGGGCGCTGAATTTACCAAAAATCGTCTGCATGGCTGTGAAACGGAGAGTTGTTCGAAGCCCATTACATCGCCGCAGCCAGGCTTTGGTAACTGGCAAAGTTAACAGGCGATGGAGTCGCGCAATGCCATGCTGACAACACCTTGCCAGTCGAAGGCATTGAGCCACATGCAGAAGAGGTTGGAGGTCTTGCCGGGTCCGAGATCGTAGCCGTGCGCATCGATCAGCATCACGTTGCTGCGTATGCCGTCGGGCGCGAGCAGCATGCGATGGGACTGGCTGTGGATGAACCAGCCCCAGCCGAGCGAAATGGGCGGGCTGGTGTCGCTTTTCCATTCGGAGAATCCGGCCGAACAGGCCGGAACGGTCTGCGCCCTGAGCTCCTGCAGAAAATCGTCATCGCCCTCCGAAAACAGATGGACGAAGGACAGCGCATTGAGACTCGCCAGCGGCAGACGGATATAGCCGTCCGGCGACATCAAGGGCGAGCGGTGCTCGACGGATCGAAGATGTAGATAAGTTTCCACGGCAAGTATAGAAAGCTGCCCAAAGTCGCCATTGCAGAAAACAGAAAACCCGCATGCTGCAAGGGGATTTTATTCGCATGCGATGCTTTTGACGACTGTCATCTTTGACAACGATCGGGCCTGATTCCGCCTTTTGCCGCAGATCGGCGAAGCTGGTGCAGTCCGCCGATCCGATGCATCAGAATTCTTCCCAGTCGCCTCCCTGCGCCGCTGCCAGCTGTTTGGGGGCCACAGGGGAAGGAATTGCCTTGCGCGGCTGGGCGGTCAGCGTCGTCGTCCTGGACGCCGGCACGGCTGCGCGCCTGACCGGTGTCGCGATCCTTGCCTGCTGATGGTCCACCTTGAACACGCTGACCACCTGCGACAGCGCGCCGGCCTGATCCTGCATCGCCTGCGCGGCGGCGGCGGCCTGCTCGACCAGCGTCGCATTCTGCTGCGTGACCTGATCCATCTGCGTGACCGCCTGATTGACCTGCTCGATGCCCTGGCTCTGCTCCTGGCTGGCGGCGGTGATCTCGGCCATGATGTCAGTCACTTTCTTCACGCTCTCGACAATCTCGTCCATCGTCGCGCCGGCCCGGGTGACGAGCTTGCTGCCGGTATCGACCTTCTCCACCGAGTCGTCGATCAGCGACTTGATTTCCTTGGCGGCGGAGGCCGAACGCTGCGCGAGGTTGCGCACTTCCGACGCCACCACCGCGAAGCCGCGGCCCTGCTCGCCGGCGCGGGCCGCCTCCACCGCCGCGTTCAGTGCGAGGATGTTGGTCTGGAAGGCGATGCCATCGATCACGCTGATGATGTCGACGATCTTCTTCGACGAGGCGTTGATCGAGTCCATCGTCTCGACCACCTGCGCCACCACCTCGCCACCCTTGACCGCCACGCCGGAGGCGGTCGCCGCGAGCTGGTTGGCTTCGAGCGCGTTGACCGCATTCTGCTTCACGGTCGAAGTAAGTTCCTCCATCGAGGACGCGGTTTCCTCCAGCGAGCTGGCCTGCTGCTCGGTGCGCGAGGACAGGTCCTGGTTGCCCGCCGCGATCTCGCTCGATGCGGTGGTGATCGATTCGGTACCGCTGCGCACTTCGCTGACGATCCGCACCAGGCTGCCGTTCATGTCCTTCAATGCCTGCAGCAGCTGGCCCGTCTCGTCCCGGCCGGTCGCGTCGATGTGGCTGGTCAGGTCGCCCGAGGCAACCGTGCGTGTGATGCTCACCGCCTTGTTCAGCGGCCGCGTGATGCCGACGGTCAGCAGCCAGGAACAGACCGCGCCAAAGGCGAGCGCGAACACGCCGAGCGCGACAAGCAGGTTGCGGCTTGTCGTGTAAATCGCGTCGATCTCTTGCGCGGCTTCATCGATGCTGGCGCGCTGCATGTCGAGCAGCTTCTGCACCAGCTCCACATAGGCTTTCGAACCGGGGATGAAGGTTTTGTCGAAAATCTGCCCGGCTTCTTCAATCCGGCCTTCGGCTTTCAGTTTGGCAATCGCATCGCGCGAGGAAAGATAGACTTTCCGTTTCTCGCCGATTTCCTGGAACAGCGCCTTCTCCTCGGGACTTTCGAGCCGCTTTTCTATCTCTTTTTGCAGCTCGCCGGAACCCTTGGTGCTGGCCGCGACTTCTTCCGCGAAGAAGGTGCGCAGGCTGTCGTCCGAACTTTTCGCAATGGCCATCGTGCGGCGCACGCCGCTATGGAGATTGCGATACCAGTCGCTGATCATGCGCTCTTTCGCGACAGGCTTTTGCATCATGTCCTGCGTTGTCTCAGCCACGGCCTGCAAGCGCCATATGCCGATGCCGATCATGAGCGTCATCAACAACAAAACGACGGCAAAGCCGATACCCAGGCGAGTGCCGATCTTCAGATTCTTCATTTCGATTTCCTTCAAGCTTGTTCACCGCAAGACATTCGCAGGCGGTCTGTCCGTACCTGGCTCGTGCCGACTTGTACGCTAGGCGGCCATTTTTTCGATGATGCCCATCTCCGCGCTCGACATGAGGCGGTCGATGTCGACCAGGATCACCATGCGCTGGTCGATGGTGCCGAGCCCGATCAGGTAGTCGGTGTTCAGCGCGGTGCCCATCTCCGGCGCCGGCTTGATCTGTTCGGGGGGCAGCGTGATCACGTCCGACACGCTGTCGACCACCATGCCGACCACGCGCTCGCCGATGTTGAGGATGATGACGACCGTGAACTGGTCGTAGGTGGGGGTGCCGAGATTGAACTTGATGCGCATGTCGACGATCGGCACGATCACGCCGCGCAGATTGACCACGCCCTTGATGAACTCCGGCGCGTTGGCGATCTTCGTCACCGCGTCGTAGCCGCGGATCTCCTGCACCTTCAGGATGTTGATGCCGTATTCCTCGCTGCCGAGCGTGAAGGCCAGCGCTTCGAGCAGGCCTGATGTTGTTTCCGTGTTTTGCATCTCTGCCATGATTCCATTTCGCTATCTTGATATTTCGATCATGTGTCTGCCGAATCGTCCGTGCAGACGCATGTCGCCAACGCCGTTTACGGTCGCGTGCGCTCCGCCTTTATGGACTGCAGGTAACAAGAACGCGACAACCGGACAGGAATGACAAGGAAGCAATTCATCGTCGCGCATCACTTCTTGTCACTCCGTCATTCCGTCATTCCGTGTGATTTCAGCGTGGCGGCAATTCTTGATTTACATCAATGAAATTGTCGGCTTAAATAACGACTATTATTTCCATAGAGAAATATCTCGCACTCTCCGCAAAGAACACGGAATCAAAAGGAGCACCACATGCGCAACAACCTGCCCGTCACCAACACCGAGTACGCATTGCTTGACGGACTATCGATCGTTTCGAAAACCGACACCAAGGGGAAAATCACCTACGTCAATCCGTACTTCATCGAGGTCAGCGGATTTTCGGAAGACGAGTTGCTCGGCGCTCCGCACAACATCGTGCGTCACCCGGACATGCCGCCCGAAGCGTTTGCCGACATGTGGGAGACGCTCAAGGAAGGCCTGCCATGGACCGCCCTCGTCAAGAACCGCCGCAAGAACGGCGACCATTACTGGGTGCAGGCCAACGTCACGCCGGTGCGTGAAGGCGGCCGGACCGTCGGCTACATGTCGGTGCGCACCAAGCCTTCGCGCGCCGAGGTGGAAGCGGCCGAAATCCTGTATCGCGAGCTGAGGACCGGTACCGCGAAAGACGTCGCGATCCGGCGCGGCGCGGTGGTCCATACCGGACTCAAAGGCAGGATCGCATCCCTGCGCCACATGCCGCTGCGCCTGCGCATCGGCCTCAACCTTGGCCTCATCGGCGCAGGCATCGCCACCCTCGGCGTCGCTGCGTGGTCATCGCATGCCGGCACCGCCCTGTCGTCCTGGATCGCCGGCGCGACCGTCGCCGGTCTGCTGGTCTGCGCGCGCCTGTGGCACATCCTGTCGGTCTCGGTCGTGCGGCCGCTCAGGGATGTGACGGACGTGGCGCGCGCGATTGCCGGCGGCGATCTGTCCAACAGCTTCGAATCCTCGCGCAACGACGACATGGGGCAACTGGTGCGCGCGCTGCAGCAGATGAACGTCAACCTGCAATCCATCATCGGCGACGTGCGCGCCAACGTCGCCTCGATCCGCACCGGCACGCGTGAAATCGCCTCCGGCAACATCGACCTGTCGGGCCGCACGGAGTCGCAGGCGGCCAGCCTGGAAGAAACCGCGTCGAGCATGGAAGAACTGGCCGCGACCGTGAAGCAGAACGCGGACAACGCGACCCAGGCCAACCAGCTCGCGATGTCGGCCTCGCAGATCGCCGGCAAGGGCGGCACGGCAGTGGCGCAGGTCGGCGCGACGATGAGCGAGATCAGCGAGTCGGCAAGGAAGATCGTGGACATCATCGGCCTGATCGACAGCATCGCGTTCCAGACCAACATCCTCGCCTTGAACGCCGCCGTGGAAGCGGCGCGCGCCGGCGAGCAGGGCCGCGGCTTCGCGGTGGTGGCGTCCGAAGTGCGGCATCTCGCGCAGCGCTCGGCTTCCGCCGCCAAGGAAATCAAGACCCTGATCGACGATTCGGTGGACAAGGTCGAGAACGGCAACCGTCTGGTGGATGACGCGATGCGCACCATGGAAGAGATCGTCACTTCGGTCAAGCACGTGACCGACATCATGGGCGAGATCAGCACCGCCAGCCGCGAGCAGAGCCAGGGCATCGATCAGGCCAACCAGGCGATCTCGAGCATGGATCAGGCAACGCAGCAGAACGCGGCACTGGTCGAACAGGCCGCCGCCTCCGCCGCACGGCTGGATGAGGAAACGATGCGGCTGGAGCAATCGGTCGCGGTGTTCAAGCTGGCGCGCGACGTGACGCAGCCGGTGGTGCGCGCCAAGTCGCCCGCCGCCCCCAGCGCCACGTTGATTCAGATGCCGCGCAAGCCGGCGGCGCAACCGGCGCTCAGACAGGGCTCGGTTGCGCGCATTGCCAACCGCAAGTGAAGCTGCCGGTTGCGTTGACGAAGACCGGCGGCAGCGCGTCCGCCGTCACGGCATCTGCAGCAAGCCGCGATAGAACTCGATGAACTGCCGCGCGCGCGGATTCATGCCTTTCCCCGGCGGCGTGACCGCGTAGACGCCGCCGCGCGGCAAGGTCCAGTCGGCGAGCAGGCGCACCAGGCGCCCCGCGCGGATGTCTTCCTGCACGCTGTACTGGTCCAGCACCGACACCCCGGTGCCGTGCCGCAGCATGGAGCGCAGCACGCCGGGCGAATCCACCCGGATGCGCGATTTCACATGGACCGTCTGCACGTCGCCGGCACGCGAGGCAAAACGCCACGTGAGCGGTGTCTGCAACAGCGTGAGCGCCACCCAGTCCCGCTCGCGCAAATCCCCCGGCTGCCGGATGCGTCCGGCGCGGCGCAGGTAATCGGGCGATGCCACGACATACTGCTCGAATTCGCCGAGCATCACGGCGCGCATCGAGGAGTCGCGCAGCCAGCCGATCCGGATCGCCATGTCCAGCCCTTCCGCCACGAGATCGACGACGCGGTCGCCGGTGCGCACGTCGATCTGCAGCTTCGGATGCAGCGCGGTGAACTGCGCGACCGCAGCGGCGAGTGACTGCACCGCGTGATCGACGGTAGTGCCGATGCGCAATGTGCCGGCGAGTTCTTTCGTTCCCGACTCGACCTGATCGATGGCGTCCTGCATGCCATGCAGCAAGGGCTGGCATTGCAGATGCAAGCTTCGCCCCGCATCGGTCAGGCTGACCCGCCTTGTGGTGCGCATGAAGAGCGTGATGCCGAGCGCGGCTTCGAGCCGGCCGATCTGGACACTGACTTTTGCCTTGGCGATGCCAAGCCGCTCCGCTGCCGCCGTGAAGCCGCCGCTCTCGACGACCGCGTCAAACACCACCAGCGTATTCAGATCGATTTGTCCCAGCGTCGCCATGTTGCTCAATTGTCTTTAAATTCGTAACAATGAATTATCCATTCAGATGTTTATCTGATCAATCCATGCTGCGATGATGGCTCTCCATGCAGACCCGGCCTTGTCCGGGAACCGACCCCATCACGGAGAACCTCATGAAAATCGCACTCATCGGCGCCACCGGTTTCATCGGCGCAGCACTCCTGAAAGAAGCATTGGCACGCCAACACCAGGTGACCGCATTCGCCGGCCATCCCGGCAAACTCGCCGCCGCCGCCAATCTGACGCCGGCGGCAATCGACGTGCTCGACCAGGCACGTCTGGCCGAGGCGCTCAAGGGTTTCGACGCCGTCCTCAGCGCCTTCAGCGGTCACGCACAGGGTGATGTCTGCGATTACTATATGCGCGGCATTCGCTCGATCATCGGTGCCGCCACGCAGGCGGGCGTGCCGCGCCTGCTGGTCGTGGGCGGCGCGGGCAGCCTGTACGTCGCGCCGAATGTGCAATTGGTGGACACGCCGGATTTTCCGGCGCAATGGAAGGCAAGCGCAGAGGGTGCGCGCCAGGCGCTGAAGCTCTTGAAAGAAGAGCAGACGCTGAACTGGACCATGCTCAGTCCGGCGGCGATGATCGCGCCCGGCGAGCGCACCGGCAAGTTCCGCCTCGGCACCGACCAGTTGCTGACTGACGCCCAGGGCAACAGCACTATCTCGCTCGAGGATTACGCCGTCGCCATGATCGACGAACTGGAAAAACCGGCGCATCCGCGCCAGCGATTTACCGTCGCCTACTGACAAGCCGAAGGAAAACCCACCGTCATGACCGATACGCTTCACTACATTTACGATCCGCTGTGCGGCTGGTGCTATGCCGCCGAGCCGCTGCTTGAGCAGCTGTTTGAGGCGCTGCAGGCAGCCGCTCCCGCCGGGCTCGCCGTCCAGCTGCACGGCGGCGGATTGTTTCAGCGCACGCAGCTGCCCGCCGCCACGCGCGAACACATCCGGGTTGCGGATCAGCGCATCGGCCAGCTCAGCGGCCAGCCCTTCGGCGATGCCTATCTGAACGGGCTGCTGGCCGATCCGGCGACGATCTATGATTCGGCGCCGACGATCAGCGCGATCCTGGCGGCGCAGGCCCTGCGACCCGGCAGCGGCCCGGCGATGCTGAAAGCGATCCAGCATGCGCATTACCGCGCCGGCCGCCGCGTGGTCGAACCACAGGTGCTGGCCGACCTGGCCGCATCGATCGGACTGGAGCAGAACGCGTTTTCGCAAGCCTATGAAGCGAGCATCGGCGCGCCGACGCATCGTCATGTCGCCGGCACGCGGCAACTGATGGATCGCACCGGCGTGCGCGGTTTTCCGTCGTTCGTGCTGCAGACCGGCGAACGTCTGGAACCGCTGCGGCACGAAGCGTATTACGGGAAGCCGGAGGCCTTCGCCCTGCTGGTGTCGGAGCGGCTGCGCGCCGCATAAAAATTGATCGCGCCGTGAACGCCGTGAACGCCTTGAATTGCCCCGCGCATTGACGGCCTTGCCGCCCGTGCCGATTGAGCGATAGCGGCAGCAGGTTTGCGGACGGCCTCCGCGATCAATGCATCTCGTGCCAGCTGGGCGCGCCGCCCGATTGCGGCATGCGGTTGATGCGCGACCACGAGCCTTTCAGCATGATCTCCTCGAACTTGTCCGCCGGCACCGGCGGGCTGAAGATGAAGCCTTGCGCGCTGGTGCAGTCATGCGATTTCAGATACGCGAGCTGCTCGACGGTCTCGACGCCGCCGGCGGACACGCCGATGCCGAGGTTGTGGGCGAGATTGATGATGGCGGCCGTGATCGCGGAATCCTTGCGGCGGTGCGGCAGGTGCTGCACGAAGGCCTTGTCGATCTTCAGGCTGTCGACCTCGAACTCCTTCAGGTCGATCAGCGCGGTGGTGCCGGTGCCGTAGTTGTCGATCGCGATGCGCACGCCGCTCTCGCGCAGCTGCGCCAGCGGCTCCTTGATTTCCGGATGCATCGCCAGCATCGATTCGGTGACTTCCAGTTCGAGGCTGGATGCGTCGAGTCCGGTTTCCTCGAGGATCGGCAGGATCATCCTGACGAACTGCGGATCGCCGAACTGCCGCGCGGAACAGTTGAATGACACGCGCAAGTCCTCCATGCCGCGGGTCTGCCATTTCCTGACCTGGCGGCATGCCTGGCGCATCGCCCATTCGCCGATGTCGACGATGATGCCGGTTTCCTCCGCCACGGCGAGAAAGTCCCTCGGCAACACGACTTCGAGATCGGTGGCCTGCCATCGCAGCAGGACCTCCACGGTCGAGATGGTCCATTTGCTCAAGTCGATCTGCGGCTGGTAGTACAGCGCGAACTCGTGGTTCTTCAGCGCATTGCGCAATGCCTCCTCGCGATTCTTCTTCCACGCGTGCTCCGAGAACAGGTCGGGCGTATAGAACTGGAAGGTGCCCCGGCCGCCGCTCTTGGCGCGATACAGCGCGAGATCGGCATGCTTGACCAGCTCGACCGAATTTCTCGCATCGGCCGGATAGGTGCAGATGCCGACGCTGGCGCCGCTGACGATCTCGTTCGCATCGAGCGTGTAGGGGCGGCCCAGCTCGATGATCAGCTTGCGCGCCAGCACTTCGGCCGCCGCCGGCTGCGACACGTCGGTCTGGAGCACGACGAACTCATCGCCGCCCAGGCGCGCGACGAAATCGGTTTCGCGCAGCGACGACACGATGCGCAGTGCGACTTCCTTCAGCAGCAGGTCGCCGACGTCGTGACCGAAGGTGTCGTTGACGAGCTTGAACCTGTCGAGATCGAGCAGCAGCACGGCGAACGGGATGTGGTTGCGCTCGCAGCGCGCGATCGCCTGGTGCAGCTGGCTGCTGAAGCTGACCCGGTTCGGCAGGCCGGTCAGCGCGTCGTGGTTGGCGAGGAACTGGGTCTGCTCGTCGGCCAGGCGCTGCACCGTCCGGTCGCGCATGATCTTGACGAAGCCGCGCAGGCGGCCGTCCTCGTTCCACAAGGGCGTGACCACGCCGCTGGCCCAGAAGCGCGTGCCGTCGCGCCGCACATGCCAGCGATCGTCCTCGGAGCGTCCGTATTTGCGCGCCTCCTCCAGCTCGCGCAGCGGCTCGCCGAAGTCGCGGTCTTCCGGCGTGAACAGGTTGGAGACAGGCTGGCCGATGGCTTCTTCCTGCGACAGGCCGAGAATGTTTTCCGCACCGGAATTCCAGCTCACGATCATGCCTGCCGGATCGATCATCAGGATTGCGTAATCGGTGGACGCATCCACCAGCAGACGGTAGTTTTCCTGCGACTGGCGCAGCGCGCGCTCGGTCTGGATGCGCTGCGTCACATCGGTGTTGATCTCGAGGTAGCGCAGCGGCGTGCCGTTCTGGCGCTCCAGCACCCACTTGCTGAAAACGACAATCTCCTTCCCTTCCTTGGTGGTCTGCACCAGCTCGCCCTCCCAGTAGCCCTTTTCCGTGATCACGGTCCGGAGCTGCTCGAAGGGCAGCGGAAAGTTCGTCGCCAGCAGCACATGGCTGACCTGGCCGACCGCCTCGTCCTTGCTGTAGCCGTACAGCCGTTCAGCGCTGCGATTCCAGTAGGTGATGACCTCGTCCGGCGTGCGCACCAGGATGGCGTCATGGGTCAGGTCGAGCAGACTGGTCTGCTCCTGCAGGCGGGATGCCTGGAGCGCCAGCGCCTCTTCGCGCTGCCGCAGGTCGGTGATGTCGTGGAACACCACCACGGCGCCCATGATCGCGCCGTTGCCGTCGATCAGCGGCCGGGCATTGGCGCTGACACACACCGCGTGCTGCGCCCCCTCCGGGTAGACGAGGCCAATCGTGCCGTTGACGGATTCGCCACGCATCGCCCGTACCAACGGCCGCTCGCTGTCCGGAAACAGCCGCACGCCGTCCGGCCGGAACAACTGATAGGACAGCATCGACTGCTCGGGATCCTCTTGCGCCGGGCGCAGATTCAACAGCCGCTGCGCAGCGGGATTCGCCATGACGATGCGCTGCAAGGAATCGGCCACCACCACCGCATCGGCCATGCCGTCCAGTATCGATTCGGTGATGCCTGCCTGCCGGCGGAGCTGGTCCTCGAGTTCCTTTGTGCGGGAGATATCCTTGATCGACGCGGAAAAGATCATCCGTCCCACCAGATGGATGGGCGTGACCGTCAGTTCGATCGGGAACTCGGTGCCGTCCTTGCGGCGTGCGGCCAACTCGACGCGCCGCGTGAGAATCACGCTTTCGCCGCCGTCCAGGTAGCGCCGCATGCCGCGCAGATGCGCCGCGTGATAACGGTCGGGGATGATGGTGGAAGTGAGCGCCAACCCAAGTGCTTCATGCCGCGTCCAGCCGAACATCTTTTCGGCTTGCCGGCTCCATTCGATGATGCAGCTGTGCTCATCGATCGCGACAAACGAGTCGATCGCATTGTCCAGGATCAGACGATACAGCTGGTCACTCTGGACGGTGTCTGGGGGAACGATCATGGAGGAGATGAGTTCGCGCCTGGAAATGGGAGGTTGCATGCATATGTGACATCGAACCGCGTGCATGGTTTCTGCAGGAAGGCGCAAATGCGAAACAGGTACCGAAACCGGTATCAAACCGCAGCCGGTTTCATGCCATGAAGAAAGGCTCCGCAAGGAAGCGGCTACGCGCCTGGGGAGTGTTGCGGCAGTCATCCCAAAGCGACGACAATTTTCAAAATGGCATCAAATTCGGGATAAAATAGCCCGGCTGTATTGACCAGCATCAAGAATTTGCCGGGGGACGCACTGGATCGCAGTGCAACACACATCGCGAAAAACCATCCACACGCCGCCTCCATGTCCAGCCCACTCCGCCTAACGTCCCGCTCGCCTTCGGCGCGCATGGTGCAGGCGTCCGGAACAAGGATCTGCTGATGGAAGCGCTCCTCAAGCATCTCATCGACATCACCTGCCAGCGCGACCACACGCTGCTCAACTCTTCCGTCGTATCGGCGCTGCAGGCCCTGACCGGCGCCGAGCAGGTCAGAGTGCATGAGTTGTTCCGCTTTCGCCACCAGCTGTTTGTCCAGCCCAAGGCATGGCTGCAGAACGGCGCGGTCGTGCTGGCCGAGGACTCGACGCAAATCGAGAACCAGGGCGAGCCGATCAGCCGCTTTCCAAGCCTGATCTCCGCCATCAGGGACCGCCAGAACTGCGTCGAGGAAATGACCGCCGCCGGCGCGCGCATCCTGTGGCTGCCGATCTGGCTGAACGACAAGGTCAGCACCTGCCTCGAAGTCACCAATCCCGCCCCCTATTGCGACAACACGCTGCGCGTGCTGGAAGGCATACTCGGCGTCTACCGCAATTATCAAAGCATCCTCGACTACAGCGAACGCGATTCGCTGACCGGCCTGCTCAACCGCAAGACTTTCGACGAAAAATTTTCCCGGCTGCTGGCGGCATCTGCACCGGAGGGGGCGCCGCATGAGAGCGAGGACGAGCGGCGTCACCACGCAAAAGCCGCATCGCAGTGGCTGGCCGTGGTCGATATCGATCACTTCAAGCGAGTCAACGATCAGTTCGGTCACCTGTACGGCGACGAGGTCCTGATCCTGGTCGCCAACCTGCTGCGCTCCTCATTCCGCGCACACGATCGCGTGTTCCGCTTCGGCGGCGAGGAGTTCGTGGTGCTGCTGCGCTCCACCACGCTGGAGGAAGCGCACCGGATTTTCGAGCGTTTCCGCATCAGCGTCGAGCAGCATGCCTTCCCGCAGGTCGGCCAGGTCACCGTCAGCCTCGGCTTCGCCTGCATCACCCAGGAGTCGCCGGTGGTGATCCTGGGCCACGCCGACCAGGCCTTGTACTACGCCAAGGAAAACGGTCGCAACCGCGTCTGCTATTACGACGGGCTGGTCAGCAGCGGCCTGCTGCATTCCGAAATGGCGAACGATACGGTCGAGTTTTTCTAGATCACGCCGGAATGCCGCGCTTATTGCGCCGCGCTCTTCACCATCGCCATCATTGTCCCCGCTGCCATCAGCAAGCCGCCCGAGGTGCGGTTGCTGATCCTGACGAATTTTTCGTTGGCGGTAAACCGCCGCGTCTTGCTGCCCAGCCATGCATACAGGCTGTAGGCGGCGGTGTCGAGCACGATGCAGGTGACGCCGAATATCAGCAGCTGCATGCCGACCGGCCTCGCCGGGTCGATGAATTGCGGCAACAGCGCAACGAAGTACAATAAGGCCTTGGGGTTGGACAACTCCACCACGACCGCCTGCCAGAAGGCGCGCGGCCCGGAGGTGGCGCGGCCGATATCCCCGCTGACGGTCAGCGCGCTCGACTTGCTGCGGATCGCCGCCCATCCGAGATAGAACAGATAGGCAACGCCGACCCATTTGATGATGGAGAACAGCGTGCTGCTGGCGACGATCAGCGCCGCAATGCCGGTAGCCGACAGCGCAAAATAGATCGCATTGCCGAGCGCAATGCCGGCAATCGCCCAGTACGAACGGCGCAATCCGTTCGAAATGCCTTGCGCGACGACCAGCAAGGCAGCCGGCCCTGGCGTCAGGCAGACCACCGCGGTCGTGACGACAAAGATCAGGTAGGTGTTCCAGTTCATGATGTTTCCTGTTTGGTTGGCGCAATGCGCTCAATGATGTTTGACGGCTGTTGCGGCAATCGGCGCAGCGCCTGGTTCGGGTGCCGGTTTGCCGCGCGAGCGTGACGTCGTCAGCAGCAGCACGCTGCCAAGGATGACGGCCATGGCGACCGCTTCCCGCGTGCCCGTCGTTTCGCCGGCCAGCCATCCCCCCAGCACAACGGCGATGACCGGATTGACGTAGGCATAGCTGGACGCCAGTGCCGGCGTCACGTTCGCCAGCAGATACATGTAGGCGGAAAAGGCGGCGAGCGAACCGGCAATCACCAGATAGGCCCAGGCCAGCATGGCGCGGACATCGAGCGGCATGACGATCGCCTCGCCCCGTACCAGGCCGACGCCCAGCAGAAAGATGCCGCCGATCAGCATCTCGCTGGCGAAGCCCATCGCGCCCGGCGCCAGCGTCAGCTTCTTCTGTGACAGCACCGAACCGAAGGTCCAGCAAACCAGCGCGCCCGCCAATGCCGCCACGCCGGCCGGCTGCGCCGCAAATTCGCCGCCGCTGGCCAGCAAGGCGGCACCGGAGAAACCGGCGAGAATGCCCACCCATTCGCGCCCGCGCGGCCATTCGCCGAACAAGCCACCCCACAGCGCGAACAGCAACGGCGCGCTGGCGATGAATACGGCGGTCATTCCCGAGGATACGTATTGCTGCGCCACGGCAGTCAATCCCATGCCGCCGGCCAGCAGCAACACGCCGACGATGCCGCCGTCGCGCCATTGCCGCAGCGTCGGACTCGGCGCGCCGCGCAGCTTGAGCCAGCCGAACAGCAAGCCTCCCGCCACCAGAAAGCGCGTCGCCATCAGCAGGAAGGGCGGGAAGGAAATCAGCGATACATGAATCGCCAGATAAGTCGAGCCCCAGACCAGATACACGGTCAGCAAGGCCAGAAGGACGGTTTTGGGCAGGCGGCGCATGTTTCGCTCTTCCATATTGTTTTTCACGAAACAGTGTATGCCTCCGCAAACGTCTTTTGAATGCATAATGCAAGGCAAAGCAATGCAAATACTTTCGCTTTAATCGAAAGGAATCCGGTTGACCATGAAAATCGAATTCGACGCGATGGATGGGAAAATCCTCGAAATCCTGCAGACCGATGCGCGCACGACGCTGGCCGAAATCGGACGGCGCATCCACATGAGCCAGCCGGCAGTGGCCGAGCGGGTCAAGCGGATGGAAGCGGCGGGAGTCATCGCCGGCTACCACGCGCGCATCAATCCGGCGGCGCTGGGCTACGGCATCACCGCCTTCATCCGCGTCTCCAGGCGCAGCCATGACACGCCGGTCGAGGTCGTGGCGGCACAGGTGCCGGAAATCATCGAATGCCATTCCATCACCGGCGACGATTGCAGCATCGTCAAGGTGGTTGCGCCTTCCGTCGCGGAACTGGAAAAGGTGATCGTCCAGTTGACGCGCTGCGGCGTGACCTCGACCTCGCTCATCCTATCGTCCTCCATCGAACGCAAGGCGATCAGGCCGGCCGGCTGAGGGCCGCGCCCGATGCGCCGTCGGTCGGCGCAAGCGGGTTTTACCGCCAGGCGATTCCTGGCATTTTTCGTTCTCTTTCCTTGCGGAATGGCATCTGCCGGACTTGTTCCGCCGTCATCTTGACGTTAACGTTAACGTCAGCTACCGTAGCCTTTCCCGCCTGCCGTCCCACGAAGGAACGCACCATGACCGACCTGTCCGTCGCCCGCACGCTGACCGAGTACAAACCCGCCAACAAGGTGCGCTTCGTCACCGCCGCCTCGCTGTTCGACGGCCACGATGCCTCGATCAACATCATGCGCCGCATCCTGATGGCGAACGGCGCGGAAGTGATCCATCTCGGCCACAATCGCTCGGTCGATGAAATCGTCACCGCCGCGCTGCAGGAAGATGCGCAGGGCATCGCGGTGTCCAGCTACCAGGGCGGCCATGTCGAATACTTCAAGTACATGATCGACCTGCTGAAGGAGCGCGGCGGCGCGCATATCAAGGTGTTCGGCGGTGGCGGCGGCGTGATCGTGCCGCACGAGATCGCCGAATTGCATGCGTACGGCGTGACGCGCATCTTCAGTCCGGAAGACGGGCAGCGCATGGGACTGGTCGGCATGATCCTGTCGATGATCGAGGCCTGCGATGCGGATTTGTCGGGCTACGCACCGGCCACGCTGGAGGCATTGACCGCCGGCGACATCGGCGCGCGCCAGCGGCCGCTGGCGCAGCTGATCACCGCGCTGGAAAACGGCAAGGTTGCACCGGCGCTGAAGACCGAATTGCACAAGGCGGCCGACACCATCAGGATTCCGGTACTCGGCATTACCGGCACCGGCGGCGCGGGCAAGTCCTCGCTAACCGACGAACTGATTCGCCGCATCCGGCTCGACCAGGATGACACCTTGCACATCGCGGTGGTGTCGATCGATCCATCGCGCCGCAAATCGGGCGGCGCGCTGCTGGGCGACCGCATCCGCATGAATGCCATCAATCCGTGGCACGGCCAGGCGCGTGTCTTCATGCGCTCGCTCGCCACGCGCGAAGCGGGTTCCGAAATTTCGCAGGCATTGCCGGATGTGATCGCGGCATGCAAGGTGGCCGGCTTCGATCTCGTCATCGTCGAGACCTCCGGCATCGGCCAGGGCGACGCCGCCATCGTGCCGCATGTGGATGCCAGCATGTACGTCATGACGCCGGAATTCGGCGCGGCATCGCAGCTGGAAAAAATCGACATGCTCGACTTCGCCGATTTCGTCGCGATCAACAAGTTCGACCGCAAGGGCGCGCAGGACGCATTGCGCGATGTCGCGAAACAGTATCAGCGCAATCGCGAATTGTGGAGCAAGCGGCCGGAGGAAATGCCGGTCTACGGCACGCAGGCGTCGCGCTTCAACGACGATGGCGTGACGGCGCTGTATCAGGGCCTGCTGCCGACGCTGGCGCAGTTCGGATTGCAGGTGAAAGCGGGCAGGCTCGCGCTGGTTGCCGCGCGTTTTTCTTCCGGCAGGAATGCCATCGTGCCGCCGGCGCGCTCGCGCTACCTCGCGGAGATTGCGGATACGGTGCGCGGGTATCACGGGAATACGCAGAAGCAGGTGAAGCTGGCGCGGGAACGGCAGCAGCTAACCGAGAGCAAGCGCATGCTGCTGCTCTCCTCCCCCTTTAAGGGGGAGGCCGGGAGGGGGATGGGTTTGACATCATCGCAGATAACCCATCCCCACTTGCAGTGCGCGCCCGGGCTTGCAAGCCCGGACCGTTCCGCAGGCGAGGAGCATGCTCCTCGAAACCCCTGCGTCACCCCTAACCCTCCCCTTGAAGGGGAGGGAACAAGCGCCCTGAACGAATTGATAAAAGAACGCGACGACCAGTTCGACCCCGCCGCCAAAAAACTCCTCGCCATGTGGCCCGACATGCAGGCCGCATATTCCGGCGATGAGTACGTCGTCAGGATTCGCGACAAGGAAATCCGCACCCGCCTCGTGCAGCAAACCCTGTCCGGCACCAAGATCCGCAAGGTCGCGCTGCCGCGTTTCGAAGACCACGGCGAAATCCTGCGCTGGCTGATGCTGGAAAACGTGCCCGGCTCCTTCCCCTACACCGCCGGCGTGTTCGCCTTCAAGCGCGAGGGCGAAGACCCGACCCGCATGTTCGCAGGCGAAGGCGATCCCTTCCGCACCAACCGCCGCTTCAAGCTGGTGTCCGAGGGCATGCCCGCCAAGCGGCTGTCGACCGCCTTCGATTCCGTCACGCTGTACGGCGCGGACCCGGCGCTGCGCCCGGATATCTACGGCAAGGTCGGCAACTCGGGCGTCTCGATCGCCACACTCGACGACATGAAGGTGCTGTACGACGGCTTCGATCTGTGCGACCCGGCGACCTCGGTTTCGATGACGATCAACGGCCCGGCGCCGACCATCCTCGCGATGTTCATGAATACCGCGATCGATCAGCAGATGGACAAGTTCCGCGCCGACAACAGGCGCGAACCGACCGACGACGAAGCCGCGAAGATCAAGGAGTGGGTGCTGGAAAACGTGCGCGGCACGGTGCAGGCCGACATCCTGAAGGAAGACCAGGGGCAGAACACCTGCATCTTCTCGACCGAGTTTTCGCTGAAGGTGATGGGCGACATCCAGGAATATTTCGTGCACAACCGCGTGCGCAATTTCTATTCGGTATCGATCTCCGGCTACCACATCGCCGAAGCGGGCGCGAACCCGATCTCGCAACTCGCCTTCACGCTATCGAACGGCTTCACCTTCGTCGAAGCCTATCTGGCGCGCGGCATGCATATCGACGATTTCGCGCCCAACCTGTCCTTCTTCTTCAGCAACGGCATGGACCCGGAATACACCGTGCTCGGCCGCGTCGCGCGCCGCATTTGGGCGGTCGCGATGCGCGACAAATACGGCGCGAACGAACGCTCGCAAAAGCTCAAGTACCACATCCAGACCTCCGGCCGCTCGCTGCACGCGCAAGAGATCGACTTCAACGATATCCGCACCACGCTTCAGGCGCTGATCGCAATCTACGACAACTGCAATTCGCTGCACACCAATGCCTACGACGAAGCGATCACCACGCCAACCGACGAATCGGTGCGCCGCGCGCTGGCGATCCAGCTGATCATCAACCGCGAGTGGGGCCTGGCGAAGAACGAGAACCCGAATCAGGGTTCCTTCATCATCGAGGAACTGACCAATCTCGTCGAGGAAGCGGTGCTGCAGGAATTCGAGCGCATCGCCGAGCGCGGCGGCGTGCTGGGCGCGATGGAAACCGGCTACCAGCGCGGCAGGATTCAGGAAGAATCGATGCATTACGAGCACCTGAAGCATGACGGCACGCTGCCCATCATCGGCGTCAACACCTTCCGCAATCCGAACGGCAATCACACACCGCACACACTGGAACTGGCGCGCTCGACCGAGGATGAAAAGCAGTCGCAATTGCAGCGGCTGGAAGATTTCCATGCGCGCAACCGCGAGGATGCACCGCAGGCGCTGGCTGCCTTGCAGCAGGCGGTAATCAGGGACGAGAACGTGTTCACACGCCTGATGGAAGCGGTGCGCGTATGCTCGCTGGGACAGATCAGCAATGCCTTGTTCGAGGTGGGCGGGCAGTACCGCAGGAACATGTGAGCGGTTCGCCGTGCTCGCTGAAAGACTCTGGCGTCGATTCGGCGCCCGGTCATCACGACACGGAACTTTTCCAGCCGACATTCAACAGATGGTGACTCAACGGCCATCTGGACTGAAAATGACATTCCTTCAAAAACTGGCGGTGTGCTTTCCGTGCTGCGGACCGCGCAACCCGGCAGCGGACGCAGCGGCAAGCACGATTCCAACGCCGGCATCCACGACGTCATCCACACCGCCTTCGGCGCACACCCCTTTGCGGCACAGCAGCAGCGAATGGCGGGTGCGTAGAAACTTTCCCGTTCAGAAGCCTTCCGTGAATGCGGCAGCCATCCCGATTTCCAGCGGTGCCGAGCAGACAGTCCCGTCTGAGTTGTTCTCATTTGACAGCTATTTTTCGCAGCTGGAGCAACAACATTCAGACAATGAATCAATAAGCGAAGTGCCAGACAAGCACCGAAGCCATCTCGGCGAAACGGCAGCCCCTCATGCACTCCCCGCATCATGGAATGCGTCTGAGGGAGAAAGCGTGCGCTCCGTCACGAGCACCGGCAGCAAACACGTTCGCGACGCCCCCATCGTCATTGAAACCCCCAGCAGCGCCGGTACGTGTACCAGCGACAGCGCTTCAGACGCAAGCGATTCCGTCGAACACGTCTCACGCCATCGGTTCAATGCGATGCCCATCGAGTGCGGTCCCGTTTTCGACAGGTTCTGCGCCAATCTTCAACGCTTGATGGCAGATCAAACCAAGGAGGCTCTCGACATCACGCACATAGCGACTGCCGCCATGCTGGATGCCACATGGGAATCCGTTCGACGCACAGGAATCGATGCTTCCGATCCCGACATCTATCAAAAGATCGATTTCCAGAAAAGCATTGATGAGACAAAAAGAGTCATTCTTCAACACTCTTCCCATCTGACTCGGGGCTGCGAAATTGCCAGCGACGCCATGGCGATCAAGCGAACCATCAAGGATTTCGATCACGCCACGGTCCGCGACACGCTAAGGAGTCTCGCCACACTCGACATGCCGCCATTTGACACCGTCCCGGTGACAAAAAGAGGACTGGCATGCATCGATGCCTTGAAACTCGCAGCCCTCGAAGAATGCGGGGTGGATTTCCGGAGCAATCCGCTCGCCATTTTCCTGTTCAATGCGGATGCGGGATATGCGCAAGGAATGGTCGAAGGATGGAAGGTCGCGCTGGCCCCCGCCAACCCATTCAATACCGAATTGAACCTTGCCGTTCACAAGGCATTGACGCTCGATGGCACCGTCGAAAACAGTGTGTCCGGCAGCGCAATCCGGACCGGCTATTGGTTAAGAGGCGGCATCACGTTCGGAATGTATGAGGGTATCAATTGCACGCAGAAAGGACGACAAGAACTGGCGGCACTGAATGCGGCCATGAATGCGCATGACGGGGAAACCGGCATCACGCTCAAGAAAGACAAATCCGGCCTGTACCAGCACACACGATCGCGTTTGACGGAAGCACAAATGGCGCATTTCACAGGGGAGTTTTTCGCCTCGTTTCACCAAGAAGTGGCCGGGGCGCGGCAATCTCCCGTTGACGCGGACACCATGAATGAACGACTGGACCGTGCGGCATTGAAACTGGCGTCCTCTCATCAGAAACTGCATCCATTCATGGATGGCAATGGCCGCGCATTTTCGATCTTTCTGCTCAATCGCGCGCTGCGCGAGCTTGGACGGCCACCGATGCTGATTGATGACGCAACCAGGTTGGACGGTTTTTCACATCTGGAGATCAACATCGCGGATGCACGGCAGGCCTTCGAGAAGCTGCAATCGCAAAGCGCATGAATCGGTGACGAGCGATAATCCGCTCCTCATTGGCCCATGTCCCTCTCGGCGTGGCGAACAAGCTGCGCGATGCGCCCTCACCCCATGACTATCCAATCCTCACACCACACTTCACCGCAAGCCCTCGTCTCCTGGAGCGGCGGCAAGGACTCCTGCCTCGCACTGTGGCGCGCACGCCAGTCCGGCATGGCGATCCGGCGCCTGATCACCGCGATGGATGAATCCGGCGGCAGTTCGCGTTCGCATGGCGTGCCGCCAGCATTGATCTCGGCACAAGCCGCCGCGCTCGGCGCAGAGATGCGGTTTTACGACACCTCGTGGAAAACCTACGAGGAAAAATTCATTGCGATCCTGCGCGCGGCGCGTGACGATGGCATCACGCACGCGATCTTCGGCGACATCGACCTGATGCCGCATCGCGAATGGGAAGAAAAGGTGTGCGGAGAAGCCGGCATCACGCCATGCCTGCCGTTGTGGGATGAGCCGCGCCGCAAACTGGTGGACGAATTCCTCTCGCTTGGATTCAAGGCAATCGTGGTCTGCGTGAACGGGACGTACCTTGGCGAAGAATTCTGCGGACGCGAATTCGACGAACAGTTTCTCGCCGACCTGCCGCCGAATGTCGATGCCTGCGGCGAGAACGGCGAGTTCCATACCTTCGTGTACGACGGCCCGGCGTTCGCGCAGCCGGTCGCTTTCAGGCGCAGCGAGAAACAGCGGTACGAAGCGCCTGCCAAATTCGGCGGAGCGACTTACTGGTTTCAGAGATTGGTTACGACCTGACCGGGTTCGGCGACAAGCTATACATTTGCGATTCTTTTATAGAGGGCTTCATCGCGCGTCGCAAAGAACATCACGGGCGTTCCGGCACCGAGTACATGAACGGCTTGTGCTCCTCCACTTGCTTCCAAAATGCATCGGCTTGCTCATTGTCCTGGTCAAGGGGAGAAAAACCATACGTATTTACAAAATTCTCGTAATGCTCGGGCGAGCAAGCTTCCTTGAATATGTACCACTCGTCAAAACCTGGCATGGGAAGTTGGGACGTCTCCGCAATCATCGGACTGACAGCAATACCTTGTTTCAACTGCCATCCGGCAGCCAACTCGACTTCTCCGAGATGGTACTGGCCGCTATCGCAAGAAGCTATTACAACGTGGTTTCCGATGACCACATCGGGAAAATCGGCAACAAACTCCTTAAGCGAAGGATCCCAATCTTCTCTCCACTGTACGACCCAATAGCCGACTCTCGATCCAGTCTGCATCATGTTTAACTAACCACTAACGCATGCCCGCACTGACGCCGACATCGCGCGTCAACGGCAGCCGCACACCCGCCAGCGGCAACCGCTTGTCGGTCGAGATCGCGCCGCCCGCCATCAGGGACTGGTAACGCAGGCAGCACACGCGCAGGAAGGATGTGAAGTTGTCGATCTCGCCGCGATAGTCGATCAGTTCGTCGTAGAGCCTGGCGATCAGCTGTGCGGTGCTCATGCCGTCGCGCGTGGCGATTTCCTCGAGCGTGTTCCAGAACAGGTTTTCCAGACGGATCGAGGTGACCGCGCCATGCAACCGGATGGAGCGCGCGCGTGATTCGTAGAGGGTGGGATCGGCCTTGACGAAGATTTCACACATGCGCGCTCCTGTGCCATGGGATGAAGGTGCGCGAGGTACCCGAGGGCGCACCGTTCACGTGTTATAGCACAATCTCGGTGCCCAGCACGCGCAGGAATTGCGCGATCCATGCAGGATGCGCCGGCCATGCTGGCGCGGTGACGAGCTTGCCGTCCGTCACTGCTTCGGTCACCGCAATCTCGGCATATTTGCCGCCGGCCAGCGTGACTTCCGGCGCGCAGGCGGGATAGGCGGAGCAGCGTTTTCCTTCAAGCACGCCCGCAGCGGCAAGAATCTGCGCGCCGTGGCAGATCGCGGCAATCGGTTTATTGCCTTGCGCAAAGTGCCGCACGATACCCAGCAGCTTCTCGTTCAGACGCAGATACTCCGGCGCGCGTCCGCCCGGGATGAGCAGTGCGTCATAGGCGCTTGCTTCCACCTTGTCGAAATCATGCGTGAGCGTGAAGCGGTGGCCGGGCTTTTCGGTATAGGTCTGCTGGCCTTCGAAGTCGTGGATCGCGGTCGCGATGTAATCGCCGGCCTTCTTGTCGGGGCAGACCGCATGCACCTCATGCCCCACGGCAAGCAATGCCTGGAAAGGCACCATGATTTCGTAGTCTTCGCCGAAATCGCCGACCAGCATCAGAATTTTTTTCGCAACCATGATCGTCTCCTTGAATAGTTGGGAGAATCATTCTTCGCCTTGTCGGCGCTGCGCGGGTAATTGCCGGTTACTACATGCGGCGGATATGCAGAAATTTCAGGGCTGTCTCAAGAAAAGCGATCCCGGATTGCGCGATTCCTCGACGCCCCGAAAATGCACCAGTGTCCTGAGTTGGAAATTGGTTGCAAATAAAAGTGATGAAATCGCGACGAGACAAGGAAAAAAGCGCAGCAAGGCCGAGGCCTTGCGAGCATTTTTGACGCGGTATCGGTGCGATTCTCGTCATCTTTTATGCAGCGAATTTCCAACTCAGGACACCAGCTAATGCGTGGCCTGCCAGCGCTTCACCCATTGCTCCGCCGCCTCGATCTGCTGCGGCGACAATTCGGCGACGGCCTTCTCGATGTTGTAGGTACCGCCAGGGTAGAACGCGAGCTTGACCAGCCGGAACCATTGATAGGCCGCCAGCGGATCCCTCGCCTCGCCCTGTCCCAGGGCCATCACGCCGAGGTTGTATTGCGCGGCGGCATAATTTTTTTCGGCAGCCTTGCGGAACCAGTGCTCGGCTTGCGCGTAATCCTGCGCGACGCCCTTGCCGAGGTAATACTGCGTGCCGAGATTGTATTGACCCAGCGTGTCGCCCTGATCTGCGGCCCTGGCATACCACTGACGCGCCTGTGCGTAATCCTGCGCGCCGCCCTGCCCGTATTCCAGCATCCAGCCGAGGTTGACCTGCGCCGGTGCGGATGGTGCTGTGGGCCGCGACGCCGCCTTGCCGAACCAGCGACGCGCCTGTGCGTAATCCTGCGGTACGCCCTTGCCCTGGTAATGCATCAGACCGAGCATGAATTGGCCATCGGCCGATTGGCGTGCCGCGGTCTTTTCATACCATTGCCTGGCCGCCGCGTAGTCCTGTGGCGTCGCAATGCCCTGCTCGCTCATCACGCCGAGAAAAACCTGCGCCTTCGCGTAGCCTTGTGACGCCGCCTTCAACAGCCACTTGCGCGCCGCCTGGTAATCCTGCTTGACGCCATGGCCTCTGGCGTATGCCGCACCGAGTCGGTACTGCGCCTGCACTTCACCCTTGCCGGCCCGCTGCGACAGTGTCCGGATATCGGGCACTTCCCCCACTGTCTGCACCGCAACGCTGTAGGCGGGCAGCGCGTAGTACAGCATGCTGCCGCGCTGAAAGCGCAGCTTCTCTTCCTCGTAATCGGGCTCGGCAGGCGCAACGTAGTCAGCCAGTGCGGCTTCCTTCGCCGGCATGCCCGCCGTATCGGCCGCGGCAAACGCGCAATGCGCGCTCAGCAGGGCAATCGCAAGAATCGTCAAACGCATGGAATACCTCATCAATATGTCGAAAGAATCATTCGTTCAGTTCTGGAATTGGCGCAAGCCTTCCAGATTCAGCACCGTGATGCCGCCGTATTCCGCCTGCACCAGTCCCGCCTTCTCCAGCACCTGCAAGGCGCGGTTCACGCGCTGGCGCGAGGCATTGCACAGATAGCCGATCTCTTCCTGCGAGATCCTCAGCTTCCAGTCGATGCCGGGATTGAGGTGCGGATTGAACAGCGCAGCGAGGCAGCGCGCCAGCCGCGCATCGGTATCGAGCATGCGATCGTACTCGACCAGCGAGATGAACATGCCGAGCCGCTCGTTCATCAGCGACAGCACGAAGCGGTTGAAGTGGATGCTGTTGTCCAGCAACTCATGAAAAGTCGCGCGCGGCATGAAGGCCAGCCGCGTGTCGCGCAAGGCGATCACATCGTACTGGCGCGCACTGGTCTTGAGCAGCGAACCTTCGCCGAACCAGCCGCCGCCGAGCACACCGGTGAAAGTGATGGTCTTGCCTTGCGAGGACACGCAGCTCATCTTCACCAGGCCATCGAGCAGGCCGATCCAGTGCTCGACCGGCTCGCCCTTGCGGCAAACATAGCCGCCGGCAGGCACGAAGCGTTCGATGACGTCGGCTTCGACACGCGCCATTTGTTCCGCAGTAAGCGGCCCGGCCCAAACGGTCTGGCGCAATACGTCGATCAAGGGAATGGATTCAGCGCTCATGTGTGCAATCGGTGTGGATGACAACTGGCCTCGGCGTGCGGGACGATCATATACGCTGCATTGCACGAAGCCAAGAAAATTGATTGTTATGCAAAACGCGCTTTCCTTGCCGCATGGTCCGGCGGAAACGCACGCGCGGGATTGCTGGGATAATGTGCGCTTGCTGCAGGCGTTTAGTTTCAGGCTGCACGGCGCAGTGTGCATCCACCGGGATGCACTCGCCCCCCTTCACAATCAATCGTCCCATCATGCATATTGGAATGCTCTACGCCGCCGCCGCTTACGCGATGTGGGGCGTGTTCCCGCTGTACTTCAAATCGCTGCAGGACATTCCGCCCGAGCAGATCCTGATGCACCGCATGGTGTGGTCGCTGGTGTTCGTGGTGATCGTGCTGGCGTGGCGGCGGCAATGGGCATGGCTGCGCGACGTGCTGCGCCGGCCGAAGGTGCTGGCCGGATTCGCCGCCAGTGCGGTGCTGCTGTCGTCCAACTGGTTCATCTACATCTGGGCGGTCAACTCCGGCAATGTGGTGGAAGCCAGTCTCGGCTATTTCATCAATCCGCTGTTCAATGTGCTGCTCGGCTTCGTGGTGCTGGGCGAACGCCTGCGCCGGGTCCAGTGGATCGCGGTGGCGCTGGCCGCCTGCGGCGTCGCCTGGCTCACCTGGCATGGCGGCACGCTGCCGTGGATTGCGCTGCTGCTGGCGCTGACCTTCGGCCTGTACGGGCTGCTGCGCAAGACCGCGGCCCTCGGCGCGCTGGAAGGATTGGCGCTGGAAACGCTGCTGCTGTTCCCGCTCGCGCTCGGCTACCTGATCGTGTTGAGCGTCCGGGGGACCAACGCCTTTGCGACCGCGTCCACCTCGACCCAGCTGCTGCTGGCGGCGGCGGGACCGATCACGGCGGTGCCCCTGCTGCTGTTTGCCGCCGGCGCGCGCCGCATTTCGCTGTCGGTGCTGGGCATCCTGCAATACATCGGCCCGACGCTGCAACTGCTGCTCGGCGTCTGGCTGTATCACGAACCCTTCGGCGGCGTGCGGCTGGTCGGCTTCGCGCTGATCTGGAGCGCACTCGCGGTGTTCTCGCTGGAAGGCTTGTGGAGGACATGGACCAGCCGCCAGGCGTGACGCCGAGCGGAGTGCCTGCAAGTCATTTTCACTGTCATTCCTCGCCATGCTCGGAATGACAACACATTGCAACAAGCGCGCATGACGACCCGGAGCCCGCGCGGCTCCCAACTGTCGTATCCTATCCGTTTTCCCTTTTTACACTCGCAGAAAAGACATGGCTCAATACGTCTACACCATGAATCGCGTGGGCAAGATCGTCCCGCCCAAGCGCCAGATTCTCAAGGATATCTCGCTGTCATTCTTCCCCGGCGCCAAGATCGGCGTGCTCGGCCTGAACGGTTCCGGCAAATCGACCTTGCTCAAGATCATGGCCGGCATCGACAAGGACATCGAAGGCGAAGCCGTACCGATGCCGAACCTGAACATCGGCTATCTGCCGCAGGAACCGCAGCTCGACCCGGAACAGACCGTGCGCCAGGCGGTTGAATCCGCGCTCGGCGAAATCTTCGAAGCGCAGGCCAAGCTCGACGCGGTCTATGCCGCCTACGCGGAAGAAGACGCCGACTTCGACGCGCTCGCCGCCGAACAGGCGCGCCTCGAAGCGATCATCGCCACCTCCGACGGCAACAACGTCAACCTGCAGCTGGAAATGGCCGCCGACGCGCTGCGCCTGCCGCCGTGGGACGCAAAGATCGGCGTGCTGTCCGGCGGCGAGAAGCGGCGCGTCGCGCTCTGCAAGCTCTTGCTATCCAAGCCCGACATGCTGCTGCTCGACGAGCCGACCAACCACCTCGACGCCGAATCGGTCGAGTGGCTGGAGCAATTCCTGCAACGCTTCCCCGGCACCGTGGTCGGCATCACGCACGACCGCTACTTCCTCGACAACGCCGCCGAGTGGATCCTCGAACTGGACCGCGGTGCCGGCATCCCGTGGAAGGGCAATTACAGCTCCTGGCTGGAACAGAAAGGCAACCGCCTGAAGCAGGAAGAATCCAGCGAATCTGCACGGCAGAAAACGATTGCAAAAGAACTCGAATGGGTGCGCCAGAATCCGAAAGGACGCCAGGCCAAGAGCAAGGCGCGTCTGGCCCGCTTCAACGAATTGTCCGAACACGAATACCAGAAGCGCAACGAAACGCAGGAAATCTTCATCCCGGTCGCCGAGCGCCTCGGCAATGAAGTGATCGAGTTCAAGAACGTGTCAAAGGCCTTCGGCGACCGTCTGCTGATCGACAACCTGTCCTTCAAGATCCCGGCCGGCGCGATCGTCGGCATCATCGGCCCGAACGGCGCCGGCAAGTCCACGCTGTTCAAGATGATCTCCGGCAAGGAACTGCCGGACAGCGGCGAAGTCGTGCTCGGACCGACAGCGAAAGTGTCGCTGGTCGACCAGTCGCGCGATCAGTTGGAGAACAACAAGACCGTGTTCGAAGACGTGTCCAACGGCGCCGACATCCTGACCGTGGGCCGCTTCGAAATGCCGTCGCGCGCCTACCTCGGCCGCTTCAACTTCAAGGGTGGCGACCAGCAAAAGATCGTCGGCAACCTGTCCGGCGGCGAACGCGGCCGTCTGCATCTGGCCAAGACCCTGCTCATGGGCGGCAACGTGCTGCTGCTGGATGAACCGTCGAACGACCTCGACGTGGAAACGCTGCGCGCGCTGGAAGACGCGCTGCTCGAATTCGCCGGCAGCGTGATGGTCATCTCGCACGACCGCTGGTTCCTCGACCGCATCGCGACCCACATCCTGTCCTTCGAAGGCGATTCGCAAGTCGTGTTCTTCGACGGGAATTATCAGGAATACGAAGCGGACAAGAAAAAGCGGCTGGGCGAGGAAGGCGCGAAGCCGAAGCGGATCAGGTACAAGCCGATTTCGCGGTAATTGCGCATTGCGCCGACCGGGTGGACGCGCATGCTTTCACCCGGCTTTCACGTGGATCTGTTCGATTGCCTCCTGCAGCCGGGCAGACGACTCGAGATTCGCCAGATGCGCCTTCGCATCTTCAAACAGCTTGATGCGCTCGACCTCGATTGCAGCACTGTATTGCCTGTCGCCCCTTCGCACCTGATGCGCAGCATGGTTGGCAAGCAGCGCCTTGGTGTCTTCCGATTGAGGCATCCCCTTCAAGGCGCGCGCTGAATGTGCGTGTCGGTACATTTCGGGCGGCAAGATCGACTCGCCATCGGCAATCAGGCGGCCGATATTCGGATAGTCGGGATTTGCCGCACCCGGCATTTCGCCGTCATCCTGCCGCTCCCGAATCCGGTTGGCGAAATCGTTCCGGTGCATGTCGATCGCCTGACACAAACTGAAGATCACGCAATCCGCTATCGAGTCTTGCGCGCCACTCGTGATATACGTGCACCTTGCGTCCGGGATTGCTTCCAGCTGCTCATTCAGTGCCTTCAGACCATCCTTGACGCCATCGTACCGGGCATGACCGGCATCGACGAATGTCAAATTCACACTTCCATCGCGCTCGAACCGAACGTCGGCGATGGCGTGATGAAGCGTCCCCATGCGCACAATCGCACGCTCATCGAACGGAAACAGAAAATCGCAGTCCGCGAATTCCAGCACTGCTTTTTTCAATTGAAGATGCTGCACAAGCTCCCGAGGCGAGTTGGCGCGCACCAGATTCAGCCCGGGATGCTTGGCGTTCAGTGCGAGGATAATCGCGCTCATTGCCGCGATGTCCTTGTGCGTGCTGAAGGTCGCCGGCTGAAAATTGTCTCGGAGCTTACGCACGGAATAGGTGATGTACGCACCAATCTCGTTCATCCAATCGCCATGGTCCGCCGTGTTCTTGAACAATGCCGTATTTTCTGCGCGAATGGCGTTTGCCAGCATGGCAAGATCTCTTCCGTGATCCGCATACCGGCCCAGGAAAGCGCCAATGGCTACGCCCATGTCGGGTTCTTGTGAATCCGAACGCGCCGTAAACATCCCCAGCTGCACCCTCAACCACGCCGGCGGCCGTGGCACATTAGAGCGACTGCCCGGATTGCCTGGTCGACGGTCGTGCGTCACTGCGGCAGCAGGATCGACCGCTTCCCGATCCGCGTTCACGCTCGGCAAGGTGCCTCGCAGCACCGATGTGATTGCCTTGAACATGGGGGTCACTCCACGCAAAAAACTTCTGCCTTCCCCGCCTCATGCAGTACCGAGTCGAAGAACAGCACATGGCTCCAGAGCGCGTCGGGGCCTGCATTCGCACCTTGCGCGAGATCGAGCCCAAGGACGTTCCGGGGCTCGCGGCCGACTATGCGACTGGTCAGCGTATTGCTCACCTCGGGCGCAGCCTTCATCCAGTAGCTGCTGCCGACATGCGATGAGTCTTGACGCAGCGGGGGCGAGACGTAGCTGCCGACCAAACCGGGTATCAGATCGCCTTCGACGGCATAGTGCCGAATGTGATGCTTTCCGAACGCGCGCCCCTGCTCGCCGAGCTCTTCGAGAATCCCCTGTCCCAGCTGCGGCGCGCTGAAACAGATCGCGCGCAGTCGACTTTTCAGCGCAGCATATGCCGCCTCGGCGCCGCCTTTGGAATGGCCGGTCAGGGAAATCTTCCAGCCGGTTCGCTCTGTGCTTGCGTGCTGCTTGACGAGTTCGGCCAGCATCGCGGCCTGGCGGTAACTATCGGGCGCCGTCATTCCTTCATTCAATAACTTTCCGGTCGCACTCGAAATATTGGCGAGCCATTGATGATGCGACAGTGGCAGATTCAATACCGAGCGGCTGATCGGACCCGTTTTGTGATATCCCGAGAAGGTGCCTCCAAACGCGATCGTGACCTCTTTCGTCTTCTCGTTGTTGAAGACTTGCGCAACGAAGCCTGTCTTGCCATCAAGCAACCGGCCATCCTCCAGTCGCTTCAGATTAGGAAAAGCAGCTTGCAGTCGGCCCATCACCGCATCCGGCAAGTCCATCGACTTCCAGGATTCGGGCGCGGTCCGTAACAAGTGCGGGCCGACCTTTTGGAGATTTTCCTCGGGCGCATCCTGATAGACCGTTTGCGCGAACGAAGCGTGAAGCACCATGTCATCAATCTCGTCGCGACCAAGCGTGGGGACGAAGTTTTCCGTGTGGTCGACGTGACATGCCGACGCCGCAGTCGCTTCCGGCTCCGGCTTGCGCGCCCATGCAGTTGCATTACGAAGCACGAACAGTGCGCCCGCCACGTCCGCACTCTGCCCGCCGAGCGTGTTGACAGGCTCCAGCACATTCCGCTGCGTTCGCATCGATGCATCGATTTCCACGCCGAAGGTGCGGCTCAACTCATCAACCTTCTGCAAACTCGCGGCCAGCCGGTCCGCCAGTTCGGTGGCCAGTTCGGGCATCATCTCTTTCAGGATCTCCGGCTCATGGCAAAACAAATCGTCCGGACCCGGATCTTCGCCGAACAGAAAATTTCTCACCACCGAAAGCTGGTCGACGCAGTCATCTGCCAAGGCATCCGCGTTCTTGACGCGTTCCGCGAGCGGCGGCGTCGACAGTTCCCGGGACAAGCTCGTGGAGGCGGGGCGTGACAATTCCGCATCGGAGCATGTCTGTGATGCGCCCCCGCCCCGCCACTTCAGCAACTCTGCCGTGCCAGCCGAATTCTTGCGAGAAGGAGGGGCGGCAGGATTCTCATCGGCACCAGGTTCAGTTCGCTTGTCGACGGAGGCCGTGACCGTGGACGCGGGGGCCGTTGGCGGCACATCAGCAACTCTTCTGAAATAGGTGCTCAGTGATGAAAGCATGGTGTCCTTTCGATTCCGGTCGAAGACCACTTCAAGACCGCAGTTGCACCATGAGTACCGCCAGCACCCCGCGCGGTTCCACCGCCGCTCGCGGATGGAACCGCCGAGCTTGTGCCGACATTCATCGAGACCGCAAATCCTTGCCATCCTCCACTTCGGGATCCGTCATGTTCAAATCTGCAATCAACCCCATCATCACCGCGTCAAACCGTTTGACGTCATCGAATGCGCTTGCGCGCCGTTGGACTCCGGCACAGATACAAGCGAAACGCTCGAACATCTCCACCATCGTGACGCATGGCACGGCAGGGATGCTGAAGAAGCTTGCGGCAGGCGGCGGGCACCGGACGGTGGTGACGGCCTCGACGCATGAGAAGCTCAAGCACATCGTGCCGGACAAGACCGCTCTGACAAGTGTCGCACCGTATCAGCGCCCCGATCTTTGCCATTTTCAGGCCGAGGACGTCGTCGGCGAGTGGCGGCAGAAGGCGGGTATCACGTCGCCCGCGACGAAGGTGAAACCGGCGCCCGAACCCGGCGCGCCGCGGTCATTGCGCGGCATGTGGGAGGCCTTCACGGCAAAGCTGGCTGCAATGACCGAGACAAGCATGGGATCGCGCACATTGAAAAGTGCCGAGGACCATCTCGCAACCTACGAGAAGCACGGCCCTTATGTATTCATTGCGGATGGACTGGGGGAGGCGTATGCCCACCATGCCATTGCCGTGTTTGCGGTAGTGAAGGCGGAAACCCCGCAAGGCACCCGGATCGTTGCCGGCACAGTGGATTGCAACGATCTGGCTTCCGACCCGCATACCGCCGCATCAAGGAAGAAGGCCAGGGAAACCGGCAAAGCGCATGTCAGCGAGCTCAGCATCGAGGAGGCAAACGAGAACGGCGCCCATCTCGCCCGCATTCGCCTGCTGGACGTCGAGTCCATGGCGATCCACACCATGGAACGGTACAAACTGCTTGCGCAACACGACACCGATTTTCTTTCCGGTTTGCCTGCGCATGTGCCTGAAGCCCGCTTTTACAAGGAAGGCATCGATCGACTCGCCCCCGGGACATTGCAGGAGTTGTCCGCACTCTTTGCGGAGCTTTACGACACCGACGAAGTGGAGAAATTCGGGGCCGCGGCCATCCGGACGGACCGCGGGGCCGGCCGCGCATAGCGATGCGTCGTGCATGGCGCCATCCGGCAGTGGCAATCTGCCGATGTTCAGGTGCGATGCGGTTCTCGCCACGGTCCGGTGCCGCGTCGATGGAGCCTCTCATGATCTGCATGAACATGCTCATGCTGAAGCTCCCCTCACCGAGCATGAGGATTGGCAATTTTTCAAGGCGGTTCTGGATGGGCAAGGATTTGCCGATCAGGACCACGCAGTAAGGCTTTCTGATCTGACAAGACGAATGCGACGGCGAAACGATAAGGGAATGACAGGCGTCAATCCTGAATCCGTCATGGATCTGAGCGCATTGCGGTAACGGTGCGGGTCGTGGTTCCGCATTTCCGCACTTGCATCGAGAACAACATGAGCTGCAATTGATGGCAAATTCACACCACGCCGGAGTGCGCGTTCGACACGCAAGGTGATTTCTCTTGTCAAAACAAAGGGATGTCGCTTCCCGCACTTGTACCTACAATGCCGGAAGAAGGCACAATGTCGGGCTAGCTGGTGCATATGCCCGCGCTTGCAGCACCTGCCGGTGCAGCAATGGCAACATGCTCTTATCCATCACTGAACGTTTTTTAGCGAACTCCCTATGAAATGGTTTGTCGTCGGCATTTATGCCCTTTCCATCTTCCACATCCATTTTCGCGGCAAGGTGCGCCTGCCCTTCTTCCGGCAGATCTTCGATCACTCCTCCTTCGTCGCGCCGGTCAACACCTTCATGCACATGTTCTCCAGCGTGCCGTCCACGCCCTATCTGTCGGCGAAGGAATTTTCCGGCCTCGATCTGCTGGACAAGAACTGGGAGATGATCCGCGACGAGGCCGTGAATCTGCGCGAGATGCATCGCATCAAGGCCGCGGAAAAGAATGACGACGCCGGCTTCAATTCCTTCTTCAAGAATGGCTGGAAGCGTTTCTACCTGAAGTGGTACGGCGCCAGCCATCCTTCGGCCGAACGCTTCTGCCCGAAGACGGTGGCGCTGTTGCGCGACATCCCGTGCGTGAAGGCGGCGATGTTTGCGGAATTGCCGCCGGGCGGCAAGCTGAACATGCACCGCGATCCGTTCGCCGGTTCGCTGCGCTATCACCTCGGCCTGCTGACGCCGAACGACGACCGCTGCTTCATCGAAGTCGATGGGCAGCGCTACAGCTGGCGCGACGGCAAGAGCGTGGTGTTCGACGAAACCTACATCCACTGGGCGCTGAACGACAGCGACGGCGACCGCATCATCCTGTTCTGCGATATCGAGCGGCCGATGCGCTACCGCTGGGCGCAGGCGATCAACCGCTGGCTGGGCCGCACGATGATGACGGCGGCCAGTTCGCCCAACGACACCGGCGACCAGACCGGCGGCATCAACAAGCTGTTCCGCTTCGTCTGGGCGGCGGGCCAGTATCGCCGCCGTTTCAAGGCATGGAACAAGACCGTGTATCGCCTCACCAAGTTCGCGCTGATCATCGGCGCGGCGGCCCTGATCATCTGGGCCTGACACCTGCAGACGCCTGCGGGCAAGCCGTCATTCCTCGACGCGGCTCGCCTTCACGTCCCCTGATCCGCTTGCGGACTCCCCTTTCCCGAACAGCAGGCGCGAGATCGTTTCGCGCGTTCCCGACGCCGCCGCATCGGACGGCAGTTCGCCGGTTTCGATCAGCCATTTGAAGCGCCGCAGGTCGTCGTCGATCTGCGCGGCCGGATCTGCGCCGAACACGCGCGCAATCCATGCGCCGGCCATGCCGCGCGGCGGACTGTATTGAAAGTCCACGCGCAGCATGGTGCCGCGTCCGTCCGGGGCCGGCTCGAAGCGGACGGTGCCGCCATGCTCCTCGCCGGAACCCTCGACTGTGCGCCATGCCAGCAATTCCCCGGGGCGGTCGGCGATGATTTCCGCGTCCCACTGCATGCTGGCGCCGATCGGTGAGCGCGACTTCCAGCGCCAGCGGTTGCCGTCGATGGCCTGCACCGATTCGACATGTTTCATGAAGCGCGGGAAGTTCTGGAAATCACGCCAATAGCGATAGCACTGCTCGGGCGAATTGCTGACGCCGATCGCCTTCTCGATGCGCAGCGGCGCGTGGTTCCACTGGCTGCGCGGCAGGCTGCGCACGGCGCGCGCATGCTGCACGCTCGACAGCACGTCGAGCAGGGTGACGCCGGCCACGGCGGCCGTGGCGATGCCGACGCGGCTGCGCAGAACGCTGGTCGATCTTCCGGCGGCGACGCCCAGCAGCGTCAAATCCATCGCGTCGCCCGCCACCCGCGTCCAGAGCCACGGCGCGGCTTGTCGCTGGCTGAGGAGGCCGGCCCCGGCAGCGATGCCGCGCGCGCCGACGGCGCGCATCAAGAGCGGCCGGCCCGATACGCCGATGAGACGCGACATCGTGCGCGGCGCGAGCAGCTGCAATACGCCGAGGCCGATGCTGAACCAGCCGAGCGTCTTGATCAATTGCAGGTTGGGATCGGCCCCGTAGGTGCGGTAACGTTGCGGCGCGTGCGGATCGCGCTGTGAAAAGGGGAAATTGATTTGCGGCAAGCGATGCCGCGTGGTGGCGGTGCGAGTGGGTCCGGCGTGTCTGACGCGCATTGGTTTTCTCCGTTGCGCCGGCCACTGCGAGTGATCTTGCTGATTCGACCCGGACCGGCGAATGAACGATGGCAGCCCGGCGCGGGTAACAGCCGCCGTCTGGGCGTCAGGTTAGTCCGGTTTTATGCGCAACTGGTTCCCGCCGGTCATGCCAGGCGCGATCGCGGCCCGGCACAGACTTGCGTTGAAGCATTGTCGGTCTGTCAGGCATTCAGCTGCGGGCCGTCGGTGTTGCCGGACGCCTGCTCGAAGTGTTCCCATGACAGCTCGGTGGCTTCCACCTTGGGGATGTACTTGTAGTTCTCCAGACCTTCGTTGATGTATTCGTCGGTACCTGCCGCGACCGATACCGGCGCTTTCCCGCCTGCGACCGCTTCGGGGGCGGGCGCGTCCTGCGCGGCGGCTTCTCCGGCTGCGGCGGTGTCCTTGATTTCCTTCACCTCCTTGATCGGGAAGCGCCAGTAGACCTTGCCCAGCTCCTGCCCGCAGGCCTTGCGCACGTGTTCCTTCAGAGTCATCTCGATGATGTGCGACAGGCGGAAACGCTTCATCGGCTCGGATTCGATGAAGGCGGTGTATTGGCTCTTGCCCGGCAGGCGCGTGCAGGACGTGGCGACGTTGACGCCGCTGCGCTTGAAGTAATCGATGATGGCGGCCGCGACATCGGCGACATGGCGCTGCTCGCGGCGCGCCTTGAGCCTGACGCTGGCCGCATAGAGCAGAATGCCGGCCGCGTTGACTGCCAGCAGCAGGAGAAACGGCAGTGCGAGGGCGTCAAGGGAAAAGGACATGCTGGTTCAATCTCTGTTCAAAAAAGGCCACTGCCGGCACGGGCCGGGCGCATCAAATGTTGTCAATTCGACACCACACGCAAAATGCGCGGCCATGATGGGTATTTACGACCGCATGTGCCGCCGACTTTAGCCGCCGGCGGGCATGCGCGCGATCAGCGCGATTTGGTCAGCAGCGTGAAGTGCTCGACCGTCGGCGGCACGGCGAAGTAGGGGCCGACCATGGCGCGCCACTCCTGGAAAGCGGGCGACTGGCGGAAATCGACAGTGTGGTTTTCCAGCGTTTCCCAGAAGATCGTCAGCAGGTAACGCTCCGGCGATTCGACGCCTTTGTTGACTTTATAGCCACGAAAACCCGTGGCGCGGGAAATGACCCGGTCCAGACCGCGCTGGATGGCGGCGTCAAATTCCGCCTGCTTGCCAGGCTGGATGCGAATGTCGGCGAGTTCGAGAATCATGAGGTGGTCCGTTGGGTGGAATGCGATAACCGGAAGTTGGTCGAGCGTAACGCAATCCTGTTCCTCATGGCAACTCCGCCAGGGAGTTCAGCCTGCTCTCAGGTTTGCCGCGCCGGCAATGGCGCAATGACGGCATCCCCTCCCATGCCGGTCGCAACATCCGGCACCCCATGCGCGCGCATCGGTATGGACAGGTGCAGCACGGTGCCCTCGCCCGGCGCGCTGTCGATGCGCAATTCGCCGCCCAGCATGCCGATGCGCTCGGCCATGCCCACCAGTCCGAACCGGTGCGCCTTGCGGCGGTCGTTGGGGTACATGCCGACGCCGTTGTCGGTAATCACCATCCACAGCTGTCGGCCGTCGGTCCGCATGTCGATGCTGACGCTGGTCGCGCATGCATGACGGCGAATATTGGTGAGCGATTCCTGCAGCACGCGGAAGATCGCAGTGGCCTGCATGTCGTCGAGCGTCGCGCCGTGATGGTCCATCGTCAGCTCGCATTCGATGCTGCTCAGACGCCTGAATTCATTGACCTGCCATTCGATGGCGGCATGCAGGCCGAGGTCGAGCACGGCCGGCCGCAGGTTGTTGATGATGGCGCGCACCGATTTCATCGTGGTATCGATGTGACCGAGCGCCGCGCCGATCTTTTCGTTGAGATTGGGATGCCGCTCGCTGGTGCGCGCATGCAGGATCGAGACATCGAGCCGCAGCGCCAGCAGGTTCTGCCCGAGGTCGTCGTGGATTTCGCGTGCGATGCGCTTGCGCTCGTCTTCGCGGATTTTTTCCTGGTAGGCGGCGAGCTCGCGCAGAATCGCCTGCGATTGCCGCAGCGCCTCTTCCGCGCTCCTGCGCTCGACGATTTCCCCTTCGAGCTGGGCGATCACTTCGTGCATGCTTTTCCTGCTCGGCAATTGCAGCATGACCGGGATCAGCGGCCACAGCACGGCCGCCGCCGCAACCGCCATCACCGCGGCGACTGCCTTGATGATCGCGCCAGACCAGCCGGCAGGATGCCACTCTGTCCCGATCTCCACGAAATGCATGACGCCGCAGATGACATAAAACACCGCGAACGCCAGAAACATTCCATTGAACTGCAGGTCCTTCCTGTGACGAATCAGATAGAGCACCGAGGCGGCAATCGCAAAAAAAGCCAGTCCGATAATTGCGTCGGACAGCAGATGCGTCAGCAACAATTCCGCGGACCAGGGATGGGGGTGTCCGGGCGGATTGAGGCCTGCATTCGGGAACCATCGGTTCAGCGTGTCGGTCAAGGTGCATCCTCCTTTGCCTGGCAGCTTTATTGCACGAGAATAACCTGATTGCAGCGGGCATTACGCGCCGTTGTTACATTTCGAATCACAATTGCTCACATTTAACAACATGACAACAAATTCAACATCGACAGACATGGATACGGGAAACCTGTTTCAACACATTCCAGCCACGCTGCCCGACGAATTGACCGATACGCTGGTCAGCGGCAGACAGCTGCGGATCGAGCGCATCGTCTCGCGCGGGCACGCTTCGCCGCCCGGTTTCTGGTACGAACAGGACAGCGACGAATGGGTATTGCTGGTCAAGGGCGAGGCCGGCTTGCGTTTCGAATCGGGCGACCGCCTGCTCCACCTGACCGAAGGCATGCACGTCCACATCCGCGCCGGCGAACGGCACCGGGTGGAGTGGACGAGCGACGCCGGCGACACGATCTGGCTCGCCGTGTTCCATGAGGCCGACCAGGCGCGATGAGCGCCGCATGCAATCGATCATTGCAGCCTGATCAGGCCATGCTCCCCGCAGAACCGGGCAGAACCATCGCGAATGCGTTAACGTATGCACGGCAAAGGATTCATCGACATGGAAACAGCATTAACTGACACACAACTTACACAGTTCAAACACGACGGCTATCTGATCTTCAGGAACATGGCGACGCCCGCCGCCTGCGCGCAGATGTCGGCGGTCACGGCGGAACATCTGCAGCAGGCGGTGCCGCCGCTCGAATACGAGGCCGAGGTCGGCTATCCCGGCGCGCCGAGTTCGCTGGATGCGCCGGGCGGCAGGACCGCGCGCCGACTGCGCGACGCCTGGCACCGCCACGAATGCTTCCGCGCCTGGGCCGGGGACCGGCGCATCGTCACGCACATGGAACAGATTTTCGGCGAACGCGCCTGTCTCGCGCTCGCGCACCACAACTGCGTGATGACCAAGCATCCGCACTTCGGCACGGCGACCGGCTGGCATCGCGACATCCGCTACTGGTCGTTCGCGCGGAACGACCTGGTGACCGTGTGGCTCGCGCTCGGCACGGAAACCGAAGGCAATGGCGCGCTGCAAGTCATTCCGGGCTCGCACCGGCTCGACATCCAGCGCTCGCAGCTCGACGAGCTCGACTTCCTGCGCCCCGACGTGGAGGAAAACCAGGCCTTGTTCAGGCAGGGCATCACGCTGGAACTGCAACAGGGCGACGTGCTGTTCTTCCACAGCGGCCTGTTCCATTCGGCCGGCACCAACGACAGCGATGCGGTGAAGACCTCGGTGGTGTTCGCCTATCGCGGCGCAAGCAATCTGCCGAGGGAAGGCAGCCGCTCGGCGGCGGCCGGCGACGTGCCGCTGGGCGCGGACTGACAAGGCGGGCTCCTGAAGGCGCGGATGCCGCAGGGTGCACCGATCTAGAGGCGCAGATCGAAGGCTTGCTGCAGGCCTTCCCTGCCCTGCGGTGACAGCTGCAGCACGCGCGTCTTTTGCACCCGCATCAGCCAGCGGCGCTGCAGCAATTGCTGCAGCAGGGCCGCGCCGAGCGCGCCGCCGAGATGGAACTGGCGCTCGCTCCAATCGAGGCAGCCGCAGGCGAACTGCCGCTTGCTGCCGCGCAGCGCATCGAGGTCGATGCCGAGATCCTCAAACGCCTTTTCGCCGCGCGGCGATAGCGCAAAACTCTTGTCCGCGCGCCGCAGCCATCCCTTGTTCTCCATCTTCAGCAGCAGCGTGACCGCCAGCTCGCCGGCCAGATGGTCGTAGCAGGTACGCGCAAAGCGCATGGCCGGCGGCGTTCCTTTCGACGCAAGCAGCGCGCGCACGGCGGGGCGCGGGCTGATCGCCGCCAGCGACTCCAGCGCCAGCGCGACCGTGTGATCGGCAAGCCGGTAATAGCGATGCCGGCCCTGCGTTTCCACCTGCAACAGTTGTGCGTGGACAAGTTTGGAGAGATGGCCGCTGGCCGATTGCGCGGAAACATTGGCCGCAAACGCCAGTTCCCCCGCCGGCCGCGCGCGGCCGTCGATCAGCAGCCACAGCATGGCGGCGCGCGCCGGATCACCGAGCAGCGCAGCGACCGTGGCAATGCCGGTTGCGGATTCCATGATTCACCTCGCGATGAAATATCGAACGGATGACGATCGTATCATGGCCGCCATGATCAACTGTCGATGGAGGATGCGATGTTCGCGGTCATCTTTGAAGTCTTGCCTTCGGAAAGCGGCTATCAGCGCTATCTCGACCTTGCCGCCGCATTGCGCCCGCGGCTGGAGACGATCGACGGCTTTCTGTCGATCGAACGTTTTCGCAGCCTGAGCGATGCCGGCTGGATAC